>JAKUOA010000020.1 GCA_022451235.1 Candidatus Thalassarchaeum sp. | reverse complement strand
CACCCCCAGAAATGAGGTAGATTGGTTCGTTAGGCCGTGCTTTCGCATCTTCAATCGTTATTGATCCGATTCAAGTCAAGCCAGCTTTTCCCCTTACGGTTAACGGTGGAGACTGAACCACCTAAGCTGACCTTTGGGCACGCCTGTTAGGTTTTCGGGCGCGTGGCGCCCCACCCAAACTGCCCACCAAGCGGTGTTCTCATGAAGAGTGAGTACAATTACACTCCAAGGACGGTGTCTCTATGTTTGATTACTCACGGGACTGGCGTCCCGTGGATCAGCATCTCCCGTCTACTCAGCACATGAAGTGCGATTGTACAACGCCAGGCTGCAGTAAAGCTCTACGGGGTCTTCGCTTGCAGGTTGAAGGTACTGGACTGTGCGCCAGTAATGTCAATTTCGCCGGACGTACCGCGGAGACAGTAGGACTCTCGTTGGGCCATTCATGCAAGTCGCCAATTAAGCGACAAGGTATTACGCTACCTTAAGAGGGTCATAGTTACCCCCGCTGTTTACCGGTCCTTCGTTAGGTTGAAACCCAATTTCAGATACCGGCACTGAGCAGGATTCACCGACTATACACATCCTTTCGAACTAGCAGTCGGCTATGTTTTTATTAAACAGTCGGAGTCCTCTAGTCACTGCGACCAGCTCTCCTCAGAGCTGGCACCCCTTCTCCCGAAGTTACGGGGCGATTTTGCCGAGTTCCTTCGCGGTACTTTACCCGTCACACCTTAGGCTACTCACCTTGGGTACCTGTGTCAGTTCTCGGTACGGTCATCTCTGCGGTTTTTCACGGGACCAGGGCCTCATCCGTCTTTCGCTCACGTCTTTTCGATCTTCTCACCATGACGGTTCTCCGATCGATTATAGAACGCTTCGACACTCCATGACAGAAGTGCACGAACTAGCCCTAGCCGTCACCATAAATTGCAGAGAGGCTTACGAATATTAACGCAATTCCCTTTCGATCAAGTCGGTTAAGATTGACCTTAGGACCGGCTAACCCTCGGCTGAAAAACATTGCCGAGGAACCCTTACCCCTTCGGTGGTATGGATTCTCACCATACTATGCTGCTACTCTTCCCTAGATTCTCATATGTACACGGTCCACGAGATCTTACGACCTCGCTTCTACCCGAGCACATCGCCGCGCTACCTCATCTTCTTTCGAAGGATCAGTGTATCGGTGACCAGTTTGAGCCCCGTCCATTTTCCGGGCCCGCAAGCTTGACCAGTGATCTGTTACGAACTCTTTCAAGGATGGCTGCTTCTAAGCCCACCTTCTGGTTGTCTTCGACCACGGACGCCGTTTCTGATTAACACTTAACTGGTACTTTGGGACCTTAACACTGAGCTGGTTTATTCACCTTTCGTCACGGTAGCTTACCCACCGTGGCTCACTCCCCGCTTCTACGGCGATAACAACTTCGGAGTTTGACAGCGTACCGAGGGATTGCTCCCCCTAAATACCCAATCAGTGCTCTACATCATTATCTACCTCAACGGAGATCTACCTGCGAGTAGTCTCGCGCGGAACCTGCTATTGCCCATCTCGATTGGACTTTCACCCCTATACCCAGCTCGTCCGAGCGATTTGCAGATCAGCAACGGTTCGATCCTCCACCCAGCTTTCACCGGGCTTCAATCTGGCCAGGAATAGATCGACGGGCTTCAGGTCTCCCACCATTGACTTCGGACGAGCACATCCCGTCCCTGACCGCATAAGCGGCTGCGGACTTGTCGGTTTCCCTACGGCTTCGCAGATCAACTGCTTAACCTCGCCAATGATCAGAACTCCCAGGGGCATTTTTCGAAACGCACGAATACACGCTGCTCATATCTTCGCTTTCACGCATATTCAGCCTGTTCCCGACTGGTTTCAGGTTCTTTTCACATCCCGCCAAGGATACTTTTCAGCTTTCGATCACTCTACTTGTCAACTATCGGTCTAGAGTAGTATTTAGGATTGGAGGTTTCTGCCCCCCATATTCACGAGCGATATCCAACGCACGCTACTCAGGAATCTGTCACAAAGCCATATCATTTGCATGTACGGGGCTTTCACCCTCTATGGCACGCCATTCCAGGCGATTTCCACTTCCATGATTTAGGCTGAGACAGTCCATACCCCACATCTCTCCAAGGTTTCCCAAGGAGATTCGGTTTGTCCGATTCCGTTTTCATTCGCCACTACTTACGGAATCTCGTTTGATTTCTTTTCCTCCCCCTACTGAGATGCTTCAGTTCGGGGGGTTCCCTTTCCTGTTGAGGAATGGCGCATAGCGCCAGGAGGTCCCATTCGGCAATTCGCGGATCCAAGAGATTCATGCCTCTCCCCGCGACTTTTCGCAGCTTGTCACGACCTTCTTCGGCTCTCTAGCCGAGCCATCCCCCAGTCGGGTTGTAGCATTTTTGATTTCTACATACCCACTATAACACATTTATTTTGTGAGGACTGAACACATGTTCAGTCGTCTCCTCTGGTGTCCAGGCATATCGATTCTATCTGGTCTCTCAGAACACTTCGTCTCCCCGCGGGGCGGAGCGTTCTCGACCACTTCCCCCTGTATGTGCCCATACAAGGGTGCACCAAAAGCAGGCGTGCGACCTACCTTCCGTATATGAACGATGCGGGTCGTTCCAATGGGGGTAAGAACGCAGTATAGAGAGCCGGAAAGACTCATTCATAGGTACTATCAAAAATATGTTCTATTCCAAAGGGTAAATTTTCAATAGGATTAATTGAAGATTTAGTGCGTTTTTCTTGAGAATTTTGCTTGTTTTCAGAAGGTCCATCCTCAATACCAAAAGGTAGGCTATCTTTTTGCGAGTCGGCTTCTACAAGCACTGGATGAGAATTTTCATTATCAGGTGAGTGCTCTAACCCAAAAGGAAGTACACTATCCTCATGTTGAATGTACTTAGCCGGAGGTGATTCTGCACTTTGAGACGGTGCATGATTGAAACCAAATGGCAATCCTAGTGGTCCCTGTTTCGAATCTTGGCCAAGGCCAAATGGCATATCTACAGAATCGTCAGTATCCTGTGTATCTGTAGAACCAAACCCTACTTTTTCTTCGCTCCCACAAAGACGGCAAATACCCGATTCATCTAGAACCATGAGGCATACCGAGCAGGTTTGCATAACCGTTCTGCCCAATAGTGAGGTTTGATGGTATCGTATTGATTAATCAAAAATCATTCCAATTCAAAGTCAGGCGGGCTAGTTGGAGGTGGACCGTATATTAGTGGAGTTAGTGAAAGGGAGGCCACCATCATAGTTGCTATGATTGCCATTGGAATAAAATTGTTTGACCATTCTATTGCATACCTTACAACACAATATGCAGTTGCCAATGTGACGCTAAGTATCATAATCGGGAATCCGGTTTTGAAGAATCTATTGAAGGATATGTCGTGGCCTGCTTCTTCTGCTAAACCAGCTGCTACTACGTTTGCTGACGCGCCAATAATAGTGCCGTTACCCCCTAGGCAGGCGCCAAGTGCTAGTGCCCATGCTAATGGACCTAGGGCTAACCCTAGTTCGGGATTAGAGGCCAATTCAATTACCACTGGGACCATTGTTGCAGTGTAGGGGATATTGTCAATGAATGCTGAAGCGATTGCAGAGACCCATAGTAACAGCAAAACTGCTACCATCAAACGATTACTCTCATCGGCTTGAGAAATCGTATCAGATATGCCGTCAGCAATGGCGTTGATCAGGCCCATGTATTCAAGACCATGGATCATAATGAATAGTCCAGCGAAGAAAATTATTGTCGTCCATTCAACCGAATCCAATTGCTCTTCGACATGATGGGGCGATGTGACCAGTAACATCAGTACAGCACCACCAATTGCAATTGTGGCTACGGTGAAAATTGGGTGATGATAACTTGAATGGGCAAAGAATGCAAAAATGACTAGAGCTAATATCGCACCGGATTTTTTCAATAACTCCAAGTCTTTAATTGGATATCTTATTTTTAGCAATTCGACATTGCGATGTGTTTCCCCTGACAAACCATCCATTTCCAACTTCTTTAACAGCCAAAACGAGGGAGCCATACAGATTACTACGGCCGGACCAACATGAATAATGAAATCAATGAAGGATATGCCTTGATCTGCTAAAATTACGTTCGACGATAGTGCTTGTGGAGAAAGTTGCGCTCCGATGATAATGTTAGGAGGGTCGCCAATTTGAGTTGCAGCCCCGCCAATATTAGAGAACATAACTTCGGCGATAATAAGTGGAATTGGTTCAATATCTAGGACTCGGGCTATTTGTATCGTAACTGGGACAATTAGAAGAATAGTAGTCACATTATCTAAGAAGGCTGAGAATACTGCGGTGATTGTACATAGGATAATCGAAAGCCTCCAAATCGAGCCTCCGCTCAAGGCATATGCTTGCACCGCAGCCCACTGGAATAGACCTGTTTTACCTAATATATCGACAATTACCATCATACCGATTAACAGACCAATGGTTTCCTCATCAATCCAGGTTACAACCGTGCCCAAATCGGGACCATCTCCAATTGAGTGGAGCGCTAATACCACCACCACACCACCTATTGCAGCAGCTAATGCTCTGTGCACTAATTCAAAGATAATTAGAGCATAAACGCCCAACAAGATTGCAAAGGCGGCTGGAACCGCCCAACTAGGCATTTCTGGAGCCACCCATTGGTCGCTACCAGTAGTAGCACCTAAGACGCTCGGAATGAGGAAGGTGGTCAATAAAGTAGGTAAAATCAACCTTTGGCTTATACCCGCCGTGTTCAGTACCTTACTCATAGTAGAACCCCATGTTGATTAGCATATAGATGATACTAACTTCAAGGCTTCCAAAATACTGCTACATTACCTCTATGGAAAACTAGATGTGAATCGGTCAGTTTTGCTATTTCAGAGAATAGATAGCTCCTCTCCGCCGTATTTTCAACAACCCCCTTGTTTACTTTTATCTTGACCAAACTGCGATTATTTAATTGATCAGTTAATTCCTCAACGATAGCAGTAGTGAGTCCGTTCCTACCGACCCTTGCAGAAACTATCAGGGCTCTATCGTTAGCCATCCGCTTTATGTGATTAGGAATCGATGTCATGGACCTTCCACCTTGTTGATATTTCGACGATGTACTCTACCACAATCTAAGCAGGTGAGCCTTATTATCCCATCTTGGATTCTGACTCTAGCATTCCCCCCCGGTCTCAAAATGATATTACAAGATCTACAGATTAAATCTCGAATATTACGTTCGGCCCTTACACCATGACGCTTTGAAACCCTGAGTAAATCTCTAGCCGCCAAGTCGGAAATTTCCTTGTCCCATCCAACTATTAATTTGGACAGGTAATTGATGGAATCTTCGGCTTTATTTTTCCTATTTTTTGAGTTGCGGCCTCTTCTTCGACCTGTCATATCCACACCTCATAAAATCCTAGAAATTGCTCGTTCAACCGAAACTCCTACCTGTTTAATCGAGGCATTTCCGTCTATGCGTATTAGTAATCCTCTATCTGAGTACCAATCTGCTAATGGAGCAGTTTGATTGTGATAGGCCTCTAATCTAGACCTAACGGTTTCTTCGTTATCATCCGGCCTTTGGATTAGTCGACCTTCAATTTCAGGCGGGGCCGGTTTGAATTGAACATGATAGATTTCTCCAGTTTCCGGATCCATCCGTCTTCCGACTATTCGATCGACAATCGCATCATCTGGGACTTCTATTGAAATTACTGAAGAAACTGTGGCAATCTTCTCGAGAGATTCTGCTTGAGGGATGGTTCGAGGGAAGCCATCAAAAAGCACTCCTTGGTCAGCGTCATCTTCCTGTAATCGCTCTTGGATTAAGCCAATTATTACCTCGTCTGGCACTAATAACCCTGCATCCATGTATTCTTTTGCCGCCAATCCCATTGGTGAACCTAACTTTACGGCTGCTCGTAACATATCACCTGTGGAAACTTGGGGTTTACTCGTAATTTCCACTATCTTACCGGCTTGTGTCCCCTTCCCTGCACCAGGTGGTCCAAAGAGTACTATTGACCCTGCCATCGACTCACCGAGTGGCTTCGTGGTCTTAATACAGTGCCTGAGAATTATCAGGTATTCTGTTCGTACCAGAGGTGACCATAAGCCACCCACTGATCCATTGTCCAGCCTTCGGGCAGCCCTCCTGGTGGTAGCGGCATTGCTCCAGGAGGGACTGGCACGGGAGGTGGAAGAGACGGAGCAGATGAGGAAATAACATCCGATATCTCATCAACACTAACCGACTTACTCAAAACTTCTCCAGCTGAGCCTGTTTCTAGAGCCATAGCCCTTCTTTCGGTTTTGGAACCGGAATGAAGTGCAGAACCCTTTGGAATTAATTCCTCATCTGGACTCATGTTGTTTTCAGATTCTTTTCGCATGCGCACTAGTACCACACCCAAGCCTGATAGAACTACTAAGAACACTATCGCAAGAGTCCACTTAGGTAAACCAAGTGATACCATCAAACAACCAATGCCACTACAGGAGTCATCTCTAGAACGGGATACTTCTAGAGTGATCTCGGTATTAGTAATTGTAGAAAGTTCTCCATTATCTGTAGAGTTAGCCCAAATAACGAAACTCGCCAAGCCTGGCGATGCTGATTTTCGTGGAGAAGCGTACACCGTTAGATCTACAGATTCACCAATTGCGATATTATCCACTGATGTTGGATCTACTTCAATATTCCAATTAGATAGTTCACTTGCTTCAAAACTAAATCCAGAAGGTTGGTTACCAAAATTAGTAACAGAGATTATGAATGTTCCTGAAGAGCCGGATTTGATGTCATTTATGGTCAACGTATCGGGGGATAAATCGACAAAAATTGATGGTGTAATCTCCACATTTAATTGGAAAGTATGAGTTACAGTTTCCATTCCGGGGGTAACCGCTTCAACAATCACTGGGACGGTTACATCCATCATTCCAACTGGTAAATTACCAGGTACATCCAAACCAACAGTGACAAGCGCCTCACGGTTCATATCTAATGTCGATGGAATAAGCGATTGGAAGCCACCGACCCAATCCATCGGCAGAGTCCCGATGCTCCAAGTTAGAGACAACGGTACGTTTCCAGAATTTCTAATCCAAACATCAGTGACCCCAGTCTGGCCTAATGAAAGGGTAATAGTAGAGTCTTCAGATGCATCAAGTGATGCGATTTCCTGAACACTAAATCGAGTTGCGTTCACAACCATATCACCATCAATTAGAGAAGTTCGAATTGTTAGCGTATTCCTAGTATTCATCTCTGCATTCTCTGGTACCATCATCTGAACAGTAACTGTTGCAAACTCCCCCGCCTCAATCGAAAATTGTAATTGTTCTGTCGTTTGCTGTTGACCATAGACTAATTGTGCCGCCCAAGTATTCAATGAGGAACTTACTGTCATTGTAAAGTCCATTCGAATATTACCGTCATTGGAAACAATCACAGAAGTTTCAGACAAATCTCCATTCAGGACTGCTCGATCTTCTGCAAGTGCCAACGCTCCCAATACATTGCCATCTTCGTCCTCTAAATCAATCTTAAATTCATAACTCTCGAAGACTGTTACCGTTGCAATATCTGTCTTTGAGACCGAGGAATCTTGTACTGATGTAGTTACACAAGTGATATCCTCCGTAACTCCTGCGGCTGGTTCTCCAGCATCCGCAGCCGGGATTCTGACCTGTATCGGAAGGGGTAAGAATTGTAGTCTGCTAAGTGGATCTAAAACCACTGATGAAGACCCACTGGTACCTATGTTCACAATCCATTGACTAGGGCTGTCACAACTCACTGAATATTGTGTATCTCCATTACCGGTATTTCTTATTGATAGAGAATATACTGCAGTTTGCCCTGGTTTGGCCCCTAGATCATTTCCAGTTCCAGCTAGAATGGTGAAAAGACCTTCCACTCTTTCTACAACAGATGTAATCCTGATGGTGTGTGAAATGGTTGGTGCGTCTTTATCAAATATATTCAAGTCATTAACGAAATTACCCGGTAAGGCGAATCTAGGACCTGCGGGATTTTCTAAGTCAGCATCGACATCTTCCAAAGTTAGTGTAACAATTCTTGAGTCCCCCACATCACCGGATGCTGCGAGGTCCCAGGGGCCTGTTTCGTTGAGTAATTTCCACCATTCGTCGATAGGGGATTGTAAAATCCCTTGATCGTCAACCCTCTGAACAGGAGTAACAGTTAGCCCAACCGAAATAGGAGATGTTCCTTCATTTTGTAACATGAATTCGTAAGTTAGCATACTACCTGTACTTGGGTCTAATGTTTTGGTCAGTGCCTGTTCTAAATCAGATGGAGTTAGAGGAATCGAGCCATCTTCCATTAGAGGAGTTATTCTAACTCCGATTTGAGAGATTTGGACAGTTAATTGATAGTGGTTATTGTTGACTCCGTTGTTTTCATCATTCAATTCAACTACCGTGTCTTCAGTATCAATCCTCAATTCCAATAGATGTTCACCAGTTGTTTGGAATACGTGAGGGAAAGATAGAGAGTTTGTCACTCCACCGCCTAAAGAAGTCCTATCGGATGTATAGAGAATTGTTCCTTCAGTTAGGTCCTCAATCTCAATTGTATAGGCGCCACTGGCTTGTGATGCTTGGTTCCTCCACGCGGCCTCTACTAGGACTGTATCCCCTTGCAAGGGTGCTAAAATAGAGGTACTCAATGAGCCTTCAAAGACTGTCAGATCTGCTACAGATTGCTCTTGCAATAATCCACTAGCAACTAAAGCAAAACTTTGGGCAAAACCTCCGGCATGACCAACAGAAATAGTCCAAACGCCAGAATTGCCAGCTGGTATTTTAATTCTCTCGATATTATTCAATCGGTCTGCAATTCCTCCCGTTGTTGAGTAACCATTGGAAAATACATTTCCATGGTACACTGTTCCATCGGGAGCGGTAGCTGTTAGGTCTAGGTCGTTGACTAATTTCACAGCGCTTTGGTTTGCGATTGTAGAGGCTTCTAAATCCACCCAGGCTAAAGTAACGTCGAAATTAGTTATCGAGTCGACAGTGAAGGTGTAGACGAAACTATGTCCGGGATCTAGTTCTCGACTGTCATCATACAATAAATCCAAATCCGTCCCATCTTCATTAGGATTAATTGAATTTGCAACGTTAATTTGACCCCAGCCCTCCGAGGGATTAGGGATATTTGCAGTACCAATATCCTCGGCTCCATTAATCAGTAATGCCTTAATTAAATCAGAACGTGGTTCGGTAATTCCCGCATCAGTTCTAAGATATTGGCGCACCATTGTAGCACCACCCGCGGCGACTGCAGTAGCCATTGAAGAACCATTTAGGGCCATGTAAAGAGGAGTCGAACCATCGGAATGGGTAGTAGAACTACAGGACTCGCCTTGCGCACTACTTGCTTCCTCAGCTCTAGCTGAACATAACATAACTCCGGGAGCCACCAGGTCTGGTTTGATTCTACCATCCAGTGTAGACCCCTTAGAGGAAAAAGAAGGTACACTTCCTTCAGGGTCTGTCCCCAAGGAACCAGTTGTTGAGGCTCCAATGGTCAGGACGTTCTTAGCTGAGCCCGGCGGGGTGACAGTATTTGCACCATTTTCACCAAGATCACCTGAAGAAAAAAGGACTAAGAAACGAGGATTATCGACGATGAATGCATCTGCAGACCGTGAATCTGAACTGTATTCTCCAACTAAATTTTCGTTACCCCAAGAATTAGTTTGAATCCTAGCAGAATTCTGCCAGGCATGGGAGAACATATCGTACAGAGAACCCCATCTGGCTAGAATTCCCGAAGAATCAACTTCTAGTTGGTAGAAATGGAATGTGGCGGCTGGCACCATCCCCAAAGCCGAAACGTCACCTGACCCATCTCCAAGAAGAGTTGCAGTAACATGAGTACCATGGCCAGAATTGCTGTCAAGGGCTGAATTGTCAGGTCCAAATTGATTGTAAATACCCCTAACTCTACCGTCAAAATCACCATGATCTGCATCTATACCAGTATCGGAAATTGCGATGACTTCACCACTTCCGTTGAGAGAATTTGCAGAATTAACGAGAGCTTGGTTAATCCCTGAAATGTCACTTGCAACCGAATTATGTATTGTTAACTTGGAGGCTTGGTGAATATGCAAAATCCGCCCATCCATGGCAAGAATCGGAATCCATATTGCATTAATCGATTTTGACTGACACAGATGAGAGTCACAAATATCTCTGGGGTTTTCACTTACAGATATAGATTCAAGATCAGATTGTAATTGCTTGAGTTCATGGATTGATAAATCAGGTGCAGGACTAATGTCGAGATCTACAGTTATTGCTTCCCTGCCAGCTATACTTGCCAACTCAGGGCTAACCCTCCATGCAATCGGTAGTTCGCCTGCCCATCTTACCCCCTCCATAGAACCCAATTCGTGAAGAGTTTTCGCTGAGTTGTATTGAATCGGGATTCTGATAATGATGGTGTCATCAGGAATTGATTCTATTACGATTAGACCTCTCTCCTGTAAGTTTTGTTGTAGTGTGGTCAAGTCCGCTGATTCAGATTGCACAAGGGCGAATCGAGTTCTATCTAGTGCTTGAAAATCGACAATATTTTCTGGACCGAGGGGGATTGGATGTAGAATAGGGTCAAAACTACCGTATGGTGAATGGATGAATCCTGAATTTGTCTTTAATTGATGTATACTGGGTGATACGCTGGAAAACGGCTGAAATTTAATCTCTGATTCTTTCTCTTCGCTATATTCAGAACCAACTTGAGGGGTCGAACTGGTGGCAGAAGTGACACCTATGGACCATCCACTCAGTAAGAGCATGAACAGGGTAATTAGTACAAGCCGGCGGTCATTCACGAGTTATTCGGAGAATTGAAGGGCTTTTGACCATTCATGTTGATTGACCTATGGTCAAGTCAAAAAAATTACCAATAAAATACAATCAAAGACCGTAATAGGCGTCGATTGCAGCATCGGTTTTTGCAACCGAAATTTTCCAATTGGATTCAGAACCCATAAGTGCGCGAATACAATCGATATTCTCCGGAATTACATCGCTTTCCTGATGTATTGCTTGGAAATAATACAGACGGTTTTCGACTAATTTGACTCCGTCTTCCCAGACAAATATTTCATGTAAATCACCCCACTTTCTCCCGATATCGCGAGCCATTTCCATTACCTCAGCGGTTGTAGTGATTCTATTTTCCTCTCCATGCATTACAATTACTCGAGGTTGTTCTTTCCACATTTCGATAATTGATTCTGTTGTTAGCCCATGCCCTTCCGGCAAATCTGCTATAATTGAATGAACATGCATTATGGTGGTAGGGACAGCAACCGCTAGTGAATTAATTTCAATTTCGGGCTTTACGGTCATAACATCTGGGCCGTGATGACTCGGAACCTTTAGGACGGGTTTGATAGCGTTGATTGGACCTTTCTTTGAATCACCGGGGTCGGCTGCACGTCGTATCATGGTGCATTCCACCTTTAGCGAACCGCAGTGCTCGTAAAGAGGAACCAAGGTTCTGGAAAGACCTGTTGTATTGCAAGACACCACTCTAGTACCATCTGCATTCAGGTTTGCATCGTGGTTTGCACATGATGTATATGAAAGGCCAGTGAGGTCATGCTTCTCTCCACCTTGGAAAATATGTTTGACTCCAGCTGCTTTGTATTTTGCAATATTCCCCGCACCCATCTTTCCGGGAGCACAGTCGATGACGACATCAGCCACCGATAAAAGATCAGAAAGACCGCCTTTGCATTGATATCCTTGTTCGGCAAATGCCGCTATTCTCTCAGCATCATCAAATGTACAATAAAGTGGAAAGCCCTTTTTCACAGCTAAATCACAGCCAAAGGACGGGCCTGTCTTGGTCACCCCAATTATTTCCATGTCATCCTGCGCATCCACTGCATCAGCGACTCGTTTTCCGATTGTTCCAAATCCGTTAATTGCGACTTTTATTGATCCCATGGTGTAGCCCCATGCGCCCTTTGGGCAAATTGACGGCGTAATCGAACCTCTATCAATAATACTCTTCTAGGGTGCGGCAAGATATAAGCAGTATAATTGCAATTATCGGTATCTAATCACCCGTCAGAATGAAGACCGCTTCCACTCCGTAGGTGTTTGGGGATAACATGCGCGACATCACCGCGAAGAGTGTCAAACTAAACAGAGATCTCGACAAAATGTTAGAACAAGCACTCGAAAGAGACTTGTTAGTGCGCATAGGTTGGGGCAAGCAAGGGGACGAGAAACCAAAAAATGGAGAAATCGGAGTTATTACTCATCTTCCTGAAAATTCTAGGGTTTTGCTACTAGGTGATTTGGGAGAATGTGCAGGCGCGATGAATGATGGTGGAACCTTCACTCTTCAAGGCGGCTGCAGTTCAATGTTAGGTGCATTTCAAAAATCTGGTAGAATTACTATCGAGAAAGATGCAGGAGATCGTGTTGGTCATAGAATGACTGGCGGGGAAATTATCGTCCAAGGATCTGTAGGGAACGAGACGGCAGCCGAGATGAAAGGAGGATTCGTAATAGTTCGTGGTCATGCTGGATTAGCAACTGGAGCAGCCATGAGTGGAGGAACAGTTGTTGTCCTTGGAAATACAGGGAACGACCCTGGAAGAGGGATGGTTGGTGGACGCGTAATTATCTCAGGCTCTTGCCCACCTCCAGGTGAAGGAGCTACTATGAGATCGATTGAATCTAGCGAAGTGGAAGAATTGGCTGAACATCTTGAACCTCTCGGGTTGTATATTGATTCTGACGCATTGGTTATTGTACCAAGTGAAGATGGACCTCCACAAGCCGAATTACCCGAGGTTTCGATTACCGAGGGTTTTGAAGGCATCACACTAGTGCCATCGGCAAGAGATAGGCTGCCTGCCCATTCCCAAGTTGATACTAGTTCACCAATACATCCTGCCGGTCAAGAAGAAAATGCTGTGATTATCCCCCTTCCTTGGATAATTCAATCCGAAAGTATGACCGGGATTGATGGAAGCTATACTACAAATCAACCAGGGTTAGTAACCTCGAAACCTAGGCTCAACGACCTGATGTTAATCACAGAAGAAAACCTCCTTGATGCTGCAGGAATTATTCAAAATTGTTCCGGAATAGTTCTTGATCTAACGGAGATGCCCGCAATAAACGATGCGGAAATTGAAGCGTTGTTGGTTTCTCTCTATAGTAGAATGAATGACGATTCTCTTGTTTTTCTTAAAGATAGTATTTCCAGAGTCGATCATCTCTTCCGTCTAGTTGTGGATTTAGACCTTGATGGTGCACTAGTTGATGTTGCTTCGCCCGGTGGATCTAGGGCCGCAGCCGCATTACCTAGAATTGGGCTCGTTGCACAAGCCATGAATTTACCAAAACAAGGAAGGAGAATTTTACTTCAGTTAAACGAGGCCCCTTCTGCAGAAGACCTCCTAATCGCTGTTGGAGCAGGGTGTTCTGCTATCATAGCACCTCCTCCAAATGATGATGTTGAAACGGCGTTGACTTGGATCGACGGGACATTGAGAGGTTGGATGTTAGAATTGGGAATCAATAGTCTATCCGAATTAACAAGACGGAACCTGCGTGCTCTTGATCATGATACCGCAGCAATATCTGGTCTACGATTAATAGGATACGACAGACCGCTTCCTATGTGGTTGAGAAACTGAGGTGTTATTCTGCCAACTATCACCTTGAGCCATTCTTTACTTCGCTCTATACAAGCAGAAAATGGAGCGCAGTACGATTCAGATGATTGGCTAGAAAGATTATCTCAAATCGGATGTGTGGTAGAGAGTAGTAATGAAGAATCAATAGAAATTGAGGTTTTTCCAGATCGGCCCGACCTTCTGAGTCATGAAACCATGGCTAGGGCCGCAAGGGCTTTCTTAGATGGAGATAGACAACAACCAACTATTGAAACTAAAGATAGCGGCATTAGATTAGACGTTGATTCCAGTCTGGAATCCGTTCGACCAATAATCATGGCTGCAATTGTTAAAGGAGTGAATAATGGAAATACCGATGATGAAAGAGACCAATTCATTCAATCATTGATGGATCATCAAGAAAAGTTACACCTCAGCCTTGGGAGAAGAAGGAAATTCTCCTCCATTGGTGTTCATGATTTATCGACTTTGAGTCCGCCTTTCAGAGTGGTTACCGTACCTGGTTCACACTCGTTTATACCATTAGCGATGAAAGAAAAAATGTCAATCGATAATATTCTTACTGAACACACAAAGGGGATAGAATATGCTCATTTAATGGATAATCTAGAAGTTTATCCTGTGATATTAGATTCGAATGACGAAATCTTATCTTTCCCTCCAATAATTAATGGAGAACATACCACTGTTAGCGAATCTACTAATGATTTCTTCATTGATGTTACGGGCTGGGACGAAAGGGCTGTCGAAGCCTGTTTATTGCTAGTGTGTCTTGCTTTGGCCGAGCGCGGAGGAACAATAGAACAAGTACAGGTTACCGGTTGTGATGGGCAGGTAAGAATGACTCCAAATATGGAATCGAAAGAACACAGAGTTTCTGACCGATTAATTAACAGAATTCTTGGTCTTACTCTGGAAAGTGAAGATATCGCTTCAGCGATTCAAAGAATGGGTGGCAATTTAGTAACTTCACGTGCGGTTACGGACGGCGTCAACAAAGCCGAGCGTTGGGCAGACCTAGAGGTGGGTGAACGCGAACACGTAATTGAAATGCCTAGGTGGCGATCAGATATAATGCATCCAATTGATATTGTCGAGGATATCGCTATCGGCTATGGATACGAGAATATGCCTAACATTCTATCGTCAGTACACCTAGACGCGATCCCCTTACCATCTGCACATTTACACAGAAGAGTTCGAGAAAGTTTACGTTCATTGAATCTGCAAGAAACTCAAAGTCTCACATTATCCAACGAACGTGTACAATTTATCAATACACGATGGAATAAATTGACTGAGACTACAGAATTAGCAAATCCCATAACCATAGAACACACAATGATGAGGCAGAGAATTCTTCCAAGTTTATTACAACTACTTGCGGCAAACCGTCATCACGAATTACCACAACGAGTTTACGAAATTGGAACCGTTGTTTTGGACTCTCATAATGGGACAAGAGCGGCTTGGGCTTGTGCTGAAGTTGGAGGTGGTTTCTCAGCCGCTAAAGGATTTGCACAAGCATTCTTGAGAGATATTGGTGCAAACCTAGAGGATGTAGTATGGAAGGGAACCGCCTTGGATGAAGGACCCTGGTTGTCTGGTAGAGGTGCTAAGATATTGGTATCTGACGAGGAAGTAGGACAAATTGGAGAAATTGACCCTGTTGTAGCTTCCGAATTTGGCCTTCGGGTTCCAATTCAAGCAGGGGAATTCGACATCGATGCGCTAGGCCGCCTAATCCCTGACCCAGTACTCTGAATCTTGAATTTCAATCGTCGTCTAAGAGCGCCATCGCATCGAGGAAAGATTTGTCTTTCAGATGGCTTTTATCTTCAATCAATTCCTTCTGTTTATCCTCAGACTTCCTCTCATACTCAACTACCTCAGCCTTCTTTGCGACAGGCTTTGGTTCGGCGAGGACGTTTTTCTTACCGAATGGCCACTTTGATACCATGAACTGCTAACAGCACCTCAGACCATAGTTCCTTCGTTTACGCGATGTATCAAGAAGGGGCATAAATCAAAGCCGAGAACGATGAGCGTCTCTCATGCGAGGGAGGGCTTTGGCCATGGCAATGATTCTTGCCTTGCTGATTGTATCCGCAGCGCCGAGCCCGTTAAAAGAAGCTCCCAGCCCTTCCGAATCAGCAACGAACGATTCGACTTTAGACCTATTATTTATTGGAAATTCTTACACATCCAACAACCAATTGAATGTCAGAGTTGAGAATTTACTTAACGCTAATGGATTTATTCCCGAAGTAGAAGCCTTGACAAGCGGGGGGAAGACTCTTGCTTGGCATGGGGAACAAGCGGACACTGAAGGCTCTGAATGGTTCACCTCATTACGAAACCCTCACGATTATGTGATATTGCAAGACCAAAGTCAAGTTCCAGGTTTCCCAACAAGTTCATCCTACTGGCAAGATAGCATGGAGGGTGCCAGAATTATCGATGATTTGGTAGACGAAAATGGAGGAGATACTTTCTTTCTGATGACTTGGGGGTATAGAAATGGTGATGAGAGTAATAGTTGGAGGTATCCTGACTATGAAACAATGCAACAGTATCTAGAAACTGGTTATCTTGCTTATGCTGAAAACCTATCATCTGATCGAAGACCTGTCTTTATTGCCCCAGTTGGTATGGCATTTGAGAATATCTTTTTCTCCATTTCTAATGCTACTGAGGATGGGACTATTTTCTCAGACTTATACGCTGCTGATGGTAGTCACCCTTCAATCCAAGGGACATATTTAGCCGCCTGTGTCATACATACTTCGGTTACTGGACTATCCACGGTTGGTCTGCCAAGCACAGGTGGAATAAACGCTTCAAGAACTTTAGAATTGCAACAATGGGCCGACCACACTGTATTCAACACATCAGGTTTAACTTACCCTTGGCAATTGGATGATTTAGGAGTAGAATTTGGTGTGAATTCAGGTTCGGTCTTCAATATTGAGCCAGGTCTAACAATAGGGGTGGCGGCTAATTTTACAAACCTAGCAGAAGTCAATACTACCGCGCTGATTGAAATTACTAGCCCTGCGGGTTGGGAGGTGTCCTGGGATTATCCAACAAGCCCAGAGGTTGGACACTCTTTTGATGCTCCAAGCGATGTTGTCCAGTGGGTAGAATTTACGGTGGTTGCACCGGAGGTTTCCTTCGGTTACCCTCTTGCAGATTCAATTCATGAGTTTAGTGTGACCTTGATAGGAGACCATACTGGCAATCAAGATTGGTGGAATTTTTCACTTCGTTATGGTGAATGGAAGGGAATGCAAGTAATCGAAGGAGGTGGTACCGCTTCAATTGATCCAGGAGGTGTTGTTGACCTAGAATTCGTTTTGCAGAATATCGGTAATTCGATTAATTCGCTTGGGATAAATATCGCACCAGTTTATGAAAATGGCACACCAATCGAAACTCCGGGGCTATCCTTCACCCATCAAGGGTGGACTGCAATAATCTACGACCGAATCGGTTTGGAAGACATGAATCCTGGCGAAACTACTACCGTTCGCATGCAAGTACAATCTCCAATTTTAACATCTGGAAAACTGGACATGATGGTTCAATTTTGGGCAGATGGTGTAGAAGAAATTCAAAGGCTAAATCAGACGATTAGCATAGTTCCTAGATCGGGCGGAGACCTAGGTTTGACAAATGTCGACTGTATGTTTGAAGTAAAACCGGGAGATACCTGTTTAGTGGAATTATTTATCGAAAATACGGGAGATGCAGCTTACCTGTTCAACCTAAGCGTAACTGAAAAACCAGATTGGTTAGTTGTAAACATTACAGAATATACTCGATATTTAGGGCCCGGTCAAACAGTCCACGGAATCGATGTATCTGCCTGGACGGCAATTGGACTAGAGGCGGGACTGATTGGAGAAGTCACAATAGAATTGGAGGTTGATGGTTGGGTTCCAGCAGAGGTTAGTTTTGATGTATCAATTGCGGCCGTTCATGCGTGGGATATTATTCGCTCTGATGCTGAGGTAATCGATGGAAAATTGACCGGATATTGGGAAGTAAAGAATATCGGGAATAGTCCTGACGGCCTAGTTGTAAGTGTAGAGTGTACAGATTTTACAGATTTTGGAGTCGTCCCTCCGGATGAACTGAGTTCCGCAACAAATCAAGTTAGGTCATTTGAGGAACTTAATGTCCCAATCAATGGAACGCTAATATTCGAAGTTTGGATGAATGTACCTGAAGAAGTACCAATTGCCTCAAATGCAATTCTAACTGTCGAGATTCGCTCCTTCCGTGACCCATCAGTTCAACACACTGTAGAACACTCTACTCAAATTAATGGCGCCCAGCCAAGCGAACCCATTGGCTCGGATGAGCCTAATATTTTCAGCGATTTTATGCAGCGATGGTTACAAACCATTCTAATCGTAATTGTTAGTATTGTTGGGACCGTCGCGGTAGCCTTTGCAGTACGACACAGAATCGAAGCCGACAGAGAGTTTTACAGAAGCAAAAACCCAGAGGTGGTGGTTGTTGAAGAAGTTGGAGACTGGATGTCTAAATTTGAAGCGGGTGAAAAAGAAGAAACAGAACTCATCCAGAGCCCCACAACCGACTTAGAATCTTTC
>JAKUOA010000002.1 GCA_022451235.1 Candidatus Thalassarchaeum sp. | reverse complement strand
CGGTTGAGGTGATAGTCATTGAATCGAGGCTTGTATCGTCGACATCGGCAATTGTTGAGCCTGTGATAGCCTTGGCAACGTCCTCATCTGTAGCAACATCAGCAGCCGAAGCAGACCATGTTGGAGCGTCGTTGACAGCATTTACCGAAATTGTAAATGTGTAAGCAGAAGCGCTGTACCCAGTTCCGTCATGGACCTTGAACTGGAATGTGACATCATCGTTGCTGTTTGTAGCAGGAGTGAATCTTAGCGCAGTTCCAGCAGTAACATAATCATTGGTGGCACAATCTTGCCAATCGTCAACGTCTCCGTTAGCGTCGTTACAGTCTAGATCTCCTGAACTCTCAAGAGAGGTAATCTGAATTCGAGTTAGTGCGCTGTCATCGCCGTCTACATCGGCGAAAGTGAAATCGCTAGTAGCCAGAGTAACCAATGTCTCTTCGTTTGTCGACTTGGTTCCTGCAGCTGAAGTTGGAAGATCGTTCGCACCACTGACTGTAACGACAACGGCGTGGCTAGCAGTAGTAGTGCCATCACTCGCTACCATTGTCAGAGAATCAGTGACAGAATCGCCTCCGTCCAGTGAGTTTGTATCAGTATCTGCGTTGTCAAGAGTATATGTCCAAGCACCGGATGATTCAACAATCGACCATGAACCATAGGTTCCGGTTAGAGTTTGAGTAGAACCTGCGTCAGTACAACCAGAACAGGACCATGTGACCGCGTCACCATCTCCATCGGTTACTGTCATTGTGTCTGTAGCAGTGTCGGTAGTTCCCGCTGCTGCCTCAGTAACTGCACCAGTATCGTCTGAATCTGCGATTACTGGAGCGTTGTTCGTATTAGCTACGGTTACTGTTGCTGCGATGGCTACGGTTACCGAATCGTCACCAGAGTTTGCAGTACCACCACTATCCTTCATCGTAGTGATTGTGACTACTCTGTTGTTGGCTACTGTAGGAGATGCGTCAGTGTTCTTGTAAGCTAGGGCATCGACCAAAGTTTCCATTTCTGCTTCAGAAAGCTCATTTCCGTTGTCAGCAGTCCAGGTTACTGTTGCAGTACCTGAGTTTAGTGTAACTACGGCAGCACCAGAGTTTGTTGCTGTGTTTGCGACACAAGTTGCAGCTGCTGTGATGTCACAGTCGGATCCGTCGATTACAAGGTACTCTTCTTCATCCACTACATTCGTGATTGTAATCACAATTTCCTCGAAAGTTTGTGTAGCTTGCGAATCAGAGTCAGCAGCGTTAGCACTTGAGTAAAGTGCGAAGTTAGCTCCACCTTCGGTGAATGTGCCAGTAGCCCCGGTTGCAGTAAGGGTTGGCTCATCGTTGACTTCAGTCACCGTGATGGTGTAAGATGCTTGAACAGTCTCTCCGCCTGAAACACCCTGGACGGTTATTGCAGTTCCGCCAGCGTCAACATGAGCATCGAGAGGAGTTCCGGTGATGGTTGCAGTAGAATCACCGTTGTCAGTGAAAGACATCCAAGACAAACAAGATGTACAGCTCAGTGTAACTGTAGTGCCATCTGGATCGTTCCATTGGATTGTGCTACTGTAAGCAACATCTTCAGTTGATGAGGTTGTTGGAGTTGTAACGGCGAATGGTGGAACATATCGCTTCTCTGAAGTTTCCTCCAGAGCAGTAGCGCTAGCGCTACCGCTATCCACCATTTGGCTTGAAATTAGCAGTAATGCTAGTCCTCCAGCAAGGAACAGAGCGAGGTTCCTTAGGTCGTTCGTTGTCACTGTCGTCTTGTTGTCTAGGCTCTCTGTAGAGAGCGGCATGGCTGCAACCATGTTTGGTTCCACGTCCATTCTGCATTTAGAAGGTTGCGGAAACCACCCTATAGGGTGGGGCGGTCTATGTAGGGCTGATAATCAAGTTTCGGATTATATTAAAATTTGGAAAAATAACAAAAAAACCAAGAAAAAAAGAGATTTCTACTCACTGCATTTACTCAAAATAAACGCTCCACTGCGTCTTAACTCGATTTAATTTTCAACACAAAGAAAACAGCCATTGATTCAAATTATCAGCTTAATGGTTTACATCATATGACGAGTACATTATCGGAATCTAAAACAACAACGCCGAGAACAAGTTCAAGGACCCTCGTTATGGATCAAAATACTAACCTAGAAATTGAGTATTCGAAAATAAGAAGTGCATTCATCAAAGATAGAATCTTCAAAGATTATTAGAAGGGAGTAATCAAGAATAATATTAGATTCTTTATAAGTAAATTGCTCGGATTATTACCTGAATCTACCCCTAATAGGGGGTGTTTAGGGTCTAAATTAGAGTCATTTCGGTGTAAATTTTGCACCAATAGAGCCGGAGTTAGTGTGTTTTCTACACCGATTATAGGTGTTGAATGTATAGAAATTATTGATGTGGCCGGAAAACCGAGGCTCCCTAAGGAGCCCCGGAAATCCGGTTACGAATGAGTTCGAAGCTTCAAGCGTCGATCTCTTCTTCTTCTTCTTCTTCTTCGTACTCTTCCTCGTCTTCGTCAAGGAATTCGCCGGTCTCATCGAACTCGTCAAACTCATCTCCGTCGTCGCGGCCGCCAGCAGTTCTAGCGACTAATACTACTAGAAGAGCGATGACTAATCCGATACCAATGAATGGCATTGGGTCCGACTTAATGTCGTCCATTAGCGTGAGGGAGTTTGCATTGTCTCCCTTTCCATCACCATTTCCATCGAATTGCTCGGTTGGATCCCACGGGAAGTGGTCTTCCCAATCCTCACAAGTTGTACAGACGCCATTAGCATCTAGAACGAATATTGCTGGGTCTGGTACGCCGTCGTTGTCGTCATCTGGGTCTAGAGCGTTACAAACTCCGTCTCCAACGATTGTATCGTCTTCAGTACCGAATTCTCCATCAGGTCCGACATCGGTTTCGTTGTCAATTGGCATGACGTCGGCGTTGTTAGGGTCACCAACACCGCCCTGCGCGTTCCTGCACAGAACCTCAGTTGTGTCTAACCAACCATCTCCGTCGTCATCGTTGTCTGCATTATCGCCTGTTCCATCACCATCTAGGTCACGGTACTCAGCTGGATTCATTGGGAATGCATCATCGATATCCAATACGCCGTCATTATCGTCGTCCTGGTCTGTGATGTCACAGTCGCGATCCATGTCGTTGTCCGCAGGGACAGAGTTAGCATCCATTGAATCTGTACCACAGTTAGGCTCCTCATCATCTAACCATCCGTCATTGTCGTCGTCGCTGTCAGCGTAGTCGCCCAGTCCGTCGCCATCGTTATCGGCGAACTCAGAAGCGTCGAATGGGAATGCGTCCAATGTGTCCACAACACCATCTCCGTCGTCATCTGTATCCAACTTGTCACAAATCATATCTCCATCGTAGTCGGAAGGAACTGAGTCACCATCTAATGGGTCACTTCCACAGTCCTCTTCCTCAGAGTCAGTCCATGCATCTCCGTCATCATTCATGTCAGCATTGTTACCAATACCATCCATGTCTGTATCATACCACTCGGTAACATCGAGTGTGAATGCGTCTACTAGGTCGCTGAATCCATCGTTATCATCGTCTAGATCTTCAACGAGGTTTGTTGAACAATCTGCAACTAGAGTGTCTGGGTAGCCGTCGCCATCAGTATCAACTGCTGCACAGGCAGACAGCGGGAATGCGTCGTCGTCATTGGATACGCCATCACCGTCTATGTCATCGTCGTTTACGTCACAAATTCCATCACCATCAGAATCAATTGGAACGTTAGTAGAGACCAATGGGTCTGACAGACAATCTGTCTCGTGAGTATCTGAATATCCGTCGTTATCATCATCCGAATCCGCCATCAAGGTAGTCTCGAAGACTGAGTTATCGACATCGTAAAGATACGCAGAAGCGTTTTCAGTCCATCCTGGATGGATTTCGTCTGGGTATTCATCCCCATCGGTGTTAACGCTGGCTCCACCATCTGTTGGGTAGTAGTCAGCATCGTTAGTGACTCCGTCACCATCCATGTCTAAGTCGAGAGGGTCACAAATACCATCGAAGTCCATGTCATTAGGGAAGCTGGATGCATCAAACGCATCGGTTAGACAATTGGTTTCATCAACATTCAACCAACCATCGCCATCAATATCATCGTCTGAATTGTCACCAATGTCGTCTCCGTCCAGATCGCCAGACTCGTTCTCATCGAATGGGAACTGGTCTAATGTATCGTCAATACCATCATTGTCGTCATCTGGATCTAACTCGTCACAGATGCCGTCTGCATCGTTGTCAGGCGGGTAACTACTATTGTTCAATGGATCGTAAGTTGCACCTGTTGTAGATGCAGTAGAACAATCTGTCTCTTCACTATCCAACCATGTGTCACCGTCGGTATCGAGAGTGAATATGTGGTAGGTTATGGTATACCATCCGGTGGTAGAATCGTGGTAAGCGTTAGCGCGCACGTATAGGGCTACAATCTCTCCACCGGTAAACGTTGAACTTTGGTTGGTGTTTACGTCATTATTCACATTGCCATCATCACAATCATAGCATGAGTCGATGAAGCTACCAGATGATGAGTAAAGTGTCATCGAATAAGTTGTGACTGTAGGAGCAGACATTGTAATCTCAATTCCGTAGTCCTGAGGGACATCGAAGTTGTAGAAGTCTCTGTAATCTAGAGCGCTGTGTGCCCAGCCAGTGAATGTATGATTCACACCTACTGTACTGTTCATCATCAATCCATCATCACAGTCCGCGTTGACCAAACAATCGATGTAGATATCCGGTGCATCGCTGCAAGTTCCAGCATCGTCGTCTGCACATGGTAGGTTAGAGATATCATCCCATTCAAGATCGATATCATAGTCAAAGTCAATATCCCCGACCATGTTCCATGACCAGATGTTAATCGATACGAAGTGACCTTCGTTGTCGTGAGTAGTTTGTGACGACAACGGGTTCACGAAGTTCGTGATGTAATCTACGATTTGCTCGTTTCCAGTTGTGTATGGATTATTGTAAGAAGTAGGTTCGAAGATTGTTGCCGTAACTGCTGAGTCGTCATCGCTGGATACTGTGATGTTAACGTAGTAACCTGCTGGGATAGCTAGTCTGTATGAGTCGACCCTGTCCCAAACGTGATTCACTGTTCCTGTCAACGAAACATCTACTGGGACTCCAGTAGCGTTCTGTGTTGAAGCATTCAACCATGTCACTGTTCCGTCGGAATTCGTACCGTCATTGAAGTGCACTCCACCAAGATACCATTGGCTTGCACCATAATCTAGGTGGTGGTCTGCAGCGTCGCCACCTGTTCCAGCGTCGTCCTGACCTGCATCAGGTCCGTTATCAACAGTCCACATCTGAACGTTCATCGTGTACATTCCAGAACCGACAACCGCTGATAGAGTGATAGTTTCAGTAGAACCTCCTGATGCAGGGTTGTATACCATTGTAATTGGACCTGCAGGATCTGCACCGCCGAGATTGTTGCCGAATGACGAGTACAGATCGATGTCATTCTTCACATCGCTAACTACGGACACTGTTATTCCATAATTCTCAGGAACAAATACTTCGTAGTAATCCATGGAATCCCACGCATCGTGCAAGTATCCTGTGTACGAGTAGTTGGCAGAATACAATGTCCCTGGTGCGGTACTGGTTGTATCAGCACCAGCTGCACTGTCAGGAACCACCATATTTTGGTGCATCAAGACGTTGTAGAATTCGTAGTTGATAGTGTAGTTAACAACTACATCCTCAGGAAGTGAATCCACTAGAACCTCGAAAACTACGTCGTTAGCCTGCTGAGTAGGCGGGTAGCTTCTGTAAACGTCTAGAGTACATGTGCAACCATCACCATATGAGTCAGTAACAGATACTGTGTATGTTCCTGCTGTTGTCCATTCCCATGCTGCAAGATCGTAGAAAGAGTTAGACAAGAAATAAATTGAGGTTCCTGACACGTATACTCCAGGGTTACGTCCATATTGTGTAGAAGTACCATCAGGTTCGGTGACTGTCACCATGACCTCGGATCCCCATGACCTAGTATCTAGTTCAATGTCAAGCATATCTCCAGTGTTTAGAGTGACCGAACAAGAATCGGTTCCTGTACCAAATGATTCCAATGAACACTCAAGGTCTCTAGCCATAGTTCCTGGCATGAATAAACCGCTCATGTTGCTAGATACAGATTGTGGGGCGGCATCATCCTTAGTAGCGGACATAACCGACCTTAGGGTGCTTCCATCATTTACCATCATAGAGAAGTCGAGTCCGTCGTAATTGACATCATTCGAATCGTCCCATTCAAGTGTAGCGAACACTCCTTGACCGGATGGAACGTGGATTTGGTAGTAATCTTCGTCATCATAATCTTGACAGATTGTGCCTGTGATTTGGCCACCAGTCATGATTATTGTAGACTCTGAGCTTGTGAGTGGTCCTTCATCTGGTGCATCTACACCTGAGCCTCCATCGTTAGATGTAGCACATGGTGCGTTAGCGGCTGGAGTATATTCTACGGTAACTGTGTAGGAATACCCAGAAGCAGTACCGTACCAACTCGGTGAAGGAGCTCTGAATTGTAGGTCAAATGTATCAGCAGCTGAACCAGCGACAATGAACGTCTTGGAGTCATATGTTGGTCCGGTGTAACCGTACATTGGAAGATCTAGGATGTACTGACCAGTGTTACCGAATCCTGCTCCTGAGTTCAATAGAGTACCAGTGTTAGTGGTCGCGTAACTCCCATCGCCATCCATGAATAGGTAGACGTACTGGAAGTAATATGCATCACAGTTCGCGTAACAATCAATTGTTAGGCTGACTGTAGCGTCATGATTTGCAGGAATATCGATTGTGTATGAATCGAATGCATTTGTTCCACCTTCATCATAACCAGTGACGAATCCTGTGAAATTAGTGAAAAAGTCAGTGATTAGATTTGGTTGCTCTAGACACGCAGTTGCAGTAGCAGATGGGTGATCACAAGAATACAGAGTAGGGTCTGGAGTAGTGGTGGTCGAAGTCGAAGCACCGTAATCACCCTCTCCTCCATCTGATGGAGTGACACGGATTGTTAGATCATAATCCGTAATTTGTGGGTTAGAGTACCAACCGCAGTCCCAGCAATAAATCTGGATAAAGATGTCTTGCCCACCGACATCTGTACCAATTGTTGATGCTGAATCTCCAGACATTGTTGGGCTTCCGCCCCAGGAGCTTCCGTAGTTATCATCTACGCCACAATCACTCGAGAATGTTGAGATACCTCCATACAGCCCAATATCAAAGGTATCACAAGTGTATATCCCAGTAATGTAAATCAAGTCTTGAACCGATGTTCCTGACCCAGGAGTATCCTCCCAGGTTGTTATCGCCTCAACAGAATATCCCCATGGGACAGTCAGCATGTAAATGTCATTACCAGTCGCACCCCATCCATAAGTTGGAAGATATCCAGAAAATGTGGTATCTGTTCCAGTCGCGGATGGAGTGAACGTGACTCCAGGTGTTAGGTCGATAATATCGGCCATGGTAATACCGGCATCTACTCCGGTACATGCATCATCACCGAGACATCCCGAAGATGGGACGGGCACGGTTGACGCTATCATCACTTTATCATCCAATTTCTCCTGAACATCTGTGTCCAGCATGGCAATTTGTGTTGATACTATCATCAGTAGGGCTATCGATATTGTACGAACTAGTTTGGCGTTCATGGGCGTCACTGTAAGTGACCACACTATGTGACTGATATAATCATACCGCTCCGTGTATCAAAATCGTTGTTTATTGGTCGAAAACGATTTCAAGGTCCAAAACATAAAATTTTGGCCGCTAAGTGGAAAATAACTTGCTTGGATAACCCTAATCATGGATTAATTGTAGTTGTAAAATCCCTCACCTGACTTGCGACCCAATTTACCATCTGAAACCATATCTCGTAATAGTTGTGAAGGGGCGTACTTTGGATCGCCTTCAAATCCTTCATAAAGTACGTTCATAATATGCAAGATTGTATCTAAACCGATTAAATCAGCGAGAGCTAAAGGGCCAATTGGGTGGTTCATTCCAAGCTTCATGATGCCATCTATAGCCTCTGGTTCTGCAACTCCTTCTTCTAATGCAAGAATCGCCTCATTTATCATCGGGCAAAGTATCCTATTTGAGACGAAACCAGGAGAGTCGTTGCAGGCTAATGGCACCTTACCCATGCGTTCGCTTGCTGCAATTACTGATTCACTGACCTCAGAAGATGTTTCTCGCCCGTTGATAATTTCCACCAATTTCATTACTGGAACAGGGTTCATGAAATGCATTCCAATCACTCTATCTGGCCTATTTGTAGCATCGGCAATTGCATTAATCGAAATGCTTGAGGTATTACTCGCAAGTATCGATTCAGGTTTGCAGATAGAATCTAATTCCGCGAATGTTGAGAATTTTAATTCAGGGATTTCAGGGATCGCTTCAACAACTAAATCGGCGTTCGCTGCTGCTGTTTTTTCAGTAGAAATGGAGATTAGAGAAATTGCTTCATCCGCTTCTTGTTGAGTCATCCTTTCTTTTTTTACTACTCGAGAGAGAGAATTTTCTATTGCTGCTAGACCTTTATCCAAGTAATCTTGCTTGATATCAATCATTACCACGTCATATCCGGCACATGCTGCTACTTGTGCGATACCATTGCCCATTTGACCTGCGCCAAGTACGGCTATTCTCTCAATGCCCATGCTAAGTCGCAGTGTTAGGTTGTCCATGAAGGCTCGCTTGCAACCAATTCTCAATCGAGCTCGAGAATATCCTCGTCAGGGATTCTATCTTGCCAGTCTTGAACGTCTCTCTCCCCTCTAGCCCAAGCCCGTAATTCCTCCTCTTCTGGTAAAGGCTCAGGGGGTAAATCTGGCTTAGAAGGGGCTGTTTCTTCGACTATATCGTCAATCCAATCCGATGCAGTTTCCAATGTGTTTTCAGACTCTCGAATCTTTGCCTTTTTTCTGCCAACTAGAGCTACAGTCAATCCAATTACTGAAATTAATGCAATAATGACTCCTATTCCGTAATACAGAATTGGACCGCCTGCCTCTGCATCATCAATAGCCCAATCCAACCATTCTTGATAGAGAACTTCGATGCTAGTCGCGTTTGTATTACCCCCAAGGTCAACAGTGGTAACCTCTACTTTGTGCCAAGACGCATTAGAGGGTATTCCCAATTGTAAACTGAAGTTCCCCTCAGTCCCACAAATGAATGAGGTTGCAGACACTTCTGTCCAAACCGTAACACTAGCTCTAGGCTCACAAATCCCCTCAATTATTCGAATCGAGTCAAGATTGCTAGTTCGATTTGTGATTTCATATAATTCAATTACCGGAGTTACCGTATCCCTTTCAACCCACAACCAATATGTTTGGACATGATCGAGTGCATCGATTTCAAGATAGAATTCATTCACACCCTCTTCTAATTGTAAGTCAACATCGATGAAATCTGCTCCTGGTTCGAAACTATATGTCGGCTGTAAATCCTCGACGTCGATGTCGGCAGGCACATGTGTCACATTAGCCCATTGAGCGGGACCTCTCTGGAACGCTAGATTCACCGTCTCTGTGCCCACAACTGTGCCATCCCAATTAGCCCAAATTGCTGAAGCGTACAGAGATGGTTCAAGCATGTATGTTCTACACTCAGAGATGTGATTTTCGTTCAACTGACCCTTTGTTGAGTCCCAAGCCAATATACAAAATTCATGTTCGCCAGTAAAATTCAATTCAAAGAAATGCCCGCCATAACTAGCATTCCATTCTAAAATCAATTCACCATTATGCTGGAATTCAAGTTCAATGTTTTCAGAACTGGTCCAAGAAAGCCCTAATCTATGATCAGATAGAACCCCATTATTGGAAGGGCTAATGCTCCAATCAACTTCTGGTAAAGTACGGTCTAGTACTAGTGGATAGGTGTACTGATTGCTATTGTTCGCCCAATCTACTAATTGGACCTCAAGGTGATATCCACCATCACTTATGTTTTCCAGCTCGAGTAAGAAAGGTGTGTAAAATTCAGTATTGAAAGCATTACCCAAATGCTGTTGAGTAACAAGAAGGGATGAGTCGAATTTACAGTTTTCAATGACAAAATCATCGGTATTAGAAATTAGGTCTATGCATATTGACTGAATATCCGGTGTTACTTCGAAGGATAATGCAGAATTTGTAACATTAAGCGATGGCCCTGACCAAGACCAATTTTCGAAAAGGTGCACGGAGTTTTCAGATGAGAAAACAGATGAGAAAATTTCAGGTTTTGTTGAATCCAATATTACCTCAAACGACCTATTAAATTGATTACCTGCTGGATCTAAGACGCTGAAAGAAAATGTGTTGTTGCCATTTACTAGGTAACCACTTTTCGGCATCATGAAAGGATTGTTCCAATTCAATTCCTGCGACTCATCAAGATTGATTATCAGGTTAGAAACACCACTTGAATTGGTTTCTATAGTCTGACCATTAAAGATTAATTCAGCATCCCATTCTGTTTGAATTATGAGATCGAGACGTGCTTCAGTCGTAATTAAGGGGATATCTGAAACAAGTAAAATCGGGGCTGTTGTATCGAACTTGACTGAAAGCCAATCGGAGGATTGGCGTCCAGATAAATCAGCAATATTTGCAACATAATCATGCCATTGCTCGTTAGCTGGCAGGGTTGTATTTATCCAAACCTCTCGGAATGTCAAGTTCGAGGTGTGATTTCCAGAATTCCAAATCGATGTGATATTGATCAAGGTTAGATTCGACAAAGTTGCTTCGACTGTAGTTGCATTTGGCACAGTGGTGTTATTGTCCAATCCTGCCCATGTCAAATCCGACAAATGGAAGCCACTGCCGATATCCTTGGCATGAAGTGAAATTGGTAGGATGACATTAGTTTGAGTTAGATTTTCTGGCGTTACGAATCCTAATTCAGGCTCTAAATCCACCAATTCATAGAGGTATGGCATCCTAATTGGAATTCCGCCTTCTAGCATGACTTCTATGTGCCCTTCCCAGAATCCTTCGGAAGGAGGGCGTTGGTATTCTAATTCTAATTGCAATGCGTCCAGTGGTATTGCACCAGCAAGGGCCTCAGAACCATTGGGCCATTGTGAAATAATCTCACTTTGATTGAGGGCTGTTGCGTTCAGTACTGTTAATGCCGTTCCAGCGATGATTTCAACATCTATCCAGAATTGTACACTTTCACTCACTGACCAGCCATGTACGGCTACAGAGTAATTTCCATCTTCAGGAGAATCTATTTCTATACTCTCAGCACTAGTGCTGCTCCAAGATCTAGCAAGCTCTTCGCCTGATTCAAATTCACCGTTTTCGTTATCATCTCTGAATAGATAGAGGTCCAAATCCGCCTCCTCATAGGCATCCATAGTTATACTCAATTCTGTAGCATTTTCAATTGAGAAATTATGCCACCATGACGCAGTCATCTTATCTCCTGATGAGTCTTGGTATGCAGTTTCGTTATCGAAATAGAGTGGCTGAGTCCAACCAAATGATTCGATACTTTCCAGTGGTATTGGGACGGTAGAAACGACATGGATTTCCTCAGTCCCATTGGCCTCGGACCAATCTGTAACGACTTTGTGGAATCCTGATTGTTCCGCTGCTACGTAGCCTACTGAGATGTTCAGTGGGTTATCATTCGTAGTAACACCATGGTGAGCAGTATGTAGTGCCATTTGATGGATTCCTGGTGATACAGGTACGGCAAATACCTCTCTTGATTCACCGGTATAAGTCCCCCAATCATGACGGCCAGAGCCTCTATGATTGTTTATCGAGCGTTCTTCTATGTAGAAAGTTGAATTCCCGTACGCAGATGTATCTTCTTCCAAATATCCATGAGGAGTTTGAGACATCCATAATACATCGATGTCTGTAAATGGATTATCGTCCCAATCCACGTCTATTATCGCTGTACCGCCTGTGTCTAACGACTCGGGCCAATCGACCGTCATTATTCGCCAGTCACCGGATTCTGCACGCCAACTCCATCTTTGCGCTCCTGAAATCCATGATTCAGAATACAAGGTCTGATTCGATACATTTCCGTCCAACGGGCGAGCTGTAATATCGATAGGTGCTGTATATGGCACATTGGTGATGACAGGTAGAGTCCACTGATGTAAGGGCGATGACCACATATTGTGTGCAAAGCTTTTGATTACCAAGCCATGTTGGTAAAGTCCTGGTTCAGCATCTAAGGGGACATTTACTGTGAAATTGTAAGTTGTTGTTGAGTTAGGTAAAAGTGTCCAAAAGGGAGGCGCCCCCTCTCCTGTTGAACGGGGACTAATCCAATCTTCAGTTACTAGACCGAACGCAGTCCAATCCCATTCTATGCTGACATTTTCTAGACCCGAGGAGGAAGAATCCTTTCTTGAGACTCCCAAAAATAAACCATCTTCCATATCTTCGAATGGCAACCCCACACGGAACTCTGCTTGAGGGCCGTGATGATACCAAGTCCCATAGGCGTCAAATTCAGAGGATTCTGTCCAATCTACCTCATCGACCATTGAATCATTATCTTCATCACCAACCCAAATTCCATCCCCATCATCGTCACTCCAACGATATAGTGTAAGTTCAATACGTTCGTTTGATGAACGATCTAAATCACCGTCAAAAGCTGCGTATTCAATTACCGCTCTTCCCCTTACAAGATTAGTTTGAGGTGGTAATTGGTAGGTCGTATTGTTGACATGAATCGGGATTAACAAATCAGGCCTATCTCCTTGGTAACCATCCCAAGTATTGTTTTCCCCCTCTCCACTACCGTCACCAATACTGAGCCACTGGCCAACTTCGTGAGCCAATGCTTCGTGTTTAACGGGAGAAATAACAAAATCAAGCGAACTGTCGCCGTGATTTGTTAATTCAAGCGGTACTGTCTGAGATTCACCAGGGTAAATCACGTTGATATTTGCATCTCGATGCTCGCCTTGGAAGGTGCCTGTCATCCATTGGCTAGGAGTGACAGACCATGTACCATTCTCTCCATCCAGAGTAGCGGTAGCCCTACTTGCATTGAACCACCCTCCACCTTGGACAAATGGATCGTACCCCCTATCATCCGCAGTAGCTAATACAAAGTCTCTGAACTCTTGAGATTTCGGCAAATCTCCTAGATTAACAATCCAAGCCTCTTCAACCACTGCAAGTAATCCAGCAGTAATGGGCGTTGCCAAACTTGTACCGCCCCAAGTAGTGGTTGCTGAATTACCATTATCGCGTGTATTGAGGGGTAAATCTCCAGTCGCAGACCAACCGACTGCTACAATGTCTGGATCCATTCTACCAACAATATTCGGACCACGATTATTCCATGGAGCACTTTGCCCCCATAGCATATTTGACCGGCTTGAAAATGCTCCGACAGAGAAAATTCCTTGCGCCGCTCCAGGTACTTTCACGGTACCATAACCGTGCCCACCATTTCCAATCGCAACTGCATAATGAGTCTGGTTGTTGTAGACTCGAGTTAGCCAATCAAGGTAAAGGGAATATGAATCAGCGCCCGAGTCATCTATACTAGAATAGCCAAAAGAAAACGAACCTATGTGAGGTTGATCATCCCAAGTAGAAGGGTCTCCATCATTACCTTCTGCTATCCACCTCCAGCCATCTAATGAGTGACCTCCTGAGTAGTGATTGCCAATACTTGCAATTGTGGCATTAGGAGCCATTCCTAGAACAGCGCCATTGTTGACTTGTGCTTGTGCCGCCACGGCTGAAGCACATAGTGTACCATGATTGCCAGAATCGAGCATAAACAGAGTAAGATTACCGGCACCAGCAATACGATCGGAATAACCGTGCCTTGCTGCGTAAACCTCACCATAAGGAACGCCATTTATTCCGTCAGATATCCAATATAACAAACCCGCAGATACATCTCTTATACCGTCCCCATCCTCATCCAGTCCTGCGGTTTCGTTTCCTTTGTACATCCATTCGTCATCGCTAAAATTACCATTGCGATTAATGTCAGGAATTACAATATCATACGTCCCGTTAGTGACAGAATCGATTACCAAAATTGGCACATCTCCTCCCATTTGACTCCTTAGAGTTGAGTCGGGGTGCTCTCCAAGGTGATATACTCCTGAAGTCGAGTTTGGAATACCTGTTATGATGTGTCCTGAGTTATCCAATACACCATTAGAATCATTGTCGTAATCGAGGATTGATGTGTCTGCATACCAAGTGTTTCTTTCTGGATATGCTTCACCGTTAAGTAGCCAATAATACATCGAGTTATGATCGAACATCATTGGCCAACCATCGTGTTGGTTCCCATCCTGAATTCTAGCTTGTGTGCCATCCAAATCGGGATGAGCGAAGTCTATTCCAGTATCCGCTACGGCTACGATTATACCTTCACCAGAATATCCTCTCTCCCAAGCATCTGTCGCCCCATGTATTTCTCCAGACCTTACTGAATTAGGCTGATTTCCATCATCCCCCAATGGCATTGTATCGTAAGGTTCGGGTGAATTTTCAGCGTCCAGTATACCAATTATTCCCGCTACCCCTGATAATTTGTGAAACATATTCGAATCCAACCAAAATGTACGATGGTCAATTACGTCATCTGTCGAATCGGTTACAACTAATTGTTGCCCGTCGAATGCTGTTGTTTGAGTTTCAATTTGGCCGTATTTATGTTGCCAAGCATTGAGTTCCCTTAACGAATGACTGATTACAGTCACTCGAATTTCCTCCTGACCGGAATAAACACGTTGCCATAGGCTGGGTTCTATCCAAGGATTTGGATTGACTAAAATATCCTTAGACTCTAGACTGATTTCGCCAGTTTCTAGGTTTTCGCCTGAATAATCCATAGTTTGTGGGTTCTGACCACCGACTATGCCAAATGACATCATAGATGTCAGCATCAACAGAACCAAGGACACCGCAAGGCGCTGACGCATGTTGCCTTGGCGGCACGAACTCTATTGTAGTCTGCGGCTTCACGGCCCGTCAAGTCCAAAGCGACCACACTAGACCGCGGGGTCACAGTCCCGTAGTGTAGCGGTCCATCATCTCAGGTTTTGGTCCTGGGGACCCTGGTTCAAATCCGGGCGGGACTACCAATTACTAAACCCACTTATTCCTCGATTTTTTCGGGCATTCGAGCCAAATCTCGAGTGATGTTTTTCTGGTGAGATTCCAATGTCCCTCCGCCAATTTCCAGTAGCTTTGCATCTCTCCAAAGCCTCTCCACAGTGTATTCACCAACATACCCGTAGCCACCCATGACCTGAATTGCACGATCGGCGATATTCTTTGCAGCGGTTGTACCAAATAACTTGACTCCATCAGTGTCTAATCTATTACCGGACTTAGAGAGGTCAGTGTTCCTAGCGGTATCGTAGATGTAAGAACGCATTGCACGATACTCCGCCCAAGACTCACCAATATGTCGTTGTATTTGTCCAAAATTTCTGATTTCCTGGTCGAATGCTTCTCTCTCACTGGCGTATTGATTCATTGCCGCTAGAGATCTTCGAGCAATCCCTAGACCCATTGCTGCAAGACCTATTCGTTCCAACTCTAGATTGCGCATCATATGAATCATCGATTCACCGGGTGAACCTACAATATTTTCAGCAGGAACAACACAATCGTCGAAGACCAACTCTGCAGTATTTGAGGCCCTCATACCTGATTTATCATAGATTTTCTGACCCACGCTGAATCCGGGCATACCCTTCTCCACTAGGAATGTAGTCACTTCAGCTCGGCCCTTGGCATCTGTTCCGGTTCGTGCATACAACCAACAAATATCAGCAGGAGTCCCTTCCTCATCGACTGAGCCATTAGTAATCCACATTTTCCGCCCATTAATGACCCAGTCTCCGTCTGTATTCTGCTCCGCAGTCGTCTGCATTCCTAGAACATCTGTCCCGTATCCTGGCTCGCTCATTGCCATGCAGCCAATCCATTCACCGCTGCACACCTTTGGCAAAATCCTAGCCTTTTGTTCCTCTGTGCCATTGAAGGCAAGATTGTTGACCATCAATTGTGAATGAGCCAGATATGCCAGACAGAAGGCAGGGTCTGAGTAACTTAGTTCCTCATTGATGATGGCAACGGCAGTGGCATCCATCCCAGAACCGCCATACTCTGCAGGGACGGAAATCCCTAGCAACCCATATTCGCCTAATTTACGGAATAAATTGAGATTGAATTTTTCCTCTCTATCGTATTCCAAAGCTTGCGGTTCAACCTCTTCGCGAACAAAATCTCGAACCATCTCTCGCAGCATTCTATGCTCCTCAGTAGGGTTCGCCAGATCTACAGTCTCCCACTCGGCCATACCACTGCGAGCAAGGCCTGTGGTATGAGTGTTAGCGATATACGAAGCGACACCGTAGGTGTCGATTAAGGAGTGACTCGGCGGCTATCACGTGGGAATGGTATGACTTCACGGATGTGATCTGCGCCGGTCAGCCATGCGCAGACGCGGTCAACTCCAAGTCCGAAGCCACCGTGTGGGACACCTCCATAACGACGGATGTCTATGTAGAACTCGTATGCCTCTCTATCATTGCCTTCCTCATCTATTCTATCGAGAATTTCCGGCTCTGACCAAGTTCGCTCTCCTCCACCAATAATTTCGCCGTATCCTTCCGGTGCTAACAAATCATGACATAGAACATATTTCGGGTCATCGGGGTCTGGTCGATGATAGAATGGTTTAGCAATTCTGGGATAGTGAGTTAGGAAGTGAGGGATTTCGAAATCTTCAGTCAATACCTTTTCCTTAGAGTAATCTAAATCCTGACCCCACTCAATATCTACCCCCATACCCTGCAGAGTCTCAACAGCCTCGTCATAACGCATTCTTGGATATGGATTATCTGCATATCTAGCAACTAAGTCTAAGTCTCGACCCATGCTATCTAAATCATCTGAATGTTTATCCAATAAAGTACTTGCAATATTACGAACTACACCTTCACCATGAACCATTACATCGGCGTTTGAACCCCAAGCAATTTCCATTTCCGCATGCCAGAATTCTGTAAGATGACGGCGTGTTCTTGACTTCTCTGCACGGAAGGATGGAGCCATTGTGTAAAGGCGCTCTAAAGCGGGCATTGCGGCCTCGGCATATAGTTGCCAAGATTGAGTCAAGTAGGCCTTTCTGCCAAAGTATGGTACTTCGAATAGAGTGCTTCCACCCTCAACCGCACCTGCGACGAAATTAGGTGCTTGATATTCTGTGAAGTCTCTGTCACGAAAGTAAGAATGAATTGCACCGAAAACTGTAGAGCGCATTTTCAGCATCGTAGTCATTCGGCTGGTTCTAAGGTACAGATGTCGATTGTCGAGTAAGAATTCGGTTTCTCCCCCGTCCGCTTGTTCCATAGCAGACTCGGTGATTGGAAATGGGGTGTCTGGATTGACCGGGCCTACTATCTCCACATTGGCAACCTGAATCTCATGTCCATGCTCTCTGTCGGTGGGTTCAACAGTCCCATGTAGTATCAGGCTGGACTCGATAAGTGCATCCTTTACCGACTCAAAGGTTTCATCGCCTACAATATCTCTTTTGACGACACATTGAACCGTCCCAGTAGAGTCTCTTAGGACAATGAATCGGATCTTGTTTGAACCTCTGGAACGGTGAACCCATCCCTTCAATTCAACCTTCGAGCCGTCATGTTTTCCGGCTCGAACATCCCCTATCCAAGTCTCTTTGGTCATACTAACCCCGCCCCTTGGGCGGGGCATCTACATATCAAACGAAGCCTCCAAGCAGATTAGATTTGGCGGGTCTGACGGGGTTCGAACCCGCGACCGCCCGGTTAAGAGCCGGGTGCTCTACCTGACTAAGCTACAGACCCAGTCAACCGACTCGGCCCCCCTCTTTAATCGGAACGGTCTAGCTGGATATCAGGCTAATCTGCCGCCTTTCTTAACTAGAGTGGCAACTCCACCACTAGCAGCCATTACAACCGCATCACAAATGCCTACAAATAAGCCAACTTCAACTACTCCTGCGATTTCCAATAAAGAGGATTCTAATTGACTTGGATTAGTAATCGTAGAACCAAAAGAACAGTCCAGAATGTAACCTCCATTATCGCTAATGAATGGTTCATCGCCGCCTCTTCTAATCACATTACCTAGACAGATTTCCGCGACTCTATCTGCTGTTCTTTTCCATTCAAATGGTAATACTTCGATAGGTAGATCAAATGCACCTAGGATTTCTACCTGTTTCCTATCATCAGCAACCACAATCATTCCATTACTAGACTGGGCGACAATCTTTTCGCGAGTTAATGCCCCACCGCCACCTTTGATTAGATTATAATCAGAATCAAACTCATCTGCTCCGTCGATTACCAAATCTAATACTCCAGCATCGGCTAAAGGAACTAGTGGAATGTTCAGACTTTCGGCAAGTTCTCTAGTTGCCTCACTTGTTGGAACTCCTACGATAGACAAGCCTTCTTCTTGCATTCTCCGTCCCAACTCTAGCACCGTGTAGCGGACGGTTGAGCCTGTTCCAAGGCCAATTTTCATGCCGTCCTGAACGAAATCACAAGCTATTATTCCGGCTTGCTGCTTCAGCGCCTCAACGTCGCTCACGAGTGTTGGCAAGCGAAAGACAGCCATGATGCTTACCCTCCAATGAGGCTATGATTTAGGGGTAAATTTGCAACAATAGCCCACCGTTGGGTTCATTCGTCGATGCCATACGGGGAAGATGAGGGAGTAGGAGGGTCGCTGACAGTGCCAGACACTGAGGAAAGTCCCCTCTCCAAGATGCAAGCGGTCCGGTGCAAGCCGGAGGTCCGGGAGGGCCGGCTCTGCAACAGAAACGTCCCGCGCCAGGCGTACGATGATCCCGAAAGGGTGAGGTTTCCTGACCGCGGCTGGAACGAGCAACCCCGCTGGAGCAAGTCCAAGCAGGCCCGTAGTGCATCGATAGGGCCGGGTAGGATGCATAGTTGAATGCGATCAGCCGGAAGGTGAACAGAAAGGGGCTTACTCCCTACACCCTCACTTAATTTAATTAGTGGAAACTAGGGTTATTCTAGGGTGGCCTCGAGTACGCTAGAGGCTTCTAGGGCTCCGCTATCCTCGTAATCGAGCCAAGGTCCCTTGCCTAGCAATCTTGAACGTAATTCGTGCCAAGCGACTATGAAACTCGGTAACAAGATACTCGAGGTCACTAGTGCTAGAATTAGAAGTGACATCATCAATATGAAGAAATTTTGCAAACCGGGAATTTCTACAAATAATCCAGCGGAAAGCCCAGCACAAGTTGTTGCGGTGGTTTCAAAGATTGTTTGACCAGTTCTGGAAACAGATTTGACGATGCCAGCAGGAGTTTCCCCCTCGTCTTTGATTCTGTCAATAATGTGTATTGAATCATCAACCCCAATACCAAAGACGAGTGTACCAACCATAGCTGTGAAGAAGTTCACGTTTACCGAACCTTGACGCATCAATAATGGCTGCCATAATACAACAACAGCCACTGCTGCCATTGTAAATATCGCTAATCTAGGCGAGCGGAATAAAATCATCATAGTGATTAGTAGAATGAGCATTGTAGCGATTGTAGTTTCACTCTGTGCCTTTTGGATCCCAGCATTAATATCAATACTTACTGGCAATCCACCAGTCAACTTTGAATTGATAACGCCTTCAATACCAAAAGCCGAACAAGAAAGTGCATCGATGCAATTTCCATCTCCATCAAGGTGATCATCAATAGCATCTCTGAGTGGAGTTGCGTCTTGCAAATTGATGTATGGTTGTGTGACGTAGACTAGTGTTTTGGTTTCACAAGGCGTTGAATCTTGACAGACATCTTGGTCTGCATTCATCAGCATACTGCGAATTTCAGGACTCAATGTATCGAGAGCGATATTCACCATATCCTCTCTACTACTGACCACATATGCCCAACATTCTGGCCGAAGTGGATTTGTTGACTCATCCCAGCATTCATCGTGTAGTAGTTCCCATAGGCTTCTATCGTAGACCTCGAGGCTAATTCCTGTTATTGGATCAGTGATATTAACGTCAACATGAATTGCCTTCAAGATATTGACTAGACTAATGCTAGAAGTTTGTGGGACATTATTGATTTTCTTTTCTTGCATGTTGTCGATAGCATCTAGGATTGGCAGGTCTCTAATCGGGGCAGTGGAATTAACCGGCCCTCTTGCCTCAGCATCAACAATGAACATATTCGTCTGCCCACCTTGGAAAACGAAACTGTATTCCCTTAATGCATCATAACTTGGGATATTTGGAGGCACTTCATCTGATGAACCTGTAAGCGGCTTACCCATTTCTTCTTCAAGAATAGCCACACCACCGGCCGTAGAAACCATCGCAACGAGGAGTACTACGAGAGTGGCCTTTACTGGTATCTCGCCTATTTTCTGCCAAATCTCAGACTCGAAAGCAAGAAGGATTGTTACTCCAAAGAAACCGCCGAAGAAAATAGCATTCCCAACTGTGGTAGTTCCATAGATATACAGCAATGAACCGGCGGATACAGCCACGAGTGATGAAATAAGTAGAGTTTGCATAGTAGGCATTTCAAAGCCAATATCAGACTTCCTATACCGGAAGATATGCACCAATGCAGGAACCATTACCATCGATAGGAGGAAGGTAATCGATATACCCAACAATAGTGTCACTCCTACGGTTCTCATAGGGTGAATGGGGACAAGAGATTGCCAAGTTAAAACGCTGAAACCGATAATTGTAGTAATAGCTGATAGGAAAATCGCATGGCCAGTAGTTTGTGCCGCTCGAACCGTAGCAGTTAGGCTAATCACAGGATCCCAAGGATCTAATTCATTTGACGTGAATCCGTCTCTTTGCCTCTTCCAAGATTCTTCTAGACGTTCCTCGAGCAACTCCTTACGATTCTCTTCGATTCTATTGGTGAAATGTAGAGCATAATCTACTCCCAATCCGACTAAAATTGGCCCTGCAGAAATTATCATCGGAGTCAATGTAATATCTGCTATAACGGTGGTTCCGAATGTAATTGCTAAACTCATGGCGATTGGTAAACCGCAGATTATTATCACCTTTGGATTACGATGTAAAATTAACATTGTAATTGCTACCAATAAACCAGCTAAAGGAAGCATTTTTGTTACTAATTCTGAATAAATAGCGTTCGAAACATCTTGGACTACAGGAGTTAGTCCTGTTACTGTGGTGGCATTGCGTACGGGACGGTCTTCGGCAATGGATTCTGCTTGAGAAATCATAGCCGGAGTAATGCCTATTGCAGGAGATGTTGAAGGCATATTGGGGTCTTTCTGCCTTGCCTGTTGTAGCCAAAGTGAATGTATTTCAGTACTTACTGAAGAAGACATTACATTTCCTTCGTAAACTCGATTGAAAATCAACCCAGAATCCTCTGGACCCTCTGGGTCTGCCCTTTCAATAAGCTGCTTAGTGTACTGTATGAAGGCTTGATGATCTTGCACCTGCCCCTCTCTCTTATCCTGCCTGGCAGGTATGTCAGTTCCATCCATGTCATACTTTAGGCCAAGAACAATCACTCCCGTATCCCAAATCCCATCTCCGTCATTATTGTAATTCCCATCCCCGTTTTCATCTAGTAAAGGGTGATCCTGGGTATCCATAACAAATGAAGACAACAGGCTTTCAGTTTGAGATACTAGATTGTCGAGGCTATCTTGTTCGTCGGGAATACTATAGCCGTAGAACGGATTTAATTGAGCCACCGCGCATCCATCTCGTTGACCTGTAGGTAGGCCGTATTTTTCTACGGCACAATTGAATCGATAACTGGAGGAATTTGCTTCCTTAATCACCTGTGCAGGAGATAGAATCCATACGACACCATCGATGTCCCCGCGGTCATCCTTATGTTCATCCAAACCTGACCCATAACCTCCACTTCCATAATTTAGGTCATCGCCTTCTAGCCAAGATAACTGTTGTAAAATATCAACATCAGTGATGTTTTCTGTCCCTCTACAATTGTATTTCCCATCATCTGCTGGACCAGATGAGCACCTTTCGTAGATTGCATTATTTGTCTGCACATATAGAATCATAATATCCGTTGACCATTGGGTCCTAACCTGCTTGAGAAGATCAGTAGAATCGGCATCATCGGGAAGATATATTTCCACATCTTTGTCTATTTGTTGTCCGAAGTCTAATGATTTTTGACCAACTAAAACGGTAGCAATTACAAGTAAGGCAACTATCAAACCAGGGCTACGAAGAATCGCTGAATACCAAAACTCGGTAAGACGCTGAGCTATTGCATGGCCTCGTTTTGCACCGGCATTTAGTAAGTAATCTGCATAGTCTACTACATCACCTACTGGGGAAGAATCGACTTTCTGAATAACCTTCCCGCCGGCTTCCCTTAAGGGCTGTAATCGCTCAAAGAAGCGCTCCCAAAATATCGCTTCATCATCGCGCTCGTCATCGGGCACGAAGATGTTGCCCCCAGCGAGGCCACATGAAGCAATCGCAAGAGTGTTTGTTATCAGGCTATTTTCGGAACTGTTGGCCGAACGGCTGAAAGTGAATGAGTTTGTCCAAGAGTTGATTATCATGGCTCGTAGGCGTAGGCAACTTGAACCAAAAGGCAAGGATGAAGATGTCCGGATGACGGCTGGGCTAATTACAGCAGGAGTAGTTAGCATAGTAATCGTGGCTTCGATGTTTATTGCCCCGCCCGCTAATGTTGGGCCGGAGGAAGGCTCCCTCGCTCCTGATTTCGTCGCTTCAGCATACAATGGAGGAAACTGGGAAGAAGTTCGACTGAGCCAGTTGTACGATGGTCGCTTAGTGTTGATTACATTCCTAGATACTGATTGTCCTCACTGCTGGACAGAGGCAGAATATCTTTCAGAGATTTTTGACGGTACATCTGGAGAGGTTATGTTCATCACCATCGCGGTTGAACTCCAGATTTCGGGCCACGAGAGTACCAGAGAGGAAATAGAGGCATTCAGAGATAAAACACAATTTGGAGACAATCAAAATAATGGTGATGGTTGCTATTCAGGAAGAAAAAACTGTGCTGAAAGACCAGGAGCACCGCATTCATGGATGTATGTAGATGACCTAAGTTCTTCTATTGCTGGTGAATGGGAACTTCCCGGGACACCTTTCAATGTGATTCTAGACGGGGAAGGCACCGTTGTTTGGAATCAGGCTCAGTCTGAAAATCATCCTCCAGGAGAAGATATGGGAGAGGCGTTATTGCGCCTGCTACAAGAGGGTGAGTAAATGGCTAACCCACTAGCAGACCCTGTACTTTTGTTTTTCATCGCGGGATTATTTGCCTCAGGTTATCTTCTAGCGAATGGAAGAGGGAAAAAGGGTCTTGAAGGAACAAATAGAATGCTAGATGGTAGCCTCGCTTTTGCCACAACTGGGCTACTTGGATCCGCATGGACTTGGGTAATCTACAATGACCTAGTCAGAAATCCTCTTGGGGGAGAATTTTGCGCCACTGAAGGGTTTGTTCAGTGTGGATCGGTAATCGGCGACCCTCGATACAACAACTTCTTTGGCATATCATGGGGGATGCTTGGTTTTACTGCATTTGCAACTCTATTTTTCCTAATTTTGTGCATACGAATGGACCCACTAGCTAAATGGTCTGAACAATATACCAATTATGCTTGGTGGCTAGGTCTTGCAGGAGTGCCATTTCTATTCATTTTAGTCGGCATTGAGGTCTTTGTGGTTCAACACATTTGTCCGTTCTGTACAATAGCACACATAGCACTAATTGGATACCTGGTTTCAGTCTGGATGCTTAGGGAACGAAGAGAAATTAGTGCTTGGTATTGAAGAATTATCAATGATTGATGACTTGACAATTCGGCGAATGGCTCAAAGTAGATGCCTAGGTGGAGCAACCATGGAACTAGTCACTGGAGGTGCCGGATTCATCGGCTCACACCTAGTAGATACGTTGGTGGCCGAAGGAAAAAGAGTACGTGTATTAGATAATTTTTCCAGTGGTAGAGAATATTTTCTATCTCACCATCAAGATTCAGGAATGGTCGAAATTTTCAAAGGAGATTTACTCGATATTGATGCAGTGAAGTCTGCTATGGAGGGAATCAAGACGGTACACCATTTGGCTGCAAACCCCGACATTCGATTAGGAACAGAAGTTACCGATACCGACCTACGTCAAGGTACACTTGCAACCTACAATGTATTGGAAGCAATGAGAAATTCCGATGTTAGACGCATTTCTTTCTCCTCTTCAAGCGCGATTTACGGAGAAGCTAGTGTAATGCCAACACCCGAAACATATGGGCCTGTAAAACCAATTTCCCTTTATGGAGCAAGTAAATTAGCCAGCGAGGCACTAATTACCGCTTGGTGTGGAACATTTGGCGCAAAGTCTTGGATTCATCGCTTTGCCAATATTGTTGGACCAAGAGGGACACATGGTGTGATTTACGATTTTATTCATAAGTTGAAGACGGATCCAACTCGATTGGAAGTTTTAGGTAATGGATTACAAGAGAAATCGTATATGTCGGCCGAGGATTGCGTTAGAGCAATGGTGCATCTTGTAGACGAAACTGATGATGCCATTAACCTCTACAATCTAGGTACAGGTGATACTTGCTCAGTTCGAAGGATTGCTGAAATTGTTGTCGAAGAGTCTGGTTTAGAAGGCGTTTCAATAGAATACACAGGTGGGGACCGAGGTTGGGCTGGAGATGTCCCTAAGACCAGTTTGGATGTGGAATATTTATTCTCAACTGGATTTGAACCAACTATGCAATCAGAGGCCGCAATCAGACATACTGCTAGGGCTCTGATTAACGAAATAGGCCTATGAATGCGCCTTGGCTTCATAACAGAGAGTCGTCGCCGACGATTCGATGAGCAAGCGCTGGTATCAGGAGAATCGGCGTGACCCTTGGCGCCGACAAGCTAAGTCCAAAGGATATAGGGCTCGTTCTGCCTACAAACTTAAGCAAATTCAAGAGAAGTTCCAACTGATTAGAGAATCCGATGTTATACTCGATGTTGGATGCCATCCTGGTGGATGGACGCAGGTTTCTGTCGAGGAGACGGGGGCAGAAGGTGTGGTGATTGGTGTAGATTTGAAATCTACTTCTCCTGTTGATGGAGCAAGCATAATTCAAGGTGATATTTCCCAGCAAGATACTATCGATAGAATTGAAGAATTATTAGACGGAAGGGAACTGAATGTTGTCTTATCAGATATCTCCCCTAAATTGACTGGTCGATATGATACCGACCAAGCGATTTCTCTGGAACTATCGACCATGACTCTTGACGTAGCTATGGGAATGTTAGCCCCAGGAGGTGCATTTGTCACCAAAATATTCCAAGGTGTTGGTATTGAAGGTTTAATTTTGGCTGCGAAAGATCGATTCACTAATGTTCAACGATTTGCCCCTATGGCTAGTCGGAATGCCTCCTCAGAAACCTATCTAGTCTGCCGTAATCGTTTACCTAAACCACGTAAGAGGGCGCTAGGAAAGAGTGCTTATTCACAGGTTCAAAAACACCTTACGGAAGTTGGTGTCAATGTTGATAATAGTGATGAAAAACAAGAAATTGTAAGTGGTTTTCGTAGACTCAGTAAGAAAGAAGAGGAATGATTCATTTCGAGTGGTTGTAAAATCACTCGGAATCTCTGTCATATGGGGCAATATTTTGCCATTCAGAAGCATCAGAACGTGCAACTATTGCCTCGACCCAATCTGTATCTGAACAGTTGAATACCTCATGAGGGAGTCCCGGTTCAATATAGAACATATCTCCTGCACTGTGGACTACTGATTTCCTACATCCAGGCCCGAATTCATGCCTTACCGATCCTTTGAGTAGGAATATCATAACGTCGAAGTCAACATGAATATGGGCTTTTGCTATACCACCTGGTGGAATGAATGCCTTATTCATCGATAAACCAGTAGATGGAGTATTCTTTCCCGAAAGACCGGCTCCATATTCAATATTGTTCCAACCTCGAACCTTGTCCACATCACGCAGACCATGAATCCCTCCTGCATCTTCGATATATTTCGAAAGGTCTACTTGTTCTCCTGTGAGTGAAACTTCGGATTTGTCCATTACCATCTCCAAGACATGCCTGAAGGCTTAATGATTTCAACCCATTCCAAGTTGGAAATCAGGATACTGTGGGGAAGGGACGATCACCTAGTCGTCGGTCAACCCTAAAAGGGGGGTGTGGCTCGCCCGCCTCGCTGAGGACTACGTAATGGCAGCCACAACAGACATCTGCACCTCCTCTGGAGTTCCTTTAGTGGAGGACAAGAGCACTGCATTCCCATGCCCAGAGTGTGGTGTATCCATCGGACGCAGTGAAAGATGTCGTGTTCAGGCAGTTGCCTATATATGTCCAAATTGCGGTTTTGTGGGTCCCTAATTCCCCAAAAAGGTGTTTGTTCATGGGTCATGTTGTTGTGAAATACAAGGTCACTATTGACCAGCCAGAAGAAGGAAGTCCAGACTACGAGGGNATAGCTAACATTATTTCATCAATGGAAGAAGTGCAAGCATGCGATATCAAACCATTAGCATTTGGTATGATGTTCATTGAAGTCCAAGCTGTCCTCGGGGAAGGAGAAGGCATTGTTGATGGATTTGAGTCTAGAGTACGTGAAATAGATGATAATGTCGGACAAATAGAGGCTCTAGAAATGGGCCGCCTCTGATTGATTACGAAACCGATATGAGATTAGTAGTGGTCCAGTGGCGATCGCATAAATTCACGCATTAAGACGGTGGCATATGTCCCTGGTGGCAAGGTGAATCTAAGTCTCAAATTTGCACCATCGGAATGCCACCTATCTCCCTCATTGGGTCCTTCTTCCCAACGCTTGGAAAAGGAATCATCAGAAAGTAATGTGGCCTCTTCTACGTTGAAGTCTTGGAATACCACACTCAAAGGGCGTCTGGTTCCGTTAGTAGAGAGGTTTGGAATTTTATTGACGCGCCAGTCGATATTATCTAATTCCGTACTTTGAAGTGCCTTAGTCTCAATTTCTCCGGGTTTTCCCTCTGCTAAACTTGCATCTCTTCCAGGCAATGGTCCTGTAACCGCAAGCCTGCCGAGCCTACAATTTCTTTTACATCTATCAAGATTGGTTTCAGTAACCAAAGCCAGCTTGGAGACATCGACTCGACCACTTGCCTGTATTGGTGCAACCAAATCTCCTAATTCAGGTTCAAGAAGATCCAAACCAGCAGCAAGACGACCGGCCAATGAATAATTGAAAGCCAATGATTGAAGGGAATGAATTGTCAGTAATTGCAATGAAGGTGGTAATGCCCTAAATGCCTTTACATGATTTTCTGGATTTTCAATTAAAGCTCGTAGGATGCTCTTTTCGTATCCCAAGTGGTCAGGCGCCTGCTCTAGACATGCCTCAGCATCCTTGGTATCCATCCACATTTTTCGAAATGCGCTTACCTCATCTGTCATCCTAGTCCCTGGCATACCTAGATACATATCTACGGCCTTCTCAAAATCATCCTGTACAACCGCCCGACCAACCTTAGGAGTAACAGGCCTAGTTGCTCCAAATCTCTGCGGGCCTATCCAATTTGGAAAAGCATCATCACCCAAACGTTCAGCCATACCTTCTCTGATATCGAAAACTCTTCTCATCGCTTCTTTGGCATCTAGGGGGGAGCCATCAACGTCACAACACCCTCGTACTGTAATTGTGAAACGGTTACCATCATGGTCACTCATTCCAACCTTCTGGTGTGTACGTCCTAGGATTTCCAATTCAGTATCGGGAATCTCGACTGATTCAATCTTATGTCTAGGTGCATCAATAACCAATAATTGAGTCGTAACCGCCCTTTTATCCTTGAGTCCCGATGAGAAAATCCGCTTTCTACTGATCCCACAAGCACCTGCTAATCTTCTCAAGTAACGATTGGTTTCCCAGTTGTGTAGTGTCGCTCTAACAACTGTAAATCTACCCTTCTTGTCTAGGGCAGGAGTGCTGGAAACCTCCTCCACTCTAAAGTCCTCTATTCGAACTTTAAGCAAGCCTCCGATACCTGGGCTATCGTGTGCCCAGCCATCCAGACCTAGATACCTCTCAATATCCTCATTGTTTCCTAAATCAAATGTGGCTTCAGCCAAAATTTCACCGTCCTCAGAAGCTGAGGTCGGCGAACTCCTTCGCTATGTCGGAACAGAGATCCTTCACAATCTTGTCCGCCTTGGCTCCTTTCTTGACGCGAACATATAGTTCTGGTTCGTCAAGGTCAGGGTGTCCGGTGAAGAAATTCGCATACTCGACCTTGTCATTAGCGTTCAAGCGGGACCTGAACAACTGCAGTGTAGAGTGGTCCTCACCAATCAGACGTAGTCGGATTTCGGACCCTTCGTTCTTGAGTACCTTCACTGGCATGACGAGCGCGCCACCGGACCCTCCCTTTTGAGGCCTTTCATCAGATTGCTGGACCCAAGGGGTCCAATTCACTGCTTGAATTATTTAGCCGTTGGTGATGGGAGTGCCAATGGTTGGCGGGCCTGGACTAGAAAATAGTGTGGCTGCGATATTTGAAAAATCGGCTCCTGCAATCATTTTAATCAGCATCTTATTGACTATCGTAAGCGGTTTGGCTTTGAGCCCTATGCCCGAGTTTCAAACCGATCTTGATGCATTTGCCCCAGACTCCGATGCTGATGCAGCAGTTGAAAGAATGGATGAGGTGATGCCACCATCTCCACATCGTATTTATGTTCATATCGAACCAACACAGGAAGGGGCTAATGTTTTGGAAATTGGAGCTATTCAGCAACTACATACTGATTTGGAGGCCGTGAACTCTCTATCTTCCTCCAATGGAGATTTCATCTCTTCACATATCAATGTGGCTCAAATTCTTCAATTAGCTCTAGAAGAACGGGATGATGATGGACGAAATCTCTCAGAATTAAATAATTGGGAAGAGTTGCTTGAAGCGATCATAACCGATGAAGAGTGTACAGATGCAATAGGTGAAGAAAGAGCAATTGCCACTGCTTCTTTTGCCCGTTCCGTGATGCTTCACTCCGATTTTGACTACGAACCGATTTGTAATTGGTTAGCAAATGGAAAGGAAGGAGACCCCACACCTTCTGCATCGAGTACCATGTGGGTAATCGAAATAGATGGTGACCTGAATGTAGATGATCGGTTGCAAAAAGCTCTGCAAGTCCGCGGTTTGTTGGAAAAGAAATCTCAATCAGAAGATTCCGCATTAGATTACGGGATAGTTTCGGACGACTTGGTAACCAATGACATTAACGAATCAACTTTGGATAATCTCCTCTGGTTACTTATCCTCTCAATCGTTGTAGTCGTCTTAGTTCTAGCACTTGCCTTCCGATCAGTCATGATGGTGGCTGCTCCATTGCTTGGATTGTCAGCGGCTTTGGTATGGACCTACGGGATTAGAGCGCTTGCTGGCTCCGAATTTTCTATTCTTGAAGTTGCTGTGGCCCCTGTTGTATTGGGTTTAGGTATCGATTATTCCATTCACTTGCAGAGGGCCTACGAGAAGGCTAGAGAAACGGCCCTTAGTCCAGCGCAGGCTTGGGTTCGTTCATTTTCTATTCTAAGGGTGGCACTTACCCTATCAGTGATTACAACTGCATTCGCTTTCCTAGCTAATTTCCTATCCCCTTTACCACCTCTGAAATCTTTTGGATTGACATTGGCGCTGGGTGTAGTGTCTGCTTTTGTGGCTAGCACAGTAACTGTTGGAGCTTTGCATGTAATGGTTGAGAAAACTACTGGAATCAGTACGCGTAGGTCAATGGAATTACCCGGTTTCACTACCCTGGCTACTGAATTTCAGAGACGACACACTGCACTAATTCTTCTGGCTGTAGCCGGACTAACTCTTTCATCGATTGTAGTTTCAGTCGGGCAGTTAGATACCAAATTCGAATTAACTGACTTTTTAGGTGAAGAAATGGAGGTTATCGAGGTTAGGAACTCAATGTATGATTCCTATGAAGTGGAGGCCCTGAAATCAGTTGACATTCTTATTGAGCCATCTCCCGGAATGGAGGCTTTGACTGGTGAAAGAGATTTGCTCAAGGAGTTAAATCGACTTGATGACGATTTAACATGGACAACAAACGTAGTAACGCCAGAGGGTACATCTAGGCCTTCTTATGATGGTTTATACCCTATACTAAGAGATGCAATAGAGTCTGATGAAGAATTCGGAGAAATGTATAATTTAGGTGTTTACGATGGTGCAGTTGATGTCACTGGAGAGTTTTCTGAAGGCGATCTTGCTTCGGCGGTGAGTTATCTCTTGGCCAACGATACAATTGGCGATCCTATTCGCGGTCAAACTTGGGGTGAAAGAACGGAAACATATGTTGCATTAACCGATGATGGTAATGCGCTTAGGTACCTCAAGATGCGGATTGACGTTACCGCAGGAAATAGTGAGGAATCTTCTGGATTAGCGAATCAATTCAAGGAGTTTGAAAGTAGTTTGGAAGAAGCCACAGGATCTAGAGTCCATCTAAGCGGCGACTTGATTCTTGTACACAATGTCCTATCTGGCCTAGTAATCTCTCAAGTAGAGTCAACCGCTTTCAGCTTAGCAGTCTCTCTATTTGTGTTGGTGGCCTTGACACGAAGATTCGGTCCTTCAATGGTGGTAATTCTGCCCGTTGGTTTAGCCGGAACTTGGGTTGTTGGGGCGATGGCGATTCTAGACATCAATTGGAATGTATTGACGGTTATGATTACCGCTCTAACAATAGGATTGGGTATTGATTATTCAATACATGTCTGGAGAAAATTTGAGGCGAATCGAGAATCCGGCATGGGTACTTGGGCATCTATGAGAGACATGTATGCTACAACCGGATCTGCCCTAATTATGTCAGCTGGTACCACAATTTGTGGATTCATGGTTCTGCTTCTATCCCCAGTACCCGTAATCAAGGATTTCGGCCTAGTAAGTTCAATTTCTGTTGCCTTTTCATTAATTCTTGCCTTATTGGTTCTCCCAGGGCTACTAGCCGCAGAAGTTCGAAGATCGAATCCGGAATGAGGAACATTTCATTCTGCGGCTTTATCAATCGCTGAGGAAACCCTCTGCATGTCCAAACCCTGTTCTCTCGCAACAAGGGCTAGAGCCATCCAAAGGGTAACGGGACCCAATGCTCTTCTTTTTCGTTGAGCGCGCCTAACTACTTCCTTGTTATCTAAACCAGACTGCGACGCGATTATTTCGATTAAAGTTGGAATACTTCCTTCGGCACGATCGACTAGAGTGAATGATTTACGAGATTCTAGGGATGTTTCTTGAGCCTCTCTCCCGACCTTAGGGTGTGAGTAACTTTCTTTTTTTATTGAAGTGGCGAGGTTTTCTTCTCGCAAACTAACTCTTGGTTGAGAAAATTTAGAATTTGTGCTTGGTTTCTCTTCATTGGCTGAAAGGTTGCACTTGGGGGGTAATAACATCCTTCGAGTCATTGGCCTCCAACCCAAAGACGGAATCTCTAATTCGACCCCCTCAGTTAGGTGTAAAGCCCCCTCCTCCAGTAATATCCAACCCGCTTCTGTAAGTGCCTTTACGACTCTCTCAGATTCTTCCGGAGAAAACCACTGCATCTCGAGAGACCATAGACGAACAACATCCGCTTTTGGAATTCCTAGGGTTTCTATTCCATCAAAAATAGTGAAGAGTATACGAGAGATGTCGCTCTGCTCACTCATGCTCCTCTTCTGCTCTCCGGCAGTTATCTCGCTTGAGTCTTACTCGATTGACCTTAGTCGATTGTGAGAACCTGTAATCATTCGGTTGAAGAAGCCCCGTGCTCTCGGGGCCCTTCGATATGGCACGCGACTACATCGCCCGGGACCCGAAAACGGGCCGCCCAATCAATCAGCGTCGTGCTACAAAGCAAGTAGATATCCGGTCGACTTTACCTCCACCTGGTGTGTGGGATCGAATCCCCCGAAGAGACATTGTTTCGCTTGCATCCGGTCAAGTAAGGATGGTAGAAATACCTCGTTCAGAAGGTGGAGGTTTGGCTAGGCGTATAGATGGAATTCTAGCCCTAAATAGAGTTCTTCCAGCAATGATTACCGATGCTCATAGAGCCTTATGTGAGGCTTTGGATGACGATGAAGGTGTTATCCGTATCGCTGGGCTAATCGCTATGCCTTCATTTGCTATCAAAAAACATGACGACCTATTCATCTATCTTTCAGATAGATTACTAGAAGAAAATGAGCAGGTAAGAAAGGCTGCTAGAGATTGTCTGAGGAAGGTAGCACCTATATTCCCCTCTGGTTGTGAAGATATACTAAGGCGTGAATTAAGGCACGAGACTAAACAACATAGAAACGATGCCTTTGCAACTTTGAAAGACACTTCTCGAAATTGGGTTGAAACAGGCTGTCTTCATCTAGATGAATTAATTCGAGAAGAGGATGTAGATTTGCGTCGTAGAGGCGCGAAAATTCTACGAACAATTACTGCAAAGGCTGGTGCTACAGGTTGGGATCTAATCACTTGGTCACTGCAGGATGAAGATGCACAGGTTAGACGTTCTGCTTCAGCATGTCTCCCCACCCTAGCAAACGTAGAATCTAGAGTTGCTACAATATTAGTCGAATCATCAATGTTTGACGAAGATTCTGGGGTAAAGAAGAATGTGATTAAGACATTGAAAACACTGGATATGGAAAGTCCAAGGGTCGCTCAACTAATCCAAGATGGAGCCAGAGACAGAGACCCCGAACTTCGTAAGGCTTGTATAAACCAATTATCAATTATCCTAACCGGAGATAAATTACGAGAAGTTGCGACAGAATTACTCCGGCAAGAAACTCGTCCGGAACTTAGGACTAGGCTTGAGAGGCTCTCCCGAGACGTTGATTGGGAAGGTACAGAAGAGGAGAAAAATCGAGCTCTTGCGCCTCTTGATAAGGTTCCGGAGGAATTCTCGGAGATGCAATCGACAGAAATAGATGAATTGAAGCCCATTCCTAAAGAAATAGGCGCAAAAGAAGGCGTTTCATCTACAGATAATATTGTTCCACCACGTAGTGGTGAGCTAGAGTCCAGCCGTGAAGGTCATAAACAAGAGTCAGGTCGGCGGGCCGCGAGGAAACAAGATGAGCGAGACTTTTGATGAGAAGCTCGAACAATTCGAGCGACTCTGGGACGGCGTAACGCCGAAGGGGATTAACCGTACCAAGTCCCTAAAGTTCCGCCAGTACATGCGCCAACACGTACTACAGAAGTACCACAAGAGGCGAAAGGAACAATTCTCGAGTGCTGATAAGGGGCATTACAACCACAGCTTCTCGAGTAAGGATCAGTTTCTCACCAAGGAGAACTGCCGCAAGTACTGGATGGGAGAACTTCAGAAGGAGATTAGCGAATCCGAATCCTTCTGAGGCGATTAAATGAGCCCCGCCGCTAAGGCATTTTCTGACTGGAATCTTGATTCAGCAGTTGCAGAAGCAATATCCAGTAAAGGCTGGAAAAATCCGACTGAAATCCAAGTTCAGTCAATTCCAGTTGCTCGCCAAGGTCGCGATGTAGTAGGTCAGGCGCGTACTGGAAGTGGTAAAACTGCAGCCTTTGGAATACCAATTATCGAAGCCGCAAATCCTTCAGGGAAACCTCAAGCAATTATTCTCTGCCCTACCAGAGAATTAGCAGTTCAGGTAGCAGAGGAATTGACTTGGCTAAAAGGTGATAGTGCACTATCAATACAGACTGTTTACGGTGGAACCGATATCGAAAAACAAGCAAAAGAATTGGAATCAGGATGTGACATAATTGTTGGAACTCCCGGTCGAGTTATTGATATGTCCAAGCGAGGGCATTTGAACCTCTCAGATATCTCTCATTTTTGCTTAGATGAAGCAGATAGGATGCTCGATATGGGGTTCTTCCCAGACGTGCTTTGGATCTTTGAGCAAATGCCTGCAAGACAGCAGACCTTACTATTTAGCGCTACATTCCCACAAGAGGTTCTAGATGCTGCTGAGGAATTCATGAATGAACCAGTATATGTGATGAGCGATGACCTCGAAGTAGAGGTTCCTGAAATCGATCAGTTCGCAGTTAGAATTGGGCGTTCGAATAAATTATGGGTTCTTGGAAGACTAATCGTTAACATGAGTGAAGATGATCAAATGCTAATTTTTACCAATACAAAGCGTATGGTAGAGTTACTAGAAGATAGGTTAGGGAAATTCGGAATGAGGGCTACTGGAATGCACGGTGACAAAGCCCAGAACCGGAGAGAGAAAATTCTCGATTCACTAAAAGAAGGCAAAACAAAGATTGTTGTCGCAACCGACGTAGCTGCACGCGGAATTGACGTTGACGGAATCACCTATGTTGTCAATTATGATTTGCCAGATGATACTGAATCATACGTCCATAGAATAGGTAGAACCGGAAGAATGGGGCGCTCAGGGCAAGCATGGTCACTTGTATCAAAGCAAGACATAGGCGCTCTTGAGAAGATTGCAAACACTTGGAATTTAGAGATCCCATATGTCGACGCCCCTCAATTACCAGAAGGAATGGAAAGAGATCCGGTTAGAAAGAGAGAGGATTGGGACGAGGTAACCGATCCATTTGGAATGGTCAGCGTGTCTCTAAAGATTGGTAGTGCCACCGTAACTAAGCGTTCATTAGCGGATTGGATAGTGAGTGAAGCCAGAATCCCCGAAATAGCATTGGGTGAAATCCAGATGAACGAAACTTCTTCAACTGTTCAAATCCATGTTGAAAAGGCATCATATGTCATCGATGTTATCAAGAAAAGAGAATTTGTTGGAGTTTCATTAAAGCCATCAATAGTAGAATTATGAGGTTCTATTTATGGAGCAAGAAGAGACGCCAAAACGGCGTCTAGACCTGTTGGGGTTCTTTTGCCCTGTCCCTGTTCATGAAACTAGGAAAGCACTTAGTGAAATGCAAGAGGGAGAACTTCTCGAAGTCCTCGGAGACGACCCAGAAACTCTTCATGATTTGCCTACTCTCTGTGACAGAATCGGAGTGGAATTACTCAACGTTGAAGAAGCATTTGGAGAGTATAGATTTCTGATTAGAAAATGAATATTCCAATCGGATGGTTCTTGACGGTTGAATAGGTCGTGTAATCAATGACGGTGCCAAATAGGCCTGTGGACCTCAAAGAATTACTTGATGTTCCTGCCGATGCCAGATTACCAACCGAACATGGTAACTTTCGAATTCGTGTATTCCACGAAGACGCCACGGGCCTCGATCATGTTGCCTTGACACTTGGGGATATGAGTGGTCCAGACGCTGTTTTGGTTAGGGTTCATTCAGAGTGTCTAACCGGTGATGCATTTGGAAGTCTACGTTGTGACTGCGGACCACAACTTGATACCGCTTTACAGCGTATCCAAGAAATCGGTTGGGGTTGTTTGGTATATCTCCGACAAGAAGGCAGAGGTATTGGCCTACATGCTAAAATTCAGGCTTATAACTTACAAGATAAGGGAGCTGACACTCTCGATGCTAATTTACTGCTAGGTCATCCAGCTGACGCTAGAGATTATCGGATTGCTGCAAAGATACTAGAAGAAGTCAATATAGAAAGAGTCTGCCTGTTAACGAATAATCCGGATAAAGTAAGTCAATTACAAAATCTCAACGTTGAGGTGGTTGAAAGAATGCCACTTGTCGCGGGGGTAAACGAAGATAATCGAGATTACCTTTCTACGAAGGTCGAAAGAATGGGTCACTCAATTTCAGATGATCATTTTGAGTCCTAAAAGAAATTACAGGAAATACCCTGAGAGTAATTTTTGGGGCCGTGGCCGGGACTTGAACCCGGGCCGGCGGGACCACAACCCACCGTGCTAACCGCTACACTACCACAGCCGTATGTAGCCATTCGACCGACAGACCATATTTCAAGAGTTCCGCGTAGAGAGACACAGACTCTAGAGACCAACGGATTGAAGCGTCATTCTCTACCGTTACTAATTGATGAGTCGGGGCGTCGGTCTGAGTTTGGGTTTGACTACCCTAGCTTTAATTGCAATTTTAGCCCCTATGACTGCAGGAGACACCGTCATCGAATCCCAAAGAATTGAGCTTTTAGAAGCCGGTTCTTTTGATGACCCTAGTGAATGGAGTATTTCCACTAAAGCTGCCTTTTCCGATGACCCAGCCGACCATAGTGTCGGTATGATAGCAGATGGAGAGTTGTCATTTACTCACAATCGCCCAGATAATTTCCAAACTTACACCGCTTGGGCCACCTATAGCCCCACTGATTCAAACTTTTCACTAGGAAATCCGGATGGTTCCTATACATGGTCAACAGGCCCAGATATTATTCTGACGGGTTATTCATTCAGTGGTCTCGAAAGTCGAGTCCTGGCCAATGTTTCAATGGTTCTGCACATCTCAATACCAGATTCACTCCCTTCGGATGAAATACGTATCACAATAGAGGCAAATGGTCCAGAGAAATTAGTCAAAACAATTGCAAGAACGTTTGGACCAGTTAATCGAATGACGACTCCATTTATAGAAAATATAGTAGATTTACAAGAATGGAGTTGGGGTGATTTAGAAGATGCATCTGTGACCATTGACTATGTTTCAGATGGGGCTCCTGACGATTCTGAAATCAGAGTAGATGCAGTAGGGATTCGAGTGAAATTTCATCAACCATGGTATTCATTTGAAACAGTGAAAGTGACTCATGAAATTTCAGAACAAAATATGCCCGTACTCGACTTTGGACCTTATGACGGCCAAATCTCAGGATTAGTAACTGAAAGTTGTGGTCTGACTCCAGAGGAAGGCACACAGGGCGTTTGGACTTTCGATGTTGAAGTTCCTTATGACCAAGAATTAGGAAGAATCCATATCTTTGGCGAGGGGAATTATACAATTGAAACAATGAGCCAAGGTCAAACATCTATGGAAGATTATGAAACCTATTCAAATGGAGATTTACTTCAACATAGATATGAGACTAATTCCGTCAGAATCACTATTTTTGATGGTTGCATTAGTTCTGCTAGGATAGATGTCAATGACCCGAAACTAGTCGTAGTTGGTTCAATTGCTGGTTCGGTTCAGGGCTTAGTTCAAGAATATAGCACAATTAGATTTGCAATTGGAAACCAACTTCTCAATGAGGTACAGATTGAGCTTGGTGTATTTTCATTTGAGGTGCCTATTGGCTATGCCTTACCTGTTGATGGAAGCGGATTGGAGTTTGGTATTGCTTCAAGATTCCAATGGTCTTCAAACGGGGTCGCAGAAACAACAGTGGTTCACATTAACTCAATTTCAATCGAAGGAGGGTATAATTTGGTCTGGGATCGAGATGTAACCTGTTCCTCTCCTTCTCGCCAAGAACTGATTGAAGACGAAGGAGGAATACTAATCGCAATGGCAAGCAGGTGTGAAGATGATCTCACAGATTGGCAGGATCTTCAAGTGATGGCTTGGACAGATGATACTGAACTTCTTTCTGTATCTACATTATCTGGAGACATTAGGATTCAACCTCGGACAGATGCGAGCGGTGAGACGTGGGTAGATGTCGAAGTTATCGACGAATCAGGCAATACATGGAATGGAGGATTCAACGTAAATGTACTTGAAGTTGAAGACCCTCCAAGTATAGATGGATTGCCGGTATTAACCTATATCAATCTTGGAGAAAGTAAAGTAATTGATATTGAAATCAGTGACCCGGATTCCTCTGAATTATCAATTTCTACCTCTAGGTCTTGGGCAAATATCGATTCTTCTGGAGATTTAATTTTAACACCCGTAGAGCCAGGAACCCACATTGTCGAAATCACAGTTAGTGATGGAACATACACAGAAGTACAAGATTTGGAAATAATTGTTACAGCACAACCAGACTTAACGATAGAAAATTTAGAAATTTGGAAAGGTAATATTGTCGTTGACACAGTTGAGGAAGGTGATGTAGTACAACTCAAGTTATACGTTCGAAATGAAGGAAGAGGTGTTGCCAATACTGTGGATGTTCGATGTTGGGTTGATGGTATGTTAGTCGGCTCAACTATCGTCGAAAGTGTAGCACCCGGCGGCCTATCTGTTGCTACATGTGATACGCAGATTTTCACCTCGGGGGAAATCGGAATCAGAGGTTTAGTAGATGGTACAGCCTCAATAGAAGAGTCGAATGAAATGAACAATGAGATACTAATTTTAGTTGAATCAGAAGGTCGAGATAAAGGGAATGGAGATGATTCCATAGACAGAGGTCCTGCAATTGTTATCGCGTCAATTGGATTAATCGCTATTTCAATAGCAGCATTACAATTAGGACCTGGTCGTATTCGGAAACCATACCGAAAGAGATAGTTTTCCAAGATATACCAAAAACATCCGAAGTCTTGGGTCTGAAGACCTCCGTACGGCTGATAATCGTTGAAAAACGGGGAATAGTTATACCCAGATGGACGAGCAATTCAGCCTACCGCGCTCGCCTAGCGGGTCGGTGGTGTGTGTTTGCGATGATGAAGCTAAAGGTCAGAATAGAGACTGATGAGTGGGTTTACGAAGAGCACGAGATGAATTGATCTCAGCCCTTCTGCCATGTTTGAGGATATATCCCGGCCTGCATTAGAACTACCTTAGGTCTAGCAACTTCGCCATGCTCCATAGATTGAATTTTAGTTACACCTGAATTGGTTTCTGCAATAGCTACAGCCTCTCCTTTGAGTGTCTCAATAACTACTAATTCCCCTCGCTTTATTTCTTCATCAATACTCACCACCCCTGGTCTTGCAAGAGCCGCCCCATGAGCAATTGCAGCAGCAGCCCCATCCTTTACAATGATTCGAGGGAAATGCCCTAGTATCGATTCAACTGGTGCAATGAGCTTGCGTAGGGCTCTGTCATCCTCATGTTCTTTCCAAAGAAATACTGCATCAGTTAATTGTTGCATAGTGCAGGCATTAGATTGAGAAAAGGCTCCTGTTTTGTCTCTATGTAACTCAGTAAGTTCACATTTAGTATTTAGAAGAAGTCCGATATCTCTTGCTAGAGTCCTGATATAAGTCCCCGCGTTGCAGAAAATTGTTAATGCCACTAAATTAGACTCGGAATCGTCTTCAATAATCCTCATTTCATGAATTATTCTAGTTCTTACTTGAACTTTAACTGCTGACTCTAATGGAGGAACGTTGTATATCTCTCCATTCAGAGAATTAAGTAAATTCTCTAATTCAGATGAATCTACCTCTCTTCCAAACTTCAGCACCGCGATGTATTTCTTATCCCCAGTCAATACCATTTCAGTTAACCTAGTTGCTTTACCGCATAGCATGGTGAGCAAGCCTGTAGCAAAAGGGTCCAAAGTACCACCATGTCCCAATCTGTGAATTCCTAACATTTCTCTGGCCCAAGCGGTTAATTGGTGACTTGATGGCCCTCTGGGTTTGTCGACAAGGATAACACCAGCATCCAATAGAGTCTCAAGACTTCTTTCTGTTGGTTTACACCCATATTTTACATCGGTCTTGGCTGAATCATCTAGGATAAGCAATTAATCACCTCCATTGATTGCTGATTTTACAAGGGAAAAAACTTCGTCAGCAGTGAGATTATCTGCGTTTACAACTAGATTGTATGGCGTCATTTCATCAAGATCAATATCATATAGAGCACGATACCTTTCCTTGTCTGCACTTTGTCTAGCAGTTGATTCGGCCAGTCTTTGATCAAAGCTTCCACCTTCTCTATTTTGGACTCGACGTGCCCTTTCTTCATCCGATGTATTGATCCATACCCTGAGGCAATCAATTGCAAGCTCGTTTGCCCACCAACCAGCCAATCTGCTTTCGATGATTTCAGGACCATCTGTTTTAGTCATAGCATCTTTTAGCAGTCTGTCCAGTGAACGATCAACATCCAAATCTTGCTTGCATAATTCACTAAATTCACCAACGGTAAGATTTCGACGTTTGGCTTCTGTTCGAAAAACCTCCCCACCGTTTAGGGCACTCCAACCAGTGGTATGGTGAATTTTACGAACTAATGTCGACGTTCCACTACCTGGCGCACCACTTATTGTGATTCTAAGCAATACCTCACCTCCACTCATAACGGCAGACACTGCAACGTAATCGACCTGAACTAGTTCGATTTACCATTGTCGAGGAACATTCTGGACAGGCGGTGCCGATTTTCGGAGGAGCAGCATGTAGATTACCTCCACGCCTAGATTCTGCATTTCCTTTTTTCCGAGGTCCATCACGTGAACGTCTCTGACCCCGACGAGTTGTGGCCGATGGTTTCTTTTCTTCATCCTTTAATAAATGTAATAGAGGCTCGGGAATTGGCAGACCTTCCAAAACCAATGGGTGCCTTCCAAAGCGAATTATTTTGATATGACGATCAATAATTCTACCTAGTGGAGCGCTCATTGCAATATAGGTGACTACCCAAGCAGGAAAAATCCAACAAATCGTATCCATCATTCCCCACATTGGTTGCCATGGAAGACTTACGTAACCAACCCTGAAGTCTGCGGCTGATTCAGCCATCCAACTAAAAATACCGATAATGAAGATGATTGTAAACATCATTGGTTTCATCATAGAAGATTGCATAGCCATCTGGTCTGGCATTAACTCCATTTGCAGACGACGCATCTTGTCGGCTCTTGCAGTATCTCTTTCGCCTTGCGCCTCTCTCAATTGTTTGGAAATCTGTTTATTTCTATGGCCGATGTGAACTTGGGTCATAGGATCCATAAAAAATCCACGAATTACAGTATTGACAATCATAATTGAAGACCCAATGATGAAAACAGTGGGTACGAAATATTCTGAGTGGAATGGTATAGTCGGCTCGATAACTGTTGCCGCTGAATCCGCCATTAATGACCGCAGTCCAGGATTGAAGGTTAGTAATAACATGACAGCAAGTAAAACGAACATAGGACCCATCATGCCCAACGCCGCCTGACTTTGAGCATCGCCTTGTCCTGCAGGCTCCGCCATGTGACTTCGTCTCTAAGGCTCTCAATTGAAGGATTCGGCGCGGCTCACATGTAATGTGAGCCGAAATTAACTGAATTGGAAGCTACAAGTTTCGCAGGACGATGCACCAACTGAAGCCTCTGTGCCGCAAACAGGGCAAACATCCGGAGTAACTATTGTTGGTTTCTGTACCTCTCCTTCATCGACATTGGATTCGTCAATATTCTCCTCATTTTCCTCAGTTCTCGCTTCAACATTCAGCACCTGGGGTGTAGATAAGTCGACACCAATATCTGTATTTGAGCCGTTTTCTTCTCCCCCTTTATCCTCAAGTTGAGGGTCGAGATCTATTTCAGGTTCTACATCAGCGGCTTCTAAAGTGATTCTACTAGCTTCATCAGCCCATTCAGGTAAGTTCGGTTCTTCATCTACTTCGTCTCCGAAAGTGGCTCCGTGGTAATCTTGAGCATCCGCTACCTTGTATTCGCTCTCTGAATCTCCTTGAATTTCAAAAACAACTTCTATTCGTTCATCCTTTTCGATTCTACCAATTGGCCATGTCACATGAGTCCCCTCTCTAGCAGATTCCTTACTATAATCAACAACTCTCTCGCCAGATTGATTTGAACGAACCGTGGATTTCTCGATGTTGAATGTACCGGGAACTACATCGTGAAGTGACAAATCCTCTAGAGCACTATCCGAGTCATTTTGGAACATTAAGAGGATTTCATAGCGGCCTGGACCAGCAGCTGGGAATACTTCTTTTCCAGTTGAGAATCTTCTACGGCGATGGACCACACGAATTAGTGGCGCACGATTGCAATGGCGCGTAGCAACGGGGCCGAATCTTTCCATACTGAAATCAGCACGAATTGGGGCTGCGAGTTTGTTATTTTGAGGAGAAGGATCGGCGGCATGGAGTGGATAAGTTATGGTCAATGATTTTCCAGGTTGCAATCCGAGAGGCGCAGATGTGCCTACAGTAATTCTTAGAGCATGACCTTGTGAATCTGGTGATATCAATTGCTCCTCTAGTTGAGTTCCATCTACGACCTCTATTCTGTACTGGTCATCGTTTAGATCAGAGCCTTCCATTTCAATTCGTACTTGATTAATTGCGGGTGGGTTGAAAATACCCGGAATATCATCGAGTAAACGCATTACGTTAATTGGTGCAGAACCGGTATTTTCAACTACAGATATGCATTCTAAATCTGATTCCACATAGGAACGTATTCGGGAAATACTGTACTGTTTGTTTACCTCCGCATCCAGTACTTTGAAACTTCTTTCCTTTAACTCCAAAATACCATTGGATTCGACATTTACCCTAGGCAAAATTGAATAATTGATTTCATGGGTGAAATTTGGTTTATCAATTGCTTCAATTCTCTTCTCGATTGAGTCCCAAAGACCTTCGGGAGGGATATCTTCACGAATATCTTCCACCTCCAAAAAAGGCTCACTGCGACCCGCTAACCAAACAGTTGCAGCTGATAGACTGACAACGAATGAAGAACGATTTTCGACTACCAACTTACAGTGGAATATGTCAGGTCGGTCATCTTCCTTAGGTGAAACATAACCAAATTGACGAGCTCGAGATTTTACCGAATCAAATTGTGCTCTTGAGACCGTCGCCTCACAAGAATATGCAGCATTAACTGCGCCAGTAGCGAAGCGCTGAATCGTCCTAGTAGTCACTCTTGGGAGTATCTCTAACGAAGCGCTCTCTCCGACAGGAAGTCGGCCAATGTGCCAAATTAATTCACCGTCATTTATGTCATATTCGGGACCTTCCGACAATTCAAAATTTTCAGGAAGTGCCCTTCTAACCACAACATCATTCAAACTTACTGGTGCTATATTTTCAACACTAAGACGAATAAGGACCTCCTGTGCATGTTCGGAATATATCATTGAAAGACTAGACTCCTGTGGCCGTTCAGGTTCTGTGTCGATATGCTCTTTGAGAATCATCATTCTAGGGCCTGATGCTGTGTATGGAAGGTTGCTAGTTTGGGTTGCGTCTAACTCACGGACAGTTATTGCGCCACCACCTATATCTGTCGAAGCAGTATTTTGAAGCATTACTTCAATATCCCATGCACGATCTTTTCGACTTGAATTTCTTAGAATTAATTCACCATCAATGGATTGTTGTCGGACTGTGCCATCTGGATTTAGTACTGATTCTTCGGTCTCCTTCAAAGTGACGTATAATTTGTCACCAGGAATAGAATCTACTTCGGCTGAAGGTCGAAGATTACTAGATAGAGGTAATTGAGGAACTTCTTCTCCATCGGATTCCGGTTGTTTATCCCCCTCCTCTGAAAATACTTGATCCAGAGCGGCATTCCAATCCTGAGTTGCTTCGTCTGAATCTACACTTATTTCTTCAACAACCTCTTCTTCATTCATCTGCTCTAGAGATGAAAGTGTATCATCGAATGATTGAATTTCTAGTTCATCGACATCCCAATTTCCTTCCTCTTCGATTGCATCTAATCCTGGTGGAGGGGGAGGAGGAGTGTCAAAATCTGGTGGAAGTGGCGGAGGTGTATCCAATCCAGGAGGCGGTGGCGGAGGGCTTTCCATATCTGCCAAAGAGGGTAATTCATCGACTAATTGGTGGATATTATTCATCTCAGAACCATCATCGCCTTCATTGTCTATTGCAATTTTAACCTCATCCTCCTCGTTACCTTTGTCGAAGCCAGGCGGAGGCGGTGGAGGGGGTATGGGAGGCATTCCCGGAGGAGGGGGTGGAGTATCGGACATGGCGGATGCACCCTCAAGGGTAGGTCTTGACGTGCATTGGATTGGTTTAACCATTGCTCGCCCACAGTCCTACGGACTGATTCCAAACACGAATGGTTGAATTACTGCTCCTCCCAGCAGCCCTTTATGAGCAATCAAGACGGAACCACCCCGCCAGTAATCTTCGTTGTAGGCACAGCAGGTGCTGGAAAGAGTAGTTTAGTCACTGCATTCCAACGTTGGGCGAGATTTTTGCAGGTAGATGTATTGACAATTAATCTAGACCCCGGGGCTGAAAGAGTACATTATGACCCTGAATTCGATGTAAGAGATTTAGTTTCTTTATCTGATGTCATGGATGAGTACGATCTTGGACCAAATGGCGCTCAGATTCTTGCAGCCGACTTAGTCGCCTCACAGGCTATAGATGTCTTCGATGAGATTGAAGGACTTTCCGGTGACATTCTGGTTATTGATACACCGGGGCAAGTCGAGTTATTCGCATTTCGTGAGGCCAGCAGCCATTTGGTCGAAGTATTAGGTCAAGGTAGAGCATGTCTAGCCTTCCTATTCGACCCTATGTTGTCCCAAACACCCAGTGGATTTGTATCACAGATGCTACTTTCCTCAATAGTTCACTTTAGACTTGGCCTTCCAACAGCTAACTTTCTTTCCAAAGCAGATTTGTTAGAGCCTGAAGTATTAGACAAAATTCTCGAATGGGGTGAAAACCTAGATGTTTTAGAAGCCGCACTTTACGAAGAATCTGCTGCAGAATCAATGGATCAAAATTCCAGTACCTCGAGAGCCGAATTTGCCATAGGGCAACTTAGAATGATGCAACATGCTGCTATTCAACCAGGACTTGTTCCCCTATCCAGTGAGGAAGAGGAAGGTTTGGCAGATATGCTAACATTTGCTCAGACAATTTTTGGCGGAATGGCTGATATGAGGGATGGATTCGCAGGAGATATTGAACATGAGCAACACTGAGAAAAAGAACTTACTAGCCATTGATGATTTAGTCGATGACTTAGATGACATTATCAATTGGGCAATTCGCTACAAGAACGATGTATCTATTCACCAAGATTTCAAACCTCTAGATGGTATGTCGATAGGTTCGATTTACGAAAAGCCATCAACACGAACAAGAGTTTCCTTTGAAGTGGGTGTGAGTCGTCTCGGCGGGCAGCCATTGACCCTACTTGCCAATGACATTCAACTAGGTAAATCTGAATCAATTGGGGATACTGCTGCAGTTTTATCTCGCTTTTTAGATGGTATAACATACCGATGTTTCGGTCATGCAGATGTGGAGGAACTAGCGAGAACGGCTACGGTTCCAGTTATCAATGCCCTATCTGATCTCCACCATCCTTGTCAGTCGGCAGCCGATTTAATGGCAATTCGTGAACTTGCGAATTCGGAGGGCCATATCGCTTGGGTTGGAGATGGTAACAACGTATTCCATGACCTTGCATTAGCAGCCCTTGCTCTAGGTTATGATATCAAATACGCAACCCCCGTTGGTATGGAGCCTGATGCAAATATACTTTCACGATGTGAAGGTATAGCCTCCAAGACTGGAGCCAAAATAATTGGAACAAATGACCCAGTCGAGGCAGTTAGAAATGCTTCAGTCATCTATACTGATATTTTCGTTTCCATGGGAGAAGAACATATGGCAGACAAGTTTTCCGCATTCGAAGGATTTCAAGTTAATGAGGAACTAGTAGCACACGCTCAACCTGATTATGTATTCATGCATTGTTTACCCGCCCATAGAGGAGAGGAAGTAACCGATGCGGTTATTGACTCCCGCAATAGCATAGTTTTGGACCAGGCAGAAAATAGAATGTGGGCTCAAATGTCTCTTCTTACCTATCTTTGCAATAACGAAGCTTGGCACGCATATAACGAAATGTAATCACCATATTGCGGCCAAAATTAGCCCAATCATAGTAAAAGTCATTGAGATTTTAATCATCCTCGAGGCCGCTGTATCTTCCGCCAAATAGATGTGTTTCTTCACACTCATAAGAGTAAATAGACCAGGTGCTAGGAAAACTATGTGTATTAACTCGAAAATACCCATGGCAAATGGAGTAAGTAAAGCTACTAAGGTGATTAATAAAATAACCCAAGATGTTAACCTAGCCTTATCAGCACCTACCCTCATTGCGTAGGTATTTCTTCCCTTATCGCCATCCATATCCTCGACATCTTTTATGATTTCACGAGAAAAATTGTAAAGCGTCCCAATGACAAATAGGGAGACTGCTCTTTGGTTGAGTGGATCAAATATGCCTGCAGCACCGAATAAAACCACTAAGCCTACGGAAATAGAAATTGCAAGGTTACCGGGTAAACCCCTGTTTTTTAACCCTAATAATACACGGTCATCTTCGTAATTTAGCAGTAGGGCTAATGCTAGAAACCAGATTGCGATTGTAGGATACCAATCTTCAAAATTGTCGGTCAAATCGTTAGCTATTTGGCCTGCTAAGAATAGGGAACCAAAGGAAATAATACAGCCCGAGATAATCGCTATCATGGCTACAGTCTTATTTATTCGGCCAGAAGGAAGAGGCCTATCTGGTCGATTAATTTTGTCTATTTCGAGATCGAGATAATCATTCAGAGCATTCCATGATGCCATGAAAGAATATACCGACAATGCCAGAAGAGTAGTAATATTGAGATTATTACCAGATGGCAACTCCTCTAGAGTAAGAATCGCCCCTAGGAATACACCTACAAATCCGGTAATACAATTTCCAGCACGGAACAAAACAAGCCAATCTCGAACGGTTCCCACACTCTACGGAAGGCTCTTTCAGTCTTCATTCCTTGCACGGTTAAACTGCTGGAATTAGTGGTTCGGTTGATAGTGACCAAACACAGACTGTGTATACACTGCCCCTAAATTGTCCCCTTTGATGGCCTACTTTAGAAAAACGACGATCCTTAGCAAGAATATTTCCTACTTGGTTCATGGTTGCCCCCCATCGAAATCTTTCATTTAAGTGATCAAATACCTCTACTGTATTAGCTGTTCCTTTTTCCTCAAGTAGTACCAATACCGCTTCTCGTAATCTTCGTGTACGGGACATCAGAAAGCCTCCACGGAAATTTTTCGGGATGCTAGAACCCGGGAATGCAAGCCACTCCAGCTAGAAGGACTGACATTAACCTCTATCGCAGGTCTTGGCATTGGTTGCCACTGACCATCTATAGCATTTGCATTAGAGGAGTTAACTAAAAATTCTGGATTATTCGTTTTTCGATTAGCAGTGGTCTTGTTTAGACTAGAAAAGGAGACTATACGGACTGGTTCTGGTCTCTTCCTGTAGACTCTTCGGATGTCGTTGTTTGGGCTTCGGTTCATGGCCTGATGTCGGTCGGTCAGCATATCAATAAAGACAGAAGAGTGGAAAGTGAAAGTGAAAGTGAAGGTGTGAGTGAAAAATATCTATCCATCGTTTTCAAATACAGAGCCTCAGTCGTCGTACTACTCGCTCGTGTAGTGTAGTTCGGTCCATCATGACGGACTCTCGATCCGTCGACCCGGGTTCAAATCCCGGCACGAGCACCAACAAAAAATTAGAGATTCTATTCAGATAGACTCGGTCAGAACCGTCTTAAATGGACCTTCGTTGGAGTAGTAAGGTTCAGATGCGTGTTGACCACGATGTGAAGCTAACTTTTGATGATGTATTGATTAGACCAAAACGTAGTACGCTGGTTTCACGGTCCGACGTTACTTTAGTTCGAGAATTTAAATTTCGACACTCTGATGTAACCTGGACTGGTGTGCCAATTGTGGCTGCGAATATGGACACCACAGGATTATTCTCCATAGCTGCAGAATTACAAAAGCACCAAATGATGACCTGTATGCAAAAATTTTACTCTACCCGAGAGTATGCTGAGGCTTGGAATGAGGGCATAAATCCTGAATTTGTCGCCGTTACCTGTGGGTCAACAGAGAATTCTTTCGATTTACTAAAGCGCAAAATGGATACTAATTCAGGAACCAAATTAATTTGTATTGATGTCGCAAATGGATATCGTGAAGTGTTTTTGGATTTTGTGAAGAGGGTAAGAAAGGAATTTTCATCTTCCATAATTATCGCCGGCAACGTCGCAACTCGAGAAATGACTGAAGCGTTAATCCTAGCCGGAGCAGACATTGTCAAGGTTGGAATTGGGCCTGGTTCAGTCTGTACAACTCGCAAAGTAGCAGGTGTGGGGTATCCTCAACTCTCTGCAATTGCAGAATGTGCAGACGCGGCACATGGATTGGCCGGCCACGTCATGGCTGACGGTGGTTGTTCTAGCCCAGGTGATGTAGCGAAAGCCTTTGCCGCAGGATCTGATTTCGTCATGCTCGGAGGTATGTTTGCCGGACATGATGAATCAGGTGGGGAACTTGTTACGGCTGACAATGGAAAGCAGTACAAGTCATTCTACGGAATGTCTAGTGCAAAGGCGATGGAAACTCACTATGGAGAGGTTGCCAAGCATCGAGCTCCAGAAGGCAAGGAGGTTCGAGTCCCATACCGAGGACCCCTAGAAATTACTGTTCAAGCGATACTTGGAGGAGTTCGCTCTGCGTGTTCATATGTAGGAGCTCGTCGAATCAAAGACTTACCAAAATGTACCACCTTCATTCGAGTAACTCAAACTACGAATGAGGTTTATCAGAGATTTAATGTTGAAGAATAATCAATAACTACGGTTTGTTATTGGGAAAAGACCTACATTCACTATTGATAACGAGGGAGCATATGGAAGAAATCCTCGTAATCGCTGCATTAGGAGCGTTCTTTGCTGCTGCATTAACCGTGCCTGCAGGTTTTGGACTATCTACAATGCTAACTCCATTCGCATTGCTCCTAATGCCACCACACGAAGCTGTGGCAGTAGTTGCAGTAGTGCATGGAGCACACAACGCCGCAAAATGCTGGAGTATGTGGGATTCGGTAGACCTTACGGCTTTCCGACATTATGGTGTTTGGTTAGTAATTGGGGCAGTATTGGGTGCCATTCTTCAAAATGAAGTGCCTCAAGAACCCTTATTGGTAATCATTGGATCATTCTTGATTATTTTACCAATTCTGACACTATCAGAAAATTGGACCGGATATAGAATACCAGAAGCAAATGACCGACTCGGCGGATTCTCTTCTGGGTTTATGGGTGGCTTATCAGGTCATCAAGGGGCTTTACGGGCTATGTTTCTAACTCGTAGACTACCAGACAAGATGGCCTATGCTGCGACTGCGAGTATTCTCGCTCTATGCGTAGACCTTTCACGAATTCCAGTTTATCTTTACTTTAAGCCAGATGAAATTCTATCTCACGTACAAATCACTCTAGTTCTAGTCGTCTCGGCAATCATAGGAGTTAAGGCTGGAAAGAGATGGTTGAAATCTTTGAAATCCGCATGGATTCACAATGGTGTAATGATTGGAATTGTCGCCAGTGGGGTATTCTATATTTGGGAAGCTACTAATTGATTCCTTCAAATGTCCAATACTACTTGTGCCATCCAGCCAGGACCTTCAAACGAAGGAACACCCTCAACCCCATCGACTATCTCTCCCACGCCTACTTGCCTCACAACAAGATCGTGAAGAGTTACTGCCTTGACCTCTATTTCTAGCTCTACATCTCTAGAATCAACCCACAAGACTTGTGCTCTGAGATATTCTTCGTCAAGTGAAAATTCTGATTCTACCAGCCATTTATCTTCAACGTAGGAATTGAAGAGAACTTCTTCCAACCACCTGACGAGAGTTCTTTCAATATCTGAACTACCAAACGGTATACTCCATTCAGCGACGTGGCGTATGTGTCCATCTAGATATTCCATCCCTCTATCGGAAAGTTGTATACCCTGTAATGCAAGAGCTGATTCCCTAAGTATGCCAATTGGACTATCGGAGAATGCACGAAATCCAATATCTGCAGTAGTTGGCATTACCCACCAGGACATATTATCACCAAAACCTCGGAAAGGACATTATGTGATGAAACCTAAGGGAAACAAACTAGTCGTTTGTACATAATTCTCCTTGGCTGGGGAAGCTAGTAGGATCTTTTGGATTGGTATTCCATTTATTTTCACACTTGTTATTGTACCCATCACCATCGGAATCAACAAATGCATCAGCGGCATCAAATGGGTCGAAATCAAAGTAGAATTCCCATCCAGACCACATTCCATCGTTGTCATGATCTTGATGATATACCTCTGAGCCATCAGCCCATCCATCACCATCAGTATCGGATAATACGGGGTCGGTCTTGTTTTGGAATTCTTCGTAATTTGTATAATTCTCTAAATCGTCATAGAAACGTTCGCCCTTATCGGTAGTCGGGTCGATGTGACATTCAGCATTCTGTGGATTATCCCAACCCGGACAATAGCGATTTAGTAGGTGGGACCGATTCAGACCATCATCATCGAAATCTTCTGAACCGTCATCAATACCGTCTAAGTCTGAATCTGGCATTCTCGGATCCATTGGTCCTCTTGCACCAAGAGCATCAAGCGTGTTATTGTCGACTAAACCTAGACTGATTGCTCTCTCGGATGCAGATACTTCCCAACCATCAGCCAGTAAATCTCCATCTGTGTCATCGTCAACAGGATTAGTGTCCCATCTATCTGGAGCTTCTAAAGCATTGAGAAGGGTGTCATTATCAATATCAAAATTTGAGTCGGGCATAGAGCCAAAAGATGGGTCTAGAGCCCATCTCCCCTGACTTGGAATTGTAAATCCTGTCAAATTCATTTCATGAATGAAATACTTCGGGTCAAGAATCCCATCACCATTACGATCACCAGATGTTTGGAAACCCTTGAGATAACTATCCCAAACCCATCCACCAGGGCCAAGTCCGCATTCTACCATACTTGTACAACCAATAGGTAACCAATTCTGGGTGGATATCCAGAGACTATGGGAATTTGTATTATGCTGGACAGAAAATACCTGCATCTCCCAACCATCTGGTTGGCCGTCATCATCCGTGTCGTTGTCCAAAGGATTGGTGGCAGATTGCCAAGGCCGAGGAATGTAGAGTACTTCTCCACCATCTGAAAGCCCATCATTATCGGTATCTGCATTATTTGCATGAGTGATATACTGATCTTGGCCATCAATTACCTCTTCTCCGTCATTCAATCCATCATTGTCGGTGTCAAACATTGAAGCGTTAGTGAAGTAAACCGAACCATTCCAAATAAATCCGTCAACTGCCTCAGTGAAGTCTTCTAATCCATCGCTATCGGTATCTCTATCTGTAGCGTTAGTGAAAGTTTCGTAATATTCTGTGGCGTCAGACAAACCATCTCTATCAGTATCATAAACACCGGGGTCTGACCGAACGAGGACATCTCGAACTCCAACCTCAACCACTCTAATAGTCCAGCCGATTACTTCGATGCCATCGATTAGCCCATCATTGTCTGTGTCTTGGACTAGAGGATCTGTAGAGCGCCCATCGACTATTCCATCACCGTCTCTATCTCTAGCGTTGTATTCGTCAAGGTTGGTAAATCTCTCATGGTCTTCAACAACGATTGCTAAATCTTGGAGCCGGCTGGTAACTTCTTGACCAACTTCTACATTGATTGCGTAGACGTATCCTTCTGTCGGTGTTTTCACTGGGATGTTGACATATTGGCTGTCCTGAACTGTTCTAACCCACAGTATAGTTCTGTTTACTTGTACGAAGTCTCCAATCTCGACAACTATGTTGTGTACAGTGGATATCCCTACCAAATCAGTGTAGCGAATAGCTCCATCTCCATCGGCATCGTAGCCATCGAAATCAGGGTCTTCCTCCGCATTGCTGCCATCATTAGGGTGAATTCCACTATGGTACTCCCAACCGTCAGGCATTCCATCCTGGTCGGTATCGGCGATTAATGGACTAGTGAAATTGACAGCCCCCCAAGTATATGCCACCTCATATTCTTCGACATTGTTCAAGCCATCTTCATCACCGTCGCCGTAAGCGTCGGTGGAGTTTGCAGGGTTTAGCAAAGTATTGTAGCAATACTCGAACCCATCAGGCATCCCATCGCCATCGGTATCCCAATCACCCGGTCCATTTAGGCGACCGTCGCCATCCATGTCTTCATTGAACCAAGTTAAATCTCCAATTCCACTCATCAATTCAGTGTATGGAGCATCCAAGCGTATTGTTCCGAATTGAGGTACACCACAGTGAACTTGTAAATCTTGAGAACCATAACCGACCTCTATTCTATCAGGGATTAAATCACCATCACTATCTTCTTCGAGTGGGTTTGTGTCGTAAATTTCCTCAAGATAATTCGGTAGGGAATCAGGACCTTGTTTGTCGATGTCTAGAACAGAATCACAAGAATGATCTCCGTTTGGACCAACAGGAAGTGAATTCCATGTACTGGTTCCAATGATTATTTTCATTTCAGCCTCAACTTGAGGAGTAAGCAAAGGACATCCCCAGTTTGGATTAAGTGGATCTAGTAGAGTTACTGACCCTTGAGGGGTTTGTACTGTTTCGGTGTAGAGTGATTCCCAACGATCATTGAGACCGTCACCGTCACTATCGCTAGCAGTAGGATTTGTTCCTATGGCGGCTTCCTGTTCATTGGTCAAGCCATCTCTATCTGGGTCTCCGTAAGGACCATTGTCAGGGTCAGGGAAAGTTTCGTTTTGTTCTCCAGCCTCCTCTCCATCGGCATTCGTGTTTTCGATTTCTTGATCATCGGGTTCTCCACTATCCAACGGATCCAATCCATTTGCAACTTCCCATCCGTCTTCTAATCCATCACCATCCGTGTCGGGATTATTTTCATCCGTGCCGTACAGAGTCTGTTCCATTCGATCTGGAAGGCCATCACCATCGGAGTCCCTACCTGCCTGCTGAACTTCATCATCGGTGATTATGACATCGGAACCTGCGGAGTCGAACCCACCAGATTCAGTGGTCGAAAGCCCTGCATCAATTATCGTGTAGAACCCTGCTAAACATAGGGTCACGGCAACGGCCGCGACTGCGTATTGATTGTGATTCAAGGCCAAAATATTCACCCAACCCCTAACGGGGTTGCCCTGTTGACCTAAGTCATGGATATAATGTTTCAGCGATAACGCATCTCAAACATTAGTTTGCAATTTCAACCGAGGAGGATAAAAACAATATTACTGAGCCGCTGTTAAAACTACACTTTAGTTTTCCGCGTCTTCCATGAGCACGTTCCCAGCAAGCCAATAATACACCTCCTGTAAGCGCAGGGTGGAATGTGTTTTCTAGGGTGATTTTTACACCACCATGGGCATCAAATGCCTCTGCTGATTGCACACCTCCTAGGCCGTTCATCGACAGATGTCTGCGCCCTATTCCAATCCAATCATCGGGACTTGAAACTAGTACATGCAAACCTGAATCAAAATGCGTTTGCCTCATTGAATCCGCCGCGGCCGTCCACCATAGCCTCCGCTGACTATCTTCAAGCGGCCATTCAATATCCTGCCTTCCGGATTCAATGGAAGATATGTACGGAAGACAGAACTCTTCGAATCGTAATATAAGGTCTCTATGGATGATCATTTTTCTTTCATTCATTATCGACCAAATCCCATAAGATTCCACCCTAAGATCTTCCCAAGATTCTTCGGTCAAATCGTAATTTACAGAATTGTTATCTGAATTTGGCCATACCGGTATTTGCTGCGAAGGATTTGGTAAGTCTTTATGATCTAATGTCAGGGTCACAATTAGCCCGTCTTGAGAACTCTGAGACCAAACAAAACGATGACGTTTCCTAGTTGCCTTTTCCCATGTAGAAGTCAGTAAGCCTGAACATACCGGGGCGGAAGCTGGATGTTCAATAAGCAATCTAACCTCCTCATCATCATCTAATTTACTATATACACCCAGGCCCCGTGTTTGCCAGTCTAGAAAATTGTACGACCAAGATTTTGGGTCTCTGTTGGAAGGTGATGTGGCGCTAGAATTATTCAAGAAATATTCCTGATGTTCTAAAGCCGCATGGGCTAATCTACGACCTAAACTCTGACCTAACCTTTGCTCTAAACCCAAGAACCAAGTTTCGAAAGCATTTGTAGAGAATCTAGTAACATAATGGTTTACTTTTGCTGAATTATTATCCTTAATCAAACCATCAGAAAGGTACAACCATCGTTGTTTTAGCCTATCCTTAGGGTCAGACGGAGATTTTTCTCGATTAAAGAAATCAAACAACCCCATGCTATCATCCGTTGATGAATTTATCAATTCGTTCGAAGGCTGTTGATAATACTTGAACAGGGGGTAAACATACCATCCGAAAATGCCCAGAACCAAATTCTGGAGAGAATCCAGAGCCATGCACAACCAATACATGTTGTTGGTGAAGGAGATCTAGAACCCATTGCTTGTCGGAAGTGATAGACTCGTCTGTTATCCTAACAAAGAGATAGAACGCGCCACCTGGTGCTTCGCATTCTAAGCCGTCTATTTCTGCAATTCTACTTATACAATAATCAAGTCTTTGTTTTACGAGGGAGCGATGTCCTTCTAGCCAATCGTGTTCATCAATTAATCCAGCCAAATACCCATACTGAGCAGGGGTAGAAGCGCACAAACGGCTTCTCAATAGTCTCTCAACTCCATCTCGAACCAACTTAAGGCGACCATCGGGATCGTGCCAAGCCATGTAGCCGATGCGCCAACCCGGAGCAAAGTACACCTTAGAAACCCCATTTAGAACAATAACTGGTGACGTTTTCGACCTTGAGGCGATTGAGCAAAGTTGACCTGTGAAGTCAAGTGCATCGTATATTTCATCAGCAACGATTGTACAATTAGGATATTCTCTGGTAATTTCTAGCAATGAATCTATTTCAGAAGAAGTTAGGACATTTCCAGTAGGGTTATTTGGGTTTATGAGTACTAAGAGACGTACACTATCATCCATCTTGGCTTTGATGTCTTCAAGGTCGATTCGCCAGCCATCATTTGGATCGAGTCGATATTCGATAGTATTAGCACCAAACATCTGAGGATAAGCCATGTATGGGGGATAGTGAGGGCCTGGAGCGAGAATTTTTGTCCCCTCTTCTAGGAACGCAGCGAAGATAATTTGCAGTGCTTCGGTTACTCCGTGCGTAACATATACATCATCTTCTGAACAATCCCAACCTTTGCCGGATTCAGCTTTGGCAATAGCCTGTCTGAGTGAAGGAATTCCGTACGAAGGGCCGTAGCCATTATCTTGCGAATCCAATGCTCGCTTGTATGCTGTAATCATGTGTTCGGGTGTTGGTAAACCTTCGTAAGCCAATGGATCTCCAATGTTTAGTCGGATTATTTCATTCCCTTGCTTCTCCAACTCAATAGCTGGAACGACAACATCTCTTATCGCGTATTCGATAGCAGCGGCTCGCTGAGAAACATCGACGTATTCCACCATTATTCTCACAACCCGAGTAGATTTCGAGCGGCTTCCAACGCCTCGGGAATTCCATCGGGGTTTGACCCGCCGCCTTGGGCCATCGTCGGGCGGCCTCCGCCGCCACCATTGATGTGACCGGCGATGGCTCCTAGAATCTCATTAGCATCATGTTTCTCGGCGGCAATGGTTCCTTCAGTGCTGGCAACGATTAGTTTACCTCCGCCATCTCTAGTTCCAAGAATCGCTAGAGTCGGGTTCTGAGGATCTCGTGTTAATTGGCTGAGCATAGACATCACGGCTTTCATGTCGCCATCAACCTCCATAACGGCGTAGCGAATACCGTCTTTTTCTATTGCGCCATCACCCCCTCCACTGGTCCGCAGCCTTACGATTTCTGCTTCCAAAGATTCGATTTTCTTCTGCTGAGATTTCCACTCATCAAAGAAACGTGAGACTGCACTTGGAAGGTCCTCAGGAGATACTCCGAGAACCTCACTAGACTCGTTCAAGAGGCGTTCCTGAACTCGGGCGTGCTCGCGAGCCGTCTCCCCTGCCACGATTTGCAGACGCTCGACCCCGTCTTGGACTTGACTAGAGCGAATGATGCGAAGCTCAGCAACTTCTCCGGTATTGTCGTGGTGCGTTCCGCCACAGGCCTGAACATCGTGTTCGCCGATTTTTATTATCCGAATCTGAGTATGTTTTGGCGGTCCTCCCTGGTATAATTCAAATCCAAATTGCATATCTGCTTCGGCTCGATCGAGAATCAATTTTTCTACAACTGGATTTTTTGCAATAATCTCATTAGCATGATCTTCAATTTTATCTAAATCGTCTCGTGAAAGTCGCGAGTAGTGAGTTAAGTCAATTCTTGCATATCGCTCACCCTTGTTTGAACCCGCTTGCCAAATATGAGGGCCTAGTATAGTACGGGCGCTCCCACCTACTATGTGGACCGCAGTGTGATGATCCATCAATTGTCGTCTTCTTTCCCAATCGATTTTACCAGAAATTTCTCCTTCGTCGACGGAGCAATTAGTTAGGTGATAAATTACCCCCTTCTCAATACGAGTATCGACAACTTTTGCTTCCCCTAAAGTCCCTTGATCTCCGAGTTGCCCGCCCCCTTCAGGATAGAATAGAGTCCTGTCGAGCACGACTGAATGTGTGGGTGTAACTACGACCTCAGGTGATAGATCTAGAGATTCGATTTGTATTTGAGAAAGAGAGGTACAATCAAGAACAGTTGCACTAAATTCGGTTTGACTAGTATCGGAATAGTAATCTTGCTGAGTAGGGGGGTAATCGGAATGGAAAATTTCTCCTTTCGATTTAGCCTTTGCAGCGGTCTTTGTTCTCTCTGCATTTCTAGCCGCCATATCGGCTGCAAAGCCCACTCTAACAGAGATATCTTTCCAACCTAGTTTTGTTGCAATGGAAACTACCATTTCAGGATTCAAACCTCTTTCTTCTGCTAAACGAAATAATATCTCATCTGGGGCTTCCTTTGCATCTTGAGGGAGTTGTCTAAGTGCTGTTCTAACCGCAGCCTCTCCCTTTCTCAACATCTCATGATAACGTGCCTCTTCTAGAGCCAGTATAGTTAGAATCCCTTCCCTGCTCTGAACAAATCCAGCAATATCGAGGTGATTATCGATATGATGTGCAGCCAATTCAGACAACGATATTTCGATACCTAAATCACCTTTCATTCTACAAACTCTACGAGCCATCATTCGAGCAAGATAGCCACCTTTTGTATTACTAGGGACTAAACCATCACCTAACATATTGCAAATAGCATGCATATGATCAGGGATTGCATAAATCGATGAAAGCGGTTCAGTAAGACGTTTTAGATTGGAAACGGAAATCTCCACACCTCCGTCACCTAATCTCTCAACAAGTCTTTGATACAATGAATCAACATCGGTTCCAACATCTATATTCAGAATACCGGCAAGTTGGGATAATTCAGCAAGTAAATCATTAGTATCTACTCCTAATCCTAACCCTTCAACCATCGAATCAAAGCCAGCGATTTTCTTCAACCAATCCACCGACTCTGGATATATCGCTTCGTAAATTGTAGACGTTCCTGCCGCTGCCCAACAAAACCTCTCCAAACCATAGCCGGTATCGATAATCTGCAGAGGCATTTCTCGGTAACGAAGCCCTTTGATTTCGATATCTCCATGTTCATGCTCCTCTAGATTCATGAATACTAGAGTAGCTAACTCAAGTCCACCGACGATTACTTCTAGAGCAGGCCCCGCATTTCCACCTCCGGACCATGGGTTTTCGATGTAAGTGATCTCCTCAGGTGTAATTCCGAATGTATTTACTAACATATCATCACAATATCGGACGCATTGGTCAATCCAGTAAATCACATCACCATCATCTGGCCGATTGAAGGCGTGGTGTGCCATCATTTCGAATGTAGTTAAATGGCGCCCGGAACGGCCCACTGCAGCTACATCGGTTAATCGAATACACGGTTGACTTATTCCCAAGGGATTTGCAGGAGGGGGGACCAATCCACTTGTTACATGTGGCTGAAAATCAGCAATTGAGGCAATGGTCAAGTGAATATCGTCTCGCCATCTTGCCAATATGGGATATGGATCTATTCTAGCATGGCCTCTCTGCTCAAAGTAATCGAGGAATGTCTCACGCATGGCATCTTTCAATGGCTTTCCACGCATAGGGAATCCTTCGATTATCGGGTTTCCAATGAAGGTGTAGGAATCTTCCACTGTATCTCCTGAGGTAGTGCGGGAAGGGTCTCTAGACCAGAACCTAAGTCCTGTTACTGTACATTCTCTACAGGAATGCCCGGACTCTTGCCAAAATGGAATATTGGTCTCTCCGAATGCCATCTCTGCCCCTCCTTACACCCTACCCATCGAACAAGTCGTCTTGAAAGCAATTGTTCATCCTGCTGCGGCGCGTTGAAATCAAGAGTGCTTCACGAGTTGCCATGAGCGCTGCTTGGCGTGAGCATCTTCATAGCGATGGAGAAGGAAGAATGCGTATCTCCAAACATGGTTCTATGCTTACTGATGCGGTATTGATTTCAGATGAAAAACATATGAAATCGCATAGTGATGACCGGTCTCCGGAACAACTCTGCAATACTGCTGCGATGCCTGGAATTGTCGGTGATGCTTGGGCTATGGCGGACTGGCACTTTGGCTATGGTTTTCCAATTGGAGGAGTTGTGGCCACAGATGTTAACGCTGGAGAATTAGGAGGGGGAATTTCCCCTGGTGGTGTGGGTTTCGACATTAATTGCGGAGTCCGGTTGTGTTCACTAGATGTCGAGATTTCAGATATTGAGCCAAAATCTCTAGTCGGTGCTCTTGCAAGCCAAATCCCTGCTGGTGCAACGAGTAAGGGAGGTGTACAACTAGATGATACGACGATGGCTTCTGTTCTTTCAGAGGGTGCCAAAGCGGCAATAGACATCGGATGGGGTGAATCCGAGGATTTGCTCGCAATAGAATCCAATGGATTATTGGATAGTTCGGAAATAAATGTAGGTGAAAGAGCACAGAAGCGGGGGATGAAGGCTCTTGGAACATTGGGTTCGGGTAATCATTTCCTTGAATTACAGATAGTGGATAGGATTGAAGATCCTCTTGCAGCAAAGGCTTACGGATTAAGAGAAGGACAAGTCACTGCGATGATTCATACTGGGTCAAGAGGGCTTGGACATCAGGTATGTAGTGAACATGTGGCGAAAATAGAAAGAAAATATCAACGGGATGGAGATCATTGGGTCGCTCCAGATTGGGATTATCGTTTACGGGATAGACAACTTGCAGCAGCACCGATTTTCAGTAGAGAAGGAGCAGCCTATCTCGATGCGATGCGAGCTGCTGGAAATTATGCCTTTGCAAACCGTTCTGCACTAACACAAAGATTGAGAAATGTTCTTAGAAACAAACTCGGAGTTGATGGAGAACTAGATGTTGTATACGATGTTAGCCACAATATAGCCAAAGTCGAAGACCATGTTATCCATGGTAAATCTTGCAAATGTTGTGTCCATAGGAAGGGGGCAACTCGCGCACTTGGTGGAGATCATCCAGAACTTGCAAACAAATTCTCAAGTGTTGGACAGCCTGTTTTGGTGCCAGGAGATATGGGTACTGCTTCTTGGGTATTAGCGGGGCCAAAAACAGGAGCAAATGACGCATTTTCTTCTTCTTGTCACGGTGCTGGAAGGCAAATGTCTAGAACTGCAGCAAGAAAATCTGTAGATTCTTCTGCCCTCATAAAAAGACTTGAGGAATCTGGAATTCATGTTAGAGCGAAAACCCCGAATGTGCTAGCCGAAGAGGCTCCTGAGGCATACAAAGATGTGGATGAGGTAATTGCTCTCACCGAGGCGGCAAATCTAGCAAGACCCGTTGCTAGACTACGGCCATTCGCTGTAATCAAAGGATAGGCTTGGTAGCGAGTCATTGTCGAGCTCGGTATTCTATTTCGATTACATCACCATCTTTCATAACATAATCTTCGTAATCAAAATTTTGTTGACCATTCACAAACATGACGACTTCATTATCATCATTAGCGACTTTGTTCAATATGTGGGTGTCATCAAACTGCTCCCCCCATATTAGGAAAAAGGCACCTATGGGAGCATCCATAGCTCCAGGTGTTTCTATGTGAAGTCTTCCAGTATCATCATGAGTGTGGATTCCACGCATTCCATCTGGGCAGACTTCATCGGTAAGGCCAACAGCATCGGGAATTAGGATATTATTTCCATTAATAGTTACTGACAGAGTTGCGTGTATGTGAGAAATGCTACCACTATGGTCTGCGAGACACACATCTAATACCTCCCAATCCGGCAATCCATCAGTCTTAGAATCAGAATCTAACAATACAAAACCTGCGAATGCAATGGTGCAGATTAGGCCTGCTGCAAGAAAAACCTGCGCTTGATCCATGAAGCCTGGGACCGGTCAGACGATAATGAATGATATCCTGAGAAGTTCATGGTCGAAGCAGGTGCAACACCTGAATGGTGGGGACCAGCAAAACAAGTAATTTCAACCTCCGATGTTTTGCTAAAGGATGTTATTGAGGATTTTGAAGAGCCTTCATTGAGTAGTAGAGGCGACTTGTTTGCAACATTAATCAAATCAATTGTTGGACAACAAATTTCGGTAATCGCAGCCTCTGCAGTTTGGTCTAGATTCTGTGATTGTGTAGGCGAAGTGAATGAAGAATCGATACTAGCCAAATCTCATCAAGAACTCAAAGAGGTAGGGTTGTCCCACAGAAAAGTGGAATATATCGTTGGAATAGCCGAGGCTTGGCAAGACGGATATGATGAAATTAATTGGGATTTAATGAGCGATGAAGAAGTAATTGAGGAACTCATAAAATTACGAGGAGTGGGGCGCTGGACAGTGCAAATGCTACTTATCTTCGCATTGTTACGGCAGGATGTATTTCCAATTGATGATATTGGACTAATCAGAGGTATGGAAAAATTGTATAATTCAGAAAATACGTTGGAAAAATCAGAGTTGTATGAGATTTCCGAAAACTGGAAACCATACCGCACAATGGGTGTTTGGTATATTTGGAGAACAATAGATCCCGAACCCGTGGAATATTGAATTACATCGAGTATCCGCGTTTCGGTTGATTCGGTATCTGAGGTGTATTCCCTGATTGAACTCCATCCGCTTCTTCCATAATTATCGTAAGAAGAGTATGGACAAGTGTCCTCAAATCCTCTAGTTCTCCTCTTAATTCTTCTACAGTAACCTCATCGCTATGCTGGTCCAATTCCCCATCCCCCATCGAGAGAAATCAATTCCCTCAAGAAAAACTTCGTCATTCTGGGGTCTATAAACTCGACAGGTTAGCCTGCCGGCTATATTGTGTTTAGCGCATGGTTCAGATGTTTTTCGAAGCTATGAAAATTGCAAAATATCATTCGCTTTCAGAATCATCATCATCGTATTCGTAATCATCTTCGTAATATGAATCATCATCGTCGTAGTAATAATCATCATCACCACTCCTAGATCTGCTAACAAAGAATCCTACCATTGCAACTGCGACAAGGAATACCCCTCCCATGATAGCGTATACCATTGTGTCTCCACCACTACCTTCGTCGGTGATTGGGGCTTGCACAACTATGCCACTTACAGGATGTGCAGGATTGTCAAAGTCATCATCGACAATGATGTACAATACTGGCTGACCTGGGTCACCTGCTATCCATTCAAACCTTGCATAGACCGATGAGGTCTCAGCAGACAAATCTAGGTCTATACTACCTGTTTCAGCGACCCATCTTCCATCGCTTTTTAGTTCATACAAGTTGATTTCTATTGTACCATCTCTCTTTCCGGTATTGGACCAATATGTCTCAATAACAACGGTAGTGTCTTGGAGAGGGTCCTTTGGTGTAACCACTACGTTATCCAGAGATGGATTAAACTCCATCACTCTCAAAGCGACTGCTCTTGGTGATTGCTCACTACCCAATCCTTGAATTTCATTTCCGGCTTTATCGGATGAAGTCACCCAAAACATGATTCTGTCACCATTTTCAATGGTAAATCCTTCAAGATTAGGTGTGAAATCAAGTCGACCTTGGAAGACTTGACTTCCTTCTTCCTCCAACAGTATACCTAGAGTTCCTGTGTCTTCGGTACCCGCTACCGGTTGGTTGTCTCTTAGGTAGATCCAAGCAACTTCGAGATCCTCATCAGACATACCGATTTCATCCACAATCGTCAAGGATACTAGAACTTCTTCTAGTAAATCAGATTCCAATACCGTTAGAGATGAATCAGGATAACTCATTTGGTCGAACAATACAGTAGGGGATTTACTATCTACAGTTACTTTACCGTCTGTATTCGAAGAAGTAGTTCCAAGTCCTGGGACATTTAGTACAGTTGTAGTTACATTCATGGTTGGGTTAAATGGTGCCCGCATAGGTAATGTCATTGAAGCGAACCATTCACCCTCATCACTAACATCTGCAAGAGAAGTAAGAACTTCTGTTCCATAGACTAAAGTCATCTCAACCTGTAAATCATCAGGCACTTCGGTAAAGACTTCGCCAGAGCCGGCATAGAAAACTCCACCAGTCATCTCGAATTCATCACCCTGCCTTAGGTAGAGATGAGCATCTTCAGTGAGTACTATCGGAGGAGTCAAATCAGACATTCCAGAAGCGACTGCTACAAGCGAGTTATCCAATACCCAAGTCAACTCACCTATGTTATTTGCATAAGCAACTTCTGTAATTTCATCTATGATGCTGACACTTGGCTTACAGCCAAATTGACCTTCTTCCCACGGGTAATTCCATGATAGTTCAAACATCATTGCAAGTTCAATAACCGCTGGTGTGATTTGCTGAGTCTGTACAGTTAGTGGCGACACCATAGAGTCATCTGCTGTCCACAACTCACCAGTAACAGGGTTGTAGGATACCTTTCCAATATTGTCGAGGTTATCCCCACATAGCATTATGGTGATATTGTCTAAAGTTTGCAAACCGTTGGGTTCATTTATCTGCATTGTAAATGTATGAGTGACACCAGCCAAAAGATAACCAGTAGATCTGTCCAAGTTGAATGCATTGTTGACGATTGTAGTAGGCTCATCGGTAGCGATGATTACACTCGCCCAAGAGTTGTCAGCACCAGGACCTCCGCCTGTTCCGCCTTCTTGATAGGTCAAGCCAGCCCAATCTGTTCCTTCAAGATAAATGTGAACCGGACTATTGAAAGATTGTCCAGTAACATCAATTCCTGCAAAAGTCACCTGTTGTTCACCAGTCATTCCTGCGGAAAGTGGTTGTACTTGGGAAAGATACTCTTCTTCTTCAGCAATACCGTTAAAATTGGCATCATCCGAATCAGCTCTCCAATAATGCATGGTTAGTGTTTCACCTCTAGCTTGTGGCTCTTCTATTGTCACAAACATGGTGAGTGGTTGAGATGGGTCCCAAACCTTACCGTTAGCATTCTGTAAACCAGATGGAGTCATTACCTGAAGTGGTCCCGCTGTTGGGGCAGTGAAGTCATTCACCATTGCGACGATAGGCGGTTGACCTGATACGTCTTCGCCACCTATAGAACCGGACAATGGCCCTATTCTGAATAACTCGGGAGATGCCACGATTTCCGATATACCAGTTGGTGTACTGAAGGTTCCGGAGAACTGCCCATCATCATAGGAGTCCAACAGAAGTAGGGAACCTGATAGATTTAGTCGGACTTGGAAATCAGAACCCATTGGCCTTGTATCAAGGGAGTTCTGGAATCTAACTGATCCAGTAACATTAATTTCACTACCTTCCAAAATTGGGAACGGATAGAAGGTTGAGAATTGATTCGAAATTAGGCGGTTATACTGGTCGCGAATTTCAAATGAGTCGATTTGTAAGTCATTCTCAACTGCATTTCCAGTAGCGCCACTAACGGAATTAGCAGGCCAAATCGATACCCCGTCTCCATCGATTGCCTGAGCAATCCAATTAATCCGGTCTAAATCGTTCCAGTTCCATGAAACATCAAATTTCCAAGTTACTTGAACATCCATCCAACCGTCTCCTCCATCAACGACCGATACCTCACTAGAGGAGGTATCAAGAGACATTAACTGAGATCCGGATGTCTGATAGAAAGTGACTGAGCCAGAATCCACACCCCACGAATTATCAGGAGAATTGCTTACGTCAAAAGAGATGGTTTCACCATCTGAAGCATGCCCAACTAGTGAAATTGATTCCAAATCAGAATTATCATACAGATGTCTGTGACTTGTAACTATTTCATACATATTACCGTCAGGATAGAAAACCTGTGGAACTGAGAAACCCTTGTTGGTAATCATCAATTCATGAGTTATTTGTCCATTTATCAAAACCTGTCCTGCCGGTGCAGTAATGTTTGTTGGTATATTGATATTGACTGCAGAAGGGTCCTCTGCGGCTGCCGTAGCGTGATAGTTTGCGAGAGAGGTTGTCAGATCTGAGACTGTCTCGTATAATGAATAAGATACAGCTAATCGAGAAAGTGTTATTGTTTGTGTTGTAGAACTATCTAATGTGACCTCTACTTCTTTCCAGTCCCTTGAGTTTGCACTTGTATCCGTCCATGAGCTGCTCATGGCTGATATCGAAGCAACCTGATTCGGAGAGAATGAAAAGTAGGACATATATTGGTCTGATGAGGATGTGTATTTTTGATACCCATTAACTCCAATATTTATTGAACTATCAAAGCCATCTGAATCAGAAGTAATGGCGAGCAATCCAGAGTGTGCAATTGCGCCATCAGGGATTAGGATAGTCAAACTCTCTTGAACGCCCGATGTGAGCGCTACTTCTAGAGATGTGGAGCCCATTTGGTTAGGGTTGGAACTTGCTTCTTCTGCCAACATTGTAGTTTGCCAACCAAGATGTCCGCGCCCTTGTGAATACGGGAAATACCAATCGTCTGAGCCATCTTCCGCAACGTCAAGAGCAACGTCTCTAGCCGGTTCTGCATAAATCGGCGTGATCAGCATCTCATCGATATATCCATTTGGAGGCAAGGTGACTTCAATTGAATATCCATTGATTGGATTCGCGAATGAAACATATCCTCCATGAGTAGTATTTGCTAGATTATTTCCATCAGCGTCCAAAACCTGAACGATTACATTGCTCGAGGAATTACCGAGGAAATTAATCCTCTTTATCGGTCTAATAGAATCAATATAATCCGAGGTAATTGTGCTTGTAATGGCTGTTGCATTTAGCAAATCATCGATTACCTCAACTCCGGATGGAATATTCCAACCATTGAAGTCGAATAATTCTGCGGAGAGAATTCTTGGGCCTCCAACTTCAACATGTCGGATAATTGGAGTGGATATTGTACTCGATGAAGATAATTCCAATCTTACGTTTACAGTTGGATGAGATTCAGAATCTAATCCAGCCAGATTGATTGGGAAATCAAGTGATTCATAACCAATAATTGGCTCTTCGGTAACGGCATCAATAATTGACCCTGTTACCGTTGAATTATCGTCAATTTTACCTTCTATTTCGACTATTCCCATATTGAAAGAATCTAAGCCGTTCAATTCAATTGGTTGACTAATCCAATCTCCAGGGCTGCTGAAATGCCCTTGCCTAACTCCCACATTGTCAATGAACCATGCTTGTTGACCTGAGTATGAATAACCATACTTGTCGGCAGCAATGAATTTGAATCTGACATCACTACCTGCCCATTCGGCCATCGACACCTCATATGAGGTGAAGTCATTATCACCGCAACTCTCATCTGTCCAAATAGGCATGCCGTCTAGATTAGTCAGGACATAGGAGAATGATACATAGCTCGACATAGTTTCTGAATACCAGCCAGGGTTCACAAGTTCCCAAGCGCCGCCATCGACCTCTACCATCAGGGCCCCGCCGTGCATGTTACCTTGGAAATTGTTGTAGTCCCAGCACATCCACATCTCAAATGTGAAGAAGGAAATTCCAGATTCAGGAACAGAAATTGCAGGTGATACTAAACTTGCTTCTTGTACACTGCCTGAGAATGAACCTCCGGCACCAATGGAGTATAGGTAAGGGAACGAAGCCGCTTCTGAGGGACCATAATCATCTGAAACAATCGGAGTCAAATCCCAGCCACATGTGTAAGAATTAGAGCAGGTCTTTGTATTCGTTCTTGTAAATCCATCAACATCGTCAACTAGAGGCTCAGTTACTGCTGAATCTTCAAATCCATGCTGGTTATCGATATAACCCGAATTCAGAGAAAGGAAACGCCATTCATTTCCAGATGGTGTTGTAGGTGTATTTCCATCGAGATAGATACTGGAGAGAGTTGCACCGGATGAGTCTACAGGTCTGAATCCGTATACTGTCAAGCCTTCTCGCCCATCGGTGTCAGCTCCAAAAGGTGACCCATAACCCACGCTACTATCGGTTTGTACGACAAATCGAATGTCTACATTGGCGACCTGATAGGCAGTGGGCACATCGCTAAGAATCGTGACCATGCCTCCACTATCGTCTGTGTAGGTTGTGCCATCCATATCTGTATATCCATAACTTGGAATTGATCCCGAACGAGAACGGCATTGAGTTGAAGTGCTACTACTTGTTGAAGTAATATCTATCCAAGTACCTCCATTATTATTTGATAATTCAATACAAGCATTATCCCATAGTGAGCCTTCTAAATCCCAATGGATATCAAACTCTATGTCGGTAGCTCCTGTGAGATCTAAGCCAGAATATGTAAGGTAACTCAGTTGGTTGTTAGCGTAGTAACAATAGGTATTGTAATTCAAGTAAGCATATCCAGCAATGTCACAACCGTGATGCCAAGCACCACTACTATCTCCATCATTGTGATAGTTTATGTTATCAAGGAACCAGCCTGCAGAGCCCGTAGAGCTTGCTGAAGTTACAATTCTGAATCTGAATTGAATTTCGGTATAGGTGGTAATATCAGAAATATTAGATACGTTTGTGAAAGAAGAAACCCAGCCACTTACTGCATCTCCGCCGAAAACTGGAATTGTGCTGGAATCTGGTGTTCCTGAAACATCAATATCGCCCATAGAAATTGTGTGTGAGTAACCAGACTCTAAATCCGTCCAAGTCCAACTACCCCAACCAGATGAACCATTTCTCAACCTGTGTTCTACCCAAGCGCCATCACCAGATTCCAAGTCATGCCAATGATCGAAAGAGAACGAGTAATTCACATGCGTAGCCGGATTGGCAGGAATATCAGACGCTGGAAGAAGTAGCCATGCATCTGTTCCAGGATTTAGTACTTGGCCGGGCAGAGTACCTACTACTACTTCTCCTTCAGATGGAGAGGATGGAACCACACCGTGAGCTAATTGTTGTTGGCCCCCAGAGATAGTCCCTCCTAAATCAAGTAGTGTAGCAAACCAAATTTCCTGTCCGTCACAGAAATAGAATTCTCCCTCAATTTCAGATGAATTGAGGGAACTAACCTTATCGTAATACATCGAATAATCATTACCCCACTGGATGTATGTACCTCCATATGGGCATGTTGAGTTGCCTGTCTGTAGTGTTGTACTCTCTACGACAACAGTACTATTCTGAACTGTGCCATTCACATCGCCAGCAGGAGGCAAACCAGTTCCATTTTCTATTGTCGCATTTGTTTGACAGAGATTTTCTACAGACGTAACCTCATCGTCATCAAGAGTGCCATCAAAGTCAAGATCGAATCCAGAAGTTAGGTTATACAGGAATAAATCTCCACATTCATTGGAAGGGGAAACAGGGTTCTCTAAGAGCCATAGATGAGCACCTGGACCTGATTGATAATCATCCGCCATAGCAATTGAGAAATTGCCATTATCATCAAAATTCCAAACTGACGATGTGGAACCATCATCAAACATTGTTAGGTTACCATCCAAGATTGAATCAGTAGCACCGTCGTATGTACCGTTATCGAAATCATCACCGCTTATTGAAATCGAATCCATCATAGAAGAAGCCATGGGGTTACTATTGACTGATATCCAACCATCGACAATGGTTTCGTTACTGGGAACGCTAAACGCGTTTGTAGTCACTCCATCATCATCAGGGTTAATCGGAGTTGAAATGCTCCAATTTGTAACTCCTGCACTGGCAAATGGAGCGAATATCATTAGCATTACAAGGGCGGTTGCTAGTCTTCGGCGGCTGGCGGTCATAGCCCTTACAAGTATGGGGAGATTATAGAATACTCGGTCCCTGTTCTACGAACAGGGTAAATGGAGAGGAGAAATTACTTGGAATCTTGGCAGTCTATTTGCGAAAAAAAAACATATTTTTGGAGCCACTGGGGAGATTTGAACTCCCGACCTTCGCCTTACCAAGGCGACGCTATACCCCTAAGCCACAGTGGCAGTGAGCGTGCCACCCGAAGTTCCGATTTAACCACTGCGGGTTGGGCTATGCCATTACAGGTCAGTCTAGGTTGCAAAGAAATACTGCGTCAGACTCAAGTTAAGGTCTTAGTTCGGAGAGGGATAAGCCGAGGTCGCATAGCCTGGTATTGCGCATGACTGGAAATCATGTGGGTTCTACCCTCGGGAGTTCAAATCTCCCTCTCGGCGCCACTAAAACTCAATCCGATTCGAAAGGGTTCGGTTTTCCATTTATCAACCCCAAATTCAAGTTTGTTTCTTATGGTTGATTCGACGCGGTGTGACACGTGGATGAAGGAGAGGTCGATTCAATCGACGAAGATTGGGCTGAGGCAACCCAAGTTCGATTGAGTGATGTAGAAGTCCCTTACAAGCTAGAAGACCGAAATTCCAGATTGGCTCCATTGGACTCGCTTATCCAAGAATACACATTTCACGGTAAGATGATTTCTCAACAATGGGGATTCACTGAAGCGATGATTATTAGCATCGGTTCCCTATCGATAATCTTAGGCGCGTGGGATTTGGGTATAGGTGAAATTTCATCTGGAGGGGATTACAAAAGATGGGGTCTTTTCGGGGACGAAGCCGGATTCCTTCACATCAATGATTTCTCACTAATGTTGGCTTTACTTTCGCTGATTGCATGGATTGGATTCTTTGCTTTACTTTGGACTAGATTTCCATTAATGAGGGAAAATCTCATTTGGTTGACAACTGCAACATTTGCAGTCCAACTTGGATTTGTAATCAGTCACTCGTCAGCAAGCGACTTCCCATTTGCCGCAGAAATTGGCGATTGGATAGGTTTTGCAATTGGTAACCTTGTCCTGATTTTCCTTTCAGTGATTGTTGTACACAGAGCTGTAATCGAAACTAGAGATATACACGTTGAAGAGCGTCACTCTCATCCTGATCCCCGCGTTGTTGAGAAGGCATGGCGCGATCATAGTTTGAAAGCATGGAGTATGAATTTAGGGACTTGGATGATTTTTCTAAATATTTCATCTTGGGCTGGAGCCCATGCGGTTTCTCCTCGCCCCCCTATTGAGAATGATATGACTCTATACGTAGTAATTTATGCATTATTTGGAATCCTTTCTATGGCTTTGTTAGCCCATATATTGTGGTATCCACAATTTATGCTAGGTGCTGCAGGAGATAGAATTCAATCTGTTCGAGCAAGGGAAGTTGCTGGTGAATTTGTTCCAGAAAAGTCCACCCGCAGGCAAGGATCTTGCCCGATTTGTGGGGCCGACTCGGTTGCTGTAAAAAATCAAGATGGGAGTATTCTGGTGCCTTGCTCGCAATGTGATGGAAATGGCACACCTGGTGCGGTTTGTTCCGAATGTAACATAATAATTCCCGCAAGAATCTCTTGTAGAGAATGTGGTTCAAGCACTACTGTAATAAGTCATTTTTCACGGTCCGATGCATGGTAGTTTCAAAGTCAGAGGACATAGAATGTTTCTAGATTTTATACTATTATTTTATGACGATTTTCTAGATATTATTCCGTCCAAAATACGGAAAATCTTAGCTGTAATTTTGTTAACAATTGGTGCTTTGTTTATCATTTCGTATTCAATGATTGATGATGATTTCTTAGAGGTTATCGCCTTACTAATCGGGATTCTACTAGTTCTTGTAGGCTTGGTGACATTTTTTCATAATTCGATAAGTGGTGAAACCATTATCACGAATGAAGATTCAAATGAAGTTGTCGAACAGAAAAAAAATAATAGCGCCTTGCCATGGTTGATTGGCTCAGTTTCTACATTAGCATTTATCCTAGTGGCTTCAGTGATTTTCCTTTGGCTTAGATCAGTGGCTGATGAGATATTGATTGGAGGGCCTCCACCAACCTTGACTGGCTGGGAGCAATCGTATCAAGAATTAACTGGATTTGACGAAGTCTCTGGTTTGGATGGAAGTGGTGTTGTAGTTTGTGTAGTAGATTCTGGTATCGAAATGAGTCATCCCGATTTGAAACATCTAACTCTCACTGGATGGTTTGATGTGATTAACGGTCAAAATGAACCCTATGATGACGAGGGCCATGGGACCGCAATGGCGGGAATTATAGTTGCGAAAAATGGTCTTAGTGGAAATGCACAAGGTGTCGATCTATTAGTTGCAAAAGCAATTGACTCCAATGGAGAGGGTACTGATACAGGAATTGCTGAAGCTGTGGATTGGTGTGCAGATAATCAGGCCGATATTATCTCATTAAGTCTCGGAGGAGAAGGCGGAATAAGCATTGGAGGAATTACAACCGATCAATTGGAAAATGCTGTACAAGATGCCTTAGAACAAGGAATCTTTGTAGTCGCGGCTGCGGGAAATGATGGTGGTCAAGACGATGATGGAGACGTTTCTTCCCCTGGTTCAGTCGAGGATGTTATTTGTGTTGGTGGAGCGACTAGATTGGGTAATGTATGGAGTGGAAGTTCAGAGGGAGATAATGATGGAAGACTCTGGCCTCCTATGCTGCCTCGTTCCGACCCCGACATGAAACCGGAAGTTTTGGGACCTGGCGCAGAAGTACCCATCCTATTCGCTGGAGGTAGTGGAGATGGTTCATGGTGGGGTTGGGCGAGTGGGACTTCAGCCGCCACTGCTTGGGTATCTGGTGGGTTAGCGATAATACTCGAAGCACATCCCGAATTACAAAGAGAGGGGGCTTCGGGAGGGCCTAATGCAATTGAATTCATCAAAACTAAATTAAGTGATAATTCACAAATGGACGATGGACAATCGGAACATGATGAACGATTTGGATACGGGATCTTTAGAATCGATTTGATGCTTGATTCATTGAGCAATTCCAGTTCGGAAGAAGAGACTGAATACTCTGTGATGAAATTACAACATAGCGACATTAACAGCGGCTCGAATCAGGCAGAACGAAGGAAAACACCTATTGTTCCTCCTGCGAGCTCAACGAAAGCCGCTGAGTGGTTTGAGTTAACTGACTGAACGAACTCTATCCATTGATTGAAGGATGCAACAACCTGTTGTGCAGGAGTCATTTCAACCCCCTGTTCAGGTTCACCAACATCCCCGGTAGGTACTTGTGGTTCTAAGGCTATCACCACTCCACCAGGCGCTAATAGATTGAAGGCCAGAGTCGCTGCGCGAACTCTTTCTATCTCTGGTAAATCAATGATTACCAAATCAATTGGCTGAGGTAATGGAGCACTTCTAGCGACATCTGGGAGGGTTGCATTCGCTGCATTCCAAGATTCTGTCTCAGCAGCGATTGCGCTCCAAGGATCTGAAATTACCTGTGCCCAACTTGAAGCGTTATATCGGCGAAGTAATCGATCAATAATCACTCCAAATTTACCACCTTCTTCTATGACTCGAAGCGTCTCCGGACGATTACTACCCTCTGATTCATCAATAGCAGGATCACCACACCATAGATCCATCATCCAAGCGGTTAGATGTCCTATACCACCACCGATAATTACGACATTTCTAGCCGGAATTCGGCCCGTTATGTCGCGAAGCCTTTTTCGGATAGAACGTGGTAAAGGTCTCAAGTCCATGTGAATCATTTGTTCACCAATTGCGGCAGCGATTTCTGGTTCAGAATCACTCCTAGACTCGTCGTCTCCAAGAAGTTGCTCGAACATCTCCTTTTGGGACATAGTTGGAAGCCCTATTCCACCCCCTATATCGGCCATATTACCGCCTCTAGTGACTCTCTCTTGAACCATCCCACTCGCGGATGGCTTCAAGAACAGTAGGTCAGCCGCGCAGATGTGAACGACAGTCTAGATGACGAAGAGGCGATAGATGTCTCTCAATGTTCAAACTGTGAAGATTTCACAGAGCACAATGTACTCCGAAGAGTAAAGAAGGGAGATGGAGAGGATTTGCTAATCCAATGTCTAGAATGTAATGAGGTACAGACTCTTCATTTGAGACCCGGTAAGCCAATCAAGATTACTTCGATACTTTCTGATGGGGCCGAAAGTCAAACTCAGACTGTAGAGTCGGATGACGACGAATTAATTTCTGTAGATGATGTATTCGACCATAGTGGAATCCTTTACAGGGTGACTCGGATAGATGATTCGGATACAAGATCTCAACGAAGTATGGTTGCTAGTGACATCTCAACTCTTTGGGCGGTTCGGTGTGATAAATGCATAGTTCGTTTGACAATGACGGATGGAGAAGAAAGTAGTTCAACTTCTATTGAATGCTCTCCAGATAAGGTGTTTTCTTGTGGTTCAATTATGGAAATAGAAGGAGTACGATGGAGGATACGAGCGCTACATACAGGGAAGGGTAGAACACTCCGAGGTAAGCGAGCAGCAATCGACCTTCGACGAATTTACCTTCATCCTCCGTACAATAGAGACGAAGATAGAAGACCGTATAGGCGATGATTACCGTCTATTTGTCCAAGGCATAATGATACTCTTTGCTACATGCCATGCAACATCAGGGTTTTCTCTCAAGCGACGCATACTATACTCGTACCACCTACTACCATAGGGGAGGTATACGCGGGTTCGATGTCCATCTTTGGCCAACTTTCGTCGTATATTTCCTCTGACACCAAGAAGCATTTGAAATTCATATCCTGGTCCTTTACCGATTCTTTCAGGTCCTGCATTTTCTCTAGGGTCAGCGATTTTAGGGCCCATTCCCCTTTCATCTAACGCCGCAATTGCGTGATTGATTACTGGTAGGTCGTGAGAGGCAATTGCAGTGTATGCTCCAGAATCTAGTAATTCGTCAACCGCCTTGTTTGTTGCTACGACAATGTCATGATACTTAGTGTGCGCAATGTCTTCGGATTCAAGGTAAATCCCCTTACAAATTCGAACATCGGAATTGCCATTCAGTTTAGATGCGAGTGAGGATATATCATCACTGGTTCTAAACAACCGAGATTGAAGTACAGTTCCGATGTTGGTTAATCCTCTATCATGCATCTCGGTAACAATGTCAATTGTGGACTGGGTGACTCGATGATCCTCCATATCTAATCTGACGAAAATATTGTTTTTTGCTGCAATGGAGGTTATATTTTCTATGTTTTCTAATGCTTTCTTTTCATCAATTAGTAAGCCAACGGCGGTTGGTTTGACGGATATATTGGCATCCATTCCTTCAGCAACGATTGCATTCAAGGCTCGATAATATTCATCAACGAAAAAATCTGCTTCTTCTAGATTTGTAATTTCTTCACCCAATACATCCAGAGTAAAACAAGCATCTTGAGATTTCATTGAACGCATCACTCGCATTGCACTCTCTAAATCAGTGCCAGCAACATATCTCTTTGCAACCCAACCTACAATGAATTTTGGAGTGACTGGCATCATCATCATGATGAGACGGCCCATGACCCCCATATTGACGGTCGTGTAGCAGGAGCACTTTCACGATTGCTCAAGGAATAATCTCCTTGCCTCGACGAACTTCAACCCCAAGAGAGGATAATTCTGCAATGATTGCATTTCGTTGCCAACCTTTGAATGATTTACGATCTAAATGTGCAAAGATAGTTCCACCTGGAAATGCAATACGAGTTTTTTCGATGGCTTCATGCAAACTATGTCTCCATGGGCCAGATGGCGATTCAGTATTCTGATCATCAAAAATTAAGGCATAATTTGCAATTAAGTGACCGAATGGTATACCACTACGGATTGCAACATCCGAATGGCGAGGAGCATAATGTCCTCCTCCAAAACCAACCATAACATGCCCTTCACCAAGCCACTCACCTTCGGCTAAATTATCTGAAAAACCTAGAACCCTTGAGATTACAACCGCCCACAGACTTGAGGCATCTTTGCGAATCCACTCGGATTCTTTTGAACCAATCTCTAGGTAGAGGGTCGGTTTAGTTAGAACTGGACCATGATGAGTTGTCTCTAAACTAACCTCAAATTCATTTGCCATATCTGATTTACAGACTTCATCTCTTAGGGTTGAATAAATAGCAGAAAATCGGGGGGAAGGGGGTACTGCTAACCCCTTTTCCCCCCCAGCAAACCCAACCTCTCCGTGAGGGACTTCACCTGGGATACCTATTGCGTGAACGGTAAGTGAGGGAATTCCACTCTTTGCCGCGTGACGAGAAAGAACTAGGACTTCCTCGACAGACTCAGCTGTCTCTTTTTCATGAATTAAATCAATACCATCAGCATGAATATGTAACTTTTCGATTAGAAGAAGATGAACTGGGCGAACTGAATGTCGCATTAACAATCCATGCTGTAAATTTTCAGATTCCCCCCAACCTCCAAGCTCTACAACCGCTTNATNGAGATTTNTCGAAGCGTTATCTGCTTGAGAGGCTAGCAGAAGTGTCACCATAGAACATGCTGGAAGCCTGAAGATTTCAAACCATCCAATCCGCAAAGGAATAACGAGGTTCGATAGCACCACAGGTTCAAACACAATAGCCGATGGGTTAAGTCATGGAACGAACTGTTTCCTTCACTCCAACACGAGTGGATGACTGTGGGGAGTATTACATTGTAATCGGAAGCCTTGGGGAATTGGCAAAACTTGACCAAGATGGGAAATTGATTGGAGAATCTTCTATTCCATTTGCTTCGACAATTACTCACTCAACTCCATTGATGGATTATTGGATTGGAATTTGGGTTGAGGCTGAAATGAGATTAGCAAGAATTGCTAGTCTAAAATTAGATGATTTATGGAGGAATGGGGTTTCTCGTGGAGACTTGCGAACCTCTCTGAATCCAATGTCTTTACACCCTCAAAACTCAGTATGGTCTCATGCTCTCGATTCAGAACCTACGTGCATAACAAGCCTTGGTGATAATTTCTGTTTTGTTTTACGTGGAAAAGGGGTATATCAAATGGATTTGGAGGCAAACGAAGTTTGGAGATCAAGCCTGCCAAGCACGATGGACGGTAAACTGCGGGGGCTTGAAACTGCAATTTCAATTTCGCAATCAAAAAATTCTCTAAGCCTCTGGTATGACAATGGATTGGTAGTAGATATATCCTTAGATTCGGGCATCGAAATAGATAGGAGAAGCTTACAAATTCCAGATAGAATTGAAAGGGTTTTTCATTCGGGGAAATCCCACCTTCTGACTCTAGCAGGAGGTGGATTTCTAATTTCAGATGGAGAGCAGATACAGGATTCTTACTCTACCCCAGGGCCATTATTTGCAGCTAGAACAAGAAATGAAGAGTGGGAATTTACAGGCTGGCGATTCGATGGTCGATTAAGCAATTTAGGCCTTGAGATTTCATCCAGAGAAGAACTAGGAGTGGGGTTTGTTGCAGACAAGGTTCTTACGAACGATGGAACGTTGTGCAAATTTGCAGTTACTCGTTCTTTACAGTAAATCCACACTTACCGCATGACTTACGATCTTTGTGTACAGCCAAGAAAACTCCCGGGCCACAATTAGGCTCTGGGCAAGTTTCCTTTCGAATCAATTTGCCATCTTCGATAGAGTATTTCGAATGCTTCCCGTTTGGATTAGGCCCTTCCCCCATCACTCATCGCCTCCCTCTTCTGAATCCGCTTCATCTCCTTCTGCGACGGACTCCTCAGCAACAGGTTCTGAGGTCGCTGGTTCCTTCTCCTCATTAGGAGAGTGGATTGACTTGTGGCGGGTGTGAACAAAATCTGGCTCAAGGGCTGCCGCTTCTGAGTCACCGTAAATAACGGCGATTCCAGTAGTCTGTGGTCGGCCAAATCGGGTGTTTACATTTTTAACGAAGACCAATTCTTTCTTGGAACCTGGTTCGGCCTTTGCAGCGGCAGCAACCATTTCAGAAAGTTTAGGTGTNGCTCCTTTGGGGTGCTCCCACCGGAAACTAATCTCAACTCGGTTAAGCAATGGATTCTCTTTTCTCTCGATAATTTCCATATTCATTTCCTCCTTATCGGATATTCACCTTCAAGGCGTAGGAGCCCGGGTTATCGATGTTCAATCGCTGAGCAACCTCTGAGCGTTTTGGGTGCATTATTACTACGTAACCCGACCAATCGGTAGTTACCGGAGCTGAAGGGCAGCGCATGCATTGAGGGGGGTCGCTTTTCTTCTCAGGATCTGGAAGAATCATGTTGCATTCTCCGCAAGCGAATGATTTTGGCATCCTCAGTCACCTCTAGTCAACCAATCGAGAGCACCAAGACCCACCATCTTGCAATTCAAACCAATCTTACTCGACCTAGGATCATTTTGGTTAATCGCCTTTGAGACGATTCGAGAACGAACATATGAACCCTCTTCGATATGCTTTCCAGACTGAGAACCTTCGATTCTTCTAATTCCCATGTTTACCTGTATAGGTTCATCAAGAATCTGTGATTTGTGAAGCAACGCCTCAATTGGGCCAATACGGACGAATGCGCCATATTCAGAAATCTCTGAAACTGCGCCATCTACTACCTCATTTGCTTCCATAGTGAAATGGAGCGCCTTGAAGCGAACTCTCTGATAGATTGCACCATCGCCATGAATTATCTTTCCACGGCCTACGGTTTCGTGGTCATAGGTTAGCAGTGTGTAATTTTCGTCTTCATCAAATCGTCCCTCAAAAGCTGCGTGGGCCAATTCGTCGATGTGATCCTCCAACTTGCGTCCCGCGCGAATATACTCCGCAGGGATTCTGATGGTATCTTCCATTGTTACTAAGCTGTACATTCGGTTTCCTCCAATCGCCGGACCGCTCCGAGTTCAGTCGGAGGAAAGGCAGGTCAACCCTCCCGTCCCTCATCGGCTGTGCCTCCAGAGGAGAGGTCCGTGCGAATCGCCGACCAAAGACCCTGCTATAAGCGCAACGGAAGAGATTCTGCAATAGAATTACTCTCCGCGAAGGGTAAAGTATCCTCAGACCGTAGGTCTGAATGAGAGTATACCCCTAACCTTCAAGTGGCTTGGAAAGCGCAAGTTCGACCCTGATGAGTATGCTGAGTCCGAATTTCGAACCTTCTGGGCAGCAAAATGCGGTGCTCGCGGTATTCTGTTTGCTACTTCTTTCACTATCCCCCATGATTGTGTTCGATTCAAATTTTGTCAGGAATTTCGATAATCTATCGGGTGATGCAGCATTCACCGGAACTGTAGAACCTTGGGTAGATGGCGGACAGCCTTGGCCCCAACCAGGAAGAATAGGTCAAAGGACTTCCGAAGGACCTTCCCATTCCCCTGATGGTGGCGCTGGGACCGAAATGCCCACTAATGCAACCGAATTATCCTCTGTTGTCGACCCAGTAATAAATTGGGAATATGGAACTTATTCGATTGGCACGGATGCACTGGGCACCCCAGTTGCAGATTTCAGCCAACAAATTGTAACCGATGAGGCAGCTATGGAAAGATGTGGCGGCGACTCTCTGTTCATTGTACTAATCCAAACCGAAGTAATTGGTGGTAACGATCACAGTGTCGTGAAAATTATCGAGGGTGAGGACGCTGATTTGGCTTGGGAGGTAGATTTAGGAGCCACGGAGATAATCAAGGCTTCACCCGTAATTGTTGACCTAGATGACGATGGAATGCAAGAGGTCATCATTGTCTACGATGCTGGTAGCGCCCTGACTGTTGATGCTTACTCACCAAGACTTCATTGTTCGGTAACCGGTTGGTCACCTGGAGGAGCAAAAAGCGGAGAATTGCTATGGAGCTATAGTGATGATTCCTTACAGATTGGAAGTACAAATGGTCCCTATACCTCTTCTTGGTTGGGAGGGCACAGACCTACAACTCAACCTTTGCTCGCCGATCTTGACTTAGACGGAGATGCTGAATTAGTCCTCGCAGCGATCGACGATAACGAAAACCCAGTAGTATTAGCCCTGCCTCTTGCTGCAAACGGAGTTCCTACGCCAATATGGCAATCGACTCTCGAAGACGGAAGTCACCCCTCAGACCCAGCATTCGCTCAAGTTGATGACCAAACTGCCTACGTCTTACTCACTACAACTGATGCCTCTAGTGGAGCAATGTGGGTTTGGAAATTGAATTCTGTATCCGGGGACCAATTATGGTCACTAAGTTTATCCAATTTAGATGGAGATTCCGACGTGCCACACATTAGACTTCCCGGTCCGGTAATTGCTAACTTAGATTCGGACTCTACTCCTGAAATGATAATTTCAATACCAACAGACGCGGATGGTTCAAACAGTGTCGATGGAGCTGAATTTAGAGGATTGGAGATTGATGATGGAACGGAGATATGGTCTTTTGAGGCAGTAAATGGATACGCCGATGCTCCGCCATTAGCAATAGATACTGATGACGATGATATAATCGACAGAGTATGCTGGGTAACTTGGTATCAGGAGACTACTGCTAGGCATGGTCATGCAGGATGTCATGATGTTTCAGGAAATAACCCGCAAATTGAGTGGTACAATGACTTGGAGCAATCCAGCGGAGCTCCTAATGACGAAATTGCCGTTGCGCAGCCTGTCTGGATGGATATCGATGGTAGCGGCGCTCCTGAATTACTAGTTGCATATGGAAGGACTCTTTGGGCTTGGGATGGAGATACTGGTACTCAAGCTGCAATAAATAACAATTGGAATAATGAGATTGAAGTTGAGCATAGAACATGGTCTTCACCATCTCTAGCAGATGTTGATGGAGACGCTACTTTAGACATAGTTCTGGGTGACACGGTAATCTCCACGGCTCTAGCCGATGTTAGGCCATTACTGGATGGGCGTGCAATAGAATTCAATCCAAGCGCACCCAACCCTAACGAAGAAGTTACGATTACAGCCTTCTTTGAAAATGCTGGAACTATCGAAATTGACGAGGCCGTAGATGCGATACTATACGCAGACGGAACCGAAATAGCTCGGCATCGTGCTGACAGCCTAGAACCGACTGATCCGACGGGTTCCGCGGGGTTCGAATCATTCTCTGTAGAATGGTCGGGCGGACTTGGGGAATATACCTTTGAATTGGTTCTGGACCCATACCAAAACGTCACCCAATCTCGTTATGACAATGACGCACAATCGACCAGCTTGGCGATTGTGCCTCCGTATAATGCGACATTTGAGATGCCCACTAATCCTGTTAGAGCAAATCCGGGAGAATCGACAATTGGTCAGCCGACTGTGCGTTCTACTGGACGACTTGCAGGTGTTTGGAGCATGAGCGTGGATGCAAGTAATCTACCTCAAGGATGGACTTGGAGTGATGAAACACCAGGAGGTATCACATCCATAGAGATTGCAGCAGATGGGACTTGGATTCCCTCACTAAGAATTCACGCACCGATAAGTGCAGAAGGGTCAGATGCAGGATATCTGTCTCTAAGCCTGACACTTGATGAAGATCAGAATGTTAGTGTTAGCGGAATTTTACCAGTAGAAGCAAACCGTACTCGTGGACTATCAATAAGAGGGCCTTCGGGTACCACCGCAAGTAATGGTTATGGCCTAATTGGAGATTCAGCAAAAGCGTGGTTGATTGTAGAAAATCTTGGCAATGCTGATGAAAATTCAATCTCAATGTTCTGGGACAGTACATCTTGGGATTCAGTTGAAAATAGTCTCGAGTTATACGATGAAAGCGGAAATGAAATTCCTGCATTGACACTGGCTGCGGGGGAACAGAAAATCATCTCTGCAAGACTCAGCGTACCTACAGACGCATCCCTTGGAGATAGCGTTTCTACGCCGCTTACAATGTGTGTTGGAAGTGGAGAAGACGAAACCTGTCAGTCCGTACAATTACAATTCATCGCTACAAGTGTTGTAAGCGAAACTGACCACCAACTAAGTATGCCTGAAAATACATTACAATGGAATGTTATAGCCGACCTTCCTGCCTCTTCTGGTATTTTAGACTGGAAGGTTAGTGACGCGGGAATGGCAATAGATGATTGGATTTGGTCCGGTTCCGGAGCATTATCTATTAGTGGAGATGATATTACCATGCAAGGCATCCCAGGTTCAAGAGTGAGTGGAATTCTATCTGTAGAACTTCCAATGGATGCACCTCCTGCATTCCACTCATTTTCAGACCCCAGTAGTTTAGGCTCGGATTATTCACTTCGAATATCTGTTGAAGTCTTGCAAATTTACCGATCCTCCCTCACATTGGTATCGCCTACTGAATCTCCACATTTAGTAGAAGTAGAGGATTCTATACCAGCCACGGTTCGATTGTATAATCCAGGAAATGGTGAAGACACCTACGTCATGTCCTACTCGGTAATATTGGATGAAAATTTAACAGAAGACCCCGGTATCTTAGTTACGTTTAGCAACTCTAGAGTGACTCTTAGTTCCGGAAGTTTGAGAACTCTCCCTGTAGAGATAATCTTGCCAGATACAACACCTGCAAGAAATCCAGTCGATATTGAAATATTCATGACTTCTGAAGGTAATTCAACAATATCAGATTCAGTGATTGTCACCCTTGAAGCGAGACAGGATCATCGTTGGGATATTGTATTGCATTCATCGCTGGGTAATGTTGAGGAGAATACTTTTGAAATTAATCCAGGTGACTCCTTTATTGTAGAAATAAATGCAACAAATATTGGAAACCTAGACGATGACATTTCTGCCTCTGGTCTAGGTGTACTAAATCACCAAGGTGCTGACTCAAATATGGATTGGCAAATCTTTGGAGATAATGCTTCTGCAATTCCAGTTAATAGTTCCACCACACTGAATTTGGTGGTAGAAGTCCCATTAGGCGCTTGGAATGGAACGACCTACCAAGTTAGCGGTTCCATAGTTGCCTATGATGTCGAAGTTTACACCTTTACATTCACAATAGAAGTATCTCATGTCGCAGGTTGGAATGCTATAGCATCAGATGCAGATTTGGAGATTGACCCCTCTGGTTCCACGGTTTCCCTAACCGTTGTTCAGGAAGGAAATTCTCCCACACGCCCATACGTAAGCGTCCAAGTAGATGGTGAAATTGGATGGGAAGTCCAAACACCAGACGAATTACCAATTCTAGACCCAGGGGGTACCGCGACTCTAAACTTACAAATCACACCTCCTTCCACTGCTAGACATGGAAGAACTGTGGAATTACTAGTAAAACTAAGGGAAGGAGATGGGAGTAGTGAGGCTACGATTACACTACCACTAAGGGTGGCTATTATTCATCAATTCAGTCTACAAGGAAATGGAAATTGGATAGTTTCTGACGATGGCGGTTTCCCCCACGCAGAATTACAAAATCAAGGTAATGCTCCAACGACAATTTCTCTTGAAGTTCTCAGCTTACCTCAAGGTTGGCAAGTTTCAGGCCTGACTCAGATAGTAATTGGCGTTGGTGAAATCACGGGAGTCCCACTAGAAGTCATTCCATCCTCTGATTGGGATGGAGGATCTAGAACAATCAGAATTTTAGCGCAAGATGAAGTTGGTAATCAGAGGGAAATATCTCTTGATACGCAATACGAAGATCATTCATGGGCAACCTCACCTGTGATTGTTTCGATGCAAGGAGATAGTGTCCTGCTAGACATACACGGAACTTCACCTGATTCCTTGGTTATCGATGATGCTCAGTCAAGTTTGCAGTGGGATGTGCAAGGAGGTTGGGTATGGCAAGCGAGTTTAGGGGCTATTGGAACTGAACTTACTGTAGATTCAGAAACTGTTCTACCATACACAGCATATGTTATCGAACCTGCCCTCAGATATGCCACCTGTTCAATAACTGGGACTGCAGTTTCCGTAAGTGCAGAATGTACCGTTGCAAATGGCACCGAACCCTTCAGATACAGTGTAGTTCTAATCGACGACCAGGGTAAATTGTTAGACTCATTCGAAGGTAATTTAGGAGCAAATATGACTTCCGGACAAGTCAACCTAAGCGCTGCGTCATGGAGTCCTCAACCTGGAATGAGAAGTCTGATTATTCGGCTATTAGATGAAAGGGGAATTGTCATTGCTTCTGATGTGAGTGCATTTGAAATTCGCAGAAATGATTGGAATATTGGCTTGGTTGGACTTGAGCTTGAAGGGGAAGGAGAATCACAGAAAATTAAGGTATTGACAAAGAGAGAATACCACCACCTATTAACAGATGCTGATTGTAGTATTTTGGTAGTAGCCGGTAGCCATACTGCAACCCATGAGATAGATTTCTCCAAGACTTATCCGCCTGAACCAAAGTTGGACCGACCATCGCTAGATGATGCACCAGATGGGACGGAAATTATTGTCACAGTGCAATGTTACTTCCCTTGGGATATTGATTCAGACTCTAGCGATAATGAAGCGAAATTGATTCTTACCGGGGGATCCGTAAATAATGAATCTGGATTTGAATGGGGTACGGCAATAGGTTCCGCTGTTCTTGTAATCGCATTAGCCCTCACCTTGACATGGATTCTCTACAACCAAAGAGAAAGGAAGAAATTGCTAGATATGACCGAGTCAATTCTTAGCAAGAAAAAACAAGAGCCAAGTCTTCCACAACCCCCGTCCCCTTCTGAAAAAATACCTAAAGAAAATATTCAAGAAAATTCAGTGAAGAAAGATGAACCGGATAGTCGACAACCGATTGAAGAAGTTCCGGAAGTTATTGAAGAACAGTTGAACGACTTCGAGAGTAGGTTGAAGCGCTTAACCGGTGAAGACTAACCATAGGTGATAGTAACATGAGCCGCTACATCTCACCTAGTCCATTCCACACTTTCGAGCCTTTGCAACATGACCCCCTTGATTTGATACCCCCAATACAATGCTCCCAAGGCGGCGACCATTCAGAGATTAAGTCCCTAGAGGGGGTGCCCTCATCAATTATTGAATTAGAAGAAGGAGAAAATCCACCTATCGATCCTGCAATGATGTTATTCCTGTGTTCGGTTGCATGGAAAGAAGATGGAGGAATACCAGAACCCCTAGACAGAGGAGTAAGTAGAGATAGGATTGGAAGATTTCCTATTGAAGGAGGTAATGCGATAGAGTATTTACTAAATCATACGATTGAAAAGACCGATGATGGTCTTCATGATTTGCTAGCAAAACTAACTCTTGGGCTTGATGAAGAGTTCCTAGGAGAAGGTGGGTTTTCTTCTGGCAAGGGTGGCTTGGAATTATGCGGCTGGCTGGATAAGAAGGACGTAATTAATCTCCGTCGAGCAATCCAAAAGGGCAAATGGGCAGTTGATCCCAGTGAGCCAATAGATGGCGGGGTTGCCGATGCTTTCAGACATCTGACAATAATTTTACGTGGAGCGGAGAAAAGGCGTTGTGGAATTTTAATGAGAAAACACAACTGACCAAAACAATCTCAGAATGACTGACCGGTCAATCTCTCGTACATATCGGCATACAGAATAGCAGTTTGGTCGATTATGTCTTGAGGTAATGCAGGAATTGGTGGTTCTTCGGTTCCTGCCTCTCTAGCCGCATAAAGTTCAGAGTGGTGTCCAGTCTCAAGATAATGTCCTCTGACAAACTCTTTCGATAGCTGTACAATCTCCCCTCGCTCATAGGCTTCAGCATCCCACCATCTGTCCTCATCTAGGGTTCCGAATGAATCCACCAAGACCGGAACTCTACCTTCACCTAGGGCGAACTCTTTCTTTCCATCGACGTGAATTAATCCACGCTTTGCAGCCTCGGTTTCGATTATTTCGTCAACCTTTACCACAATTTCTAGAATGGAATCGAATTCTTCGTTGGTTAAATTGGAAATTTTCAATGCCTCTGCTCTATCGAGTAACCTATCGAATTTTTCGAACTTAGTTGAAACCTCGAGGTATGGCTTTGGAAGCTTCACCCCTTCCTCTAGTATAGTTCCAGGTTCAAATCCAAATTCCTCAGCAGGAGCGTCCCCCCTTGCATATCTTCTCCAACCGCTACCTGCAAGATAATGTCGGCAAATCACTTCCAATGGAACGAAGACATTTTCTTGGTCTCTAGATATAGCACCAGGTTCACGAATTACATCGAATCTTCGCGCTAACACTCTATCAGGTGCATTCATCTCGATAACATGGGTATCACAAATTCCTGCTTCTTCAACAAGTTTGAACCAGTGACAAGATGTTCTGTTTAATGACTCACCCTTCCGAGGAATTAAGCTAGGAATAATTTGGTCGAAGACACTAATTTGGTCAGTATACCTAAATTCAATTATATCCGGATTATCTGTACTCCAAACTTGCTTCACCTTACCATGGTAAATCATCTCGCCCATACAACAAGGGCCATTGAAAGACAACCATGAACATTGCTAATACTAATGCTCTTAATTTTTTTAAAAATCTAAAATAAATCATAATTTGATACGGGTCGATTCTATATTCTAACTTCTGCGTGCTCAATCTGTGAATAGTGCCTCTCCGGGTATCGAGAGAATTTTCTCTTGGTCATCGATAGACTCTAAGTCTAGGGTTGGGATTCTAGTCTCTATATTGTTAATCTGCTCGATTCCCCATTCAAGCGGACAAGAAACAATTACAGGATGGAACGAGGCTGAAAGTTGGACTGACTACGATCTAAATGCAGCGGTCATTCATGGAGAAATAATCTGGGTATTCGGAGATTCTGGAATCGTTAGATTGAGCGAAGATTCTGGTGCTACATGGCAAAATCATACTAATTTAGGAAATGCTGACCTAATCTCAGCAGACTCGTATGAGAACTCTATGGCTGTAATGTCTTCTGAGGGTGTAATCTACATGAAAGATAGCTTCGGATCTGAATGGATTACAATCGACTCTAGCCAAACGGGAATGAAGAGTATCGCATTAACAGGAGTACAATCCCTCGTAATAGTAGGAAATGAAGGAGCTATCTGGCAGTACACAGGTCAAACTTGGTGGAATAGGACAACAAGTTTCAATGAAAACCTCCACGATGTTGACTTCAACGGAGATGAAGATGGATTGGCTGTTGGTGATTCTGGGACTATTCTTGCAACAAATGATGGTGGCGCCACATGGGATTACAGAGAAGCTCCAGACCCAGATTGTTCAATCGTTTCTATATCTTACTTCAATCCATATCGTATGTTCGCAGTAAGTGATTCTGGACAAATACTCTACTCTACATCTCCGGGTGGATTTGAGTGGCAATTAAGAGAAATTGAATCGGCTGGGTATAACACGACACTGGCGACTAACCTTTCTTCTATTGATGTGGTCTCATCCTCAAAAATTCTATTCACTGGACCTGATGGATTTCTAGGGTTAAGTCTTGATCAAGGCATGAATGTTGAAACAAATATTCTACCTGCTGGAGTGAATACATCGTTCAATGACCATGCTATGTTTGACTATGTTTCGGGTATAGTAGTCGGCGATTCTGGAGTCATCCTGTTTACCGATAGAGCAGGAGAAAACGAAGATATTGGATTCCAAATTCCCGATTACAATAATTTCGGAGAATTTGTTGAATACGCGGATGATATGCTGTTATCTGGATTTATTGCAACAGTAAAAATCGTATTATTTGGAATTTTATTGGGATTCACAATTGGGGTAATCTTGGCGATGTTAAAGACTGCACCTACATCTTTCAAGAATATACTAGAAAGATATCCTACAAATCAAATTAGGGTGCTTGGAGCAGTCTGTTTGATAATCGGATTATGGTTATTATACACTGGAGTCAATAGATTTCCAGAATTACAATTAGAGGGGCTGGAGTATATTTTTACTCCTGTTGGAGACCCTCGAGGATTTGCAATGTTTGCCTTGGGTTTGGGTATTGTTACAATTTCTATTCAATTCATACTAGCCGATAAAAAATTGTCCGGGCCTATTTTCAAAGTTCGACCATTGAACTCATTAGCAACTGTCTATACTGATTTCTTCCGTAACACACCTCTGATTGTACAATTTATGTTCATTCACTTCGGACTAAGGCTAGGAATGCGAATTCAACAATTGATGGAAGGAACTTTTGGTGACCCCGGTGTTGATGGAATTGACTACTTCTTTTACGGTGACAGAACTTTTCTAAGCGCTATTTTCACTCTAGGCCTTAACTCCGGAGCGTATCAGTGCGAGACTATACGTGGTGCCATTTCCGCCATACCTTCTGGTCAAATGGAAGCAGGTAGAAGCATCGGCTTGACCTATTTGGGAACAATGAGATTAGTGATTATGCCTCAAGCTATTCGAATTTGTATTCCGCCTATTGGTAACGAGATGGTAAATTTAGTATTGAATTCTTCACTTGCGATGGTAATTGGTTATTCTGAACTTTCAAGACAAGGAAAACTGATGATTGCGACCACGTTTCAAATTTTCTCCGCATGGGGATTAGTGATGATTTCTTACTTTGTAGTAACTTGGACTCTAGCCCTATTACTTCGAAGATTAGAAGAGAAAACAAAAATCCCTGGGCTGGGAATTTCAGGAGGTGCTTGAATGGCAGATGTAGTTCTTTCAATTCGCGATTTGCAGAAGATTTACCCCGGAGGAGTTCATGCAGTAAAGGGGGTATCTTTCGAGGTCCATGAAGGAGAATCAGTCGCAGTAATCGGATCTTCGGGTTCAGGAAAATCTACAGTTCTACGATGTATCAACAGATTGATTGAGCCCACAGAAGGAATTATCGAACTACGAGGAGAACAGATTAACACACCTGTAGCAGATGTAAATGAAGTTAGAAGCAGAATTGGAATGGTTTTCCAGTCATTCGAATTATTTTCTCATTTGAAAGTTCTAGACAATATCACTCTAGGTTTGCGTCATGTTCGTGGAATGAGTAAATCGAAGGCCGAAGAGGTAGCATTAGAGGTTCTAGAAAGAGTCGATATGCTAGATAGGATAGAAGCATATCCTGGTAATTTATCGGGTGGGCAAAAGCAACGAGTTGCAATTGCTCGAGCGCTAGCGATGAAGCCGGAGGTTATTCTATTCGACGAACCCACAAGTGCACTAGACCCAGAATTGATTGGTTCAGTCCTGAAAACAATTCGAGGACTGGCAGACGAAGGAATGACTATGGTGATTGTAACCCATGAAATCAATTTCGCTAGGGATGTGGCTGACAGAATAGTATACCTAGATAATGGGCAAGTTGCTGAAGAGGGACCTTCCTCAATTATCAACGAGCCAAAGACTGAACGATTGCAGAAATTCCTCTCATCTATGCATGAAGATGAAATTCCAGAGAACATTGAGAATCAACTAGTAAATACCCAAGCAGACCATGGCTATGTTCCGGATGGAACTGGTAATCGGCCTCGGTCTTGAAGAGATTTCTAGATCATTCCTTGTGCAATCATCGCATCTGCAATCTTGAGGAAGCCAGCGATATTTGCACCCGCAACATAGTTTCCTTCCATACCGTATTTTGCGGCAGTCTCAGATGCTTGTTTGTGAATATTCACCATTATCGCTTCGAGCCTTGTATCTACCTCTTCACGAGTCCATGAAAGTCGAAGTGAGTTTTGGCTCATCTCCAACCCAGAGGTTGCTACCCCGCCAGCATTACTGGCCTTACCAGGAGCGAACAAAATCCCATTCTTATGGAACACTTCAACCGCTTCTGGTGTACATGGCATATTCGCACCCTCAGCCACAGCGATTACATTGTTATCAACTAGCATTTGGGCTTCTTCACCATTAATCTCGTTTTGAGTCGCGCAAGGTAAAGCGATGTCTACATTGACTCCCCATAGGCCATTAAGTGCGGGTTCGGGTTCAGATGGATTGTAAGTTACTCCTTCGAAATTATCCGCGTATTCCTTGATTCGGCCTCTACGGTTGTTCTTCAAGTCCATTATCCAAGCTAATTTTTCTCTGTCAATTCCAGAGGGGTCATGTATCCAACCGGAGGAATCGGACATAGTGACTGGAATTCCTCCAAGATCGAGTACCTTTTCGACTGCAAATTGAGCGACATTCCCGCTTCCGCTAATCGATACTTTTGCACCCTCAAAGGATTTGTCTTGAGTCGCCAACATTTCCCTAGCGAAATATACTGTCCCGTAGCCTGTGGCTTCCGGTCGGATTAGAGAACCACCGTATGCAAGACCTTTGCCAGTTAGAACACCGGTGAATTCATTTTGCAATTTCTTGTACATACCGAACATATAACCAATTTCTCGGCCTCCCACTCCAATATCACCAGCAGGCACGTCACAATCAGCACCAATATGCCTCCATAACTCAATCATGAAAGACTGACAAAAGCGCATTACTTCTTGGTCAGATTTACCCTTTGGGTCAAAGTCTGATCCACCCTTGCCTCCACCCAAAGGGAGTTGAGTAAGGCTGTTTTTGAACACCTGTTCAAAGGCCAGGAATTTTAGGATTGATTGATTCACAGAAGGATGGAACCTTAGTCCGCCTTTGTATGGTCCAATAGCGCTATTCATTTGGATTCTAAATCCACGATTTACCTGTAGTTCGCCATTATCATCATACCAAGGCACCCGGAATTGAATAATTCTTTCAGCCTCTACTACAGATTTTACGACTGGTATATATTCGGGGTTTTGCTTGATAACAGGGCCAAGACTCTCTAAGACTTCCTCAACCGCTTGATGAAACTCTGCTTGATCAGGATCTCTTGCAATTACGCTATCATAAACTTCTTTCATCGTCTTATCCATTTGGTTCACCGACGTTTGTATCCGATTCTCTATTGCGACACCGGACGCTTCGGCGACCGGAGTTCCCCTTTTGAATGGTGTGCCTGAATATACTGTTCAGACTGCCCCGTAGGGGCAGTTCTGAAATTAACCAAAGAGATTTCTCTCGGCTAATTCTGCAACCGATTTTTCATAGCCTGAGAGAGTCATCACGTATACTACAGCTTGGCTAACTTGCCTCTTTTTTAGTGCATCAGCGATTGGAGTATGCTCACTCATCTTTCTAGTCTTACCATCATCTCCGATAATTCGAATATCAACTGCATCCATTCTAGGCTCAGACAATAGGAGTTTTACACTGGGCACATCAATTGCAACATATCCAGGTTCGAGACCTGCTCTATGCGCTAAATCATCCTCAATTTCTCTTCTCTTCTTCGAACTATTGGCGATTTCAATTAACCGTTCTATTTGTGATTCGGATAAATCACCTTGTCTTCTACTAGTGGCGACCTTAAGCATCTGGCGATATTTTAGTCGCCGCATCATATCTCTGGAATAATCTCCCGCTTCGTAAAGTGCCTGCCAAATTTCGGCATCGACACTTCTCTGCATATCTTTAGGATCGGGAAGCATATCCTCTGAACGCTCCACTGCTCTACTAAGCATAACTTCCGTGACTCTTGTTACACGGTGGAAATATACTGCACTATACATTAAACCTCTAGCAAGTAACATTCCTTCAAGAGAGGCAAGCCCTCCCTCTTCTACGGCAATGTCTCCTCCATGTCTTCGAAGACATGAAATCAATCGATGATGATCTATGATTCCGTGTGTAACTCCTGTAAAATGAGAATCCCGTAGTAAGTAATCCATCTGATCGCAATCTACTGGCCCGTGAACCAAATGACCGAGAGTTTTGTCATCTGTCACCAAGTCTTCCTTACCGTCGGTCCAGGATATTAGAGTTCTCTCCGAGCCCCTTGCATCTGGACCTCGGATTAAACTTGCAACATCTTCAGGTTCAATATTGTAAGATTCTAGAATATCTGGGATGCTTTTTCTATTTTCGACACTAGCCACTTCACCTTCTCGTAAAACATCGTATTCACCTAGAATTATTCCTTCTGTAATTGACATGTGATCAAGCCCTCCCCTCTCATGCAAGATATGTTCTAGAGTGTGCGAATATGGACCATGACCGACATCGTGCAACATGCCAGCGACTTGCACCAACGTCTTTTCAGATTCATCTAAGGACATTGCATCCGCCATCATCCCACCTACGTGGGAGACACCTAGTGAATGTTCGAAACGTGTATGGTGAGCTCCCGGAAATACGAGATGGGCAAGACCTAATTGTTTGATGTGGCTTAGTTTGTTCATCTCTGGAGTAGAGAGCAATTCTTCTCTGACTCCATCAAGAGAAATTTGTCCATGTATCGTGTCGTTGATGACCTTCATGACACACCCTGCACGATTCCGAGATAACCCCCCCCCTTCAACTGAACTGCTATGGAGATATGGTGAAAGACGAGAAGGTTAGAAAAAATATTGAAAATTTTGCATCTTTTGTATTTCAATTGTATTTCATTTGCAATACACTTAATAGCCCCCGGCCCTCTCGCAGACTTAGGAGGAAGGTAGTGTGGTAGGTCAAAGCCCGATGGTTTCGCTAAGGATTCCAGAAGACTACTTGCTCGAACTTGAGCGCAGGGTTGGATTCGATGGGATGAGAAACAAGTCTGATGTTATTCGAGAGGCTATCAGGAGATACCTGGCAACACCTGCTTTTTCTTCCGGCACCCGTATCGAGGTAGAATTAGGGCCTGACCTGAGTGTTCGCTTGGAAGACTTTTGTCGAATACACGGAGAACAACCAGATGTTGTCCTAAGATATGCAGCACGCGAACACATAGCGCGCTCCTCTACTGACGATGCAACAGTCGATGCGGTGCTAAGTAAGCGCCTGGAAGAGCTTCGTGCTCGATTTGACGATTCGACTGAATAATGAGGTGAGAGACGTGGGTGAGAATGGGATGCACTCAAACTCCGCGGGGGGGCGGCAAAGTCGCCCCTCCGCACAAACTTCTACTCGAGCGACCCTTACTGTAGGATTCAATGGTCTTCGAAAGAGAGCAACACTATCCAACGCAGTAGGTTACTCGCCCTCTGATGCACCTCGACAAGCGCGCCCCAATCTTTCAACACGTAGCAGACACCACGATCTAGAGAATCGTGAAAATTGAAACTCAACACACACCGTCCCGCCCAATTCGGGCGGGGCACACCCAATTCCTTACAGATCAGCAGAATTAGCCTTTCTTGGAGAAGTAGTCTAATCTCCAAATTGCACAGAATCGTTTACGTCGGATTTAGTTTGAATTTCACCATAGACAGAGCCAATCTTCTTGGGCGGTCTATCGTCAGGTATGAAACCATGACGGCGAAAGTAGTCGATTCTTCGGCGAGGTACTTCGCACATCTCGAAGTTAGAGAATCTCAATCGGACATGATTACGGATGGGATTGAGGCTTTATTGTGCGAGGGTACTTTGCTGGCTTCGGCCCCAACGGGAATAGGAAAAACTGCTGCCTCATTAGCCAGTGCGATTAATGTACAGAGATCTTCTTCTGACAATCTGAAGATATTATTCCTAACAGGTCGTCAATCACAGCATAGGATAGTTGTCGACACTGTTCAGAAAATTAACCAGAAGCTTGGTACAACCGAGCCTAGGATAAGATTGGTAGATCTAATCGGCCGCGATGGTATGTGTCGTAATGTCGATAGAATGAGTGGGAAATGCGATTGCGAAGATGAGTTGGACGCCTCGATGAGAGATGAATTGAGAGATGATATGCAAGCGAATATTCTGCGAAGGCCGACTCATGTTGATGATTTAATTCAGAATTGTAGACGAGTTAATCTCTGTCCATGGACAACAGCTAGAGAGGTAGTGAAGAATTGTGACATATTGGTTTGTGATTACAATCACGTTTTCATCGATAGTGTTAGAGAGGCATCGTTAGCGTCTATGGGAGTAGATATTGAAAACACCATTCTCATTGTTGATGAGGCACATAATTTGCCAGATAGAGTTCGTAATGGTATGGAACGTCGAATAATTTCCAACACCTTTCGAGACGCACGATTTGAGGTACAAGAACACTTAGAAACAGCCATTGAATTGGCGGCTTCAAAGGGAGAAGACGTTGAATTAGACGAAATGGAATGGGCTGAAAGATCTCTAAAACGACTTCAGTCTCAGATGCCAAATTGGTTCTCGGCGAAAGAAAAAGAATTATCTCGCTCAGATGAGGAAGATATGCAAATTGATACTAGGAATCTACTAGATGAGATGGAAACTATCCTTAATGAAACACTTGAAGAAAATCCAAAGGGAAGACTCTCTAGTCTTCATAGACTAGTTGCACAATTATACTCAGTTCGTGTAGATTTAGAAAATGAGGACGATGATGAAAGAGAAACCAGTAGTGAAAGGTTAGCCGCCTTCATTACCACCTGTGGGCAATATGATGGCTCTTCTGCCCTTGTATTGGTTTTTGATAAATTACTTGATGAGCCTAGAGTGAGGTCTTTTCTGCTCGATCCAGGTGTAGTTTCCGGCCCTCTTTTCGCCTCTTGCCGTGGTTCTATACTCATGTCAGGAACATTGTTTCCCGCTGAAATGTACAGAGATTTATTGCGTCTACCTGAAAATGAAGAACGGAAAGTGTTTGCTAAGGACTATGATTCACCATTCTTATCAGAAAGAAGGCCGGTTTTAGTTGCCCAAAATACCACTTCAAGATATACCGAACGTGGTGAAAACAATACTAACAATATCCGTGATCATGTGATAGAGGTTTTACGCAATACGCCAGGGCATGTTGCGCTATTTGCACAAAGTTATGCAATGTTGGATATGGTATTGGATGATTACCGCTGGGTTCCTTGGGGTATCCAGATAGAAAAGGAGACTTCTCGAATGAGTAAACGACAAGTTGGAGAAATGGTTGAGAATCTATTCAAAAAACGCAGAACAAATGACAGAGTAATGCTTTGTGGTGTACTTTCCGGGAAATTGGCAGAAGGTGTTGATTATCCCGAAAATATTCTGGACGCAGTGGTTTGTATTGGACTTCCTGTACCACCGCCTAGTGCACGACAGAAGGCGTTGACAGAATATTGTCAAGACAAATTCGGAGCTAACGCGGCTAGAAGGTATTCTAGTCACCAACCAGCAGTAAACAGTGTGCTACAAGCAATTGGCCGGCCAATAAGAAAAGCCGAAGATAGGGCACTCGTAGTAATCCTAGAAAAAAGAATTCGAGAAAAACCATACCGATTTTGTATTCCTACAAACCTAATGGTGATGAGAAGCCAAGATGCTGAGAGAACTAGTCGTCTTGCCAAGAGGTTTTTTCAACGCTTTCCAGACCCTGCTATAGAGTGAGATTCAATCAATGGATTCATCAAAGTCGGATTCTTCGCGATGTTGAAAGATATGTGGCGGAAGGTCGATGTTGTGGGTTACAATGACCTAGAAGAAGCAGTAGATGAACATCTGGATAGAGGACTCGATATCCACGCTGAGGCTATGCATCAACATTTTTTGGCAGACCTTACACATCTTGAATCTGCAAAAAGTAATCACAATGAAATTTTGACACATATTTCAGGAAAAATAGAACATTCGAAAAAACACACTAGAACATTTGATTCAGATAGTGTTGCCTTCGATGAGTTGGATAGAGAGTCAGCAAAAGCAGGATTCGACATAAATTTAGATATCGAGTCTTTGACTAGCCTTACTGTGACAACATCCATAGACGATGAGAGAAGACTGGTTAGAGTGATTGCACCTGAACGCTTCGGGGGTATGATTCGTACACTTTCAGTACCAGCGACAATGGATGTTGAGTCAGCAATTATTTCAGATGGAGTTCTTCATCTGAGTTTTGATTAATCAGGCGACTGCTTCACTAAGGTCAAATGAATCTCTCTCTGGCACATCTTGTAACTGATCAATTTCTTGTAATACCATTGAAAGTGCATGCTGAGCGTTTTGTCTATGACCATCTCCCAACTTGTGAGATGAATATCTGGCCTCTTCAAAAATTCGATCTAATGCCACAAGAGCTTCTTCACTAATTGGTAGGGCCTTTCTAATTGCCATTTCAAATTCCCTTACAGTTTCAAAGTCTCGACGAAGGAATCCATTTCTCATTAGTATATTGCAAAGGCTCTCATAACAAGTGAATATAGCCTCTCGGATTTCATCTCCAGCAGCTAGTAACTCAGCTGTATAACTGAAAACTCCGGCCATCTCATCAAGAGCTGCTAATCTGCGTCTTCTGAGAGACAACCCTAATCCAACAAGAGTCCCTAAAATCAAGATTATTCCAATTATAGCAAGAATTTGCCAGAATGTAAAGAGAGGTGCTGGGTCTTCGTAAGTCATCTCGATACCAGAATAATCGTTGTTCAACCACAAACGATCATTTGGACTGATTAATTGAGAATCTGTGTGGAATAGTAGAGATAATTCTCCCCATTTATTTTTGTCGTAAAATGCTGGTTGGTTTTGGATTGTGAAATCATAATCCATTATACCATTGGAATCGGTGAGTTTGACATTTTGGAAATGTATCACTGATTGGTTGACCAGTCTAGCGACAATGGAAATGCCTTCAACGGGTAGCCCCGTATCGTTCGCAGTAACTGTCACAGTACCATTTATTCGTCTCTGGTTTTCCTTGATATGATGATTATCCGGTGTAAATGTAAATGTCACAGGAACGCGGATGTTTACTATATGCTCAATCTCCAAACCGTTTAGGAATCTGTCTGCATCTGCAATTGCGGATATTGTAAGTGATAATTCACCAGGAGGCATTGTCGAGCGAGCTGGAGAGCGGAGTTCAAAGTGACCTGTTGATTCATCCCACACTAGGATTGATGGTTCTGCTAAACCATTCCAAAGCAAGACGACTTCCATGCCTTCAATGACGTTACTTTCTCCGCCAACTTCGACTATTCTGCCAACTAATTTAATCTCCTTAGAATCATCTGAACGAATTATCAAGTCAGTCTCCCAAAGAACCTCTATTTCGATATCTGCCTTTGCATAAACCGTCATGTTATACTCCACAGGCAGGTAAAATGTTTGACCCTCAAATGTGAATCTAATATCGTGTCCACCTCTTGCAATTAGGTAGCCTATCGAATATTCCAATTCGAAAATACCATCCTCGCCAGTGGTTATTCGATTGATTTCTAATCCATCAAGAGTGACAATAATTTCTCTTCCAGAAAGACCTGGTGCTCCTGCTGTATCTGAGTCAAATAGTCTACCTGTAAAGTTCCATTGTTCGCCTCTAGTAACTGATACATCATCCACTTGCAAATTAATCGTAGTATGGTAAGCAATTGTCAGATTGGCATCTACACTTCCTGGCCTGTAATACCCCTGTGCAGGGGCCGTTACAGTTATCGTATGGAAGCCGATGTCCAAGAAGTCTGAAATGACCCAATTGAATGACCAATCACCATTTTCACGACTTGTGGTTATCCCAACTAGGGTGCCATCAATGAAAATTTCAAGGGAGTGATTTGCCAATCCGCCATCAGGGAGATTATCTCTAACTGTTCCAGTAAGCCTCATTTCATCTCCCACAGCGTATGCACTTACAGGGTCAATCGAAATGATAGTGGGAGCGTATACTGTGAATACTGTGGTTGAATTTGAAGTGAGTATGAACTCCTCGCCCTGGAAAATTATCTTCACCAATCTAGGGCCTAATGGCATATCTGGTGGAATTGGAAGATATACGCTGAATGTTCCATTTTCTTCTACCTGAAGCCCGGTCAGGAATTGATCATTCATGGTGACTTCTAGATATCTATCTCCAAGCGTACGACCCGCTCCATCTGTAAGCATTCCTTCAATGAGAAGTAACTGGTTCCTATCGACTTCTCCGGGTGGAGTTGTGATAATAACTTGAGATGTTTGTGTTACATTGAATTCAACTGTACTTGCGGCGGGCAGGTAATATTCAGGATTCAATGAATCTCCTTGACCCATCGGATCTACCCAGGTAAATCCTCCAAGGAATTTCGCAGTAACTGTATGAGCCCCGTAATCCATATCTAATGGCAAATCATAGGTCACTCTCCACTGCCCTGTGGAGGCGTTCGAAACTGTTGTGTAGATAGAACCGACATCGGTTCCATCGATCCAAATATGGATTACTCCTCCAGAAATTAAACCGTTATCAGTCAATAATTGGCCATGCTCATCTAGAAGGGTACCAGTGAAAGTAATGTTTTCTCCAGCAATCATGGAACCTGATATCTCTGTGAATTCTATTATTGTTGGAGCGAGAACGATTACTCTAGACCAGGTGGAGTCTCCGATTAAACCCGTAGAACCATTTATTCCCGGGAATTCTGCAGAAATTAGCATTGGACCTTGTGTTCTCTGCGCATCTACAGGGATCACCAAAGTTGCTCTTCCTGTTGAATCGGTAGTCACAGATTGAATGAATGAACCATCAACTAGAATGTCTATTTCGGCATCTTCTACCAATTGACCTGCATTATCTATGATTGAGAGATTTACACTAACATCATTGCCTCTAACAACTCTTCTATCGGGATCTAGGTCTGCCGGATCTAATATTGAAATTAGAGAGTACCCCCTACTATCGAAAGATCCTGTATCACTACTTGAGCCGTAGTAATTTACGGTTGGAGTATAACTAGCGGTAATGTTATGAGCCCCTCTAGGGAAAGAAAGCCCGAGCGTAATTACAGCGCTCCAAGTGCCATTTGGATTCACAACACCTCCAGTTGCTTGGAACCCCGAATCGGTGCCGTCTATAGAGAATGTAAGGGATGAAGGTAAAGCAGCCCCTGTCCTATCCATTATTCCTGTACCATTACTAGATAGTAATGTTCCACTAACATTGAATGATTCGCCAGCAATTGGATTATCTGTTACTGGTGAAATTGTAAGATTAGTTGGTGAACGGACGAAAATTTGGTTCAATACAGTAGTTGTTGAATGGAGAGTTGCAGAGCCATTGAAATATAGAGTGATTCCGATTTGACCAAGCGGGTGTGTATGTGGAACATCAAAGGTGAAATTGACTAGTCCTTGGCCGTTAGTTATTCCTTCAGTCAGCCATGTATCATGGAATTTAGCTGCAACTTCCGTACCTCCAACAGGAAGGTCATTATCCGAAAATTCGGTTAATCGAGCCCCGAAAGTAATTGAGGTCCCCCTATCAACAACAGTCTGGATTATAGGAGTTCTCTCAGTAAATCGAGTTACTCCCCTTACTAGAATAGAGTCATTACCGGTACCTGTAAGATAGAAAGGAGAACTCCCTTCAATTACACTCACCACTACTGTCTTGGTCCCACTTGAAACTCCATCGCCAAATGGGTCTGTTGGAACCGATACCGAGAACGAACCGTTGTTTGTTGTTGTGTGGCTGGAAACTAATGTTTCACTGGAATCATTGAGGAAGAATACCTCTATCGCCATTGGCCCACTTACACTTCTATTACTATCGAATCCGTCCAAAACCCGTCCTGAAAGGGTAAATGACTGCCCCGCAGTGACTTCTTGAGGTATGGAGTTGATTTCCACTTGACTGTCTACCTGCACGGTTAAATTTGCAAATGTATCATTCCCTATCCAACGCCCTGCATCGACGTCTGTTAGATTATCTGTTAGGTCATCATTAGCGTGGACACGTAGGTCATAGAATCCTGGAGTGGTGTCTTCTAGAATAGTAGGACTAAATCTTGCAATACCATCTACATCTGTTGTCGCTGAATCGATAATTACCTGATTAGGGCCACCCCAATCGAGGTATAAGTCGACATCTGTATCGGGCACCACGGAATCATCTGCGATGTCCGTTATTGTGGCATTAAGAATTAGGGTAGTGCCGGCAATAACAATGATTGATTCAGGTTCTGCATTAACTACAAATTCGCTTTGAATTCCAGTCAAGACTCTTGTTTGTGCAAGAGTAGTATAGAATGGGCCAAGGACCTCAGCGTTTGTCGAAAAGTCTAGAACAAAGCGTAAGAAGTAGGCACTTGAACGAACATCAGTCGGCATTGTGAATGAGTAATTATACGCGCCTGTTGTTTCGTTAATCCAGCCACTGACAAGTGTACGGATGACGGGAGGTGCGGGGCTTCCATCAGGGCTTGAAGGTAAATCCGATGGAATCTCAAGTTGGACTACAATTGAGGAGTTATTTCCAGTAATTGGAGTAAGATGGAAAATATCCTGGGCAACACCTGAGACCCAAGTTACGGTTCCTCTCTCAGTCCATTCGGAACCCACAGTAACTGTTACGTTAGCTCTTCCTTGTATCCTAATACTATCAACTACTGAAGTAGGCCTGAGCCATGTTGAACCAGTGTAATTTAGTTGCCACGAGTAATCTCCAGCGATTGTATTCAAATCCGGCACCCATGCTACGTTGAAAATACCCGATTCGGGGTCGGTAATGTTGAACACTTCAGTGCCATTAAAGTCAACACTATACAGGCCGGGGAAATCAGCAACAGATGTTCCAGTATGGTCAGATAATTGTACTGCGACTGAAGCCTCTGTGCCTCTTTCGGTTGCAATTAATAGGTAAGAGAATTCCACATATGATCTGATACCAAAACTAGACGCAAAAGATTCCTCATCGGTAGCAAATAACTCATCAGCAGAGTAAATGAACTTCACTTCAACAAGACCCGCTGGGATAGATACTGATGATTCATTAAAATCCCATTCGATAGCAAATTGACCGGGATTTGTTGTCCAATTGCTAGAATTAAGTTCCCAAGTTGCGAGGTCAGTATAGGGGCCATTGGTTCCGGCCCTGCGCATCTGGAAAGTAAGTGTGCCATTCAATGGATCAGGTGATGGCCCTCTACTAACTGCAGTACCGTTGATGAAAACTAACTGATTAATATCCAAAATGCTGTTGTTTGCGTCACTTCCTTCTAGAGATATTGTTAGGTTTGGTGAAGGTGTTATATTGAAATTAAAATCAATTGTGTTGGGTCTTAGATGATATTCAGGATTGCTAGCATTATTCAAATCGGTTTGATGCCATCCAAGGAATGCTAAACTGGCATTAATGAGGCCAAGAGGCTCATTTTCTGAAATTGGTACACTGAACTCGAAATACCCACCCGAACCAACATCAGCAATTAGGTTAACATCTCCCTCCTCAATTGTTGTGTAATTAAGTAGGACTTGGAGAGTATCCAGCATGGCCGGATCTGTTTGTGGAAGGTTAGCCCAACTCATGCTTCCAGTGACTGTTGAGTTAACTCCTACACCCAACATAGGTTGTTCGGCTGGAACGGGGCTACTTATTGACAAATTTACATCGTCTGTGATATTAATTGACCATGGGAAGGATACCCCCTGTACACCAACGTATCCTTGCTTTTGGGTTAAAACCACTAAAGAACCAAAACCAGGCTTAATCATCTCAGAAGGTGAACCATTGAATGAAAAGAATCCTTCAGAGTCAGTAGTTGTAGTACCGATTAGCCTAGTTGCCAATGCAGCGCTTCCAGGGACATTTACAGTCTCATTATCAGGTACAAGGTATAGTTCTAGAGTAATTCCCTCTATACTTGAGGAGTTACTGACAAACTGTAATGTGCCATTAAGAGAGATGTTACCTGAAGAGTAATCTCTTTCCAAAGAATCTGGTGACCAAATTTCATCCACTACCTCGACAACTGAAACGTCTGGGCAAGCTTCGAATGGAATCCAACCAAGGTCTAATTCGCCTTGATTGGCGTTTGTCTGTAGATGAACCTCAACCCACCATGTGAAATCATTACCATATACTTCGAATCCATTATCGACCCATGTTCCACCAGAGAAGCCTGTAACCTTTCTAGTAGGTAAGCCAATACTTCTCAACATAGCGGCGAAAACTGTCGCAAACTCATCGCAATCGCCTTCAAGAGCTTCCTCAAGAATCCAAACCGAGGTGTCTTCTAGAATACTTCCAATGCCTGAGCCACTGCGATTCACATTTGAACCAGCGTGATTTCTAAGGAAAGTGGTAGTATTGTTTCCATTAATTAGGAATTCTTGTATTGCCTCAATTTGATCCCACGCAGATGTCCAACCACTCTCATTCAGCACAGCCTGTGTGATTGTCGTAACATTTGTAGGTCCTCTGAAACCGGTAGCGTAAGTACTATTTTGGAATGCAGTTGTATTATCTCGAATAGCATCGGTAAAAATAATTTGAGGCGTTGTAACGTATAGCTGGTCAACAACTGAAGAATCAATCAAAACATCTCGAGTATAATTTGAGAAATTTAAGCCCGCGGCTACATCACTCCAACCGGTATAATTGACCGCATTGTATGGTGCAATCAACTCTTCCCCAGGGCTTATTATTCCGTTATTACTGAATGAAATTTCCCACGAATGTAGGGCTGAATTATCCCAAAAGTCCGGATGTGCAACACCTTGAGTTGTTGACCATGTAGGGAACATTTGTGTGTACCCAACTAAACTATTATTGACGCCCCAAGAGGCACCTGTATAGGAGTCATATGTGTGCCATCGCCAATAATGAGTAATATTGTAATCAATACCAGTGGTTGTATTCTCAGCGAAGAAATATAGCATGTTTGTAGAAATGTCATCTGTCGGGTCCCAAGGGTCGAACAACGAATCAGCACAACCATTATCCCAATATTCAGGCAGACATTCATCTCCATCAGGAATACCTCCTCCATCAGTATCTGGATCTAACCAATCAGTGCCTATTTCTTGTTCGATGGTATCTGGGATTCCATCTCCATCAGTATCCAACGGATTCAGATCATCATCAGGATTATTCTGCGGATTTGTTCCATCAAGATATTCTTGGTAATCGATTACGCCACCATTGTCTGTATCGGAATTATTCCACAGCGTTGTGTAGTTATCTAATGACATATTTCCATTCTCAATACCATAAATCAATGGACAACCAGTAGTATTTTCGAAATAATTATTCAGACCGTCACCATCAAAATCTGCCAGATTACTACAAGGCTCCAACGGATCAGTTGAATTGATTACCTCATCGAGGTCGTTTACTCCATCTCCGTCAGAATCGATTAGTGTGGGTAATGATTCGAAGCCCCATGAGCCCAACGATTCTTCCCAATCGGCTAGACCATCACCATCTGTATCTCGATAATCATCATCACAATGTTGTTCATTAGCAGAACCGAGTGAAGCGTCCCAACACCATGAGCCGTTTAGAACAACTACATAGAGAGCGTCGGAAGGCATAGTAATTGAAACAGAGCGTAGTATATTGCCATCGATTGAGGAGTATTGGAAGGGAGTTCTATTTCCTGTGCTGGATTCAAAATACGCCATTGGGGCTCCATTTTGGCGCCAGTCTAGTGGAGTGGGGTCTAGTTTGCTAGTATTATTTACCGTTACAGAAAAGTCAACGGGAACCCATGTGATGACGTCGAGATATAATTCGTAGGTAGATGTGCATGGATCGGTGGCATGGGCTGGAGAAAGTTCGTTACCATCATCGATACCCCCTCCATCTGTGTCAGCAACATCCCATAGTGTACAAGTGGCATTTTCTTCCCAATTTTGAATTCCATCCCCGTCAAAGTCTCCTGAATCTTCTATCCTGGTAGGATCGGTTTCGTTAGCGTCAACGACTCCGTTGAAATTCGTATCCTCTTCACCATCATCGAATTGATCTCCATCCGTGTTATTGTTCCGAGGATCGGAAGCTTGCGGGGGGTTTCCATATGATCCATTTACTTCAACACCATCTGATATTCCATCTCCATCAGTGTCTAAAGCTGTAGGGTCTGTCAAAAGGACCAATGCCTCGTATGAATCATTTAATCCATCTCCATCTGTGTCATTATTATTTGGATCAGTATAGGTAATTCCGTCAACTTCAGCCGTAAATAGAGAGCAAGGGGGAGAACCTGGTCCAAGCGCTAAAACAGGATTACAAGGCGATTCAGTATTGGTTCGATTGTCAGGCCCTGGCCTCCAATATTGGGTTGGTGGATTTGTCGTACCATTCCTTGTATCCCATGCCGGATTTACGTATTCATAGAGATTGATTAGACCATCTCCATCAGGATCACCAGCAGTACCGTCGTCACCTGAATTTGAAGTCGGATCTAGGTTGTTAGCAACCTCCCAACCATCTGGCATCCCATCTCCATCTGTGTCCCAACCATCTGGATCTTCGTCGGTTAAATTATCACCATCATCATCATTGCTTGAACAATCGGCGTCTCCGTCATTGTCGCCGTCCCAACTGTCAACCATTCCATCGTGGTCATCGTCAAATGTGTTGAAGCAAATATTCCCCATTGGGTCTTCATCGGCTCCATCTGAATTCAATCCTTGAATCAACTGCATAGCACTCTCTTCATCCCAATTGCTAACGGGAACTGTACCATTCCACCAAACACCATTATCGAGCTTATTTGGTGTAGTTGCCGAATCCCAATTAGCAGGTATTCCATATTGATATTCGTTTAGATTTGTTAGGGAATCTCCATCAGGGTCCCCGGTAGAACCATTGATTCCAGAGGCTGAAAGAGGGTCAAGACCATACTGCCATTCCCAGCCGTCTGGTAAGCCGTCCCCATCAGAATCCCAATCTTGAGGTTGGGTGTTAATGTAGTATTCCAAACCATATGGGAGGCCATCTCCATCTGCATCTGTTGAACCCATCGCCTCCCAAGTTGCAAATTCTATTGCAGAGTAAGAGGTTAGCAACATGAGGAGGCTGAATAGAACAGCTGAACGCTCCTTCCTGCGAGTGATTACAAGATTATTCTGACGCGAGTAGCCGAACATCATGTACACCCTATACCGCCTACGGCGGTTCATACGGGTCTTAAGCGGAATGGAGCGTCGTTCGGACGATGACCTAATGTAAAGTCAGACAAGTTCTATATCATCGTCGTCATAAACCATCTCTTCTTCTTCCTCTTCCTCTACTATTGGGGTTTCAGATTCTTCTTCAGAATCCTCATCCAAGCCATCATCTTCAGCCTCTTTCATGGCTTCAAGTAACGCCAAATGGGCGGCCCATTTCCTGCGATTCATCCGGCTTTGGATACCAGCAAACATTAGTAAAATTGCTACCACCATTACAATTAGTGTGGAGGCGCGAGGATTAGTTACCTCGTTAATCAATCGATCAAAAATTCCATCTATTCCGACTACCATATTGAGATTCTTTTCTGCTGTGAATTCATCAGGCCAACTCTGCTCAGTATCATGTGGTTCAGCAGTAATTGTGATTCTTGCTGTATCTCCATTATTTGCTGATGGTGGAACCGTTACTTCTAGAATAATAGTTACTTCTTCAAAGGCGTCCAATTCAATTAACCTTGAACCAGTAGGGCCTTCGATGTTGACATTCCACCCTGTTGCGCCTTCTACTTCGGTATCAAGCAGAACAATTAGTGGACTGTTACCTTTGTTTCGAACCTCAAATTGGAAGTCATAGAGGCCGCCTGGTGCTAGTTTTCTGTTTGATGTGACTTGGACAATTGTCAAGTCGGGCTCATCCGCATCAACTTCGAAAACCATAGGCAAATCGAAGTATCTTGGGTTTGAATCAGAAGTATCCTCCCTTATCCGCAAATAAACCGTATGATTACCTACGATTACTTGGTCGGTTAGAGTAACTTCCACGAATATCTCAGTAAAGTCACCTGGCCCAAGAGAGACCTGGGGTACAGCCGAACCATTTTGGTCTAAAATTCGGTATTCCCACTGACCATATGCCGCCAATCTATCAGTATTCTCGGCAAGACTTGCTGGATTGATAATCTGCCATTGAGTGGCCGATTCACCACTAGTCATACTGTTTGTTATGCGAGCACGAAGATTCACTTTGGGGTCGCTTAATGAAGAACAAAGGGATACTTGGATGTGACCTAGTGGAGTGCCATCACAATCTTGTGATACTTCCGCGCGGATTCCAAAGGTTCTCTGAATGGTGAATTCAACAGTAGTCCTAAGAGAAGCATTTCCACTGCTTACTACCTCGACCTCAATCATTCCAATATCTGGGTCTTCTCTATCTGTTGACGGTTTTACGTTAAATCTTAGAATCTGAGTCGAATGCCTCTCTAGAGGGGGTATGTGGAAAGTACCATCGCCATCGTCTTCGAGAATTCTTTCACCGGTATCGTTATCGTAAATCTGGATAATTGATTTAGATCGCTTCAGTATATCCACTCTGAAATTATCTGTATCGAAGCCTGTGTTGAATATCTCAAGTAAGAATGTAGTGAATTGGTTGTCCTCAACATATCTTGGTATTGTTGGGTCGATATCACCGGGGCGGCTTGAGTTCGCAATTGGTATATCGTGATCTTCATTCCAAACCGATATATCCGGAGGTTGATAGACTTCGAGCTTTTCTAAATCTAAAGTCAAAAGATCTTGGTGGACCACAGTTTGAACACCTTCTATTGTGGCTTCGGCAACCGCTCTAATCTCAATTTTATCTGGAGTACCAGTCAAATCATCTGGAGCCGTGATTGTAAGTATTGGATTCAGAATATCACCACCTGAATTCAATGTGTACCCTCCTGGAGAGTCAAATTCAACAAGCCAGGAACTACCTAAATTGGTAAGCAATTCAAGTTCTACAGTCATCGATTTAGTTGAGTCGCCTCTGTGAACTAATTGAAGTGGCACAGGAGTTGTTTCGTCCGGAGCGACATATTCTACAGTTCTATCTTCTCGATGATTAATCGCTACGCCCCATTGAACCATCTCAACAGGTTCGTGCTCAACAAGGAATGCGTTCCCTTGTACATCAGTAATTTCCAATTCTACCGTATACTCTCCAGATGGAAGTCCGGTAGGGTAGGTCCATGTGTAAGTGCCAAAGATACCCTGACTGGTGTCTCTGATTCCATCATCATCAGATGAAATCTCATGGTCTATTCGATAATTTCCATTTGGATCACGCATTAGTAATTTGACAGAATCCATGTCTTCCCTGCCAAAGGCACTCTTAACATCGAATGAGAATTGCATGGTCCGATCTGCTAAAACATCGTTTGGATACCATTCCAATTCTACTCCATCTGCAAGTTCTGCTCCATCCCTTTGAAGTATCACTTCGCTGTCTGCAATTGCATTAGTTTCAACTTCCATCTGAGAATATCGGTTACTTTCGCCATCTATTTCGTTCCAGGCAATTTCTGCCTCACAACTACTACCAAATGGTCCACCAGAACTTTCACAGCCTGACATTTCAGCGGAAACCTCAACGGTCAATTCATTTCCGTCTTGAATCACAAACGAATCATCACTATCTAGTATTACTTCGAAGAGTTCGTGATCAAAGTTACAAGAATTAGTTATCCCTGGATTACATGCATCGGCCTCCCAAGATTCCGAGCCAACAGTGTTGCCATTAGCGCTTACGACGATATCCCAAGTTACCTGTGAATTACTAGGACCTTGAGCTCGCAAGAAAAATTGTACCGGAATGTAAAATTGGCCACTAGAAGAGCCATGTTTTGGTCGGCCAGCAATCTCTAGTGAACTTAACAAATCCCCTGTTGTAAATTCGATTGTCGAATCTAGTGCACTAGAAGTCGATTGGCCGCCTGATTCAGGGACCATTGTAGTAATGTGCCCATCTCCTCCAGAAGATGAGTTTGCTTCTGCAAAATATAGTGTGTAAAGTTTGGATTCGATTTCCTCTGAAGTCTCGGCCCGAGAGTCTGCAACTAGGTGAGTGGGTTCTGTCACTAATGTCGCTATTTGAGGGGTAATCATCAGAATTGCGAGGAACACCGCAAGTTGGCTTAACTTGCCATCCCGAATCAGCGTACTGCTCGCATTCATCGCCTACCGGCCCTCGCAGGGGTGTTAAAGCGTTCGTGAGGTCCGAGTGCTATTTGCATCGATTTTGACACGCCCCCCAAAGGGGGCGTAAACTCCGCTCGTTTCAAGTCTGATAAGGTGCTCAGAGGGCTCGCAGGGGTACCCGAGCTGGTCAAAGGGGCCGGACTTAAGCTCCGGTGCGTAGAGCTTCGTGGGTTCAAATCCCACCCCCTGCACCAAAGTGATTTTTCGTCTTTTTTACTAAACTACTTGAATTCCTTCATAGGAGTCCCTTGGGCGGCAAGTATGTGTTTCTCAGTTCGCACCGGAGACTGTGAATGTTGGTGGAAATCCGAGCCAAACCAAAACATCGAGCAATCCAAGCACGCATCGAAATCTCCTTTCTCTTCCCTCCACCACCCTGGTAAATATTTGATTGGATTATCAACCCAGACCCAATAATTAGTCGGTATATGTTCCATTTTCTGGTTACAAATCGGACATGTAAGGCTCGAATTTTTTTCTCCATTAATTTTGGAGATTATTCTTTCATAGTTCTCTTTGGTAAACTTGGAACTCATGCTTTTTGAATCGATTAAAACGCCAAGGCAACCGTCTTTAGAAGAAAAATCCTCCTTTTTTTCACATACATACTTTCCTTTACCAATATCCTGTTTTTGAGTAGCGCCAGCATAGAGTGAACCGGCCGCAAACAAAAGCCAAACCGGGTGTCTTGCGAACACAGCACAAACTACAAGCATAGCTGCAATAAACAGATATGCGGGGTTGTTACGAATATTTTCTACCGAGGCCTTTCCACGGATGTAATCAGGTTTGTAAGTAAGTTTTCTACAACCTTTTGGACAGACAATTTCCTCTATGTGCGATAATAAATGGGAATGTTTACGACAATAAGAAATACCTGATGCATCAGTGTTCCTGGACCATTCGTCGCATCCTTCGTAATCACATTTCATATTTGTTCAATTGCGGGATGCATTTTCATATTTATGCCGGAATTGGCGTTTTTTACGCTAATTCCACATCCTGCAGCACTACTTCATTCGAGTTATAGAACAGCCCAATTGGCCGTCTCCACCTAAGACATCTAGTTTAGTGATGACAACGGTAGCGGCTTCAACCGAAAGAGGTTTTAGTATTCGATCCAATAAGCGGTTTGCAAGTGTTTCCAAAAGTGAAGCGCGTTGTAAATTCAAGGTCTCATCTAAAGCAGAGATTAGGTATTCATAATCCAGAACTTCTGATATTTCATCACCCTGAGGTGTACTGTCACCAGATAACATAACATAAATGTCGAATGAAAGGCGCTGAGGTGACCCTAATTCATGGTCGTGAACACCTATGTCGACCTGTCTAATTACTTTCTCTAGGAATAGACTGGTAGCCGCTTGATTTCGAGATAAAATTTGCATCATCGCATCTGAATGTGAAGTCATTTAGCACCCTCCGTTTCAAATGCAACGTCTCGGCTTCTAGAAAGGAATCTTTCTCCGCAATCGACAAAAATCACCTGTCCGGTAATCGATTCCGATTCAATGAGAAAAACTACTGCCTGAGCAATATCGTCTGGAGATGGTCCATACCCAAGTGGGCTTTCAGACTGGGCTCGACTGAATCCTGCTTCTGTTTGGTCTGGGCTGGGTAAAGTGTGACCTGGTGCGACCGCGTTAATTCTGAGCCTCGGTGCAAGACCTCTTGCAAGGGCCTCAGTAATGCCGAGCAAGGCATATCGCGAGGCTGTATAAGAAATATGATCAGGGTTAGGCGCAGCAATTTTTTGATCTAGGATATTAACAACCGAACCCGCCATGTCAGTGGGTAGATTTTGCAATACCTCACGGGTCAACATTAGAGGGGCTTTTGCATTTACATCCATGTGTTCATTCCAAGAGCTATTATCGAACGTTTCTAAGTCGTCATGCTTGAATTTGGAAGCGTTATTCACAAGGTGTCGAATAGGCCCAATTTGTGAGGATGCTTCAGCGATGATTTTTGCAACTTCTTCCGGATTAGATAAATCGCCCTTTACTGTACAAGCCTCAACACCCAACCCCCTGATCTTTTCCACTAGTTGCTCAGCTGCTTTTGCGGATGAATTGTGGTGAACTGCCACTGAGTGGCCTTTTTGTGCTAGGTGAAGACAAATTGCAGCACCAATTCTCTTAGCGCCTCCTGTAACGAGTGCAGCACTGCGAGCCATATGCACATCCGAGTCAAGACTGGTATATCTCTCCTCGTTTTGAATATCCTCATCTGGGTGATTGAGGCGAACGATTAACGCCGTATGTCCACTCCTCGTAATCAATGGGTGTACCGCTGCCCCAAGCAGATGGCACTGAAGTGTCTGCTGATGGTTGCGGAGGATCTACAAGAATTAGTGCTGAAGAACGCCGGAAAGCGGAAAGAAAGCGACTTCCATCCTGGTTCAGAACGACCCTCCCTACCGGTAATGCACAAACTCGATTTAACGCAACTAAATCTAATGTTCACGAGCATGGATTGAATACCGTTTGTGAAGAAGCTCGATGTCCAAACATACACGATTGTTGGGGCAGAGGGACTGCCACTTTCATGATTGCAGGTGAGGTCTGTACACGCGGTTGTAGATTCTGTGCAGTTGGCACCGAGAAAACGCCCCCTCCTTTGAATCCAAACGAGCCTGTTGAACTTGCTGAAGCGGTCGATAGAATGGGAGTTAGTCATGCAGTAATTACTGTAGTCAACCGCGATGACTTAGCAGATGGAGGGGCAGAGCATTATCGAAATTGTATCAAAGCCGTGCACAAAAGATGCCCAGACGTTGGTCTTGAATTACTATGTTCAGACCTAGATGGTAATTTACAAGCCCTCGCAAGTCTGCTTAATGATCTGCCAATCAGAGTCTTTGCACACAATGTAGAATGTGTTCCTAGGTTAGACTCCAGTGTTCGCGACCCTCGTGCTTCATTCACACAATCACTGAAGATTTTACAAGAAGCTAAGCGACTACGACCTGATTTAGCACTGAAATCAAGCATAATGGTAGGTGTCGGAGAAACAGATGAAGAAGTTGTTGAGGCAATGCAACTGCTACGAGAAGTCGGGGTTGAGTTAATCACTTTGGGTCAATATCTACAACCAAGCTGGAAACATCTTGCAGTCGACAGATTTCCTGAACCGACTACTTTCGCCGAGTGGGATCAAGCCGCGCGAGAAATGGGATTCACAGCAGTTGCTAGCGGGCCGTTAGTGCGCTCGTCCTATCGAGCGGGGTTGTTGTGGGAAGAAGCCATGGGTGGCGAACCTGTTGTCACAAGAGATTCTACTGGTTCCGCAATTAGTCATCTAAACCCTAGCAAGGATTTACTTGCTATCAATGAGGCTCGGTTGTCTTCAGAGTATAAAATAATATGAACTAATATTCGGAGGTTGAATTGTGGCGGCGAAAAAGAAGAAGCAAGTGACTCTGCATGTACCCTCAGCACCTTTCCGACCAGGGGACAAGGCTAGTTTCGCTCCATTCGAAAACGAACCAGGGGACCTCCCTAGGCCAAATCCAATCAAATGTACAGCATCTGAAACCACAGACCATGCCTACGGGCTTGTAAGAGTGCTAGATTTCGACGGGAATGCTAGTGGACCTTGGGATCCAGAATTGACTCCTGATGAACTTCGCGAAGGTTTGGAACACATGGTGCGCATGCGTATATTCGATGACCGAATGATGAAAATGCAACGTACTGGAAAATTGTCATTCTATATGCGATCATTCGGAGAAGAGGCTGTTGCAATCGCGCAGACGATGGCTCTAGAAAATCAGGATTGGATATTCCCCACCTACAGACAGCCAGGAGCGCAATTCGTCAGAGGTAGAGATATGGTCAGCATGATTAACCACTGTATAGGTAACGTAGAAGATAATGTCAAGGGTAGACAAATGCCGGTTCATTACACCTATCGCGATGGACGCTTCATCTCTGTATCAAGTCCTGTTGGAACCCAATTTAGTCAAGCGGTAGGAGTTGCAATGGCATCCCAATACAAGGCTTTGGATGAGTGCTGTATAACTTGGATTGGCGATGGTTCAAGTGCTGAGGGTGATTACCATTACGCACTTAATTTTGCTTCGGTCTTCAAGCCACCGGTGATTCTTAACATCGTGAACAATCAATGGGCAATTTCCACCCATGCTAACTTAGCAAGTGGGAACCCCACGTTCGCAGCAAGAGGATTGGCGTATAATGTACCTTCAATGAGGGTTGATGGTAATGACTTCCTAGCGCTCTATGCCGTTACTAAATGGGCAAGACAGCGCGCCGCAGCTGGAGAGGGTGCAACACACATCGAGGTCCTAACCTACCGTGCTGGAGCTCACTCTTCGAGTGACGATCCTAGTAGATATCGACCAGGGGACGAGCACGAGGCTTGGCCTGGTGGCGACCCAGTCGACCGATTAGTGCAACATCTCGTTGCGATTGGAGAGTGGTCGGAAAAGCAGCAGAAGGAATTAGAGGAACGAGTTGATGGCGAGGTTATGGCTGCTTACAAGGAAGCTGTGACTTACGGAGACCTAGCCAACGGCCCTTATCCTTCGGCGGACACAATTTTCACCGAGGTATACGAAGAAGTTCCTTGGCATCTTCAAGAACAGTGGGATGAAATGAAGAAATGGAGTGTTGACTGAAATGCCTGAAATGAATATTGTTCAAGCAGTCAATTCGGCTCTAGACATTATGCTAGAAAAGGATCCAGATGTAATCTTCTTTGGGGAAGATGCAGGATACTTTGGCGGAGTTTTCCGGACCTCAGATGGTTTGCAAGAAAAGCATGGCAAACACCGAGTTTTCGACACACCACTCTCCGAAGGAGGCATTGCAGCAATCGCATTTGGTATGGGAATTAATGGCTTGAGGCCTGTTGCGGAAATACAATTTGCTGATTACATCTTCCCAGCCTATGACCAAATAGTCAACGAAATCGCAAAGGTTAGACATCGGTCAGGTGGCGAGTTTTGGTGCCCACTAACGATTAGAACACCAGCGGGTGGTGGAATTCGTGGAGGGCATCATCATTCCCAAAGTCCAGAGTCTCAATTTACTCACACTTCCGGAATAAATGTAGTGTACACCTCAACGCCTTATAATTCCAAAGGCTTACTAATTTCCGCGATTGAATCCAACGACCCAGTTGTTGTATTCGAGCCAAAGCGTTGTTATCGTGGACCTTTCTATGGAGATCCGCACAACGTTCCAACTTGGAAAGACCATCCAGAAGCCGAAGTCCCAGAGGCGCATTATACAGTACCTCTTGGCAAGGCAAGACTAGCAATGGAGGGTACTGAATGTACAGTTATTTCTTGGGGTGCAATGGTCCATGTTAGTGAACAAGCAATCAAGAATTGTGGCATAAGTTGCGATTTGATTGACTTGCAAACTCTAGTGCCTTGGGATAAGGATGCTATCATCAAATCCATCGAGAAGACCGGACGCTGTGTAATCGTTCACGAAGCCCCTAAAACCAGTGGATTTGGAGCTGAAATGGCAGCTAGTGTTCAGGAGCGATGCTTCTACCACCTAGAAGCACCAATTGAGAGAGTCACGGGGTGGGATACACCATTCCCGCACACAACAGAATGGGATTACATGCCCAGTCCGGCGAGAATCGCCGATGCAATAATGAAAACAATGGAGGAATGAAAATGACAAATCGTGTATTCAAACTACCAGATATTGGAGAAGGAGTAGTAGAAGGAGAAGTCGTGGAATGGCACGTAGCCGTTGGAGATTCTGTCTCCGAAGATGATGCTCTCGTGGATGTGATGACAGATAAGGCGACTGTGACAATCCCGTCACCTCATGATGGAACAATAGCCGTTCTACATGGTGGCGTTGGTGACATGGTTGCGGTTGGTGCTGCATTGGTCGAATTCGACGAGGGCGGCGATAGCCCAGCCGATTCTGCCGAGGAAAAACAGCCTGAACCGGAAAAAACGGATGAGCCAGAAGTCGATTCAGAGCCAAAAGCTCCGACAACTCCTCCACCAGCGACTACTGAACCAGTTGCACCTCCGCCGGTGCCGGCAATTTCTACGCCCGCGCCACTACCTACAGTTTCGACACCAAATGAAAGTACTGGTGATTCTGGAGGAAAGGCGCTGGCTAGCCCTGCGGTTCGCAGGCGCGCACGCGAGGCAGGAGTCGACTTAGCAGCGGTTCGCGGTAGTGGACCAGCAGGCCGAATACGCCACGCAGACCTTGACGCATTCATAGCAGCTGGAGGCATGGTTCAAGGTGCACCACCAGTCGCCTACACAACTCGAAGAAGCGATGTTGAGGAAATTAAGGTCGTAGGATTAAGGAGAAAGATTGCTGAAGCCATGACCGTCTCAAAGCGCCATATCCCTCATTTCTCCTACTTCGAGGAAATCGATGTGACCGAATTGGAAGAATTGCGCCAATTACTAAACGCGACAAAGTCAGCTGAACAACCGAAGTTAACCTATCTTCCTTTCATTATGTTGGCATTAGCGAAAATTATGCCAAATCACCCTGAGTGTAACGGTCATTACGATGAGGCAAATGGAATAGTTCGAAGATACGGAGCAGTCAATCTAGGAATTGCGACCCAGACCGATAGAGGCCTATTCGTACCGGTGGTAAAGCACACTGAAGCAATGGATGTATGGCAGGCGGCAGCTGAGATGCAGAGGGTTTCCGGCGCTGCTAGAGAAGGTACAGCATCCCTTGATGACCTGACTGGATCTACATTCACTATCACCAGCCTTGGACGAGATGGAGGGCTTGGAGCGACCCCCATAATCAACCACCCAGAGGTAGCGATTCTAGGCGTTCACAAAGCCCGAGAGATGCCAGTTGTACGTAATGGTGAAGTCGTCGTTCGTAGAATGATGAATGTTTCAAGTTCCTTTGACCATAGAATTGTAGATGGAGCGAATGGAGCGGCTTTGGTGCAGGCACTTAAAAGACTGCTTGAACATCCTGCTCTAATCTTCATGTGAGGTGAAAAAATGACGGATACTCGCAAATGTAAGGTGCTCGTAGTAGGAGCAGGACCCGGAGGATATGTTGCCGCAATAAGGAGTGCACAGCTCGGATTGGACACGGTAATCGTAGAAGGCGATAAGGCAGGTGGAACCTGCTTGATTAGAGGCTGTATTCCAAGTAAGGCAATTATTCACGCTGCTGAAAGATTCGAATCTTTGCGTCAACACGCAAATGAAGGTGGTCATATGGGACTATCTTTGGCCGCAGAACCTCAAATCGATATGGCTGCGTTGGTTGATTGGAAAGATGCTATAGTAGAACGATTGAACAAAGGTGTAGAGGCACTGTTGAAAGGTGCCGGGGCCGAATTAGTGAAGGGATGGGCGACATTTACAGGGCCAAAGAAATGTACTGTCGAAACAACAGAAGGCCATCTTCATATTGAGGCTGAAAATATCATTATCGCAACCGGCTCAAGTCATATCGACTTACCATTTATGCCCTGCGACGAGGAGTTTGTGCTGTCTTCGACAGGCGCTTTAGACTTACAAAAATTACCAAAATCCGCCGCTATCGTAGGCGGAGGTTACATCGGGCTAGAATTGGGTTGTGCACTAGCGAAATTGGGAACTGATGTTACTGTAGTAGAAGGTATGGATTCAATTCTTGGGATTATGGATAAAGAGATTCGACGACCTCTAGAAATTTGGTTGAAGAAACATAAGGTCGCAGTACACACTAATGCTCTCGCACGCGGAACTGAAATCAAAGGTAAAGGAGCTAGCCGCAAGGCTCACTTGACATTTGAAAAGGATGGAGAAGAACAGACAATCAAGGTCGATAAGGTGTTAGTCACTGTTGGTCGTAGCCCGAATACCAAAGGATGGGGGTTGGAGAATATGGGCGTTAGAATGGACACAGGAGGGCGCTTCATTCGTATCGATCGACAATCTAGAACCAACGTGCCTGGAGTTTACGCCATAGGTGATGTAGCCGGTGAGCCGATGTTGGCCCACAAGGCTTCTGCTCAAGGTGAAATGGTAGCTGAAATTATAGCGGGTCACAATAGATCTTTCGATAAGGTAGCGATTCCAGCAATCGTCTTTACCGAGCCGGAAATCGTCTCAGTCGGTCTATCTCCAGATGAAGCCAAGGACAGAGGAGAAGAAGTCATCACTGGGAAATTCCCCCTAGCCGCAAATGGTCGAGCACTAACATTGGAAGCCGAGAAGACTGCCGGATTCATACGAGTTACCGCTCGAGAATCGGATCATGTTATTCTTGGAATTCAGGCCGTTGGTAGCCACGTAGCTGAGTTACATGGGGAATTCGTTTTGGCGCTAGAAATGGGTGCTTTATTGGAAGACATTGCTGATACAGTTCATGCGCACCCAACGATGACTGAGGCCTTCCATGAAGGAGTATTGAAGACCCTAGGGCACGCTATACACTCAGCATAATTACAACAAATGGAGGTACGGTTTTGCGACAATTGCAAATCCTCAGAGCCGATATTGAATCGCATGAATCAGTTGACAGCGCTATGTCTAGGCTGCAAGAACTGCGAATTTTAGATGAGATACCTGACACTTTGATTCTAGTCCAGCATCCTGAGGTAGTTACACTTGGCCCCAAAGCGGAGAGGGATGGGGCTTTGGAAGACCCAGCACTCTCTGACTACCCTACTAGAGTCGTAGATAGGGGAGGGGGGATGACCTATCATGGACCTGGGCAATTGGTCATATATCCAATAATTAAGTGGCAGGTAGGGGAACAATCCATTCGTAGTATAATAAATCGCCTTGAGGATTGGGTTATGGCCGCTCTTGCAGATTGTGGAATTGAAGGATATCGAGATGAAAGAATGATGGGAGTTTGGTTGGAAGGAAACAAAGTTTGCTCCATAGGACTAGCATTCAAGCACTGGGTAAGTCGGCATGGTCTAGCTCTAAATTACAATACAGTGCCTAACCGAGTGGAGGCCCTTTCTTGTTGTGGACTTCCTGCCGGAATGACCACTTCCCTGCAAGCCCTAGGCCACACGCATGACCTTGAGGGAAGAATTCTAGACCGTGCGCGATTGGAAGAAGCATTGCTAGTTCTTGCCCAACAATATCTGAATCGGGTACCAATGCAACCTGTTGATTGGTCTGTGGAGTTGGTTGTCTGAAACCAAATAGAAGCCCACTGGAAAAATATTGGTCTTTTGACCCTGATGTGATTTTCCTCAACCATGGTTCATTTGGGGCCACTCCGAATCAGGTCATGGAGGAACAAACTCGAATTCGGGCACATCTGGAATCAGATCCTGTGAGGTTCTTTGAACGAGAGGCTTTCGGCCTTATGAACGAAGCAAGCGAGAAACTCTCAGATTTTCTCAATGCAGATCCAGACGGTATGACCTTTTGTCAAAATGCCACTAGTGGCGTAAATACTGTACTTCGAAGTTTGACTCTCAATCGAGGAGACGAAATAATCATTCCAAATCATTCGTATCAAGCATGTTGGAATGCTATCGATTTTGTTGCATCAAGATGGGGAGCTAAGGTTGTTGTAGTCGACCTGCCATTTAGATGTAATTCAGAAGAAGAAATCATTGAACCTTTGTTAGGTGCAATTACCCCTAGAACTGTTCTGGCTATGATTGATACAGTAACAAGTCCCACGGGACTTAGAATGCCATTTGAGAAACTTGTCAATGAATTTCAATTGAGAGGAGTCGATGTTTTGCTTGATGCAGCACACGGCCCGGGGATAGTGCCGATGGATTTGGCTAAATTAGATGTGGCTTGGGTGACCGGAAACTGTCACAAATGGCTCTGTAGCCCTAAGGGCTCAGCATTTTTACACATTAGAGAAGATAAGAAAAAGGAAACTAAACCACTTACCATTAGTCATGGGCATAGTGCAGATTTATCACATCAAGAAAAATTCAGATTCGAATTTGACTGGCAAGGAACTAGAGACCCTACCGCAATTCTGTGTATTCCTAAATCCATTGAGATTCTCAAATCAATGGTTTCAGGTGGATTCGAGGAAATCATGGAGCATAATAATTCTCTCGCTTTGAAAGCAAGAAATCTTCTTTGTGAGAGTTTAGGCACAGACCCTCCGACTCCAGATTCGATGATATCTGCAATGGCGACAATTGACCTACCAGGAACATATTCAGGGGGTGCAGACATTATGGGCGATCCTCTTCACAACAAACTGCTTGATGAATTCAGCATCCAAGTTCCAGTGTTCCCTTGGCCACATCATAAAATGAGATATTTTCGAATTTCTGCTTATCTTTACAATGCTATTGAAGAGTATGAATACCTAGCAGAAATATTACAAGATAATCTCTAAATTTCTATTTTCATGAATACATGAATAGAAGTAGTTGATGATTGACCGACCAAATGCCTGAGGCGACAAATGAGGGTGAAATGATGGGTGAAGCAGTTGTTGCGATTACCGGGGCATCGGGAGCACGATATGGTGTTCGACTATTGGAAGCTCTTACTGAAGCAGGTTGGAAAACTCACCTGATTGTCACTCGCGAAGGGGCATTAAATCTAGAATTAGAATGTAATAAATCTCCAGAAGACCTAGCCAATGATTCTGTAATTTTGGAAAGTAATAACAATCTTGCGGCCAGATCGGCATCTGGGTCTGCCCGTTTTGACGCATACATCGTTTGCCCCGCAAGTGGAACGACGATTGGAAAAATAGCAAATGGGATTTCAGATAATCTAGCGACTAGAAGTGCATTGGTTGCGATGAAAGAGAGGCGGAAACTCATCTTAGTGCCTAGGGAATCACCCTACGCAACCCCTCATCTCAGAGCCATGGCAAATCTTTCCGAGTGGGGGGTAGTAATTCTTCCAGCCAGTCCTGGATTTTACAATAAACCTCAATCTCTTGAGGATATGGTTGACTTCATTGTAGCAAGAATTCTCGACCAATTAAATATTGATCATGAACTTGGAAAACGCTGGACTGGAGATGAAATCGACTCTCAGTGAATCGACAACAATTACGCTCTGCTACAAGTTGGGTTCAAGAGGGGGGCGTCAGCCCGAATTTTACGAATCCTATGACGAACTGGGAGTCACTCACCGTTGCACAACTGAAAGAAGAGTGCAACATTCGTGGTCTTAAGATAGGTGGAAAAAAGGCGGATTTAGTAGCTAGGCTTGGGAATTATTCCGCCCAAAATGATGTTCTTGATGCGGAAATGTTCGATGATTTCGAACCATCCGGTGGAGAAGGGATTGTAGAGCGAATAAAACAACTCCCTGTGTCGGTTTTAGCTGTGATTGGAATCATGCTAATTGGCACTATGGGGGGGGCCGTACTCTATGGTGATGATCTAATTGAATGGATTCAAGGCGAACCAGATTACCAATTAATCGAGTTTGATTCCACAAGTGCTAGAGGCTATGCTCAGAGTTTAGTCGATCTAGGACATCCAGAATGGGAGGGTAGAATGTCAGGAACTATCGAGGAACACAATACTGCAGAATTCATCAAAGCAAACTTCAGTTCCATGGGTATTCCATCAACGATAGAGGATTTTGACGTCCCCATGTTTGTTATTGATGAAGAGCCTGAATTAGGCATTTGTCAAGCGGGAGATGTAGGAGAAACGTTTCCGGCTTTCGCCTGTGGGGCAACTGACATCAATGCTGATTTCATTAATTTTGAACACAGAAGTGATTTTGTTCTGCAAGGATATTCCGGATCTTCATTCATTCGCTATGTCGATGATATCGATGTGGTTGATTTAGGCACTGGAAACGAAACAGCAGACTGGACTAGCGGAGCAGGAGCAGTGGTATTGATTCACATGACTGAGGAGACTGAATCGAATACCGCTCTGTTCAAGAGAGCTTCAGAAAACGATGTCGAAGGTTTAATTCTAATTAATGAAAGACAGAATTGTGATGACTTGGTTTCAGGGGATTGTGTTCCTTACTTCAAAACTGTAGATATCTCAGCAATTGACAATATACCCATAGATATGGGTTTCATTATGGTAAGCCAAAGTGTCGGCCAGACGTTAATTGATAACGTGATAAATCAAGATGGGAGATTACAATTTATGACCTATGTTGAGAATGCAGGTGAAGCTACGGTCAAGGTTCCTTGCGGAATTATTCAAGGTGAATCTGATTCCTTGATTATCATAGGTGCACACCATGATACAGTATACATGGCCCAAGGTGCTGTCGACGATAGTTCCGGGACCGCTACTGTTCTTGAGATGGCTCGGCAATTCGGATTGATTGAAAGCCAAATGGGAAAACCAAAACATACCATTTACTTCTGTACTTGGGGGGGAGAAGAAGAAGGATTGTTTGGATCTACAGCATGGGTAGATAAACATCGAAATAACCTTTATGAAAATCTTCGATTATACATCAATTTAGATATGAATCATGTCGATGCTGAAAGAAATTCAGGCGTTACATTGGTTGGAAATGATAACTCGGATGTAAATCATATCCGAGGGATATCGAAGAAGTTTCAACAACAATATCCTGAACTTGCAGACCGTTACAATATCGAAGTTCGTAAACTTGCAAACACAGAAATGCCAAACAATTCTGACCATGCTCCATTCGTATACAATATCGATGAAGATGAGTCTGATGGGAAAAAATATGGCAGAGCAGTAGTTTGCTATGGCTCTGGATCTGAAGAATACCACACATATCTTGATAATATGGACAGGTTCAATGAAGAAAGCCTCGCTGTCTCTGGAATAATCTACGGGTCACTGGTTTACTACCTAGCCTATGGCGATTGAAATTTAGGATTCTAAATGCTCTAGAATCGCTTCATAATCAGGCTCTATTCCAGGATTTTCGGCGATCCAGGCATAGGAAATCTTTCCAACTTCATCAATTACAAAAACCGACCTTTGGGATGCTGTATAGTCTGGCATTACAAATGGAATCTCTACCCCATAGGCCCGTGCTGCCTGACGATTTGTGTCAGATAGTAATGGGAAGTTGATATCATTCGCATCAGCAAAAGCCGCATTGGCAAATATACCATCTACAGAAATTCCGAAAACTTCCGCCTCTGCGGCTTCCATCCTATTCATAGAACCTGAAAATGTACAAATTTCTTTTGTGCAAACGCCAGTAAAAGCCGCGGGATAAAACAGTAAAACTACCCGATTACCAATAGAGTCAGAAAGTCTGACCATGTTTTTGTCAAAAGCCATCAATTCGAAGTCCGGTGCCATATCGCCTACTGAGACCATGTACTCGGGAGGGAATATTGATTTTCAAGGTCGCGGGACTCTACATTCTCTGTGGAGAGTCTATTCCAAGTAATTCGAGACCTGTTTGTAATGTTCTTGCAGTCAAGTCACAGAGAGCTAACCTGCTAATTTTTGTTTTATCTTCAGCGTTAAGAACCGGGCACACCTCATAGAATGACCCGAAAGCCTGAGCGATGACGTGTAGTTGTGTGGCTAATTTGTGAGGGGAGTGGCTTGAACAAGCAGAATCTAGAGCCTCGGGGTATCCTATCAATGCACGAGCAAGCGCAATCTCTCGTTCATGAACCAAGATAATTTCAGCATCTAGAGTCGAATCCCTATCGATTCCATCTTTGGAGAATATACTACAAATTCTTGCATGTGCATATTGGAGGTATGGTGCTGTGTTTCCGTCAAATGAAAGCATTTTTTCCCATTGAAATGTGTAATTATTACTACGGTCCGTCGAAAGGTCGGCATATTTTATTGCTCCAATCCCTAGCATTTTTGCCACCTCTGCTCTTTCTTTATTTGAGAGGAGGGGGTTTTTCTCTGCAACGATTGCATCGGCTCTCTCTACAGCCTCAATCAATAAGTCATTCAGATGGACTGCCCCGCCAGTTCTACTTGCTAACTTCTTGCCGTCGGTACCCATTACCAAACCAAAGGGAACATGAATCGCATTCACTCCTTCATCCATGAATCCAGCACTTCTAGCAACCTCAAAGACCATCGCAAAATGTTGTGCCTGTTCCGCACCGACGATGTATAACAGATCGCGGCTACCCACATTTTCGATTCTATCCAGAATACAGGCTAAATCGCTGGTGGCATAATTATAGCCTCCATCCGCCTTTTGGATGATTAACGGTAATGGCTCACCCTCGCGATTTTTCCAACCATCAAGATAAACCACTTTTGCTCCGTCGCTTTCCTCGAGTAAACCACGCTCTGCGAGTTTATCTACAATTCTTGGTAATACAGATTCGTACTTCGATTCACCTGCAAGATCATCGTTGGTAAGCAATACACCCATTCTTTGGTATACTTCGTTGAAGTGAATTAGTGATCTATCTACGAGCATCTGCCATAATTCGATGGTTTCTGGTTCGCTAGACTGCATTCTCACTACTCTAGCCCTTGAGCGAGAGGAGAATTCAGAATCAGAGTCGAATTTTGCCCTCGCATCAGAATAAAATGTGCTCAAATCGATATTCTGTGAATCTGAATCAATCCCCATATCGATTAGGTGTTCGATTAGCATTCCGAAAGGAGTACCCCAATCTCCTATGTGATTCTCTGGTACAACCCTGTGACCCTTGTGGGTTAGCATTCGATTTAGCGCATCTCCAATAACTGTTGAGCGAAGGTGACCCACATGCATATGCTTGGCAACATTTGGTGAAGAATAATCAATGACAATAACTCTAGATTCCTCAGTTAATACTCTCAGTCTATCATCGATTAGGGCTTCTTGTAATAAGTCAGATAACCAATCTGAGTCTGCTGAAAAATTGAGGAAACCGTTGATTGAACTGACCTGGCATAATCCTTCCGTTGTAGAACCTAATGATTCTAAAATTTCATCAGAAATTGTGTTTGGTGCCTTTCTTAGCACTTTAGAAAGTGAGTGGCAGGGCATTGCGACATCGGCGAATGCTGAATCTGTAGAGCTTGCAAGAAGATTGTCCCAATCCGATTCTTGTACTCCAATGTCAGACATCACAGAGTTGAGAAGTGGACGAATTGCATCAACTAAATCACGCATATTCTAACCTCAAGTAAGTGGGTACCTCAACAATGCAGCGATTCCTCCAAATGAGGTTTGAAGGGTCGCGCCTTCCTCTGATTCCATTGAAATCAGACTAACCTTTGCAGAGGTATGACCTGCTAATTCTGTCAATTCGTCGATTATATCTCTAGTTCTATCTGGATCTTCGCGCACATCTTCCGAGCCGCATTTTGGACAATTAGGGATTTCTGAGCGACTATTTTGTGTGGACTCCCATTGATGTGAACATGGCTTACAATTCCAACCAACACGTCTCTTGCGTAGGCCCTCAGACAATAGTAGAGTATCCACAGCCCCTTGGTCTAATGCTGACCTAATCATCATCTCACCGTAAGTTGCTTTGGGGTGTGCTTGCATTACTTCGCGAAGAAAATTATCTACTAACTCACGTTCAGCGTCCAATTCTATCTGGTCCATAAGATTGCCAGCACGCTGAACTAATTCTCTCAAACCACTCTCATTGGAATATCCCACGTCAAAGAAAGGTTCTCGAATCAATTTCTTCACTTCGTGATGGAAGTAGTCGTTCTTGATAACGAAATCCTTAGTGTGCCCAGGACCTCCGACAATGATTCCTTTGATATCAGCCAAATTCGGGAGCCAGTAATTGCAAGCGTGCTCGGTTGCACGTTTGAAGAAGTTATGAGCCGCTTCCTCAATTAAGCGCTCAAAACGTTGGGCGGATTGCCCTCCTTGTCGATGTTTTCCCATAATATTGGATTGTAATTCCTCTTGACAATGAATTCTTTTTCCACTTGCAATTCCGTAGGCTGCCTCTCCTCTATCGATAACAAACAAACCATACGAGGTTCGATCGATGAGCATGTCTTCTAGTTGGGTTAACTCAAAAGTCGAGTCACAACGGTAGCGGAAAGAACCGAAAACCTCTGGTGGATCATCAATTACTACAGTAACCAATCGACTTTTGTTATTTCCGACAATCACATGACCTACGAAGATAGCAATTCCATATTCTCCGGCATTCTTGTATCGATTCAATACTGAAATCGCCGATTCAATAGCATCGCCTACGTGTTTTCTGGTTAATTTAGACTTGATATTCGCGGCTTGGGCTGCTTCTTGGCCAAGTTGTCCACGAACGTCGCTAATGAGACGGTCTGGTGGAATGATTACCGTAACTAACTCCGTACCCATACCTCTCATATTCTGAAGCTCTTCTAGCGCCTTCTTGGTTCGCAGTCTTCGCTGCTGCATCTCCAAGTCATCTGCCATGGCTAAGCCTCTTGGCGGAAGGCCACAGTGAGGGGCATTTCAACCCTCTCGCGCGTATCCAGCGAAGGCATTGAAAGGGGCACTCATCCCCGAATGCACGATGGCGACCATAGTACTCGCACTCGGAGGGAGCCTTCTGAGGCCTGAGGTGGAAGAACGGCATGCCTGGCTAGAAGAGTTAGTTTCCATCATTCGAGACAGGGTATTGGTCGATGATAGAATTGGAATTGTTGTAGGTGGAGGAGCCGCCGCTAGAGAGGGTATTAACCTCGCTAGACCTATAATCGACAACGAAGATAGGCTAGATCGTATTGGTATTGCAGCTACTCGACTTAACGCCACCATGATTAGAGAATCTCTAGCTGATGCTGGAGTAATGGTTTCCGGGACTATTCCGCATTCAATCAACGAGGCTACTATGCTATTCGATGAAAGACCTGTAGTGGTGATGGGAGGTACGAAACCGGGGCATACTACTGACGCGGTTGCAATTCGTCTCGCAATTGCTAGTGGGGCTGAGCGTTGTATTATCTGTACCAATGTTGACAGAGTCTACGACTCTGACCCTAGTGAAAATCCCAACGCAAATGCTCACGATTCACTGACTCACAAAGAATTGCAAGAAATTGTTGGACCTCCCGAACATACCAAAGCCGGACCCTCTGGAGTTGTTGATCCGATGGGAGTCGCTGACGCTACAAATGCTAATTTGACTCTCTGTATACTAGACGGAACAGACCATTCTAGAATAAAATCCGCAATAGAAGGAGAATCATTCCATGGGACGATTGTTGAAACCGAAGAGGAAGAGTGATACCTTTGGGCAGAAAAGAAAGAATCGCTAAGGCCGCTACACGGACCGCTTCACAGGCGAGAGAGACCGCTGCCCGTGAGCGAGGTAGAAGTAAGCGATCTACTAGTTCTTCTGGAGTTGCTTCTCATCGGCACTGCTCGGTCTGTTGGGCGCCAATTCCGCTTAGTGCAGAACCTCCAGTATGTAGTAATGAAGAATGTGAATCTACATACGAGAAAAGAGAAGCATCTCGTAAACGTCTGACTATCATGCTGTACCTATTCCCTGCAATTGCCATTCTACTAGCACTTTTGACCTCAATTTGACCCTTGGCATCGTTAGGTTCAACACCAATCAACAAAGAGGAATCATCATGCGCATGGTGCGAGTTCTCGGTGTTCTACCAGGATTCGTAGGATTTGTTTGTTTGATTTTACTAACTGTGAGTTTAGTAGGGATGGAAATAGATTCTACTCGTGTTCAGGCCACTACCGTTCCATGTTTGGATGATGATGCAGGTGGTTGTCCTGTTGGCATGACGGGCTCTAATTTCCATGTTCCTTGGGGATTCAATTTAATCGATGTAGAGGTAAATATTGCATGGGATGAACCTGAAAAGGCTTGGATAGGAGTAGTCGATGCAAAATATGCTGAAAATTGCCCTCCTGATTCCAATGGATTGACAACATGCGAGGCGGAGGAATTCGAATTTGTCGCTGGTGGCCCAGAGGATTTGGATGAGTTCACATTCTCGCTAAATCCAGGAGACTATCGCTTTACAAGTGGAGGTCGAGAAGGTGCTAGTCTTGACAACCAATTAGTAACAATTACATCAACATTCCATATTTCCACCGCTGGAGAAATACTACTCGGAGTAATCGGGATTCTGCTAATGATTGGAGCGGTTGAAATGATTTATCCAATCGAACTATTTTGGAAGAAATATATCAAATCATAACTCTGTTGACTACCCGCCTAGTCGTCTAATTGAAGAACCAGTATTCTCTCGACCGCTCATGGCAGTAACCAAGTGTCGTTCCTGTGGCGCGGAAATTCGGGCAGAAGGACTCCCTCCATCGTTCGGAGGATACAATGTATACTGTGTGACTTGTGGGGCTCAATTTCGAGTAGATTGAAGCAATTCAATTAGTAGACTTCTTTCTTCCACGTCTTGGTTTAGGCGCATTTCTCATCGCTGCTTCCCTTCTAGCCTCAATTTCTTCTGGTGAGCCCACAGGCTCAATCTCTTCGACTTCTCTATGCCAAGTATCCGGTAAGGCAAGTGGGTCGGATACTTCATCAGCCGCAATGAATTTGATAAGTCTACTACGCAATTCCTCAATTCCATCGCCTGTTTTTGAACTAATTCGTAAAACTTCATTTTCATTTTCTTCATGTAAATCTGACTTTGAATAGACCCTAAGGAGAGGTCTATCCGCAAGTAGTTCTGTAACTTCGCCAAGTAAATGACGTTGGTCTTGCAAACTCATTTCACTAGATTCAGATGGATCGATTAAGAACAATACAAGGTCTCCTACATTTTCCAAAGCAGCAATCGCTTGCATCTCAATTTGATTACGCTCTGTCATTGGTCGGTCTAGAAGCCCTGGTGTATCGACCATCTGGTAAATTCTTCTTCGATGCTCAAAGTGACCTACATGTAGACGCTTCGTAGTAAATGGGTAAGCGGCAACTTCTGGCTCTCCACTGGATAATTCTGTTATTAGGGCCGATTTCCCGACATTTGGCGCACCAGCGACCACAATACAAGGCTCGGCGGCATCAATTGAAGGTAATTCACGTAGAATGTTCCTAGCCTCACCTAACCAAAGAATATTATCTCCGATTTGGTCGATAATCGATGACATTCTACCGTAAGCGTGACGTCTTTCTACATGAAATGCCTCGATATTACGGAATTTTAGCATCTTTGATTGAGATTCACCAGCTATTTTTCTGACCCTCTCTGCAGCCCACTGAATTGCGCCCAGGTTTTGCCTAAATTCATCAGCCCCAACGGCTGCATCAACCAAGGCTTGATCGAATTCAGACTGGGCATTGAGGCTGGGCCACTGGTCAACCCATTTTAGCAGGGTTTCAGCGATTGTATCACTTGCTGCTTGTACCATTCTAGCCATCTGTTTTCGTACACGATGATACTTGTCTGGGTCCTCTACTAAGTCGGATTGCTTTCCAGCACGACGAAACGCCTTGTCTAGTACTTCCTGAGGATATAGAACCGTAGGAATCTTACGCCATTCAACGGAAGCCATGACCTCTCCTCCGTTCTAGCGGCCGCACCCATACTTCTTCAAACAACGTGCTTTTCTATGGCAAACCGCACGCGACGCTATGACCAGTGAACGGCGCAGTAAGAGAATAGACGATTTGCCCACGTGGGCGAAGCAATTTGCCGAAGAATATGGTGCAAAGGAATTGGATGGTCGCGGAGATGTCTTCTTTGGCCCTCTAATCGACAGAAGAAGCGGCCTAAGGAAGGACGATTTAATCGAATTACTAATTGATGCACGGGCGCTAAGAGTAGATGATGACCCTTGGGTTCGAGGCATGTTACTAGCAACTTCTCGAAATGCTGTAGAAATGCTAGACGAATTTGGTCAATACCGTTCGATTGCCAGAGATGTGATAGTCGAAGTAAGACTTGTAACCCACTTGAGGAAACCGTACATTGAGGACGATGAATTACTTACCTTCGAAAAAGAAGATTTGCGAAGACGATCAAATGTTCATGAACAAGCCGAGCGACAAGCCGATGGCGGCTCAGATGACAGTCACTTGTGGGGTTGATGAATGTCAGACCTAGCGAAGAAAGAATGTATACCCTGTAAGGGTGGCGTACCTCCTATGGAAATTGAACAAGCACAACGAATGATTCGGCAAATTAATTCCGATTGGGAATTAATAGAAATACACCACATTGAACGAATTTGGACATTCCCGGATTTTGATTCTGCTCTTCAATTTGTCAACGCCGCCGGCGCTATTTGCGAGGAACAAGATCATCATGCTGATTTTGAATTAGGCTGGGGTAGGGTGAAGGCTATGATTTGGACTCATAAAATAAACGGACTTACTGAATCGGATTTCGTCCTCGCAGCAAAATTTGATGAGATTTAAGGTGAGAACATGACGGAGAATTTCCGCCTTCACGCCTTTGTATGTACCAACCAACGGGATCCGAAAAAACCACGAGAATGCTGTGCATCTAAGAACGCCCTCGATGTTATGACTCGTCTTAAGCGAGCAGCTAAAGCCGCTGGAATAAATGATATTCGAGTCAATAAGGCAGGTTGTTTAGACAGATGTGAGCAAGGAATTTCTTGTGTCGTTTACCCCAATGGGATTTGGTATACGATTCCAGATGATGACAAAGCAATAGCCCGAATCGTAGAACATCTAGCTGGAGGGAAAGCTGCAGATGAATTTCTTATGGTTGAATGACTCTAGAGAAAATACACACGATTAGACTCAAAGACGAACCGGTCGGGTAGCACCGCATGCCTGGCACTTAAGCAGGGTGGTACGACCTTCCTTGATGAAACTAGTATCAGGTGACATACATTGGTCGCAGAGAATATATGTTTTGACGTAACCAACAATCTTTTCTTTGATTCTCTTTGGTGGGATTCGACCTTTGAGCATTACACGAATTTGTTCTCTGGTCCCAGATGTTCCTAATTCGTTGATTAGATATTGATAGACATGATTTGCATCCCTATCCATTGCATCAACAATTGCCGAGAAATTTCGTATAATCGTTTGATTTCCTTCTACCAAAATTTCTGGATTCGGCATAGTCCAACGATTCCTCTCACTAATGTCTGTTGGGATTCTATCTCGTGCTCGATTAAGCAGAGTATCATATTCGTAGTCACCCATAAACTACCCGAGAGTAGACTCCCTTTTCACCCCACCGGATAGTCTTGATGTTACGTACCAACGGTCAAAGACCCGTTTACAAACCGGCAAATATGGACGAGGCCATTGAAGTGAAGGTAGCGAGAGTCCATGAAGACGCACAACTTCCTACTCGTGGAAGTATTCATGCTGCAGGTTGGGACTTGTATGCTTTGGAAGATACAGAAGTTCTCTATCGAACGGCTACGCTAGTTAGAACTGGATTGCATGTTGCGATACCAGTTGGCTATGAAGGTCAGGTTAGGGCTCGATCATCTCTTGGCAAGAGGGGATTGATTCCACCACATGGAATTGGCACCATAGATGCAGATTATCGTGGGGAGTTATTCGTCATGATGACTTGGATTGGAGAAGGAGATTCCTACACCATATCGAAGGGCGAAAGGATTGCGCAACTACTGATTACCCCAATCCCCCAATCCATATTCAAAGAAGTGGAATTTGAAGAACTTGGTGAGACCGACCGTGGAGAAGGTGGATTCGGTTCCACGGGCAGATTCTGACTATTTTTGCACGGTTCATAGAACCGTGTTTCTACATATTCACCATACGAATGCTTGATACGGGCCGGATGAAGCGGTCCATTTGATGCCACTGAGCATAGACGAGCTTCGCAGAAAGGTCGAGGAATATCACAACAAGGGTCTGAACGGTCAGCAAATCGCCGATGAGTTATCCCTATCACAGACCACAATCCAATGGCTTTCCTCGTCAAATGTACCAATGGACGAAGAAAACCCCTCCGATATCATGGTTGGATGGCGCTCTGTAGCTGTCAAAGCCGCTAGAGTTGAAGCCGTATCCTACGTATTCTGTGACATAATAGACGAAGAAATAGGTGAAGATATTGATACAATGGTTGGAATTTCGATAAATGGTATCCCTTTTGCACAGGCTATCGCTGGGCAGATGGATCTTGAGTTAGCAGTAAGTCGAAGCATTAGTGAATCTGAAGCCGGGCATCTTTCTGAGGTATTCGCTAATGTTAGTGGAAAGAGGGTTGTTGTTATTGACGATGTAGTATCTTCTGGAACTACGATGAGAAAGACCGTGCAGCATCTTCGTGAGTCGGGTGCTGAAGTCAAACTCTGTTTGGTTTTAGCCAATAAGACCGAAATGAATGAGATTGACGGAGTTCCGTTGCGAGGCCTAGTTCGAGTGGTCACTGTCTGAGGTAGAATCGATGCACTGGGCGGACTTTACCGCTGAAAAACTCAGCAAGAAACGTGGCAATAAACAAGTTGCCTGCTCGGGAATTACACCATCGGGAGAATTCCACATCGGCCACATTAGAGAAATTCTCTCCGCCGAAATGATACATAGAGCCTGTCTTGATGCTGGATTGGATTCCCGATACATTTTCATCGTCGACTCAATGGACCCACTTCGTCGAGTATACCCCTTCCTTTCAGAAGAGTACGAACAATACATCGGTTGCCCTCTAGCATTCATTCCTGCTCCAAATTCTGATGGAAATCCGGACCCAAATGGAGTGTCGTACGCTGAACACTTCCTGGGACCATTCCTAGATGCACTTGCTGAAATTGGAGTATTTCCAGAGGTGATTATGAATCATGAGACATATGCGAGAGGACAATTCGCTGAAAAAATAGATTCTGCTATAGAACAAGCTGATGAGATTCGGGAAATTATCGAATCAATATCCGGGCGAGAATTAGATGAGGATTGGTTTCCGTACAAACCGCTCGGCTCAGATGGTAGCATGGATGATGTGACTGTTACCGGCTACGAAAAGCCATTCGTACATTGGACGGATGGACATGGAAATTCGGGTTCTGCAGACATAAGAAAGGCAGAAGGAAAGTTGCCTTGGAGAATAGATTGGGCGGCTCGCTGGGGAATCCATGGAATAACCTGTGAACCAGCAGGAAAAGATCACGGTGCTGCTGGTGGGTCTTTTGACACAGGATTGCCAATTTGCAAATTATTGGGTTCTGAACCACCCTCAAAGATGGTTTACGAGTGGATTCAAGTTAAGGGAGCGGGGCCTATGTCTTCGTCATCTGGTAATACCGTTGGCCCAATTGAAGCCCTAAGCTTAGTGCCACCTGAAATTCTGCGATATCTAATCGCAGGCTCCAAGATGAATCGCCATATCGATTTCAACACTGGTTCAGCCCTATTCCAGATGGCAGATGAATACGAGAGATTAGTTGCAGACCCACCAAATCTAGACGCTGAAGATCTGACTAAAAGACAGCGGGTTGCTGCAATAACCCAAAGCGGAGCAATGCGACTAAGCCAAATTAATAGAGGAAGCGATCCTGTTGATTCTCTTGCAGGAGTTACATTCCGTCACTTAGCAATGCTAGCACAAATCAAAACTTCTGATAATGATGTTTGGAATTCACTAAGAAATAGTGGCCACCTAAGTGGTGAGCCAAATTCAGCCTTACAAAACAGATTGGAACGTATGCGAAACTGGATTGGAAGCATACACTTCCCAGAAGATGCAAGAATCAATATTCAAGAGAGAATTGATGAAAATGCACGTGCACAATTAAGCCCAAAGCAAATTAAATTCCTACAAAGATTGGCTGTTGAACTTAGAGATTCTGAATGGTCAGATGAAGCCATAGGCAAAACAATTAGATCAATATCTCCCGATTGCGGAGTCAGTGGAAGAGAAGCCTACGTTGCCCTGTATTGGGCTATGTTAGGACGGGAACATGGACCAAAGGCTTCATCACTAATTTTGGAAATTGGGAAATCTGCTGCTATTGAATTGTTCAATTCATAGGTCAAGAATCCTCATTCAATGTTTCAAGAAGTAATGTAGTACCAATAAAGCCTCCAGCGAAACCGGCACCGAAGGAACCTAGTTCCAAAATTGAAGAAAATACCGATTCTAGTGAATCAGCTATCCAGCTTAAGATATCATTAGCAATTTCCAAAAGACGTCCGAGGTTGATTGTAATTATACCAGAAGCCGCCAGGAACCCCAAAAATGAGAATTGTGCTAAAGCGATTATTTTCATCGCTTTCAGTGATATACTAACTAAGAATGCTACTGTGGCTCCAAAAAGGAATCCAAGTATTCCCTTGAGTCCGTAATTCGAAATAGCCTCCATTTCTCCACATCCTTAATTTAGAATCGCGATATCAAGTAGCCTCGGTTCGGGCATTCCCTCTTTGGCCTCAGCGATTGCCTGTACTTCCATACTTGCTCCAGCCATCGTTGTTACAAATGGAATATTGAGCTCGACTGCTAGCCTGCGCATCATATTTCCATCCAATACCGCACCTCCTGTGCTCCTAGGTGTATTGATAATCAATTGAATCTTACCTTGTCTCATCAGGTCTAAAGCATCTGGAGTAAGGCCCTCAGTAATTCTATAGCAGGTCTGGACATTTATTCCACCTGAATCCCTGAGAACATGTGCTGTCCCTCTTGTTGCGTAAATAGTGAATCCCATCTCCTCCAATTCTTGTGCCAAGGGGATAACGTCGTGTTTGTCGGCGTTCTTCACGGTGATGTAGACTCCACCTTCGGTTGGGACCGGAATTTCTGTTGCCAAGCGCGCTTTCAGGTAAGCTGCAGCTGCGCGCTTATGGCTTCCCATTACTTCTCCAGTACTCTTCATCTCTGGCCCTGGGGCGGGGTCAAGACCTCGTAATTTGATGAAGGGGAATACCGGTGCTTTGACACAAACAGCCTCACTCTGAGGTTCTGGGAAATCAAGGTCGGCTAATTTCTCTCCCATCGTTAGACGGGCTGCAATACGAGCCAGTGGAACACCAGTTGCCTTGGCTACGAACGGGAATGTTCGTGACCCACGTGGATTTACCTCCAGAACATACAATGTTTCTCCACGAATGGCATATTGAATATTGAAACAACCCTTTACTCCAAGTTGAATACCAATTTTTCTTGTCCAATCTTCAACTTGCGCTAACACTTTCTTTGAGACATTTTGTGGAGGAATAAAGCAAGTTGAATCCCCTGAGTGTATTCCGGCCTCCTCAAGGTGCTCCATTATCGCTCCAATTAGCACCTCGCTACCATCACAAACCGCATCAACGTCTAATTCTATAGCATTACCAAGATATTCGTCAACCAATAGAGGACGGTCTGGTGAAAGGAATGCTTCCTCCATATATGCATCTAATTGTCGATTATTGGATAATATCTCCATACCTCGGCCCCCAAGTACGTAGGAGGGTCGAATTAGAACGGGATAACCAATCTCTTGAACCGCTTCCCTAACTCCTTCAGAAGTACTCGCAGTAGTTCCATTAGGCATTCTCAGGCCGACTCTTTCGGCAAATGCTTCGAAGCGTTCCCTGTCACTTGCTTCATCAACTGCATCTGGGGTTGTCCCTTGCATAGCTAAGTTGAGGCCCAATCCTTCTAGATGAGGGAGCCTACCTGCCAATGGCAGAGCGAGATTGATTGCAGTTTGGCCACCAAATTGCAGTAAGATCCCATGGGCCTTCTCACGTAGCAAAATCTCCGCCGAATGTTCCAATGTCAGTGGATCAAAGTATAATCGGTCACTGGTATCAAAATCCGTGGACACTGTCTCGGGATTATTGTTAATGATAATCGCTTCATGTCCTAATTCTCTTATGGCCCCAACAGCATGGACACAACCGTAATCGAATTCTATTCCTTGTCCAATCCGAATAGGCCCGCTACCAACTACAACAATGCGTTGCTTGGTGAAATCATCGATTCCTGGAACGTGATCAATTCCAGTTGGAGCCGAGCCTCCTTCATAGGTAGCGTAGTAATATGGAGTTACTGCGGCAAATTCTGCCGCACAGGAATCTACCATTCGGAATCTGGGGTGTATCTCTAATTCGTGCCTCCTCCCCATAACTGCATCCTCATCAGAACCTTCCGGTAACGATTTGAAGCCACTTGCTGGGAAGCCAGCGAGTGCATCAGCGATGTGTAAATCGGTAAATCCTGCACCCTTCCATCTGCGCATCTCTAGTATGGGTATTTCTGATGCGCTCATTCCTAATTCTCCGGCTGCGCGTATCTCAGTTTCGAGTGCAGCCATTTTCTCAAATCTATGAAGGAACCATCTAGTAATACCTCCCGAAACATCTCGCACATCTTCTATGGAATATCCTCGTCGGAATGCCTCAAATAGAGCCCCCATTCTTCTATCACTAGGAATTCTCAACCAATCAATTAGCATAGCTTCGGGTAATGGTTCACTTGCCCTTTCGTCCATTGTTTCCCCACCTGAAGCATCGGCCATAGTGAGTGGCCTTGGATGGGGTTGGCCATACTCAAGGCTGGCCCAAGCCTTCAGGAAAGCCTCCTCAAAACAACGACCTATTGCCATTACTTCGCCAGTAGATTTCATCGAAGTCCCAATAGTTCGATCGGCTGTTCTGAATTTATCGAAAGGCCATCGAGGAATTTTAACAACACAATAGTCCAGTGTTGGTTCGAATGCAGCAGTAGTACCTTCTCCAGTTATTGGGTTAGGTAATTCGTCTAGCGTGTAACCTACAGCAATTAGCGCTGCCATTCTGGCGATTGGGTATCCTGTTGCCTTACTTGCTAGTGCTGACGATCTTGAAACTCTCGGATTAACCTCGATTACCCTATATTCTCCAGTCGATTGTTCGACTGCGAATTGAACATTACAACCTCCTTTGATATTCAATCTTCTAATCAGACGAAGAGCGGCATCGCGTAGCATCTGATGGTCTCTATCTGATAGTGTCTGTTGCGGCGCAACGACCACTGACTCTCCAGTATGTACTCCCATTGGGTCAATATTTTCCATTGTACAGACAATGATTGCGTTATCGGCTCCATCCCTCATTACCTCGTATTCATGTTCTTGCCAACCGAGGATGCTTACCTCGATTAGTACCTGCCCTATTGCAGAATGTAGTATCCCTTGGCTGGCTATCTCTACCAACTCTCCCATGTTGTGAGCAGTACCTCCTCCAAGGCCACCGAGTGTGAAAGCCGGTCTAATTAGGAGGGGGAAGCCGCCGAGAGTATCGGCGGCCTGCATAACCGCTTCAATCGAATCACAAGCAATAGCTTTGCAAACGGGAAGATCAATTTCCTCACAAACCTGTTTGAAAAGATCTCTGTCTTCTGCCTCGTCAATGGATACCAAGTCACAACCGATTAATTCTACTTCTAATTCATCTAAACTACCATCATGAGCAAGGGCGGATGCAATATTGAGGGCTGTTTGTCCTCCCATTCCGGCGAGTAGAGCATCTGGTTTTTCGATTTCTAAAATTCTCTTTACGACCTCCGGTAACAAAGGTTCGATGTAAATCCTGTCTGCCATTTCTGGATCATTTTGAATTGTTGCCGGATTGGAATTAATCAGAATAACTTCGTAACCATCTGCTCGCAAAGCTCGACACGCTTGACTTCCAGAAAAATCGAATTCAGCAGCTTGACCGATACGTATTGGCCCACTACCTAAAATTACAATTCGTTTCAAATCGTCTCTGCGGGGCATCAATTATCCCCCCTAGAGTTAGGGATTGGAATTCCTGCCAAATGGTCATCCACCATGCTGGCGAATCTATCGAATAGTGGAGATGCATCATGTGGACCAGGGCATGCTTCGGGATGATATTGGATTGTGAAGGCTCTCTTGCCAATCAAATCTAGCCCCTCCACGGTTCTGTCGTTAGCATTGACGTATCTTACCTTGAAGGGGGCCTCAAGTTCGTTGCTCCCACGCACTGAACAGGCACCGGATGGATGAGGTGCAAGCATCCCTTTATCCGGATCTTCCACAGCAAAGCCATGGTTTTGGCTAGTGATGTAAACTCGGCCTGTTTCGAGGTCGACAACCGGTTGGTTAGCCCCTCTGTGACCATATCGCAGTTTGTATGTGCGTAGACCCGCTGCAAGCCCCATTAACTGATGACCCAAGCAGATTCCCATCACAGGTAAACCGGCTCTAACAGCGGCGGCTAAACTATCTCTAGCGGTTGTAGCTGCTCCTGAATGAGCCGGATCACCCGGGCCATTCGAAGCAAAGAAGGAGTCCGGTTCCCATTTCAGAATCTCATCAAAGGTTGTGGTCGCTGGACACCAAACAACCTCAAAGCGTTGGGCTAATTCTCGCAAAATATTATGCTTGACTCCACAATCTATAGCCGCCAACCTAGGAAGCGGTTTGCCTTCATTATCTACTGCACCCGGATTAATTATTACCGCTTCATCACATGTGACCTCAGCCACTAAATCTTCTGCGTCAGGAGGAGTCATCTCGTCAAGACGGACTAGCATTTCTCTCTCAGCCTCAGCCGGACCAAAAATACACAGAACGGTTCCGTGCTCTCTAACTCGACGAGTCAGTTCTCTTGTGTCTATCTCCTGAATACCAGGCACTCCATGAGCAAAAAGAAGATCATGTACACTACCTATTGAATCTCTATGGTCAGGTACTTCCATCAATTGTCTACAAACTACTCCTCTAGGCCAGACGCCAGCAGATTCTGAGGTTCCTGAGTGTACTCCATAATTTCCAAGCAGAGGCCATGTAAATGTTAGAACCTGCCCTGCGAAAGACGGATCGGTTAAGCTCTCTTGGTAACCGGTCATGCCTGTAGTAAAGACGAGTTCTCCTTCGGCGATTACTGGGGCTCCGAATAGTCGTCCTCGATATCGCGTTCCATCAGCGAGTAGCAGTAATCCATCCGCTCCAGAAGGCGGGTCAGGGGTACTAGAATCTAGTAAAGCATCGGCTGCATCGGGAAAACTTGGAGGGTCGTTGACTCCGGAAACATCAGCACCCGGAACGAATCCTCTGCCGGGAGGGTTCTCCGACATCAGCATTGCTGCCTGAAAGAGCCTATTAATCATTGAGAGAGATTTCACTCTTCTTCTAGACTCATTACCTTCTTTCTGTCAAGACTAGGTATTACCTGTATTTCCGCGCCTTGGAAGTGTTTAGATTCATCTATTTGACCAATTAATGACTCAAGAAATACACCTAATGCAGCAACTTCTGAGTGAGGTTGATTGCCAATGGAAATGTTATATTTTGCTAATCTGAAAACTTCACCTGGAACTTTGGTACCACCGACTACAATAACCATTGGACGATTTCTTTCAATTACTCCTAGCGATTCCCTCCAAGATTCCCCATACATAGTGAGATGGACTATTTCACCCGGTTTGCCGTCTCCAGCATCCTTGGCGAATCTACGGAGGAATGATAACGGATTAGTTTCGTATCGACATTCAAACTCCCCTCCAAATCTCTCACTTACTGACCTCCAAGTTTCTAGAGCAGATTCGTCTTCTTCCCCAGCTAGAATAACCTCATCTGCGCCAAAGGCTCTAGCGGTCAAACCAAGATGGCTAGTAATGCGCTTGTCACGCTCTCTGCGATGCCCTAATCTTAGTACCGAGACCCTTCGGTTTGAGGCAGCCATGTAACTACGCGGAAGGACCGACTTCATCAGCCTGACTCATATCGGATGACTCATTGAAATCAGGGATTAAGTCAACTGGCATATTGATCATTTGTAGCCTAACCCATTGAAGCAACCAAGCATCAATGAATAACTTTGAGGAGTAATGAATCATTACTGCCAAGGCAAGAAGGCGTAGACTGCCAAACATAGCAGTCTGAATATCCACTTGATCTGTAAGTAAAGCAAATCCAAATGGCTCCAAGATATAGTATACGGCTAATACGACTAGTAATCCGCCTATATTCGACATTGATGCGTGCCCTCTTTCTCTTCCAATACTCCAAACCACTGTAGCAAAGAAGACTATGACAGGTACAATTTTTGCTAACATGGAAAAGTCAAACTCACCCAATTGTGAATTTGGGATGTCTGTGTTATTTAGGGCGTCTGAGCCATTTTGTACAGCAATCCACCAGAATAATCCTGACATCATCAATAATACTCCAGATAGCCATCCACGATTAGTAATCATATCTCGGATTTCATGTCTGTCTTTTGGTTGTAAACGCTGTAAGATTGATTCCATTAATTCTAGTGCATCATTGGTAGGAAGTTCTTCCTTGGCAGCGGCAGCAATACCTTGTTGTGAGGTATTTTCTACCCTGTCAGAAGACTCCTCGCCCAAAACCATCGACGGATTGCCGCTCCGTCACATCATAAAGGGTACGTCTGATGGAAGGTCTGAAATGGCCGACTGGAGACCTATTCTAAATCGCCGAAGCGACGGTTTTCCAAGAATTATGGGGATTCTAAACATTACTCCCGACTCATTTCATGCCGATTCTCGAGTTGATTCTATTGAAGACGCTCTAGTCCGCGCCAAGCAAATGATAGAAGACGGTGCAGATTGGTTAGATATTGGCGGTGAGTCTACAAGACCTGGGGCAGAAGAAGTAGATATTGATGAAGAAATGAACCGTGTTTTACCCATAATCGAGGCCGTTAGAAATGCTCACCCTGATGTCGGAATATCGATAGATACTCGACGCGCTTCGGTAGCAAAGGCCGCTCTTGATTTGGGAGCAGATATGGTGAATGATGTAAGTTCCTTATCAGACCCAGATATGGCTGATATAATTATAGAAAATAAATGCCCTGTTTGTATAATGCATATGCAAGGATTACCCGAAAATATGCAGAATAATCCAACTTACTCTAATGTAGTGATAGAAGTTAGGCAAAGACTCGACATAACTGCAAGAAAGCTACTTGATTTAGGATTAGATCCAGAGATGATTATCACAGATCCAGGAATAGGTTTTGGGAAATTGCTTGAGCACAACTTATCACTATTAGCTGCGGGAAGGGAAATAGCCCCAAATAAAGAAATGCCACTGATGTGGGGGGTAAGTAGAAAACGCATGTTTACAGATTTACTCGGTCGGACGGATTCCAAAGATAGATTGTCTGGAAGTCTAGGAATCGCCTCTATGGCTCCATCAAAGGGAGTCGATATCATCAGGGTTCACGATGTGCGTGAGCATGCAGATTTGTATGAGGCGATGCGAGCGATTAACTGAGGTGTTGTGATGGGGCAGAATATAGTTGACATCGATGAGAAGTTACGAATAATCGGAACCGCTCATGTTAGCACTGCATCAGTGGCTCTAGTTCGAGAAGAAATAGAGGAATGGAAACCTGATTTGGTTGCTGTTGAACTATGTGAGTCTAGATTGAGATCTTTGCAACAGCCAGATGATTTGGATAATGACGACCTTTTGAAAATAATTAATGAAGGAAAGTCTGCAATGATCTTACTACAATCCGCTCTGGCGGCTCAACAGAGGCGTATGGGGATGGAAACCGGAGAAAAACCCGGTGCTGAATTACTCGCGGCTATCGAGGTAGCTGATGAAAAAGGAGTAGAGCACGCACTTATCGACAGAGATGTCGTAATCACTTTACGAAGGGCTTGGAGAAAAATGGGCCTTAGAGAGAAATGGCGTGTATTGAATGCGCTGCTGTGGGAAGATGATGATGAAGAAATTGACCTCGATGAATTGCTTGAAGATTCTGATTTATTGACTACTCTAATGGAAGATGCCAGGGAGGCAGCGCCTCGTGCAGGAGAGGTTCTTATCGACGAGAGAGATGCCTACTTAGCCGGTCGAATACAACAGATAAGAGGTAAAGGAAAGGTCCTCGCTGTTGTAGGGGCAGGGCACATAAACGGAATAATCGAGCACCTTGAGAAACCGGCTCTTGAAACCACATCAAGAATAAGTGAATTGTCTTCTGAACCACCCAAACCGATTTGGCCAAAGGTGGTGACATGGGCAATTCCAATATTCCTAACATCGGTTGTTGGTTACCTGTTTTGGAATGGAGATACTGAAGCATTGAAAGATACAATTTGGTATTGGACCGCTGCAAATGCAATACTTGCCGGGTTAGGAGTTGCATTAGCCAGAGGCCATCCTCTGTCGATAATAGTTGGAGCATTGGCGAGTCCAATTACGAGTTTGAATCCTACTTTAGCTGCGGGCTGGTTTGCAGGATACACACAACTGAAAATAGCCGCTCCAACTGGTGGAGATGCGACCGAATTTCTAGCACTACAAGATTACAGCGTTTTCTATCGAAATCGTGTGGGTAAAGTGTTACTTGTTACTGCACTCGGAAACTTAGGCTCGGCCCTCGGTGCGTGGCTTGCCGGTGGTGCAATCGTGGGCATTATTATTGGGTGAACGGTAAACCAACGAAGTATTGGGCGTAGCCCAAAGAAGTGATTACATGGTTAATTTCGGCTTCGTTATTGACAATCGTAAGTGCATTGGATGCCATGCTTGCACCGTCGCTTGTAAGTCTGAACACGATGTGCCAATAGGAGTTAACCGCACTCATGTGAAGTATATTGAGAAAGGGATCTATCCGGATGTAACCCGAGAATTTAGCGTTCATCGTTGTAATCATTGTGAAGACTCACCGTGCACAACAATTTGCCCTACTACTGCCCTATTCACTCGTGAAGATGGGATTGTGGATTTTGATGATGATCGCTGTATAGGTTGTAAATCCTGTATGCAGGCTTGCCCCTACGATGCGTTATACATCGATCCAAATAAGGGCACAGCGGCTAAGTGCAATTATTGCGCCCACAAAATAGAAAATTCCTACGAACCATCCTGTGTGGTGGTTTGTCCAGTTGAAGCAATAATCTCGGGAGATTTAGATGATCCTAATTCATCAATTTCCAATTACGTTAGCGAACACGAGGTAACTGTTCGAAAACCAGAATCTGGAGCTAAACCCAACGTATTCTATGTCGAAACCAGTGAGGATATTCTTGACCCTCATGCCACTGAACGCTCCGGCGAATATCTTTGGACAGATCAAGCAGCAGGAGTTGGTCATTTCGCAAAGTATGCCGACTCTAGATTGGGTGCCTCAGATACCAATTCAATGATTGTTCAACTGGCACTTGAGAAGAAGGCTCGAGCCGCAAATCCACGAGATCGAGCGATTATTCGAGATGTTATGGAACGCCTAGATGAACAGGCTCAGCAACCGAAGAGAAGCTACGACCAACCTTCTAAAGGCGTACTTTGGGGATGGGAGGTTTCTGCCTACATCGTTACCAAGGCAATTGCTTCAGGGGCATATTTGGTTGCTATGTTAGCAATGTTTGCTGGTGTTATCGAAATGACTGATGAACTGTGGTGGCAACTGACAATTGGATGTACGATTTTCCTAGGAATAACCGGTTTCCTATTGGTTAAGGACCTTGATAGACCAGAGAGATTCCTATACGTATTACTTAGGCCGAATTGGGATTCTTGGCTAGTAAAAGGGGCCTATATCTTGAGCGCTTTTGGAGTGGTATTGGCTTGTAGCGGAGCGGTCCTTTTCTTTGACCTAGACAGAACTTATCTCAATTATCTAGCAATTGCTGGTACGCCTCTAGCGACATTAACAGGAATCTATACAGCTTGGCTATTTGGTCAAGCAAGCGGTAGGAATTGGTCCAAAGACCGGTACCTTACACTGAAGATGCTTGTAGAGATGATCATACTTGGCATCGCATCGATGGTATTTTTGACCTCTTCAGAGCTAATTTACTGGGCTACTGCCGGTGTGATGATTTTACTAGTTTGTAGGCACGCTCATAATACTGTAATTCAACCCCAACTGGAGACCTTACACTGAGGTGAATGAAATGGCAGAGTCATTTATCGAGAAGTTCGCTCAGAAATTACGAATGATTCCAAATCTCGATAGAGATTACTCTGATGGAAATACCCAAGAATTACGAAAATTCCCCTCGCCGGATGAATGGCTTGATTTCAAGGAACTGGATGCAAATGCATGGCCGGTCAGAATAGAGAAGAATTATTCTCTAGTTCCAACAACCTGTTTCAACTGTGAATCAGCCTGTGGAATGTTGGCTTATGTCGACAAGGATACAGGTCAAGTAACTAAGTTTGAAGGTAATCCACACCACCCTGGAAGTCGAGGTAGGAATTGTGCCAAAGGGCCTGCAACAATTAATCAAATTCAAGATACTGAGCGGATACTCCACCCTCTTCGTAGAGTTGGCGCTAGAGGTGAAGGGGGGTGGGAACAAATCACCTGGGAAGAGGCCCTAGAAGAAATTGCAGAAAAAATCCGCACCTCTCTAAAAGCAGGGGGCGTTGACAAGGTCGTCTATCACGTCGGAAGACCGGGGCACGAAGGTTATGCTAATCGAGTTCTGAAAGCTTGGGGTGTTGATGGGCATAATTCACACACTAACATTTGTTCAGCAGGAGCGCGAACGGGCTATGCTCTCTGGCATCAACACGACAGGCCGAGTCCTGATCATACAAACGCCAAAGTGATTTTACTGACTTCTTCTCATCTTGAAACTGGACATTACTTCAACCCTCACGCACAAAGAATTCTCGAGGGGATGATGGATGGAGCGAAACTGATTGTAATCGACCCTCGACTATCGAATACAGCGGCTATGGCTGACCATTGGTTACCGACATGGCCGGGTAGCGAACCAGCTCTTTTCCTTGCCTGGGCTAAAATGATACTCGAGCGAGAATTGTATGACAGGGAGTTTATGGAAACCCAGGTCAATTGGGAAATGTGGATGTCTGCGGTACACCCTAATGAGCCAAATGAGTTTGATCGATTTGTTGAATTATTGCTGAAAGAGTATGAAGAATATACTCCCGAATTTGCAGCAGCTGAATGTAAGATCCCAGTTGAGCAAGTAATCGAAGCAGGAGATGTTGTAGCCAATGCTGGAAGTCAACTATGCACACATGTCTGGCGCAGTGCAGCGATTGGAAACCTTGGCGGCTGGCAGGTCAGCCGAACCTTGCATTTCCTCAATGTACTCACCGGTTCAGTTGGAACTGTAGGTGGAACAAGCCCAAACTCTTGGTCGAAATTCAAGCCATCGCTATTCGATGTCCCTCCAGATCCCGATGGTTGGAACGAACTACATTTCCCGTCAGAATACACCCTAGCTCACTACGAAATGAGTCACATACTGCCTCATCTCGTAAAGGATGGTCGAGGAACGATGGATGTTTATTTCACGCGTGTCTTCAATCCAGTTTGGACATATCCTGATGGCTTTTCATGGATTGAAATGCTAGAAGATAAAAATGCCATTGGTTGCCACATTGCCTTAACTCCAACTTGGAATGAAACCGCCTTCTTTGCCGACTATGTTCTACCAATGGGGCATGCCTCGGAACGACATGATGTCAACTCATACGCAACCTCTGCAGGAAAATGGGTAGCATTTAGGCAACCGGTACTCAGGGAATACGCTAGACGCGAAGGGAAAGAGGTAGAATTCACCCACGAAATTAACCCCGGAGAAGTTTGGGAAGAAGATGAGTTTTGGATTGAATTATCTTGGCGCATTGATGATGGAACAATGGGCATTCGTGAGCATTTTATGAGCCCATATCGAGAGGGTGAAAAAATCACTGTTGACGAGTACTATCAGTACCTATTCGAGCGCGTTCCAGGGCTTCCAGAAGCAGCTGAGTCTGAAGGTACCGACTCACTCGGTTACATGCGCAAGCATGGTGCTTTCTTAATCGAAGAGGCCACCTATGAAAAACACAAGTCGGAGGGCTGGCCAACTCCAAGTGGAAAACAGGAATTTTACTCAGAGACGATGATTGAATTTGGTTATCCTGAACATTCTATACCTCATTATCGTCAGAAGTCTCACGTTCATCCTGATAATTTATCTGCTGAAGATGAATATTGTCTTCTTCCGAATTTCAGATTACCACAGCATATACACTCACGCTCAGCCAACGCAAAGTGGTTAGTTGAAATCGCTCATAGAAACCCAATCTGGATTCACCCCAAGGATGCGAGGAAACTCGGCGTGGCTGAAGGTGACTTACTAAAGATAGAAACCGAAATTGGTTGGTTTGTCGATAAGGTCTGGGTTACAGAGGGTATCAAACCTGGAGTTGTAGGGTGCTCCCATCACATTGGTAGGTGGAGAAGAGAACAAGACCGAGGTAATCGATTCCTAACAAATACCGTTGCAATCGAAGAGCGAGGTGATGGGAAAATGCGTATGAAGACAATTAGCGGAGTCGAGCCATGGAAGTCTGATGACCCCGATACCAATCGTATTTGGTGGCGAGACGGAGGGGTTCACCAAAATATCACACATGCAGTTCAACCAGATCCAATTTCCGGAGCCCATTGCTGGCTTCAGAAGGTACGTCTATCCATCCCCAGTGAGGATGAGGAATATGGAGATATAGAAGTCGACCGGAACAAGTCGTTTGAGTACTATAAACGCTGGAATGAATGGGCGAAAGAGCGTGAAACTCATCCGAGAGGAGAGCGCCGGCCACTATGGATGAAGCGGCCTCTTTCTCCAAAGAAACAGCATTGGTATATGCCGGAGAGTGATTAATTGGAGGAAATTATCGCTCTAGTAATCATTCTAGTTACCGCGTTTATGTTCGCTCCACTTGGTCTAGGAGGGGGGTTTCTATTTGTTCCAACTCTTTACTTCATTTTAGGTTGGGACCTACAACTATCTATCGTTTGTTCATTGATTCTGGTTTGGTTTGTCAGTATAGGCTCCCGAAGAGCCCACGATGAAGGGGGTTACACGGTTGCAGGAGTTGGACGGAAAGGTAGGATTGTAGCGATATTTGGCGCAATTATCGGTGCTTTAGCCGCTGATCAAATAATTGCCGAAGCGGGTGAAAGTATTATCAAAATTTTAGCAATTATTCTACTGATTTTAGTGATATATCGTGGTATAAAGAAATTAATCGAAGAGCAACAAAATGACATTCATGATGAGGATATCTCTATTCAAGGTGCATTGCTCTACAAATACAAGTTAGGGTGCCTAGCAGGAGGTTTATCCGCAGGATTAATCGGTATTGGGGGAGGAGTTATTTTTACCATGTTAAACAGAATAGTTCTAGGATTGGGACCTCATAAAGCCGCAGGAACTTCTTACTTGATTGTAATGAGAGTAGTCCCTGTCGCTATAGTATCTCATTTACTTTTTAACCCGTCATTAATTGATGAAATCGCCAAATTTGATACACTTACTCTTGCTTTACCTCTGATTGTTCTTGTAACCGCATGGGCGGGCGCCAAAACCGCTATCCACATGCTACCGCAAGATGTTTTGACATATCCTTACTTAATTGCCGTGGGTATATCTCTACTGAGATATTTGATGGATCTAATATAGTGAGGAGAATTTAATCCGTATCTGATGTCTCTTCATCAACATCTTCCAAACCCCAGTCTGACCAACTCCATGCTCTTTCATGGAAATAATACAGAAACATCTTCGTGAATAATTCAGTTCCACCAATAGCAGCCCCAGCCTTGATGTCTCCCGTCACAATGTAAGCTATCAGAATAGTATCAAGAGTACCTATAGTTCTCCAAGTGATAGTCTTAATCAAACTACGAGTTCTATTGGCATGTCCTGTACCCGGAATATGTTCTGCCATAACATTACCAACAGCAGCACTTAGTTAACCTGTCCCCATACATGATTAAGAGAAATATCACACAGATTCGAGAATAATTGCTATTCCTTGTCCGCCACCAATACATGCTGTCGCGATTCCAAACTTCTTGCCCTCTCGCTTGAGTGTATGTGCTAGAGTTAGTGTGAGACGACTTCCTGTTGCTGCAAGAGGGTGCCCTAAACCGACTGCACCGCCGTTAATGTTGACTATCTCATGTGAAATTCCCAATTCCTTCATACAAGCCACTGCTTGACCGGCGAAGGCTTCGTTGATTTCCCATAGGTCAATCTCATCCACACTCATACCTGCCCTTTCAAGGGCTAGTTTGCTGGCTGGTACCGGGCCATATGCCATAATTGCAGGTTCAAGGCCAACAACCCCCCAGTTGACTATTCTTGCTATGGGTTTGTCTCCGTCAGAGGCGGCCTGAGATGCGGATTTCAGCACTACAGCTGCTGCACCATCGACTACACCAGAGGCATTTCCAGCGGTTACCAAGGAAGTAGGGCCGAAATGCGTCCTAAGTGCACCAAGGGACTCATCACTAGTACCTCTAACAAAGTGGTCTTCTTCGGTTGCAGTGACTAAACCATCGGCCGTCTCAACATCAACAATTTCTTCAGCCCAAACCCCATTATCAACACTATTTTCAGTTCTTGAATGACTAATTACTGCAAAAGAATCTGCTTCTTCTCTCGTGACGCCCACTCGACGACAGATTTCATCACTAGTTTGGGCCATGAAGGAATCACAAGTGGTGTCTAGCAAATTAGTGAAGAGATAATCTTCCATATCCTTGGGAAGTTCATCGCCTTCCCTTGGTGGTCTTCCTAATTTGTAGGTGGAGCGCATTCCTCTCAGTACGTGTGGTGCCTGGCTGAGATTTTCCATTCCACCTGCAACCACAGTATTGGCTTCACCAAGCATAATCATTTGAGATGCTGAAATTATTGATTGAATTCCTGAACCACATAATCGATTTAGTGTAAGCATTGGAACCTCTTGTGGAATTCCTGCATTAAGTCCTGCATGACGAGCGCCAAAAATTGCCTGATCGCTTGTCTGTAATGCGTGACCCATTACTAGGTGGTCAACGGAATCTGGGCTTGTACCAGTCTTCTCAAGAGCACCTCGAATAGCAATAGACCCTAATTGCTCAGCACTTACATCGGCTAATCTTCCACCGACTTCACCGTCTCCGCGCTTTCCACCAAGCCATTCACAGAACGGGGTTCTAGCTCCTCCGATTAGTACAACGTCTTCGCTCATTGACATTACCGAGATTATTACCATTCATGAGGCTGACTGTCCCAAAGGGAAAGACCGTATGTCAAAAATTCAATCGTCATCAGTCATTGAGCCTAGGTAATCGGGTAGGTCCACTCCAGCATTTGACGCTATGTCGTGTAGAGGGGGGAGTGACTTTACAAGATTGGAAATAAAGTTCGAAGTCGAACTTCCATCACCATCTCCGCCAGAATCCCATACAGTAATGCTGTCAATCTTCAAGTTACGAATTGCTTCGACCTGGGCTGAGACCATCTGGTCGATCTTCTCAACCATAAGTAGTGTAGCTGCGGCCTTTGCATCTCCATTAGCACTGCTAACTAGGCCTTGGTAACCTGCAGCCTTTGCTTCTAGGACCTGTTGAACACCAGATGCCTCTGCTTCATAGCGAGCAAGTATTGCATCTGCTTCACCACGTGCGATACGTCGTTGCCTTTCTGCTTCAGCTTCAGCAGCGATTTCGATTTGCTGTTTCTGAATTTGCTCGCGTACAATTTCGCTAGCCTTCAGACGTTCTTCCTCTTCAGTGAATTTAGCCCTCTGAATTTCTGCTTCGGCCTTAGCAGTTGCAACTTCAGCACGTTGATTTGCTGACGCTTCTGCCTCAGCAAGATCAGCGTCGGAGTTAGCAATCTCACCTTTTGCATCGTTCTCTCCGGCAACTGCTAGTGCTTCTTGTTGTCCAACGTAAACACGCTGATCTGCCTCAGCAGTCTTTCGACCCTTCTCTGCCTCTGCTAGGTTCTTTGCAACCTCAATCTCCTTGGTTCGGTTTGCTTCTGCCGCACCAACGGCACCGTCTCGCTCTGCATTAGCTACATCAACACGTGCGTTCTCAACAGCAGTTGAAGCGGCCTTCTTACCGATGCTTTCGATATAGTCCGATTCGTCAGTAATATCCACCAAGTTTACGTTGATTAGGTAAAGACCCACTTTTTGCAATTCTGTGTCTACGTTCTTTCTAGTCAATTCTAGGAATGCATCGCGGTCTTGGTTGATTTGCTCGATTGTCAAGGAGGCTACAGTTAGACGAAGTTGACCGAAAATAATCTCTTTAGCCATTTCTTCAATGTCATTTTGTTTTAATCCAAGCAGACGCTCGGCTGCATTAGCCATAATTTGCTTTTCAGTTGAGACACCAATTGTGAATGTTGATGGAACGTTAATTCGGATGTTCTGGAGCGAAAGAGCATTCCTTAGATCGATGTTAATCGTAATTGGTGTCAGTGTAAGGAAGGCGTAGTCCTGAATAAGCGGCCATACAAGTGCTGCACCACCGTGTATAGTCCTACTCGCCTTACCCTTATCGGTACGACCGTAAACTACCATTACCTTGTCTGGAGGACATCTTTTGTACCTCTGCGCAAAGAATATTACAATTGCAACCAAGAATAGTATGGTTGCGAACATCATTATCGTTAGTAGTGCACCAGCTTCAGCCATAGCAATCGCTCCGTACTAGCACAGACGCTGTTGACTCATTAAGGCTGTGCCGGCACACTCTAGTCTCGGCATCTGTAAACAGGGTCTAAACTCTCTTTACTATCAGAGTTGAACTAATGATATCGACAACCTCGATAAACTCGCCTGTGGCTATGCCTTGACCATCTTCTGACTTTGCATTGTAGGTCTTCTGAGCACCTCCAACTTCGATTGTAACTTGGCCCACGTCACCTTCTGGGATTCGGAGATAAACCGATCCTTTCTCACCAATCGCTTGCTCCATTTCGATATTTCCACTGGCTTCCAGAGAAAAGAAAAGTTGGAAGATTTTTCCAGTCCCATACATCGATGCTAACCCGGCAACGCCACCTACTCCTATAGCCAGAGTATCTCCTCCATCGGACTTTAATGTGTACAATCCAGATAGGCCGAAGAACATCATGAATGCCATTACTCCTTGGAAGGTCATAGCATCGAATGCACCGTCAGAACTCATGACATCGAATTCGATACCAAATAACCCCTCAAACAAGCCCTCGCCGACCCCTCCAATCAGCATCAAGAGGAACCAAAACAAGAATAGAACACCTCCAATCAGCGCAGATGCGGCAAAAATCAATTCTAATGTTGAACCAGATTCGCCGAAAACAAGTTCTACCAAATTGAAGTCGTCTAGGGATACCATTGATTATGTCTGGAAGGCATTTTGCTTTGATTGCTTCGCCGGATTTAGGCGGATATTCAGACTTTATTCCTTCGTCTGAGCCATTCCGCGACTCCACGATCAAAATTCGTCACAGGACCTAAAGTTAGTCCTGTGATTATCGCAGTGACGACTTTGCGCGTAAGGGATGAGGAAATATACGGTTCAGTAATTGTCCATACCAATAAAGCAATTAGAATAATGATAATTGGTATCAACATCCTTCGAAGGAAAATATGGTACCCCCCAAGCATATCATATGCTGGATTATTGATTACATCATCAACTCTGTCCGACATACCCTTACTCGACAGGAGGTCACCTCAGTTAGCTAACCAGAATAGAGCGGCCAAGAAAGTTAGGGCGGTTGGACCTCCATACATCAAGGCCTTACTTACAACGGGAGTATCATCTACTCTCTTTAAGTCACCAGTTTGAGGGTCGCGAATTAATACAGTCCTTTCTGACTTGGAGTATCTATCTGAAAATTCTTTATGATTTCTGGCGACAAAGATAAGGAAATACACCCCTAAAGCAAGCATACCACTACCTGTGCCTTGAAGAATAGCAGCCACTAGTGCAGTTTCTATTTCTGATGCAATGATTAATTGTGCAAATCCGGTAAGGAAGAAAATTAGAGAGTCAGCCCTTGCCATCAAGTAGGGCGAACTAGCCGGCTATCATCAATCCTTTGCCGTCATATACTAATCAAACAAGACTACTTGGTTTCTTTTCCCATACCGCCCATGTACCTCTTGCATGAGCGATTTTCTTTCCATTTTGATCTGTAATTTCACCTTGTAAATGGGCTAAATTCCGACCCCTACGAACTACTTCTCCAACCGCTGTAAGATGAGAACCAACATAAGCAGGTTCGAGATATGACAAATCCAATTGTGCTGTTGCACACCATTCTTCTTTCGATAAAGTGGTCACTAATGTCCCCCCCATTGCTGTGTCCAACAAAGTAGCATGTAGCCCTCCATGTGCTACACCTCCGGCGTTTAGATGGTCTTCTCTAATCGTCAATTCGACAACACAACTACCTGGAGTAAATTCAGTTATTTCAAAGCCTATTGTTTCCGCCAATTTAGTTAATTTGGGGATACTTAATTCATCAGTCATATTTCAGCCTCAATCATTACTTGCAGCTAATCCAGTTTGTACCGACCATAGCCTAGAGTATAGTCCATCAGAATTAACCAATTTCTCATGCGTGCCTAATTCAGTAATCATGCCGGAATCTAAGACTGCAATCTTGTCTGCATTTCTAACGGTGGAAAGGCGGTGAGCGATAATGATGGTTGTTCTATCTGTCGAAATTCTTTCAATTGAACGCTGTAATGCTGCCTCTGTCTCATTATCGACATTGCTCGTTGCTTCGTCAAATACGAGTATTGGTGCATCTTTTAGCACAGCACGTGCGATTGCTAGACGTTGGCGCTGGCCGCCAGAAAGTCTGTGGCCGTCTTCACCGATATCGGTCTCCCAGCCCTCTGGTAGTTCATTGATGAAATTAGTAGCCTCTGCTATACGAGCCGCTTCCATGACCTCTTCCTCACTAGCACTAGGTCTACCATAGAGGATATTTTCTCGTACAGTTCCAGGGAATAGAGTGGTGTTTTGAGACACTAAAGAAATTGAACCTCTTAGTGATGCTAACTTTAGTTCCTTAACATCATTACCATCAAGACTAACCGAACCTTGTAGTGGATCGTGGAAGCGAAGAAGAAGTCCAACTAGGGTGGTCTTACCTGATCCAGTACTTCCAACAAGTCCGATTGTTTCTCCTGCCTCTATACTAAGAGACACTCCAGAGAGAACCGATTCTCTTTCTGGATAGGAAAATTCAATGCTATCAAAGGTAATCTCTCCATTCGCCTCATCCAATTCAATATCACCTTCAACTAGACCGATTGGAGTATCTAGTAGATTCAGAACTCTGTCAGTTGATGCCATGGCTCTCTGATACAAATCGAAAGTTTGGCCGAGGCGAGTAAGTGGCCAAAGTAGCCTTTGGGTGATGAAGACGATTATCGAGTAAGCCCCAATTGACAGTGAACCCTCGAGAGCTAACCAACCTCCGACCAACATATTCGCTGTAAAAGCAAATAAAATGGCCATTCGAATAAGAGGGACGAATGAGGCAGAAAGACGAATTGCATCTCTATTTGCATCTCTATATGAGCGAGAGGCAACACCTACCCGCTCTACCTCTCGCTCCTCTGCAGTGAATGATTTGATTGTGGTAATTCCACTCAAATTGTTATTCAGTAGAGCGTTGAGATCGCCGACTTCTTTGCGGACTTTGGCGTAACGAACGCCAATTCTACGCTGGAACATAAACGAGCCACCGACAATTATTGGGATTGGCAATATTGCATAAATTGCCACAGAAGGTGCTAGAATGAACATCACTCCTCCGACAACGATAACCGTTGTCGCAACCTGAAGTAGGTCATTGGCACCTTGGTCAAGAAATCGCTCAAGTTGATTGACATCATCATTCATTATTGCCATCAACCCGCCAGTTGTTTGGCCGGAGAACCATTGCATCTCGAGATTTTGAATGTGCTCATATGCGTCCATTCTCAATTCATGTTGAGCATTTTGAGCGAGATTCCTCCATAATACTCCAAACCAATATTCGAATAGTGATTCTAGAACCCAAATAACCACTGTAAGAGCTACTAGAATCAAAAATTGGTCATAAGGATCCGGATATCCAAAATCAGCTAGCATCGAGTCTTCTTTGTATGTTACAACGTCGATAGCCATACCGATTAGAATAGGCGGTGCTAGATCCCAAAACTTGTTCATGATTGAACAAAATGAGGCGAGCCAAACCTGCCATCTATACTCCCTCAAGTGGCCTAACAAGCGCAACAGAGGGTGGCTCCGCTCTGTCATGTGTGCCTCTAACTATGGACAGTGCTTGAATCTGCCCTAAGGCGCAGGGTTAGTTTACAACAAGAAAATTACTGTTTAATCAGATGTGATAGGTTTCGAACCTGTTTCAAGATTAGGATTCTCATCTTTTATTTCCTGCTTCCTTACCTCTGCTTGCAGAGTTAGTAATTCAAAATAGGTATTCTTCGCTTCTGTGTAGCGCGTCATTGCCTCTTGGTATGCTACCTTCTCCATGTGGTAGGTTTGACCATCACGAGCTGCGGCATCCATACGGTAAAGCAAGTAGAAGAAAAAGGAGGTTGGGGCCCAGGCCCCTACAAGTAGTAACCAATTGTCATCAAAGTTGAATGGACCCATTCCCATAAATTCAGTATTGGCTCCTACAACCATGGTCGAAATTATTGATACAGGCCATAGTACTAAGTTTACTAGTAATAGTACCCATTCGTACATTTCATACTCCGATCTTCCGCGTGGTCTTTTTGGTCTTGGTAATGTTTCAGTTGCATCCGTCATGTCCCAATCGAATACGAATGAATCGTCCGTCTGATTTGAGGCTTCGCCCGTTTCTCTTGATTCTTTTTCGAATAAATCAGGGTTCAACTTAATCTCAGAGTTTGCATTCTCGGAGACTTTTTTCTTAAATCTAGGAAGGGTCAAAAGAAAACAAAAAAGCAAAGTAAACAATACCACTGAAAATAACTCGAATGGATATATATCTGAGATACTCGCATCTTTACTAATTGGTATTACAAATCTCGCAATTAACGAAATACCAAACGCAGAAATTGCAAAACTGGGTGCAAACTTGACTCTATAGAAAAATCCGAATGAGGCAATAACCAACAGCAATGAAACAATATCTAGAATCCCTACCAAGTCAGATTCACTTCCTGGGAAAAACGGATATGAAATTATTGCTCCAGGAATTAGGCCCCAAAAAAAGATCAAGGGAATCGCGGCTATGGAAATTCCAGTTAGGTCAGCAAATCCTTCCAATGCTCGATTTACCAATGTGCCTTCTGCAAAATAACCAATCCAAATTACAGAGCTTAGCAAAACTATTGCTGGAAATGTAAATTGAAGATGATTGATGAAAGCTGTGAATATTCGCTTTAGCACCCCGTTTTTTGGTTCTTGGTAGGCTATAATTTCGGAATTAACTGGATTAACATAATCTTGGCGAACCTGTTTTGCAATAGGAGGTGACGTGTCTCTAACAATGCGAACCTTCTGTTTTTTCTTTGTCTCCTTCCTTTCTTTCAGATTATCCTGACGTCTTCGCAAATCCTCACTCATTTCT
>JAKUOA010000019.1 GCA_022451235.1 Candidatus Thalassarchaeum sp. | reverse complement strand
TTATATAGCGCACATGACTCAATTGTCCTCATGACTGACAGAGCAATTCTTCCGGACGAGACCTTTTGGTCGGCTCTATCAGTCTCCATATCGGCCAATGCTCCAAGTTCTACAGGCCGAATCACTCGACTGAACAGTTGTGACCTTAACCAGGATGGTGAATTTGTCCTCTACTGGATGACAGCCTCCAGGAGGTATCATCACAATTCTGCACTTGAACATTCAATCGCTCTCGCCATTGAATTGGAAAAGCCATTATTAGTTGTTGAACCAGTTTCTATTCGGCACACCTGGTCCAGTGATAGAATTCTAACTTTTTTTGCCCAGGGAATTATCGATAACAATGCCATCTTTGCATCCAATCGAATAACTTACGTTCCATGGGTAGAAACCCATAAACAAACTGGAAATGGGCTATTGAAAAAGTTGTCAAAAAAATCGTGTGCAGTAGTTATCGACGATTTTCCGACCTACTTGCCAAGAGATGTCATGCGCCAGGCATCCAAGTTTTGCAGAGTGAGATTGGATGCAGTAGATTCCAATGGAATATTGCCTATCGGGTGGGCGGACCGTGCCTTTCCATCTGCATATTCCTTTCGAAAACATATGCAACGAAACCTAATGAGTGCTCTAGCCACACTTCCGGCATTTGATCCTATGGAAAATATCCAGACCGATTTACGTCTTTCAAATTCATACCTCGAGAATTTATTTTCCAAAGCGGGTAGTCCAATCACTCCATACGAATGGTTGTGGAGGATAGCCCAAGGAGGAGAAATTGGTAAGGAAGCTTGTGCTCCTCTAGATATCGATCATGATGTTCTACCAGTTAATTCGAAACGAGGTGGTCGATTCGAAGCAATTGCAAGACTCGAAAGGTTCCTCAAAAAAGGATTAGACAGATACAATACGGGTAGAAATAACCCTGATGATTCTGCAAGTAGTGGGCTATCACCTTGGCTTCATTTTGGTCACATATCTTCTGTCGAGGTTGTCAAGGCCGTTTTGGACCGTTCCGGTTGGAATCCAGATAAGATCTCAATTGAGGATACTGGAAGAGGAACAAGAAGTGGTTGGTGGGGTGTTCCAGAAGCACACGAGTCCTTCCTAGACCAAATTATCACTTGGCGTGAACTCGGTTTTAATTTCGCGCACATCAGAGAAGATCATGACAGTATTGAATCAATTCCTGATTGGGCTAGGACCTCTCTCGATCTACATTCGTCAGACCCACGTGAAGAATATACATTCGAACAAATTGAAAATGCCGAAACTGGAGATGAAATTTGGAACGCTGCCCAGAGACAATTGGTCCGGAGCGGTCACATAGATAATTATCTCAGAATGCTATGGGGAAAGAGAATCTTAGAGTGGGCTCCAAATCCTCAAAAGGCCGCTGAATGGATGATTAATATCAACGATAGATGGGCCCTTGACGGTAGAGATCCCAATTCTTACACCGGTATCTTCTGGGTATTAGGTAGACATGACCGAGCATGGGGCCCAGAGAGGCCAATATTCGGCAAAGTCCGATATATGTCCTCACAGAATACTAGGAAGAAATTGCACCTCGAGAGATACCTTGCCCGTTGGGCAGAAGATGCTCCAATTCCAAAGTGAAGAGGGATTAGATGTACAAGTATGAGCACAATACAGTTGTCGAATCGAATATCGAAACTACATTCGATTGGTTCGAGCACGAAGGCTCTTTTCGCAGACTAATGCCTCCGTGGGAAGTAGCAGAAGAAGTCAGAGCAGACGAAACTCTAGAAGTAGGCTCGCAGAGAATTTTCCGTTTCCCAATGGGACCAATGAAGATGACTTGGATAGCCGAGCACACCGCATACGAACCACCGCATCATTTCGCAGATAAAATGGTCAAAGGCCCATTTTGGCGATGGCATCATGATCACAATCTCAGCGAGGCTAACGGTGTTACGACAGTAACCGATGAAGTTAGTTACCAAGTTCCATTTGGTCCGCTTGGTAATCTAGTTGACAGAATATTGGGAGGCGCATTAGTTAGAAGTCGAATTACTCGAATGTTCAAAGCTAGAGAGCTACGTCTTCAAGGAGATTTACACCAACATGGTAAATTCGCGAACCAATCTAGAAAGAAGGTCTTGATTGCTGGCTCATCCGGATGTATAGGCACTCAGTTAGTAGCATTCCTAGATACAGGCGGTCACGAAGTTTGGAGATTAGTACGCCGACCAGCAAAAGTTGGGTCACAGGAATTGGAATGGCACCCTGACAAAGGACAAATCGATGCAAGTATACTTGAAGGATTTGACGTAATCATCCACCTTGGTGGAGTTGGCATAGGCGATAAGCGATGGAATAAGCGGAGGAAACAGATGATTCGGGATAGTAGAGTAAATAGTACAAAATTACTTGCTGATGCTATTTCATCGTTGAAAAATAAACCAGAATGTCTGATGTTAGCTAGTGCTGTTGGCTGGTATGGTGACAGAGGCGATGAGCGATTAACAGAAGATAGCACACCAGGCGAAGGCTTCCTTCCAGATATTTGTAGAGAATGGGAAAATGCCGCATCAACTGTAGAAGAATTGGGAGTAAGAACAGTATTCCTTCGAACTGGAATAGTCCTAACCGCAACTGCAGGCGCTCTTGGAAAGATGCTATTCCCGTTCAAGATGGGAGCTGGAGGTCCAATTGGAAATGGAAAACAATGGATGTCTTGGATTTCTCTTGATGACGAGATATATGCAATAAATCATCTAATGATGAATGACGATTCCAAGGGAGTTTACAACTTGTCCTCTCCCAACCCAGTTGAGCAGAAAAAATTTGCAAAGACTCTTGGGAGAGTATTGAGAAGGCCTGCCTTTGCTCCTTTACCGAAATTTGCAGTCAAGATTCTATTCGGTGAAATGGGTGAGAAACTAACTCTCGAGAGTCAAAGAGTGTTACCAACGAAACTCACCGCAGAGGGTTATCAATTCGTTCACGAAGACCTTGAGTCTGGTCTGAGAGATACACTTGGATTGTGGAAATAATTTCAGATTGGAGTTCTAAACCCAAGTGCTCTGACAACACACCAGCCAGTGCGTCCTTCGAAAATAGAAAATACCCCTCCTAAGAATGCTCCGACCGGCACGATCCAAGCCAAATCCGGGGCGCTGATTAGCAAGCATCCTGCTGCTAAACCGAGTGAGGAAACTACTCCCATTAAGCCCAATCGAAGCCTAACCGCTTTTCCTTCGGCATCGATATTACACTCAAGTGCCATGGTAAGAGGACAGTTATGCAGGATATTAAGTCATGTTTTACAAACTAATAGTCCTCAATTGCGAGAACGGTCATCTATTTGTAGACCAGGTCGACCACTGAATATTCTCCATTTACCGCGCAGTACTCCGATTCCATAATTCCAATGAAGGGAATAAGTGACAATTGAGGAGAGGAAAATTGTCCAAGCAGATTTACTTGGCGAATTTCCCTTAGCAGAACCATACCAAGCGAGAAGATTGTACAAAATCATCAGAGTTGGAAGAGCGTGAACTGCGATTCTCTCTGGACTCATAGGAACTCTATCTAGACTGATATCCCAGAAATCTGGCCACGCCAACCCCCCATTCATAGCACCCCAGAAAAATAATGCAAATGCCGCGATAACTATTGGAGGGAATGCAGCAACCATTGAATGGGTAAATGCATGAAGCTCGCGATATTGGTTACTTGCTAAGGTTCTAACAAGCCCATAATTACCGATTTGTTTCTTGACGCGCGGGAGATTTCTACGTCGATGCCACATAATGGCAGTTCTATCAGTCCACAATTTATGACCCGCCTTTCTAATTCGATGATCTAGCATGACATCCTCAGCTCCGATTGCACCTTCATCAAAACCTCCTACTTCTTGCAAAACCGAGCGCCGATAAGCGGAATTAACTCCTGGTAGTTGAGTTGCTTCTGATAATTCCGAATCTCCTACCTTTCCGTAATTTGTACCTGCGGTATAGATTGTGGAACAGAATGCAACATCGATTACACGTTGCCAAAGAGTGGATAGTTCAACAGGAGCGAAATTAGGCCCACCAACTCCGGCAACATCATCTCGCTCAAACCATCGAACTAATTTTGCTACCCAATCCTCAGGTACAATTACATCATCATCAGTGAAGAAAACCAAATCTGAGGATGAGGATTCTATTGCAACATTACAAGCATCAGCCCTAGTCCTAGAACCAGAGTCATCTACAAATCGTATCCCCTTACTTTCAGTAACAGACTTTCCAGGGTCGTTACTTGGTCCAACTACAATTATTTCTAGTGGGCCAGTATAGGTTTGAGTCGTCAATCCCTCTAATGCTATAGCCAACTCTTCGGAATTACGGACACTCGGGATGATTACACATACCGATGGCTGGCTCATGATTTGGCCGAACCCGCTCTCGCTTTCAACCACACTCACAATATGTCAGCGTCGAAAGTCATCATGGGTCATTACTGACACGTGGCGCTAGGAAGTATGTCCATGACGCCCCACCTTCATTAGAATTCCAAGAAAGGCGCAAAGGATAGCGGTCTTGGAACTCGACTGTAACTTCCTCAGTTAGACCGCTAGCTAACTTACGGCTCAGAGGGTCAAGGAATTGTAGGGAATAGGTGGAGGCGGTTGGCTTTGGAGCGACCAACTCAGACATTTCCCCTGCATCGAAGCGGACATTTACTCCTTCGCCAGCCTCGACGGTAACGGAAACAGTCATCTGATTCTTATCGAGACTCAAATCGACTAACTCTCCAACAAATTTGGCTGCGCGGAGAGCTCTAGAGAGTCTGTCCGCGCTTAGGGTTGCTTTGCATTCAAAGTCCAATTCAGGTTGGCGTGGCTCGTTGATTGAGCCCGTGTCAAGTCCACGAAGAATCCTATGAACTTCACCGACACGGACATTGATTGCACCAGTCGCACCATCATAATCCAACTCAACCAAGTCGTTTGGACCAGCCAGAGTAAGAAGGTCGCGAAGCTTACCAAGTTCTAGGCCAATCTCAACAGGCTCTACTTCGTATGTCTCGAAACAGGCATCTGCTACGGTAACCGATAGCAATGCCACATGGGAGCCGTCAACGACGGTCGTGCTCAAACCATTTTCACCCCAACTTAGTTTGGCTTCTTCGGTAAGAACCGAGAGCAGATCGACGATTTCTCGCATCAGTTGTTGTTTGGCAGTGACTCTAAGCATCTGAATACCTACCTAAGACCCCTCCAACGGGGGGTTCTTCATGGTTCGCTAATGGAAATCCAGACTATATTAACTAATTACGACCCACGTAGTGGGTCGCTAGAGCAATCATTGATACTCGCGGAATCTATGGCCACATGACTCGCAAGTGCAAATTTTTGTCTCTGGTTCATCGCTTGAACGAGTTTGCATAAGTACCACGAAAATTCGATCCCCATCACATTCAGGACAACGGTAATCACCGACCCAAAGAGTCCCTCTGGCGACTTCTTCCTCTACTACCTCGGTAAGATGCTTGAGGTCCTTTGCAGTTGAAGATGCGGTTGTTTTCGATAAATCGATAATTTCCCCGGTCATCGGGTCGGTAAATTCCGCACCTTTTCCATCCTCACCACTAAGTGGGCCTTCGTAGCCGCATTTGTAATCTGTACATCGGATATTACCATCAGGTGACATGAATCCTAGAGTGCCACATTCTGGACAGAACATTCGTAATCCTCCCTTTGCTGCGTCTTGGTGACCTACCAGCGCTAGTCGGATATGTACTTCAACATTCGTAATCAATTATTCCTGTTAATCATGCAATTATCGATGTCGAAAAGCGCCAACCAAGCCAAGCCAAAGTAATACTACCGAGGACAGTTGTAGTAATCATTATCAAAGTAGATGATGGATTAGTTTCTGCTAATCGAATGGAATCAACAGCGAATGCTGACATGGTCGTAAAGGCACCCAATACACCGGTTCCAAACAGTAATACGACCTCGTCACCAAATGTTGCACCAGCAGCCACCGCACCCAGTAATATACCAAGGAGTAATGATCCAACGAGGTTTGCGGTCATAGTTCCCCAAGGTAAGGAATCTGATGGTAGCCATTGTTGTAATGCATAGCGAGCGACTGCTCCTATCGCACCACCGGCTGCTACTAGTGCAACAAGTCGCAAGTCCATGTCGTTGATAGGCTGCAATTCGGTTATTGACCGCTTCCCGAGAATTTTCTGAATAGCGCGGGATTCAAGCGGAATGCACTTCTCGCGATAGTCATGAAACTGCATTACGACTGGCGGCTAGCCCAGGTTGTCGATGACGAAGGAGTCATCCATGACGAGTTAGTTTGGTCTAGTAAGCGCTCGGCTGGAGCCGTTGCTGACCGCCTCTGGGACTTGCAACGGGGGCGTTTGAGCCCAGAAGCCCGCACCCTATCTGATAGATTTCCCGAAGCAGTAATCGATGCTCTTGGTGCGATGTCGGATAACGATTGGCCCGAACTTGATGATGAGGAAACAAAATTGTTTGAAAGAGCAACTCCAATTCTTGCTAAGAGAGGAGTTGCAGATGCTGCTGGCGATACAGACCGCCGATTGGACATGCTTGTTTCCTCAGCGGCTGAACTTCGCGCCTCTTGGACAACAAACGAGGCACGTTGTGTGGAATGGGCAGGTCTTTTCCTCTCGGAAGTAGACTTAGATGCTCAACGAAATGAAATTCCTTCTGCAATAGCAGAATCAAATTCAATCGAAGAGGCTGCCATCACACTGGGAGTGGAATCACCGGCCCATTCTCCCTCTGATATCGAATGGCAAGCATTGCGAGATCATGCCAATGGCGTAGTAGAGCTTACCGCTCGTCTTGCTTCACATGAGGGCGCTATCCGCGATTTAGCCGAGCAACATGTACCAAGCCTCGCAGCTTTAATCGGGCCATTAGGGGCTGCCCGAATGGTAACCTTAGCAGGAGGTAGAGAAAGGCTGGCTAGAATGCCATCCGGCTCCTTACAGGTACTAGGTGCACACGCGGCGATGGCTGCACATAGACGTGGAGCAGCGCCACCAAAGCATGGAGCAATACTCTTCAGTATGCCTCAGATTTCGCGTTCGCCTCGATGGGTGCGTGGAAAGATTGCAAGATTCCTCGCTGGAAAAGCCTCAATCGCTGTCAGGTGTGATCATTTTGGTGGAGAACCTTGGGACGAGGATACTGTTGCAGAGATTCACAAAGAGACCGAGGCGATCAAGGCCAAGTTCCCCAAGCCACCTAAGCGGAAGTGATAGATTTGCCAAAACCCATCAAGCTCGCTTGGGGTATTCGTCGCGAAGGTAGAAGCCTTTGGTCTCGTAACGCGGTAAAGGGAGTATCAGTCAGAGGAGAAAGGCGCAAAAGAGACGGCAGAAACGAATGGCGTCTTTGGGATCCTAATCGCTCAAAGGTGGCCGCTAGCGTTCTCAAAACCAAGAAGGATGCATCCGCACTATTACCCGAAGCCGCCTCTACTTGCATTTACCTCGGTGCTTCTTCCGGTGGTACTGTAAGTCATATCCATGACAATGTCTGTGGTGCTGGAAATCATCACGGTGGACAGGTGGTCGCAGTGGATATTTCTCCTAGGATGATGCGTGATTTGGTCAAGTTGGCCGAACGTCGCCAAGGACTAGTTCCGGTCTTAGCCGATGCACGCAATCCACTTGCTGTCGCCCCATACATTAGAGGTAAGGCGGATTGGTTGCATCAAGACCTTAGCATAGGTGATCAAGCGGAGACATTCGTCAGGATGACTTCGGCATTTCTCAAAGAAGGTGGAACCGCTCTCCTATCTCTGAAAGCAGCTAGCGAGCGGTGGATGGAAGGTGGAGATGATGCTAGATTTGAGCACTCAAAGAGCGTCATAGAAGATTGTCAGCATCTAGAATTACTAGAGGTAATCGACATCTCAGTATTCGAGGAACAGCACGTTGTGTTTCATTGTGTTAGGGTATAATCAGGCGTTTTCTGCGCCTGCTGAAAGAGCGACTATGAACACAATAAAAACGGCATAGAGCAACAGAACTACAATAGTAAGTATAATTGAAATCCAAGAAATAAGGTTCGCCGCCTTTGCCATTCCTACGTCTGGATGCCCGGGATGTTGTTCGGCTACCTCCATAGCAGATTTTGCAAGTATCACACCAGGTATTGCAGTACAGCAACTAAATCCCATTAATCCTAATATTCCTAGAATTAGTGCAGCAATAGCTTGAGTAGGAGGATATTGCCCTACCGCGGCTGGATTACTTACTCCTTGGACATACAATACTTCGGGCCCCTCGAGGTTAGGAGTTGCTTCAGATTGAGAATTATCATCCATCATTATTCACCTTGAAATTAGAATTTCAAGCAAACGCGCCTATGCCGCCCAAAAATATGAAGAAAACCAAATACAAACCAAGTCCGAGTAATGCCCCTATTAGGCTAATGATATTAATTACATTTGAAGCATTAATCATACCACTATCCGGATGGTGTGTATCGCCAATATTTTTCTTATCAGCACTTACTAGAAACATAGCTGGAATCGTAAAGCAAAGACTAGGTCCACAGCATAAAGCGGCAGCACCTCCTAATAGAGTTGTAAGTCCTAGTATGGCAAGGACTAGTCCAGCAACCGCATTTGTTGATTGCATTTGACCACCCATTACCTGAGGTCCTGGATTGACGTTAATTGTCGTAGGTTCTCCAGAAATTTGTGGTCCGTTGGAGTCCTCAGTCATATCAATTCGTCAGTGAATCTGAACTTCAATGCTTTGGACGTATAATCTAACAATGGATAACATCATTTTCTCAGACACACTGCCGCGTATATGCCGGAGATGCCTGAGGTAGAAACGGTCCGTCGTGGCCTCATTCCTCATTGGGTAGGACGACGAATTAGCTTTGTCGATTTACGCCGCCCTGACTTACGATTTCCATTCCCATCGAATCTTGAAGAAGCCCTTACAGGAGCTAAGGTAGTAGAGATTGGACGTGCCTCAAAATACCTCTTGATTCGCCTAGACAATGGAAATACTTGGCTAAGTCATCTAGGGATGACTGGAGTCTGGACAATTGATTCACCAGGTGATGGAAAACACGATCACGTATACGTCGAGTTTGATGACGGCACCCTAACCTCCACTTATTCCGACCATCGTAGATTTGGTATCATGGATTTGATGCCGACATCCACTGAAAGTGAACATAAACTTCTATCAGGTTTAGGTCCAGAACCGCTTACCAATGATTTCACTCTACAATCACTTAAGGCAGGTTTACACGGTCGTCGTAGTCCAATCAAAACAGTTCTACTTGATCAGCGAGTTGTAGCAGGATTGGGCAATATCTACGTTAGTGAGATACTCCACCGTTCAGGAATTTCTCCAACAAAAACAGCGGCTGAAGTAGCGGGTAAAAGTCAACGAATTGTTGCCGCAGTTGAGAAAATTCACAAATTTACCAATGAGGTAATATTCGAAGCCATCGAAGCTGGCGGCTCCACGATTTCAGATTTCCGTGGTGTTGATGGTTCGGGGGATTTAGGCTACTTCCCTCAACAATTCATGGTATTCAACAGAGAGGGAGAAACCTGCAAGCAGGAAAGCTGTGGAGGTACAATTCGACGTATCGTTCAATCTGGAAGATCTACATTTTACTGTCCAAGATGTCAGAGATAATTACGACATGAGTCTCTTTACAACAGCCAAGTTTAGTCTTATTGGAATCAACCTGTTTGCATAGGGAATTGGCTTATTCAACCATCCAGGGATTACTTCTCTTCTGCCTTTACGCATGGCCTTCACCGCGGTCTTGGCTACCTTCTCTGCTGGAACTGCTCCAGATAATTCAAGAGCCCCTAAATCCATTCCAGCAATCTCTTGAAAACCGGTCTCAACGAAACCGGGACAAAGAGCAGTTACTGATACTCCACTTTTCTTCAATTCAGAATGCAACGCGCGTGTGTACGATAGAACATAGGCCTTTGTTGCACAATATACCGCCATTTTTGGCCCCGGTTGATACCCTGCAATTGAAGCAACGTTCAGTATCTTTCCCGAACCCTGTTTTTTCATCTCTGCTCCATAATGGCGAGCTAAGTGAGTCAAGGCTCTAATATTCAGGTCAATCATGTTGAGTTGTCCCTCTTGGTTGAGGCTCAAATGCTCACCGTTAAATCCGAAACCAGCATTATTGACTAGTATGTCTATCTCTCCGGTGTCTCTAATCAAATTCTCTACCCCTACCTGTTCGGATAGATCGGATACGACTACTTTTACTTCGATAGAATGTCTATCAGTCAACTCTTTTGCAAGAGATTCTAGTTCTGCTTTTCTTCTAGCAGTAATCACTAGATCACAGCCCTGTGAACCCAATACTCTCGCAATTTCTCGGCCTATTCCGCTAGATGCACCTGTGACCAAGGCCTTCTCCTTCTGAGATGATAACATGACCTCCGAATAGAGGACTTAGTAATCAACTGATTCTTCCTCTTATCCTGTTCAATTATTGCATTGTTGACACTCTAAATGAAATTATTGATATACCCTCAATGCTACTGTATATGTTACCTCTGCGCGGTTTTGATCAGACGGGTAAAACCCCTCCTTTTTGGAGTTTGAACACTTGTTCAATTTCAATCGAGCCGCCTAATGGATTGACTAATTGGGAAGGAAAATTATGGTTACAAATACAATCGGAAGACAAAGCTGGACATTGACTGTTGTGCGCGACTTCAAGTCGTCACTTGACGAAGAAATCGAGTGGGAGAAATTCTACTATGGAAGAACCTCAGAAGAATTGGAAGACAAAGAAAGAACGCCTAAGCATCTCCCATCTGGATTAGTATATTTGCTTGCAAGAGCGAATTTGATATCAGAAGCATTAGAGTCTGGATTCGTTACAGAAATGTCCTCGTATCCTAAAATCGGAGACGATTGGATTCGTTTCGAAAGGATAGCTATGGCTTCAATAGTCCCCCCGTTTGGTCCTACCGTTGCTCGCTATGCGGTTGAAGATGGAGAAGATTCTATTGAAATGGTCGAATTAATGTGCAGAGGAGAGTTACTTCCACTCAAACTTTGGATTCGTGTATTAGAGTTAGATTCCTCAACAATGGCATGGTTAATTGAGTCGGAGCTATCTGTTGGAAGGCACAAATCCCAAACTACTCTTGATGATTGGTATGAAATCGGAGATGTTACTAGGGCTGCAAGAATCAAACCATGGATGCGGAAGCAACTACCTTTACCTGGACCCCCTCAAGAATCATACAAGTTCCGTTGAGAATATTGATGGGCGTTCGATTTTCGCAACAATCCATGTCTGAGCACTCGCTACAACAGAAACTGATCGCCGAATTCATCGGAACTTTCTTCCTAGCCTTGACGATTTGTACCGCCGCTGTCCACAGCTCTGCGGGAGATTATGCCCCGTTTGCAATAGCTGCGACCTTGATGGTAATGATCTACGGAGTGGGCCACATATCCGGAGCCCACTTCAATCCGGCTGTGACCGTTGCAATATGGTTACGAGGTGCCTGTGAGAAGAGTGATGTTGCTCCTTATATCGCAGTCCAGATAATTGCTGGAGCATTGGCTGCACTTGCATCTGAGAACATATTGTTTGCAGAAACTAGCGTAACGGCTCTAGAAATGGATACCACTCAAGCTCTCGGTGCTGAGTTCCTCTACACCTTCGCGCTTGTCTTTGTTATCCTCAATGTCGCCACTAGTGAGGCTACCGAAGGTAACGGGTACTATGGGGCTGCAATCGCCTTCGTTGTTCTTGCAGGTGCATTGACCGTTGGTGGAATCTCAGGGGGTTCTTTCAATCCAGCAGTAACCGGCGCTTTATTCGTATCAGGAGTCGTTGAGGTTACTGATTTGTGGATACATCTAGTGCCACAATTAATTGCAGGAATATTGGCGGTTCAGGCATTCAAAGTAACTCAATAATTGTCTTAGATTAACCCGAAAGTATCATCCAGATAATATATCAAGATTCCAAGTGGAATCGCATAAAACAAGAAATTCAATATGAATTGTACTGGCCTAGGTAAATCCTTGAAGTTATTGAACATATAATCCAAAAACGCCGGAATTATTTCCAGTATTTGCATATTATCACATATTCCTGCGGAACTTACCACCAGTCTCAAACAAAGCCTGAGTCACTTGACCAACGGAACAATATTCGACAATATCCATCATCACTTCGAATAGATTACCACCATCTCTTGCAACTTGCTTTAGTCTTGCAAGACCTTCCTCTGCCTTCTGCATATTTTCTTCCTTGAAGGCTTCATTCCGCTCGATCACCATCTTCTTTTCAACTTCATCGGAACGAGTGACATCCATGTCGAATGAGTCAGCTTCATCCGCTGAAAGGCTAGCAGCATCCGGATTAGTGAAGGTATTCACTCCAATTATTGGTAATTCACCAGAATGCTTCCTGTGCTCATAGACCATCGATTCGTCTTGGATTCTGTTACGCTGATAATTGACTTCCAAGGAACCCAAGACACCACCACGTCGGTGCATCTCTTCAAAGATTCTAAGAATTTCTTCCTCGACTTTTTCGGTTAACCAAGTCGAGAGGTGAGAACCCTGCATTGGGTTCTCGTTGGCTAGCAATCCATATTCCTTAGATAGAATCATTTGGATCGCAATTGAATCCCTAACAGTGTCTTCAGTTGGGGTTCCAAAGGCCTCATCACGTGAGTTGGTATGTAGAGAGTTGGCATTATCCGCTAGAGCATAGAGTGCCTGTAGTGTAGTCCTGTAATCATTGAAGGTAAATTCCTGTGCGTGCAAACTTCTACCACTGGATTGAATATGATATTTCAGTTGCTGACCACGATGTCCTACTCCGTAGATATCGCGCATCGCAATCGACCAAATTCTACGAGCGACCCTACCAATTACGGCGTATTCGGGGTCCATTCCATTTGAGAAGAACCAACTAAAGTTTCTAAGGAATTTATCCGGGTCCAAACCTCTTGCCCTGAATAATTCAACATAGGTTAGCCCATTGCTTAGAGTAAGCGCCGCCTGTGTTATGGGGTTGGCTCCTGCTTCGGCAATATGATATCCGGAAATCGAGACAAAGTAGTGGTTGCGGATGTTGTTCTGAACGTAATATTCGGCTACATCCCCCATCATTCTCAGCGCAGTATCGAGATTGAAAACAAGGGTATTCTGCCCCATTGATTCCTTTAGTTGATCGGCCTGAACAGTACCTCTGACATTGTTCAATGCCCAGGCCTTTAGTTCCTGATACTCTTCTTCATTTGGCTCCCGTCCATTTTCCTTCTCGAACTTACGAACTTGTTGTTTGATTGCTACATTGAAAAAGGCCGCAAGGTGCCACCAATAGTTTCCATTGATGGTTTTTGATGTCGATGTGTTTGGTGCACAAAGGTCGAAGCCTTCGAACAGCGTATCCATCTCATCGACGGTGCTTATGCTGACACCCGATTCGCAGACCTTCCCGAAGATATCTAGTCTGGTCTGCGGATCTCTACCGTACAGAGAAGGAGAATCAAAGGCTGTGCTAAGTCGATTGAATGGTTGGCCTTCGGAGAGGAAATGGAATCTCTTGTTTGTTCTCTCAGCGCTACCCTCTCCTGCGAACATTCGCAAAGGAATTTCATCTTCGCGCTTGAATGGGAAAACTCCTGCAGTAAAGGGAAACGCTCCAGGGACGTTTTCAGAGCGAATCCACTGCATCTTATCGCCCCAATCATCTGTATCTGGAAGGGCCACGCGCGGTAGGTCCAGACCACTGAGGGTTTCAGTGGTAGTTTCGACTGGAATCTCCTTGTCTCTTACAGTATATGATGCATTACCGGAACGATAAGCCGCAGCACGCTCGTCGAATTCTTTCAGCATTTGCCAAGCGGAATCAGGTACTCGCTTGCGGATTTCTTCGGCTTCTGCCGTTAAGTCAGCGGCTGAGGTTAATCGGTTTGACTTACGCATCTGTTGAGCGGCAGCATCCAGTTGCTGAACCAGCCTTACATTTCTGGAGGTCTCTTCCGTTCTAGCATGGTAATCTCGAACAGAAGCGGCTACCTCTGCTAGGTATCCTTGTCTTTCAGGTGGTATAGGTGCAGATCGATGGGGTAGACCATCAGCACCTAGTCTTGCCTCAGCCGCATCGAATGATTGTCCATGTTCTTGGTTTAGCAAACCCGCTAATTTCTGCCAGAGTAAATCGACACCGGCATCGGCAAACTGACTAGCAATAGTCGGTATAACTGGTAAATCCTCATTCTTTGCATCCCACATCTCTCGATTGCGCTTGAACTGCTTTCGAATTTCTGTTAGCGCATCTTCAGCCCCAGGTCGATCGAATTTGTTTAGTACCACTAGATCTGCGAAATCAAGCGCTGCAAGTTTCTCCAATTGGGAGGGAGCGCCGTACTCTCTAGTTGTGACATACATCGACAGATCGGCCACCTCGGTAATCGCATCATTGCCTTGACCAATACCACTGGTCTCGACTAAAATTAGATCGAAGCCGACGGCTTGACAGGCTTCGATTGCCCTATCTATACAATCTGCAATCTCTCTTCCACTAGCTCTACTAGCAAATGAACGCATGAACAGATTATCATCTGCTAGACTGTTCATTCGAATTCTATCGCCGAGTAATGCGCCACCGGTTCTCTTACGAGTTGGATCGGTGGCGAGAAGAGCCACTTTAGCACCTGGGTTATCACGTTGTATACGCAACATCAATTCATCAGTAAGACTCGATTTACCTGCTCCACCGGTTCCAGTCAATCCCACAACGGGGCATCCTGAGTCAGCATCAACAGAGCGAACCCTTCCTAGAACCGCTTGAAATTCTGAATCATCGGCATTTTCAGCCATTGTTAGCAACTTCGATACAGAACCGTGGTCATCAGCGCTAATTGCCCCACTTAGCGAATTGAATCTAGATTTCTCAAGTAGATTGATTTTCTCAGCTTCTTCGATTGCGTTTCCGACCATACCGGTTAGACCCATTTCTCTACCATCGTCAGGAGAATATATGCGAGCAATGCCATCATCTCTAAGTTTCTTTATTTCCCAAGGAAGGATAGTCCCTCCTCCGCCTCCACAAAGAAAAATGTGCCCAAATCCTGCTTCATCCAGTATCTCTTTGGTGTGTGTGAACATCTCAACAGCACCTCCCTGATAGGAAGTAATCGCAATCGCGTGTGCATCCTCTTGAATTGCTGCTCTTGCAACTTCATCCGCTCCACGATCGTGACCCAAATGGATGACTTCACAGCCCATAGATTGGAAGATTCTACGGAAGATACCAATCGCTGCATCATGGCCATCAAAGATGGCCGCAGCCGTAACTACTCGCAGCGGAGTAACCACGACCTCATCGCTGGGGCCCTCTCTGACCATGTGCATGCGACCCACAAACCCCAAATGAAGGCGACGACAGAATATTTGACCGAAAAATTCTCTTCGCCGGGTGAGTATTGAAGATATGAAGCACTGTCGAAGAACTATGTCGGGAGTCTCTGAAGGGTATGTGTGTCCTCGCGATGGCTCGGATTTGGTACCTCCTTCAGCATCCGAGAGGTCGGCATACATTCGCAATGGTATTCATCACTGCGAGACCTGCTCTGGAATGTTGCTAAATGCCGATGCAGCAGCTTCCTCATTTTGCGCGGAGAAACTGCAAGAGATGCATAAGGGATTCATCGAAGAAGGAACGCCTGTCGATATCGATTGTCCATTTTGTGAATCTCAAATGAAGGTTCGAAGTTTCTCATTTCAACGCTTGGATGGCAGCCTAACAGAACCGATTGAAATTGACGGCTGCCCAAGTTGTAGCTCATTTTGGTTGGATGCAGGTGAACTTCATCGCCTTTCTCCCCCTTCAAATGGGAGTATGGATGCAAAAGTTGAAGCAAATTCGTTGGCAATCGTACTCGAGATACTTCTACAATTGCCGGTAGTTTTTGTTTAGAATCATAGATAATCGATGTACAAGAGTGCAGCGAATAAAAACATCAGAATTCCCATTGCCGCATCAATTCTTCTAGCTTGAGCACGTAGTTTCGAAACCCCATCCCCTCTCGTCAATATGGTAGCCACCGTGACATACCAAGTTCCGTCTATTGCCATCCCTAGAAGGCCCATACCAAACAGAGTCTCTGTGCTGATATTTGCTTCAATGAAGGGAGCGTAAAGTGCTAACATCCAAGCGAGAATTTTTGGGTTAAGCAGTGCGATAGCAAAGCCTTGTAGGAAACCAGCTCGATCAGATGGTCCATGATCATCATCAGTGGATTTGTAGACTTCGCCCATTGACGCCTTTAGGAAATTATACCCGAGCCAAAGTAATAGTGCGATTCCTCCCCACTTCAGAATCTGCTCGGTAGAATCGTGCAGAGACAATGCGGTTGCTATACCAGCCGCAGCTAGAAATGCGTAGACTCCAAAGCCAATTCCATGACCAATCCCCGTCATGACTCCTTGTCTTCGACCCCCTATCATGGTGTTGCGTAGAACCACTGCTAAGCTAGGACCAGGACTCATCGCCCCTAGCATAAACACGGTTGCCAAAGCGACCCATGCCTCGGGGTTCATTGAACCACCGATTATGCGCCGGCGTACATCTCTTCGATCTCAGCCGCCCAGTTCTCACGAATCTGCTTTCGTCGAATCTTCAGAGTAGGTGTCAACTCACCTTGGTCAACGCCAAGGTCACGAGGTAGAACTGTGAACTTCTTGATTTGCTCCGGGTTACTGAACTTCTTATTCAGTTCCATAACTGCTTCTTCGAGTTGATTGTATGTGTCACTACCAACAGCGGTATACTCTGACAGGTCATGACCTAACTCTGCTAGCTTGGCCAGTTGTTCTGCAGGGTCCTTCGGGACTTGAGTTGCTCCATCTAGGCCGTGAACGTCTCTGAGTATGGCTCCCACGTCGAGAGTGAATAGGGCGCTGCAGTACTTCCTGTTGTCGCCAACCAGCATACACTGTGATACAACTGGAATTGACTTCATGGTCTCCTCAATAACAAGAGGCGCGATGTTCTTTCCTGCGGAACTGACATAGATTTCCTTCAGTCGACCAGTTACATAGACGAAACCATCCGAGTCAATCTTTCCAAGGTCGCCCGATTTGAGCCAGCCATCCTCGGTCATTGTTTCAGCAGTAGCTTCAGGGTTCTTGTAGTAACCCGCCATTACGTGCCTTCCTCTGAATTGGATCTCTCCGTTACCTCCCTCATCAGGGTCAGCAATCCTAAGCTCGGTACCTGAGAGCGGCTTTCCGACAGACCCAATCTTGTTAGCTCCGCCATGTCCGAGCGTAGCTCCGGCCGAGGTTTCTGTCATACCGTAGCCCTCGTATATGGGAATACCCAGATTGTGGAAAAGATGCAAGATGTCAGGGTTGATCGGGGCCGCACCAGTAATCGCGAACTTGAGGTTCGTGAAACCAATCTTCTGCTTCGCCTTCTTCCTGACTATGTTCCCAAGGATTGGTAACTTCAGCCAACCAACCTTGCTCCCCAGTCCCGCAACTAGATTGGAGTACACCTTCTCGTATATCCGAGGCACTCCGATGAACAGGTGGGGGTTGACTTCCTTGCAGTAGTCTATGGAGTGAAGTGGGTTATCCACCACTCTCATGTGTATTGCGTCACGAATCCAGATGTGGTTGTCAGCCAACTGACCGAAGACATGGGCGCAAGGTAACCAAGAAACATACCCCTCGCCTTGGTTGAAGGTGACCAGCTTGTGGACTTCTCCGATTTCGAAATCCATATTGTCGTGGGTCAGAACCACTCCCTTTGGGTTTCCAGTTGTCCCGGATGTGTAAATTAGCGAAGCCACATCATCAGGCTTCACAGCAGCAATCCTTTCCATCACAACAGAGTCCGCTAATCCTGAACCCATTGCTATGAATTCTGACCAAGAAATCGCCTTGGAGTGGTCCATTTTTACTCCGTCCATAACAACGGCCATCTCGACCTTTTCAAGCTCATCAAGTACCGCGCTTAGCCTGTTTGAGCACATCTTCGAAGGATCGCCACCGTCCATGGGATTGTTTCCTACAAAGACTACCTTGGAATCGGAGTTCCCAACAACCCAGTCAACTTCCTCTGGAGAACATGTGTGATAGACACCTACCGCAGCCCCTCCTGCCATGTTAGCAGCGCAGTAGGCTGCGTACCATTCTTTCCTGTTGTATGAGTAGATACTGAGGTTGTCCCCGCTTTCAAAACCCATTGCGATTAGTGATTTCGCAACGTCCATTGTGTAGTTGCTAAACTCAGCCCACGTGGTAGTGTCCCAATTGCCAGCCGCATCCTTTGAAGAAAGAGCAGGCTCATTGGCATATTTCTTGGCGTTCGAAAGTAGATACTCCGGCGTTATCATGGCGGACATGAGACTTGACAATGGATATCTTGACTTAATTGTTTACCAGTGTAATTATTGGAACTTAGTAAGTTTCATTACACTACGCTTTAGTAATTTAAGGTAAAACATTTCTGACATTTTTCTTCCAATCTTCGCCCTTATTTCTGTTTGCAAGAGGAGATGCCGGGGATGGATGCCAACAGGTTGTAATCGATATATCGATTCCAGAAAGAGCATTCAGTGCTCTTTTTTCAGAATATCTGCCGACTCCTATAACTCGTTCAATCTGCATTATGTCCACTACCTCTCTGAGGTGATCATCACATCTCTCTAGCAAAGCCTTAGTGGTTGGCCCGGTAATCTTGTCAGGCGTGATATTAGTTGCTCTTTCTCCAGAGAATAACATCAATGGACAGTGATTTAGTAAGAAAACCGATTTGAAAATTGACTCAGCAGAGCCGTATTCATTGGCTAGAAGGCCCCATAGTCTGGTGCCACTAACTTCTTCCTTAGGCCAATCAAGACCAGATATCGGTCTCTTTGGGTGAGGTGTACTAGGCTGTCCAACTTCAAGATCTGTGATTTTCAAGAGGTCTCGAACAACACTTGTTGCAGCGAAAGGGATTCCCATCTGACCCATACCATGCGGCCCTGGATTCATGCCAAGAAGCAGTGTTTTAGCTCCTCCTCCTGATGCCAATTCTAAGTAGGCACGATGTGGTTCCCAAGCATATGCCAGCGGATTGTAAACCGCATCAACTGAACCTTCTTTGACCAAAGAGTCAGCGAATTTTTCTACATCATCACGTAATTTCGAGGAAGCCTCAATCATCCTCTCAACAATCATTCAATCGCCTACTGCTTTACATCTCCAACCATGGCGCCGGAGACTTGTTGTAACTCATCGGGAGTGATTGGAAAAACCGTTTGTGCCGAACCGGCAGCACCCCAAACCAAGTCATATTGCAATAGATCTTCATCCATCAGCACAGTACAGGGCTTGATATGACCAAAGGGAGGAACTCCTCCTGGGGCATATCCGGTATTCTCAGAGATGTACTGGGGATCAGTCATGCTAGGTTTGTAACCTAGTAATCGTTTCAATTTCTTTTTGCGGTCAACCCGATTTGCTCCACTTGTGATTACTACAACTGCTCCATCTTTTCCTGCGAAGACAATCGACTTGGCTATGTGAGCGACCTCGCAACCCAATTGATCAGCAGCATCTTGGCTTGTACGGGTACCTTCTTCGTAATGACGAGCAGAAGGTGTGTAACCGATTTTTTCACACTCCGCTAACCACGCATCGTGCCCATCCATGACCACCCATGTGAGGCTTTTGACTTGATTTTTTGTGAATAGCATTGAAGCAGAAATCCTCGTCTATGACCCGCATAATTCATCAGCAGAAGTCAGGCGAGTATCGCCATGGAGTGGCCACCGGGGCCGTATGAGTACGCGATGTTCGCGTTGCTCTTGATGACAATCCCGGTTCAACGATTGCTAACTCGTGATGAGGTACACATGCGCGTTCCGTTGCGCGGACTACTAGATGAAATTCGAGACAAGGGATACTGGTGGCACATTGCTCTCTATGTCTTGATGTTCCTATACAAGGCAATAATCGATCATCACAATGAACCTATGAAGGCGAGAGTGGGTGGTTATACACATTGGATTCACGCGATTGAAGGGGACTGGACTCTATGGGTTCAGGAGACATTCTCCAGCGATTTATTGAGTGACTTATTGAGCGCTCATTATCTCTTCATGTATCTGTTTATGATTTGGTTTTCACCAATGTACTACATCCTCTCTAGAGACGAAGTAATGGCCGATAA
>JAKUOA010000018.1 GCA_022451235.1 Candidatus Thalassarchaeum sp. | reverse complement strand
ATCTACAACCGCTTGGAAGGTGTCACTTCTGTGACTGATTTCACATAGCCCAAAACCACTGTTGTGAAGATTTGGAAGAGCCGCCTGAACCTCCTCTACAACCGATAATGGAAGCACTGCCGGACCAGCGCCGAAGTTGTGGATGCGCGATTCTCCCACGCCCTACGGGCGTGCATTGCGGTCTTTCAGCACTTCTGCGCTCAAGGGGTTGGATTGAAGCCATATGCTTGAGCCGCAGGGTTGTGCTTCGCATAGGCTTGGTCATGCTTCAGGGTGCTCGCCACGTCCACATTGCGGCACTACATGCAGCGGCTAATGACGCTGGAATTGAAATCGAGATACACGAATTACGCAAGGCGACAGATCTTGAGAATGCTCAACCCCATGCACTTGTTTTTCCAGGAGGAGAATCAACGACCATGCGGCTAACTGGTAACGATTCTGCATCCGGACTTTTACCTGCATTGTTTGATTGGATTCGTGAAGATAGCAAAAGGCCTGTTCTAGGCACCTGCGCTGGAGCAATTCTACTATGTGACCCTCAAGACGGTGGGGAACCTTTAGTCTCCGCTGAGATTGATCGTAATGCCTACGGTCGCCAAGTGGATTCATTCCAAAGTGCCTTAGATTCGACACTGTTGGATCGGCAGTTCCTAGGGGTATTCATCCGTGCTCCTAGATTCACCAAGGTTGGAGATTCTGCAGAGGCCGTAGTCACTCATGAAAACGAAGTTGTAGGTGTAAGACATGACAATAGATTAGCGTTGACTTTCCATCCTGAATTATCCCAAGACTCCGCTTTCCATCAATGGCTCTTACAGACCGCTAAAGAGGTGGCAGCATGACATTTTCAGTCCGTCTTCCGAATGTCCCTGATCTTCCAGAGCCAGCAATTGCTGAAGATACAGAAGGCTGTATCCAATGTCAAATGGGCTCTAAGCTAGTTTTGTTCATTACAGGTCATTGCCATTGGATGTGTGATTATTGTCCACTTTCGGAGAATCGGCGCGAAATAGATTGGATGTTCGCAAATGAACGTAGAGTGGATATTGGGGATTGGCAAGCGGTAATCGAAGAAGCTCGAGCGATGAATGCTACTGGAGCCGGAATTACTGGAGGAGATCCAGTTATGGCAAGAGACAGAGTTTTGGAAGCGTGTAAAATTCTCAAAAATGAATTCGGTGATGATTTCCACTTACACATGTATACCAGTATTCCATTCAAGGCAGAATGGGCGAATGATTTCGCTGAAGCCGGATTGGATGAAATCCGCTTCCATTTTCTAGATTTGGAATCCGAAAAATACACCGAAACTATGGCTGCGTGTGTCGAATCTGGAATGTTAACAGGAGTGGAAATTCCTTGCGAGCCAGATAAAGAAAATGAATTGATGGAATTACTCGAAACTATGCGAGATATGCCTGTGCAATTTCTCAACCTTAACGAATTAGAGATTACTGTAGGGAATCATGACAATATGGAAGTTCGAGGATTCAATTTATCTGATGAGATTACTGCTGGAGCAGCAGGCTCTGGGGAATTGGCTACACGGATGAGAGATCGAGTAATGGCAGCATCAATTGGAGCTGCCGACCCAGAAGATGGTACAGTTCGTGAGCCCTATCCATACCACCTGAAGTTCTGTACTGCCACATACAAAGACAGTGGGCAGTTACGTCGTCGCTTCATCCGTCGAGGTGAACATACTATTTCTCCACATGAAATTCTAACTGAAGATGGCACACTTCTCTTCGGAGCTGTTGATTGTAGCCGGGAAGACTCAGAGGGGTGGATAGAGGAAATTCATACAGAAACAGGCCTACCAAGGAGGTTCATGTTATATGATTCCGAGAATGAAAGAATCGAACTTCCTCTTTCTATGGCTGAAGAATTAGTTGGCGAAATTGATGCACCAATTTCCTTAGTTGAAGTGCATCCAACTCACGAAAGATTAGAGATGACAGTGGTATATCTAAATCGTTGAGTTCATGTACTCTCGAGATAGATAGTAGGGTATGCCGGTGCAGACGTACGATGTCGAGGCGACAGGTGTTGACCCCTTCCGTCGCCTTTCGGCATCTCAGGTAAACCTCTGGAAGGCTTGCCCTCGTCAGTGGTATTACGCATATCAAGAGAGGCTAAAAGGTCCAATGCCACCAGTAATTATTCGCGGAAATGCTGCCGAGGAATGCATCTGCAGAGTTCTTCGTGATTCTCCTTCCCTCATTACTCCCGATGCCTCTGACAGCCTTATTTCACCATTGAATGAAAAGGGTGCACCAGATTGGGAGGACGAAGGAAATTGGATGGCTGCTAGACTTTCATCTAGGCCAATAGAAGACTGGCCTAGTAGTAGAGAGGCGCTTATGGAATGGGCTCTTTCACGAGTTGAAGTACACTTCGACAGGTGTTGGGAAGCGGCGGTTGAAGATTGGCAATCGACACAAAATAGAGCCGGCTCGTTGGAGGATGTTGAACCTGAAGAATGCATAGAAATGATACATGAAGGAATCAAGATGCATCTCGATGAAGTCGAGAAATGTATGGCTGCGAATGGTGGCCCTAGGTTAGAATCCTGGAGGAGAGGAGAAGCTCGAGATGAAATCCCAGCACCAGATGGTTTCCCTCTAAATTGGAATTCTCCACACCCTTGTGCTCAGACCCATGGAAACGTTACTTGGTGTGAGGCTTGGGAAATAACAAGGCCCTGGTTTGTGGACCCAGATTCAAAGTCATTTACTCAAACAACCTGTATCCCAGATGGTTGGTTCCAAGGCGAATATGATTTGGTATATCGCTGGGATGGCTCAATCAACATAGTTGACATCAAAGCGAGTATTGGAAAGGGAGATCGTTCTTTCAGTTATGTTGGGCAATTACGCCTCTATGCTTGGCTTTGGTGGGAATCACATTCACGTTCTGAACAAGTCAGTAATCTGGAAATTTGGTATCTTGGTACTGGGACGGTAAAATCAATCAAACTTCCAGAAACATCTGAGATGGAAGCATATCAAAAGGAAATTTCTGAGTTATATCAACTTTTGAGAGCGGGGAACCCCTCGATTGATGATTGTCCTCCAGAACCCGCCCCATTGAGGCATTTCGATGCAGGTGGGGTACCTGCAGAACCACATATCGACCCTGATCTATCTGCCCGTTGCAAGGGTTGCGAATACCGCGGATTCTGTCCAAAGGGCGAGTATGACCTAGAACTAACGGCTGAGAGAAGAATCGAACGATTGGGTCACGCTTGGCCACTCACTCCATTGGGTGAAATTGAGCCTAGGGTTGATGCAATCGGCGAAGTGATTGGCCTTTCGGGTCCAGAATTAATCGAAGATGGCACTATCAAGGTAAATTTCAGATTGCAAGACGGATACGATCGCGCTAAGGTTCAACCTGCATACAATGGCGGGCCGAGTAAAATCACCCGCTCTATTGCAGAAGGTGCTCGAGTTAAGGTATCCAATGCATTACCTAGCCTTTGGCGCGGCGAATTACAACTCAACTTAGATGCTGATTCTGAAGTCAGTATAGCCAATGAGGAAGAGTCTGCTCCTGTTGTAGATGTAGAAACTAGGGTCAGTATTGTAGCAAGAGTTTGGTCGATTGACTCCTTCCCCGATGGAGTTGGCAATACGCGTTGGGCCGCCACACTTGTTGATGCAACAGGATCGGCCCAAATTGTTGCATTCAAGCAATTCATTCCTTTGAGCGCTGCTGCTGTAAAGCGAGGGGATACTATTGCAATCCTCAATGGTGAGAAGGGAGAGTGGGGAGGCCGCCCTCAAGTCAAATGTGGACCTGGAACTAAGGTTGTTATTGTCTCAGATGCAGAAGATGTTCCAGAATTCTAAATCCTCACCTATGCCGGCAAAACCTTCAATTGGATTGGTTAATTGACCAAATTGAATAATCATGGTCTTTGAATTAATCGAGATAGCAATTGTCATCGGCGCCGGATATTTCTCAATATTTGAATGGATCAAGAAAAAGGACATAAAATCGAATGAAAAGAATGACTTTTTCGTACCTGCGGCATTTCTGGTGTTTGGAATTATTTTTGCGTTTACGATTGGAGTAGATGGAGAGGGGATATTTCCTTTTGCCTCGATGATTTGTGGTATAGCAGCATTGCCTTTAGTTATCTCTCTAGTGTTAACGGGGATGGCTCAAGATCAGCAAAAGTTGGATGGAGATCTAACCTACAATGAAGGAGATAAATTTTGGATTATCCAAGATAAGTTATCACCTCTAAGTTCTGAATTAGAGCAATTCGACGGCCAGGAAGGTGAAATCACTGAGGTAAATGCAGATCGGAGTGTTGAGATAAAATTTGCAGACAGCTCGGTTGGTACTTTTTGGTTAACGAATCTGAGCAACATTCCTCCAGAACCACCAAAGTCCGAGAAGAAGGGTTGGTGGCAGTGATGTTTGGCGCCGAGAGAGGGATTTGAACCCCCGAGTCCAAGGGACAGTGGATTTCGAATCCACCGCAATACCGGGCTATGCGATCTCGGCAGTAAGTCCGCCACCTGCGATTTGGTCATAAGTCTGACTAGCCTCCCTCGGGTTGATGCGAATCACGGTGAATCACGAAGATGGTGGCCCCAGCATTGTTGAGAGTGACGAACCAATAAGAATCGCCGAAGTATTGGAAAGACTTGACATTGCAAGTTCAACCGTACTCGCTGTACTGGGTGAAACCATAGTCCCGCACTCGTCTACAATCACTGAGGATATAGAAATCGAACTAATTGTCGTATCAAGCGGTGGTTAAGTCTCCACGAAGGGTTGTTCCTGGTTCTAAGGTATTTATTTCTTCATTTTTTCGCATCACTGCGGCCTTATTACCTAGTAGTTCAAATGAATTATCTCTACACCTAAGGAAAGATCCTTCGTACAAACCAATGACTGGAATATTGTTAGTTTGATGATATTCTGTTACTCTTCTTGCACGGGTTTCTCCGAAGTGTTGTTGGAACTCTCCATCTTCACTCTCTCTATACCAAATCCCTCCCGGATGATAATGCGGATTTATTTGAAATGGAACAATTCCAAATGTCTCGAATGATGGCACCATTGTAACTGCCATATCATTGGTAGTCTGCATACTTGGGCAGGCCACATTTGCACCTGCACTAACTCCTGCGTAAGGAACTCCTCTTTGCAATACAGCATCTCTTATCGGCTCGATTAGACCCCTTTCATGTAGGGCTCTGACAAGTAACCAGGTATTTCCTCCACCGACATAGATTCCATCCATAGCCTCGACGGCGGCTAACTGATCCTCGAATTCATGCAGACCAACAAGTTCGTATCCTGATTGTCCTGCAAACTCTTGCATCCTTTCGGTATATCCATCATAATCATTGGATGCAAATGGAACGAATATCACTCTTTGACAATCAGCAAAATTTTCTGACATTAAGTCACGATACAACTCTCTTCGTTCATCTGTTCCGATTCCGCCACTTCCTAGCAGTGCACGCATTTAATTCACCATTCAGACGTAGAAATCATCCGCTTCTACAGGCATTCCTAGATGCTCTTCTATAGAGCCGCTGACTTCTATACTTGCCAGTAATTTCCTTGCAGTCTCCTCTGTAGTGTCCAAGTCAATTCCAAGTGGTAGGCCTAATGCTTCCTCAATCCAACGTGCAAGCCTGTCCGCAGCAATGACGTCTGCTGAAGCACCTACAGTATCAGCAACCAATGCAATTGCGGGAACTTGGTATATCGAAGACAGCGAGACCAAAAGTCCAGCTACCCCAATCATTCCCTCCTTAGGTTGGGATTTACTAACTTCGATATCGTTCGCTTGAAGATTACCTCTTACCTTTGCATCAGCACAAATAACATGGATTGCATTTTCTTCAACTTCAGAAGCTAGACCCGCGAGCACCAATAATTGAGGAGTAGAGTTTGCCATCTCTAGAATAGCTTGAGCAACCTCGTGTTGTCCCGTGGCTGTCATTGGCTGTAATTCACCACTAACTGTAACAACATATCTTCCATCGGATAACATAACTCGGTGTACTAGCATTGAAGGTGGAGCGAGTAGACCATCTTCGTCTAGAGTAGAGTGAGGTGGCATATCTGGGTGCAGTATTCTCGCAATAAGGGTCGAAGGATTGTTTTCTACCAACGCGTCTACAACTAATTTTCCGACATTTCCTACACCGGGTACTGCCTCTAGTAAAGCCACGTGTTCAGGTAACGATTCCCCAACCAACCAATGTATGTGTGCACGAGTCACTCGTCCTCCTCCTTGCGAGGAGTAGGCAATTCTTCGATCCATTCGTCACTGCCAGCGTCTTCTCGCTGTCTTCGACGTGCTCCTTGAGCATCCTGTGGTGAGTACTTCATTGGTGCAGCCGCTGTCATCTTTGCTCCGCACTTCTTGCATTCTTCACCAAATCCATACTCGCCACAAACGGTACACCGTTGTAGTCTCGTCCGAGCCATCCCTATTCCTCAGTAGGCACGTCCGCTTTCAGAGGTCTTTGAAGATGTAGCATGCAAATAGAGTATTTACATGCGTTCGATATCGATTTCGCCTTCAACCGAAGCGATTGATTCTGTGACGGCAGTTTGAGCCTCTTCCCACATTCTTTCAGCGGTTTCGTAATCTGGAGCCTTGATGTCGACTCTATATTCAGGAGCACCATCATAGTGGCAGGTTAGTGTGACTTCTTCCTCGCCTTCAGCAACAGCTTCTGCGGCAAGAAGTGCGTCTCGGATTGCATAGACTCCCTCTGAGCCCCAAACCTCGATGTTGAATAGGCCACGAATCTCTACGAATGGAGGGATGATATTTTCCACTGCTAATTCAACTACTGTAGCCATCCAATCTCCACTAAAGCCATTATCAGATAGTGCTGTTTCAGAAATTGCACATTCCTCTAGTGCCCCGTATAGGGTTCCAAAGATTTCAGTCATCTCATTCGAGATTTCAGCAGTTTTCTCTTCATCCCATCCTGTTCTCTCAGCTACAACACCCATGATTTGGTGAGCACGCTGTTTGTTTTTCCAACTTTGCAGAGTGTCTCTTCTGCGTTCTTCTGATACACTCTTGATAGACAGATCAACTCGTTCACGATCTTTTTTGACACCAATTACCTTGGCGACCACCCGCTGTCCAACTCGAATGTGATTGCGTATGTTCTTGACCCATCCAGAAGCCACTTCACCAACGAAGACAAATCCTTCACGCGAACCATATTCGTCCAGGCTAAGGTAAGCTCCATTTTCTCTGACATTACTAACTGTACAAACTAGTAACTCACCTTCTTCAGGCCAATTCTCGTTAGTATCAGCCATTTTAGTACAGTCCCCTTCACTCGAGGACGTCTGTTATTGTGCTTCCGACAAGTTCTGCTTTACCGCCTGCTGGACGGGCTAATGTAGCACCGCAGACCGAGCAGGGAATCTGGGTTGACGCCCTTTCGAAGATTATAGCCACATGACCGCAGTCCTGGCAAGTTACTCGTAGGAATTTTGCATCTCCCATGAAATCACCTCTCCACGAGCTCAAATTTCTTTGCTCTCTGAGCGGCGGGCTGGTGAGCCTTTCCAGTCTCGGAGCAACGGTAGAGTAGATTGACGCGCTTCGTAGGTTTGTCACCAGATGGTTTCGGACGAGGGAAACCTCGGTATCCAGATGTAACCTTACGGAATCTTCTCTGACCCCATTTTAGTTCGGAAGCACGTCGCTTCTTGACTCGCTCGACTGTGTGCTCAGTATGCTTTCCAGCCGATGGGCTGTAGCGCATTACCTTACGTGGCATCTTGACCATTACTGAGCACCTCAATGTCTTGCGACGTCGCGCCCACCTATGACCCATATTTGATTGTGTCGTGAGAAGGCAAGCCCCCTCTAGGGGCTGAGCGTTGTATTTCAGGCTAAATTGTAGGTAGTCAATTCAAAGAATCTACCCCTACTCGAACAGACATGGTCTTCTGGGTGAATCAAGCATTGTTGAGCTTCACCCTGCTTATTGCTGCATGCTCTATGTGGCGTATGGGGCCTGCCTTCAAGCGTAGTAAATTTGCTGGACCAATAGCATTACTCGGGCTTGCAGGACTCATATTTTTACCAGAACAACCTCTGTATTTTGAGTCGGATTATCATCGCTGTGAGTTTGTCTCATTTTGTAATGACGATGGCAGAGAATCCTATCTAAAAGTAGTTACTTGGTCTTTAATTTCCATTTCGACCGCATTGATGGGTTGCTACACAATAATCAGAGGTTCTCGAATTTACGCTGAACGAAACCCACCTGTGTTAGCTATTGGATGGTTTCTTCTTGGAATATCATGGTGGTCTATTTCCCAAAGTAAATGGTTTGAAGAAGCATACACCCGCCTCGATGTTCTTGCATGGATGGTTTGTTTTGTCTTTGGTATAGCCGGAACTTTATACCTATTATTCCGAATCATCAGGTTCACTGAGAATGTTACTCCCAAAGACCCACCAATTGAGCCTCTTAACGATAATGAAAGGCGTCTGGTTACTGAAATGATTAGAAGAAATTTGGGAGGTGGAAGTTAATGTTTGGATTTGATTTTTCAATTGCTGGTATTGGATCGTTAGGAGCGATGATGCTCATAGCTATGGTGTTCATTTGTTACTGCTTTGCAATACATCTAATCGTTACTTGGAACCCCTATCACCGACCGGCCATTCCTCTAGTGTTTTCTCTTATTCTTAGTATAGGACCTATGTTAGCCATGTCGATGGAGAAAGATGGTAATACTTCATTAGCGGAAATACTAGAAATCGCCTTTTTGTTTACTTCTTTGGGCGTAGGCGTAATCGTACTTTGGATGCCAATAATCCTTGCATTTGTCACTTTTCAAATGCTAATTGTGTCTAGGAAAAGCCCAACAGAAGACCCACTTATCGAGATGTTAGAAAATTGACTCGACTCTGTCTCTCACTTATTTTGCCTGTAAAGTCGTTGCAATCCTTTGAGTAATACTCATAACACGCTCATCGGTCGCCGCGTTGTCCTCAGAGGTGGTAATCATGTCAAAGGGAACTCCAAGCATGGGCAAGAAACAGAAGTCCACGCACATTCGATGCCGCCGCTGTGGCCGACATTCCTATCACAAGCAGAAGCGTGTTTGCTCTGCATGTGGATATGGTGAATCTTCTCGACTCCGTAAATTCCGTTGGAGTAAAAGAAACCGTTCCATGGCATACAAGAAGTGAAGGCCTCGCTCCGGAAATGGCTAAGTCCTTTCTAAATCAGGGAAAGACGAATCCCGATGTGTGGTATCATAGGTCTCGTCGGGCACCCAGATAGTCAGGTGGGTAAAACTCTCTATGATGGCTTACTAGTTTTACAACATAGAGGGCAGGATGCAGCAGGCGTTGTAACCAGCGATTCTAGGAATATTTCCCATAGAAGAGCAAATGGTCTAGTCCGAGATGTATTCCGTCTACGTCACATTCAGGCATTACAGGGTTCCATGGGTTTAGGCCACGTTCGATACCCGACTGCGGGTTCTTCTTCTGCTGCAGAGGCTCAACCATTCTATACCAACTCTCCATTCGGAGTAAGCCTAGCACACAACGGTAATTTGACCAATCCAGAAGAAATAATTGACACATTACTTGAAAGAGATCATCGTCGAATCAATACCAGTTCAGATTCGGAAGCCCTACTGAACTTATTCGCGGCCGAAATTCAGCGTTCAATCAATGGGCGCAGAGGTGGATTAGATGCGCTCAGTGAAGAAGACGTCTTCCGCGCTATAAGGGCGATTAACGAAACTGTCGAGGGCTCATATTCTGTGGTTACAATGATCACAGGTTGGGGGATTGTTGCTTTTCGCGATCCTCATGGGATTAGGCCTCTGAGTATAGGAACTTGTGAAATCGATGGATTTACTGAAACCTTGGTAGCATCCGAATCCGTCGCCATGAAGGCACTTGGATTTGAAAGAGAAAGAGATGTTGCACCCGGCGAAGCCATTGTTGTTAGGATGGATGGGACTAGAACCTCAAGAATTTGTGCAGATTCTCCAAGCCACACCCCTTGCATATTCGAATTCGTTTACTTTGCTCGTCCCGATTCTCGCTTGGACGGAATTTCTGTGCATGGCGCAAGGTTAGCTATGGGTGCTAGATTGGCTAATCGTATTGCTGATGAATATCCAGATCACGCGATTGATTGTGTTATTCCCGTTCCCGATAGTGGCCGAATTGCGGCTCTTGAATTAGCTAGGGAGTTAGGTGTATCATACAGAGAGGGATTCGTAAAGAATCGATATATTGGTAGGACATTTATCATGCCCGAACAAGCGATGCGAAAAGATTCTGTAAGAAAGAAACTGAACACGATTAGACATGAATTTGAAGGAAGAAATGTGCTCATAGTTGACGATAGTATCGTCAGAGGAAACACCTCGAGAAGAATTGTGGAGATGGCTAGAGAAGCAGGCGCAAATAAGGTTTATTTCGCCTCAGCAGCACCGCCTGTAGTTCATCCAAATGTGTATGGAATAGATATGCCTGCAAAGCATGAGTACGTTGCTCACAATCGCACCACTGAGGAGATAAGTCAAGCGATTGGTGCTGATTGGTTAATTTATCAAAACCTCAACGATTTAGTCGAATCTTGTTTGGGTGCTGGAGATACACGTCTTGCGAACTTCGATTGCTCCTGTTTCGATGGCCGCTATGTCGCTGGAAGAATCGACCAAGCATATTTGGAATCCTTAGAAGCCAATAGGAAAGATTCTGTCAAAGCCTAAATTTTTGGTATATTACACCGTCCATCGACGCGACAGTGTGAAAACTACCTGCTGAGGGTTGAGGCTGTGAAAGTTGACGGTTTGCCGACAATAGAGGTCTTTGCCCAGATCGAAATGCTAGAGGATGTAATGTCTTCTTGTATACTTGGTAACTCTCGCTTTGCTGTCGGTTCCATTGAGGGTAAACTGCAAATTTTCGACGTAGATACTCTTCTACAAGATGCTAAATTCGATTCTGCAATTATTTCAATAATCACCTTTGGTGAGAATATAATCGCAGCATCGACTACAGGCCAAATCCAGTCTTTCCACGATTCACCGAGTTGGCAGTATGAAGTTCCATCGGGGATTGAGCATATGATTCCTTTAGGAGACATAATCTGTATATCCGAAACCTCCGGATTGTTTGTATTCCTTAATTTGGATGGAGAAGAGGTCAACAAGCAATCTCATGGAGATGTAAATCGATTGACTCAATCCGATGATGGAAACTTTTTCGCAATCGCAAAAACCGATGGAACTTTACTGATTTTGAATAAATCCAGAGAAATTCGTCATGAATCTTTTGCAGATATTGAGGATGTTGAAACAATCTCACAAATCTGTTTTCGTGCAGATAACATTCTACTAGCCTGCCGAGATTCACTAGGGATGACCCTAGACGAGCGCCCTGAAAATCGCCTAGAGTGTTGGCATCCTGAAAGAGGTCTTCTACATACGAGTGAGTTACCAGCCATGGCGACTAGCATACTTGCGACCGAAAATGGTGCGATAGTAGGTTGTCAAAATGGTGCTTTGTTGAGATTTACAATTGGTAAAGATGTTGAGGAATTGCTAATTTTAGACGATCCGGTTTCATCAATTATCCAATGGGATGAAGATTTGATTATTGGTACTTGGTTTAATGCAATGAGAATATCATCTAGCGGAGAGATTATCTGGTCATATGAGCATGAGGGTTTAGTCAGTGGTATTTTACCGATAAGTTCCGATTTAATCTCAGTTATTGGGCGTTCACCAGCGGGTCAAAGTCCTGCATCGATTGTTTTACTTGAACCGGATTCTGAAACAATAAATCCAGAGGTCGAATTATCCGATTATGAGTTTAGCAAGAATGACTCAAACGAATTTGATGGCGGTTTAACTGATGATGAAATTGCTCGGGCAGAAGCACCTCCGGGCGCCTCGATTGAATCTGAATCATTGATGGATGCCTTGGACGAAGAATTGGAAGTTATTGAACAAGAGAAAGCAATTTCAGAGGCTGATTTATTAGAGGATTTATCTGCATCTGCAAAAGCAATCAATCTTCCACCGATTGCAGATGCTGGCGAAGATAAAACCATCTCAGCCGAAGACAATAATACCGCAACAATTCTTCTAGATGGTTCAAGATCTTACGACCCAGATGGAAAGATTCAGTCATATTCCTGGCAGGACTCAAAGGGTAATGTAATCAGCGACTCAGCCCAAGTTCGAGTTCGCCTTCCGTTGGGAACTCATCCCTTCGAACTAACCGTTGTCGACGATAAGGGAGCGGCCACCAAAGCCATGGTTACGGTTAGGATTCAGTAACCATTCAAAGTGCGGCTAGGGCTGATTTTAGAGCAGGAACAGCTTCTTCCCAAGTCGCGACAATTCCGTAGTCAGCAACCCCAAAAATAGGTGCATCAGGGTCCTTATTTATCGCTACAATGTACTTTGAGGAACGCATTCCTGCAAGGTGTTGAATCGCACCTGAAATTCCAACTGCAATGTATAGTGAAGGTGTAACGGTCTTTCCAGTTTGTCCGACCTGCATACTGTGCGGCATCCCCCACTCGTCCACAACTGCTCTACTAGCTCCAACCGCAGCCCCGATTATATCGGCAACTTCCTCAAGATGAGAGAAATTTTCCTTTTGCCCGATACCTCTACCACCTGAGATAATGATGTCTGCCTCTGATACATCGAGTCTTTCGCTAGCCTTGGAGATAGCCTCTTTGACAGCGATAGAAATATCCGCGCTCTGATCGACTATGTTAACAGAAGCACTACCACCTGAACCGGCGGCATCGAATGCATTTGATCGCAATGTAATCACACAATCACCAGAGATAGTTGAAGTCTCTACTGCTTTACCTGAATATATTGGCCGTGTGATAATAATTCCAGAGGCTAAACCCGTGGCATCTTGAACAATTGGAATGCCTCTCTTGGCAGCTACTCTCGAAGCAACTTCGCGACCAATTGGTGTTGCTCCAGCAATTACAACTCCCGAGCATTGTGAAGCAATCGCACTAGCCCATGCACCGCTATCAAATGTTGAGAAGCAATCCCCTACCACGGAGATTACCTTTGAGACTCCGTCTATGCTGGCAGCCTCTTCTGCTCCGATGCCACCCGGGACTACTACAGTAGGCGTGGCGCCGAGAGAACTCGCTGCCCCTACCAGTTGTGCAGTTATTGGATGGATTGAATTTCCTGAGGTTTCTGCGATAACTGTACATTCCATAATTAATCCTCCTCAAATTACGTTTGCTTCATCTCGAAGTTTACTTACTACGGTAGATACTGAATCCGCTCCCTCAAACTTCTGACCTGGTGGTTTTTCCGCTGGCGGGGAATGTGAATCTATGTTTACTCCGTTTGCTCCAATATCCACACCTAGATCCTCTACGGACCATGTTTCAATCGGTTTTTTCTTTGCCATCATTATCCCTCTGACGTTTGGTCTCCGCATTTCGCAAATCCCCTTGTCAAATGCAAAGACACAAGGTGCAGAAACGGCCACTTTTTCATGTCCAGCAGAGCTTGGCCGGGTAGCAGTATATCCTCCTCCATCAGAAGATACTTCGGATACTAGAGTGACACATGATGCGCCGATTAGTTCCGCCACCCCTGGTCCAGTCGAACCAGCGTTGGTGTCTGCTGCTTGCTTACCGCAGAAAACAACCGAAGCGCCCGATTTCTGGACAGCGGCTGCAAGAAGGTTCTGAACTTGGATGGAGTCAAAGTCATTGATATTCTCTGCTGAGACATGAACCAAAGTATCCGCTCCAACCGCAGCAGCATCTCGAAGTAACTTTTCACAACGTGCTGGACCAGCAGTGATAGCAACAATTTCTCCGCCTGCAGACTCTTTCAGCTGCAATGCGGATTCTAGAGCATACTCATCATAGGGGCTGAATGACCACTTTGAAACAGCATTTTCGTCTACACGACCTCCATTAACGGAGATTTTTGCAGTAGTGTCGGGAACTTGCTTGAGTAGTACTGCGATCGTCATATGATTACCCTTTGACGTGCCTTCGACCATCAACTCATCTATGAAGATTAGCGACCTCACTGTAGGTGTTTGCAAATTCATTCACAGTTCTCTAGTGAAAGACTGTATTCCTGTAATATGACGACCGAGAATCAAATTGTGAATATCATGAGTTCCTTCGTAAGTCTTTACCGACTCTAGGTTTGCCATATGGCGCATTATACAGTATTCGTCAAGAATACCATTTGCTCCATGGATATCCCTTGCCTCTCTAGCAATTTCAAGAGCGATATCTACGTTGTTCATCTTTGCAAGAGAAATGTGTTCTGGAATCCATGTTCCGGCATCCTTCTTCTGACCGAGATGATATGCCAGTAGTTGGGCCTTAGTAATCTCTCTAAGCATCCACGCTAATTTGTTTTGAACCAATTGATAACTTGCAATTGGGTGAGTAAATTGAATTCTGCTTAGCGAATATTCCTTGGCTGAGTCGAAGCAAGCCTGTGCGGCCCCCACTGCTCCCCATGAAATTCCATATCGGGCATTGTTAAGGCAGGAAAAAGGACCTCTTAACCCCTTAACTCCTGGCAAAATTCTATCCTTGGGGATTTTGCAATCTTGGAACACTAATTCGCTTGTCACACTAGCCTTGAGTGAGTGTTTTCCTTTCATTTCCGGTGCGCTAAATCCTGGGTCGTCTTTTTCAACAATAAATCCACGAATTACTCCATCTAATTTAGCCCAAACAACTGCTAATTGAGCAATTGTGCCGTTAGTAATCCACATTTTGGCCCCATTCAATAAATAGTGGTCTCCCATATCTTCGGCCTTGGTAATCATATCTCCTGGGTTCGAACCATAATCAGGTTCCGTGAGGCCGAAGCATCCAATCCATTCTCCACTTGCCATCTTTGGAAGATAATATTGCTTCTGTTCTTCACTTCCAAAATCCCAAATTGGGTACATGGCAAGGCTGCCCTGAACACTAGCAAAAGAGCGTAATCCACTGTCTCCTCTCTCTAGTTCTCTGCAGATTACGCCGTATGCAGTATAGGATAGTCCTGGGCAATCATAACCCTTTAGTGGAGCGCCAAGAACTCCCATTTCACCTAGAGCTACTCTCCACTCATCAGGAAAGACTCCATCTCTGCAAGCGTGTTCAATTTTCGGAATCACTTCTTCATCAACAAAGTCACGGACCATATCTCGGACCATTCGTTCCTCATCGGTCAATAGTGAATCTACATCGTAGAAGTCGAGGGCTTCGTATGGCATGAGTTTCAGGTCGCCCGCGAAGTCTGCCCCTCATGAAGGTTGCCTGCTTTTGGAATTCGCGCCGTAGGCGCGTCACACGATTGAAAAATCCAACGATACTATCAGCGTCGCTTTCTTTGCTGTTTTGCCCTACGTCGGGCCAGATATTTTCTTTCATCTTCATTCCCTATCCTTTCGATTGTCCAATCTTGCATTTTTTTAGGTGATACCAAATATACTAAACACAGAACAACTAGTCCGGTTGCGGCAGGAATAGCGATTACAATCCACAAACTAAGAAGTCCAGATGACTCCGAGGAGGTTGGTACATATTCGAACAAATATCCACGACTTGTTACTATCCAACCCGAGTCGGTTCCAGTGGCCCAAGTACCTACAATTCTATCACTAGAAAGATTGAGATTCTCAATATCTGAATGCTCAAGCCAAGGGTATGAGCCATTGAGGCTAATATCGTGCTCGACAAGGCTTGTAGGGGTCGTTGCAATTAGTGTACGATCGCCTTCCTGGGCTTCTATACCTATGAAGTATAAATCCAAATTCTGTAGTCGGCTTATACTCGGAATTGAAGCAGAGATGTCTTCAGGATTAAGTTCGATGTGTGCAATAATCTGAGTGTCCGCAACTGCGACACAATAGGGAGTTTCTCCGCTTGGACATTCAACACCAGTCCAGGGATACCCAGTCCCTCCAACCCAAGTAAAAGTGTGATCTCTTTCGATTATTCCAATACCCTCGACAGTAGCACTAACTACACACATCATGATGGTATCATGGCAATCAATTGCAGTAATCTCACTTGTTCCTGAAGCAGATAGTGCATGCAGTTCCGCTCCTCCGTCTTCGGCCGCCCTCATTCTCCAAATCTGACCTTCCTCGGTGCCAACATAAGCCCATGACCCAGCAGTATTCCATGCAACTGCAGTAATCATTGCATAATCAAGGGACACATCAGATGCAGCCCTTTCTAGTGATTGATCTTGCTTCGCATAGCGTAATACAACTCCATGGTCTCCCACAATAAGTGCGGTTTGACCCCCCGGGTGAAAATCCGCGTCATGCAATTCGCTTACGCCATTCCATACCATTTCCACCTGCTGGTGAGGGTCATTTGCATCTAAGATACGAACGTATCCTTCCTGTCCGTAGACCACTGCCGTAGTTGCATCTGAATCGATAGCAACACCATTCAGCCCAAGATCTTCTTCGGAAAGGGACAAACTCTCTGCGAGTCCCACTGCAGAGGTTGCCAGTACGTTATGGGACACCAACATGATGACCATGATGGATATGAACAAACCGCGTGCAGTCACTCCCATGCTTCTCGCAGTGTGGAAGATGGTTTAGCCGTGTGGGATGGCTTGCAAGAGTGGTGTGGTCCGCGGCAGGATTCAAGAACGAGTCTGCTTCGCAAGGCTCTATGGAGAGATTCGAGGTTAAGCGCGGACTAGTTAAACAGGTAACTGCAGAAGGAGGTCTTGTTGTACTAGCGAGCAGACATTTTGAGGTAGTTGAGGCAGATGGAGAAAATTCATTTTCCGGCTCTCATGATATAATGACCTCAATTGTTGGTCACTATTCAGATAAAGGAGCATTGATTGTAGATGTTACAAACGTTCCACCAAATTTCGATGACCCCGATGCTATGGCACGCGCTCAAGATACTCGTAAGCGTTGGACAACATTCCTAGATGAGTCCACTGGTTACAATTCCAAGCAACGAGGAGATAAGGCAAAGGAATGGGCCAAGAAGGGCTCAAAAGCCAAATCAGCGGTTTCATCAGCTCGTCATTTCATGAGTATGTCGGAGAATATATCAGAAGAAGTAAAGGCCCAAGCCGAGGACCTAATTGCAGAAATCGAGGCTGCTCTTGAGGACAATGATAATACTCGAGCGGCAGGAAGAGGCGAGAAACTCAACAAACTACTAGCAGCCTGAGTGGTCCAGATGACAACCCAAGAGACGCCAAATGATCTCGCTCCCGAGGTTCGCGCGTCTATCGACAGAATGTTCTCTAATGTTGAGGAAGTAGTTGGATTAGACCACCTAACAGGAGTGCTGTCTGGCTCTAATAGCCATGGTGGAGACTCTACTGTAAGAGCATACATTGGTTTGGAACCCAGTGGCAAAGCCCACCTAGGATGGGTGATTTTGGCAGAAACCATTCGAAACATGCTTTCTGAGGGAGTCAATGTATTGATTCTACTTGCAGACTGGCATGCTTGGGTCAACGATAAGTTTGGTCGAGATATGGAGAAAATTTCAGTCGCAGGGGAGTATATGGCTGAAGTTTTCCGAGTCTTAGTCGGTTTCCCGGAAGAAGGAGATGGCCCTGGTCAGTTGAGATTTGTAAGTGCCAGCGAGGTCATGGATTCCGGCGCTTACTGGGAGAGGGTTCTACGATGTTCAAAAGGAATGAGTCTAAATCGAGCACGTCGAACATTCAGCATAATGGGTAGAAGTGAAGATTCCTCAGATGATGATTTGGCCGCCTTTTTCTATCCTCCAATGCAAGCAGCCGATATTTTCGAATTGAACATCGACATTGCCTTTGGTGGTATGGACCAAAGAAAGGCGCATATGTATATGCGTGAAGTTGCAGATAGAAATGGATGGACGAAAGCGACTTGTATTCATACTCCAATGTTATCTGGCTTGAAAGGACAAGGAGGAGGTAGAATGGACTCATTCGATCACAAGATGTCGAAGTCAGATCCAGGTAACGCAATCTTCGTTCATGACACATCTAAGCAGATAGAGAAGAAGTTCCGCAAAGCATTCCTTGAGGTTGGTAATCCAGCATCTCCTGTATTCGAAATCGCCCAACATATCGTACTGCCTAACAATGGTCAATTGCTCGTTGAGCCTAAACCCGAATTTGGTAAACCTAGCACTTGGAACGATCTGGATTCATTTGTTTCTGCAGTGAGTAATGGAGAAATCCATCCATTTGACGCAAAAATGGCAGTTGCAAGGGGGCTAACAGAGGTTCTTTCGCCCGTTGTAGAACATTTTGACGGAAATAGCGGACTCCTTGACGCTGTAAATAAGATGACCGGCTCGCAGTAATGCGATTACAGTTAAGCGTCCTAAGCTGATTTGACGCCACAGGTATCATAACCCCCCCCTGACGGCGGGCGAGCGAAGGAGACAGGACTATGGCAGGTGTTGGAATCGATGACATCGCGATTTATTTTCCAAAGTTATACTTTGATATGAAGGACTTTGCAGAATTCCGCGGTGCTGATTTTGGTAAACTCAACAAAGGTTTGGGACTCACCGCTATGGCGATTCCTGACGCGCACGAAGATACTGCTACCATGGGCGCAAACGCCTGTGCTAGACTAATTGACAGAAATCAACTGGATCCTCGAAAAATAGGACGTATTTATCTCGGTACCGAATCCGCTCTTGACGGCGCTAAGCCAACTGCAACCTACATCATGGATATGCTTGAACAACGCTACGATGACACCTATGGCAAGGAATGCTTCCGTAATTGCGATGTTGTCGACCTAACTTTCGCTTGTATCGGCGCGGTTGATGCAATGCACAACACTCTCGATTGGGTCGCTAGAGGCGGAGAAGAGCAGGATAGAATCGGAATCGTGGTTTTTGCTGACAATGCAAAGTATGATCTTGGATCATCCGGCGAATATACCCAAGGAGCCGGCGGAGGTGCAATTCTAATTCGCCACAACCCCCGTCTTATCGAAATTCCAGATAATTGGGGAGTTTCTACAATGCCTGTCCACGACTTCTTCAAACCTCGAAGAGAGGTTGAGATGAAGACCGTAGTTGAGAATGTCCTAGACCTTGCTGAAGAAGCAGGAGAGCCGAAGAAAGAAGGATTGGTTGATAAGATATTAGCAATCCTTCCTAAGTCTTCCAAGAAAGACGATATTATGTTTGAATCACACACTTTGAAGATTCACAAAGATACCCCTGTTTTTGATGGTGCATTCTCAAACCGATGTTATTCTGAATCAGTGAAGACTGCTTTCGTCGATTTCAGACAAAAGGCAATCAATTCTGGAAGATATGATCCAGAAAAAGACGAAATCCTTACACAACAGTGGAATCGGATTATTGTTCATTTACCATATGCATTCCAAGGTAAGCGGATGTTCCCAGATGTATTCCGACACGATAGACGTCATCTTCCAATGTGGGAAAAGATAGTCTCCGAGATTGGTCCAGAACCTTTCCCCGAAGACTTCGAGGATTCGGCAGAAGGTATCGAAGAATTTGAGAAAGCAAACGATTCTTATCGGCGTTTAATCTCCAAGACCGATGAATTCAAGCAATTCGTTGATAGGAGAATCGAAAAGACCCAAAGGGCTTCCAGTCTAATTGGAAATCAGTATACTGGTTCCATATTTTTGGCTTTGATGTCAACCGTAGAATCCGATTATTTGGACGGAACGGACATGGAGGGTAAAAGGGTAGGACTTTGTGGATATGGTTCAGGAGCCAAGGCTAAGGTATTCGAGGGTATAGTGCAACCCCAATGGAAGGAAATTGCAAGCCGTTTTTCATTGTTCGAAAGATTGTCCTCAAGAACACCACTAGACAAGGATGTTTACGAAAGGTTACACCGTGGTTCTCAGAAAGATTCTGTAGTCACTCCAACAAAGGAGTTCGCCTTAGTTGGAATTGGTAGAGAAGGCAATCTTGAAGGTCAGCGTGAATACAGTTGGGTAGAATAGATTACCCCAGTATTCCATTTAGGACTTTTATGAACCTGTCAACTTCCTCTTTAGTGTTGTAATGCAATAGGCCAACGCGAAGGGCTCCTTCAGGCTCCAATCCTAATGCTTCAGATAATTCGAGGGCATAGAAGTTCCCTGCCCAAGCGAAAATTCCTTCCTCGGCCAATTTCACACCTATTTGCTCAGCCGTCATCGATGGATGTGTGAATGAGACAGTAGGTGCTCTGTGTTTTTTCATCGATGGATCAGTGACTCCCCAAATCTTCAGCCCATCTATTTCCTGTAGGCCTTGAATCATGCTCCAACACAATTCACTTTCGTAGTCTTCAATTGCTGAAAAAGACACACTAAGAGCCTCTCTTCTACTTAAATCATCAGTGGAAATAATTCTACCTAGCCATGCTAAATGCTCTATTGCGGCTAGAGTGCCAGCCATAGATTCGTGACTTTGGGTCCCGGTCATCCAACGAAATGGGACCTCCTCCGAAGATACGCGTAGCTTTGCTACAGGAAGTTCCGCGAGTCGATTGAATTTCCCCCAGAGGATACCTTGGTGAGTGCCGAAGAACTTGTACGATGAACAAGCGAGATAATCGCATCCCATTCCCTCTACATCGATTAATCCATGAGGGGCATAATGTACCGCATCCACGAATACCTCCGCGTCAACCGAATGAGCTTTCGAGCAAATGCCCTTGACATCGTTGATGGTGCCCGAGAAGTTTGAGGCAGCACCGATTGCAACCATAACTGTATTTTCATTGATATTTTCTTCAATACTTTCAGCACTATGAGTACAATCTTTAGGATTAATTTCGATCCATCTTATTTTAGCACCTGACCATTGGGCGGCTAAAACCCAAGGACGGACATTTGCATCATGATCAGAGCGAGTAACCACAACTTCGTCTTCAGGACCCCAAGTACGACTCAGTGCGCTTGCTAGTTGAATTGTCAGACTAGTCATATTCTGTCCAAAAACAATTTCTCGATGGTCAGCACAACCCAGTAAATCAGCACATGCCATCATTGTCTGTTCAATTAACTCATCAGTTTCTTTTGATGTGGCAAATGACATTCCAACATTCGAATTTTGATGCAAAAGGTAGTGCTTCACAGCTTCTCCAACAGACTCAGGCGATTGGCTACCTCCTGGGCCATCAAAGAAAATCGCTTGATGACCATTTACCTGGCGCGTTAGACCCGGAAATAGAGAGCGAATTTGCTCTATCGGGTAATCGGACATACCATCACTCCGGAGCGATGGAGCGGTTGATTACAATTCTTTGAACTTCTTGAGTCCCCTCGTAAATTTGGGTTATTTTTGCATCTCGGAAAAATCGCTCAACTGGGAAATCTGTAGTATATCCATATCCTCCAAGAACTTGTACAGCTCTCTCAGAAACCCACATCGCCGTATCGCCTGCAAATAACTTCGCCATGCTGGCTTCCGTTGAATGCCTAGGTCCTTCTTCCTCGTAGTGTCGTTGCTTTGCCCAAGAAGCCTTGTAGACCATGTGGCGGGCTGCTTCGGTTTGTGTAGCCATGTCGGCTAGATAGTTGCCAATACTCTGATGATGGGCGATTGGCTTACCAAAAGCTTCTCGTTGGTGAGCATAGTTTAGAGCGGACTCGTATGCACCTTGAGCAATTCCAAGCGCCTGTGCTGCAATCCCAATTCTTGAGTTATCTAGGGCATTCATTGCGATAGGGAATCCTTTACCAGATTCTTTCAATACATTCTCGATGGGTACTTTACAATCTTCCAGTAATAGAGCACAGGTATCCGAGGAGCGAATTCCTAACTTATCCTCTTTCTTTCCAACACTGAAACCTTCCATACTTGAATCAACGATGAATGCTGTCGTACCTCCATGCTTTTTGACTCCATAGTCTGGATGGTCAACATCCTTTGCGAATAGAACATAAATATCTGCAGAAGCTCCGTTGGTAACCCACATTTTTTCCCCATTCAGGATGTAGTGACTTCCATCATCACTGAGTTTTGCCCTGCAACCCAAAGCCGCAGCATCAGTACCTGCCCCCGCTTCTGAAAGTGAATATGCACCAATTTCTCCTGCTGCTAAGCGGGGAAGAAAACGTTGCTTCTGGTCCTCATTTCCATGCAATGCGATGGTCATTGAGCAAAGCCCAACATGCACACAGAACATAACTGAGAAAGAGGGGTCTACTCTGGCTAACTCTTCTATGATGATTGCTTCTGAAATATCATCGATGGGATTTCCCCCAAATTCTTCAGGGATTGTTATACCTTGTAATCCATATTCACAGAATGTTTTCCATTCATCTAGAGGTGGTTTTTGGTCACGATCTCTTACCAAGCATGTCGGCGCTAGAACCTCCTCAGCAAAGTCTCGAACCATCTCTCGAATCATGCTTTGTTCTTCCGTTTCAGCGAAGTCCATATCAGTTCCCCGCACCACGGAGAAAGGTCACATTGTTAATACATCGTAATTTGCGATAACCAGCATATTTCTAGAACGAATCATTCAAATTGGAGACCATAGGCGACCCGTTCGGAGATTAGTATGTCTGACTCGGACTACTTCGAATTTGGAGTTGCTCATGATCGCCGTTACACACTTGAACATCTTTGGCTTCAATTGCTAGATGAGAAAGACGGTACGGTAAAGGTAGGAATGTCGGAATTCTTACGCGCAGATTACGGAGATGTGGTCCGCGTAATTCTACCTCATCCACAAGATACTAGTGAATTTATCTTGGACGATGAAGGGACTGCAGGAATACGAGATGATGGAGAAGAAGAATCCAGCCCAGAATCAATTTCGACTGGTGACGAAATAGGTATGGGAGATTTACTAGTCACTCTCCGTACAGTATCCGATAGAGTCTTGATTAATTCTCCGTTCCCTTGCAAGGTCCTCGAACTTAATGGAGAGGTCGAAGATAATGCAGATCTTGCAAATGATGACGCTTACGGAGACGGATGGTTTCTGATTGTTAAACCTCATGATGGATTTGATGAAGACCAATTCTTAGATGCAAACGAGTATGTCGAATACTTGGGCGAATTGTGATTACGGCCAAGCTAAAGATGGCCAAGAATCAGGTTCTTCTGATTCCCAATCAATTGTTTTCAGTAGCGATAACACTTCATCAGCATCAGAGAGATTCTCTTCTATTTGTCTCCTGTGAAGCCAGCCCTTTAGTCGGCCGAGTCTGATACCCGGTTGCAAACCTGTAACCCTCATCAATTTCTCTCCATCAATCAAAGGTTTATTGCCTGCATTCAGAGGCTCAAGTTTAGAAGACGCTTCCAGAAATTCTTCTCCTTTCTGCCCGAAGTATGCCATTACATCTTTCTTCATAGAATCTGACAAGGCGGCGTTAAATCTTCTGAAAGAGTTCATCTCATGACTTAGGTCTTCAATTTGTAAATCGTGTAAAAATCGAATTGTCGAAGATTCCTCATTGGATAACCTGAGTGCCTGCTGGAGATGATCAGCTAGGGAAGTTCCTGAACGACTGTCCATAGAGCATAAAATCGCGAGATTGACTACCGGTGACTCAGAAAAATACTCGACTGTAGAAAAATTTGTTCCTGGTAATATTTGAGTCAAGACGCCAAAATGCTTCATTAATTCGACCACTTGGATATTCTTTTTTCCTTGAAAAATTCTCGATAACTCAGCCCACTTTCGTTCTGAGGAGACTCTTCCAAGCATGTGCAGATTATCTGTTATTGCGGCTTGTAGATTCTCATCTATTTGTCTAAATCCCAATTCACCAGAATCTAGGAAGCGGAATGTTCTCATTATCCTCAGGCCATCTTCAGATATTCTCTCGTGAGCATTTCCAACCGCACGAATAATTCCTGCATTCAAATCATCAAGCCCACCAAATTCATCAATAATTTCACCAGTTTTAGGATCGAGAGCCATGGCATTAATGGTAAAATCTCGACGTGCCAAATCTTCGATAATATCCTCACCAAATTCCACCTTATCTGGTCTACGGCCATCTCCGTAGGTGCCTTCGCTGCGTAATGTGGTCACTTCCCAAGATTTCTCAGAATCTTCATCTAGTACCAGAATGGTTCCAAATGCAGCCCCTACTGGAACAGTTTTGTCAAATAAGTCGATGACTACATCTGGGTGTAAATTTGTTGCAATATCCATTTCTTTGGGATTTAACCCCTGTAATGAATCTCTGACCCAGCCGCCAACAATCCAAGCCTCACCATGCTCAGATAGCTGTTCTAAGACTCGCCTATCTGAAGCGGCAAGTTGGCTCAATAGACCGCCCATGACATGCCCCCTAGCGTTCTAAACATCAACCCGTCGGGCATTATGCCTATCTGTGATGTCCGTTTTCGGAGGCCATGGAGGTCGAGTTGGTGCCCCTCGAGGTCCTTCGCCCTCATGAACAAATCATCCATAAAAAGGTGGATCAATTAGAGCGTGTAACTCATCGTTGGAACGCTTACACAAAGCCACTTCTCCTAGATCGGACAACCGGTACAATCCTTGATGGCCACCACCGATATCACGTTGCACAAAGGATTGGTTTACTCTGCGTACCATGTGTTTTAATCGATTATCTCGAAGATGACTCTATTGAACTAGACGTTTGGCCTAATTGTGGTCGTGATTCAATCTCTAAACAGGACGTAATAGATGCTGCACTTTCTGGTGAGTTGATGAATCCAAAGACAAGCCGACATCGCCTATCCGACCATCTTCCACCAATCGCTATTCCTTTGTCTAGGTTGAGACAACCGGCGATTGGTAATTGAATACACTTATTGCTCTGCTAGGAGATTTTTTGCAGAGGATGAAATTAACTCCAAATCAGATTTAGCAAGTTCGTTAACAATAGAAAGAGTCGTTTCGGAAATAGGCCTCCCGATTAAATCCTCAATAAGTTGCGAACGCATCTCCTCTGAGCGTGAATCATCTTTCAAAAGCTCGTTTCTTAGGATTGCTCCAGATTCACTCCTCTCTCCACGTAATAGACGAATCAACAACATCTCTGACGCATTGGATTTCAGCGTATCATGAAATCCCTCTATAGAAGTCCAATCTGTATCTCGTAGGCTACGAGAGAAGCGATTTACGAAAGCTGTGTTAGGGTCTCTAATCCAGGAATCTATCCGATTTGGTGATGAAGCAAGCAGAATACTAGCTATACGTGCCTTAACTTCACCGCTTGATTCCGCAATCAATTCATTTAGTCGGTTTTCAATTTCTTCATTGTAAGTCCACGAATCCCCTTCAATTATTCCAATTGCAGAGGCTCTAACGGTTTCTGACTCATCAGAAAGAAGTTGCAAAATAATGTTTGAATCCACTCTCTCCAAAGAAGAAACTCGCTGTGCTACAGCCCTCCTGACCGCCCTATCCTCGACAACTATGGCTTCTGTAATCGAACTTTCATCAGAATTAATTCTAGCTTTCCAAGCGGCCAATCTAATATTTGGCTCATTGTCGGATGAAAGTTTGCCAAGGATTACTTGACCAGCGCCACCTGCTCTAATCGCAATCCTTGCAGCTAACAATCTTCTAGTGTTATCTCGTGACTGAGATAGTTTTTCAATCAAAACTAGGTCTTTGCTAGCGGCCCACTTTTCTATGGCCTCTAAGGCCTTTTCTCTGAACCAAGGATCAGGATCATCGAGTAATTTTTCAAATCCATTCAATGCTTCTGGGTCATTCAATTCGAATAGATGTCTTACGGCTCTTCGACGCTGTCTCACATCGCTATGGTTCAACTTGGCCAAGGCAGGCCTTACACTCATATTGTCGGCGAATCAAAAGCATGGCATGAACACTACGCACTTACGAACCGAAACTCTACAACGGTCTTAACTCATGGAACTAGGTCTTCATGGCCTCCAACCATTGGAGGTTCATCATCATCCCAGTCAGCTGGAGATTCTATGTCTATAGCCAGTAATTGCCCGAATAGAGGCCACATAGGTTGTAGCCACTCCATCTCTGCCATGAGTAATTCAAAAACTGGGTGCTCCGCTAAATCGTCCTCGGTAGCATCCTCGTTCAATGGTGGTATATCCGCAGGCATACCTCGAAGAGAATCCACTAATTCT
>JAKUOA010000017.1 GCA_022451235.1 Candidatus Thalassarchaeum sp. | reverse complement strand
ATTGGACTGACAAGTGATCTCCTCTGTGTCAAGCCAACCATCGTTGTCATCATCCAAGTCAGCGTTATCTCCAACACCATCATCATCGAAATCATCCCACTCAGTTGGATCTAGTGGAAAGACATCTATTCCATCGTCTAAGCCGTCGTTGTCATCGTCAGGGTCTTCATTATCTCCAAACCCATCACCGTCAGCATCCGACCATTCGTTAGGATCGTTAGGGAATAAATCGGCAGGCAAGCAGACCCCATCTCCATCAGAATCATCCCAGCCATTGGGGTCTTGGCCGCATTGGTCAGTGTTATCTCCGACCAAGTCTCCATCAGCATCAGACCATTCATTCGGATTGTAAATGAAAACATCAACATCGTCTCTATATCCATCGCCATCGGAGTCTCGGATAAACCCAGAAAGCGCCCAACCAATCGTTTGGTTGGACCAACCGGGGTCGTTTAGTGGAGGTACATGAGACCCATCGTTTATTCTCCAATGGGCAACTCTATTTCCAGAATTACAATTTAGGAATTCAAACACGTCGGTATCATCGTTCCCATCATCTCCAGATAGATCTCTTGTTCCAAGGTTAGTCCACGTTGTATCGCACCCGGATCTATCTGCCCAATAGCCAATAGTCTCCGTAGCAGAGGGATAATCTATCCCTCCAATTGCTCCTCCATTGTAGGCGATTACACCATCAGCAGTAGAATGAACATGAAGAATATCAGGCCTACCAGTATCTGGACATTTACTGAAATCATCCCACGTAACCCCGTTAAGAGCCACGATTGCACGAATAGAACCCCCTGCTTCACAGGCCATTCTATGACTCATGAAACCACCATTTGAAAGCCCGGTTATTACAACACCATCTGGATCTGCTCCATAGTTCTGAATCGCTTCGTCGATAAGACTCAGAATGTAACTCACATCATCTACCGGAGTAGCCCAAACAACATTTTGGCAACATGCATCAGTAGCATTCCAATAACGCATTCCCAACCAATTAGTTGTACCATCAGGGTAAATCAAAAGATGCTCATTTTCGTGAATACTGTCAAAATGATGCATATATGCTGCATTGGACAAACCATTCCCACTATATCCATGCAACGAAACTACCACTGGCAAAGGTCTGCTGTAATCGTGATTTCCAGGCATTCTCAGATTCGCCTGGCGATCCGACGGCCCGATACTGATAGTAGTGTGTTCATCGGTATACTCAATCGCACTATAGCCATCGTTAGAGTTAGTTCTGTAGGATATTATTGAACTATCCTTGAGATTCTCGCCATTGTCAAACTGGATCATTGCTAGTAGCAGAAAACCCACTAAGAAAGCGGCAGGTATAGTCCGACTCACACCCCTAGCGGGGTGTGGACAGGTAAGAAACTGCCTAAATGGTGTAACTAGAGAGATTATTCTCTATTGAGGGCCATGTGAAGTAACAACCCAATCGGCATCAGCATTACTCCAAAGAAGACAATGGCTCGGGTTTGATTTAGTCCGATATCATTCTCAACAGCCTTGCGCCACATCCACCTAGTTGCGATGATATCCCCCGCAACAAAATGTGCCCAAGCGAGAACAGTTCCGGATTCAGTTCCGAGAAGCTCAACCATCGTATCCATAATTTCAGCTGGGTTTCCTGAGAATAACTCAATCATCCCGTTAGGTTCGACGATTATAGTTGCAAAATAAGCAATTAAAGGCCCGAGAAATAACAGGTTACCCTCCACCCATTTTGAGGTTCTTTCAGAGTCAGGCTCAATCAACATTAGTAGCCAAAAGGGCCCCACCCATATCGTTGGGATTAGAAATAGCGCTGTGTAAATAGGTTCCATATCATTCACTTAATCCGGCTGCAATATCTCCTGCCTCTTGCAATTGGTCGGCAGAATACCAATATGACGACGCTTCCCAAACAATATTACCGTTTTTGTCGAGTAAAATCACAGAGGGAGTTGGAAGATTTCCAAAGGCTTCCACAACAGATAGTTCCGAGGGCTCCCTAGTCTCAAAATCTAGTGCTAAACGCGAATGGGCCTCAGTAACCACCGGCCAAGGTGAATAGTGTTCGCTTGAATTATTCCCGTAGACTTGCATAATCTTGTCTTCCGATTCGAAGTTACCATATCTGTGAATTGTGATTGGTTGCATGATGCTGTAGTTGAGACTACTATCTCTGATGCCTTCTGCCCATTCATGACAACCTTGACATTGTGAGCTTACCCAAAACAATAGAATCGGTTGTTGCTCTAATTCAGCGGTCAAATCTAACATAGATCCGCCATCTACATCTCTTCCTAAAGTAGGGAGTGCGAAGGTGTATCTCTTATCTTCAACATCTTCCTTTCCCAATTCTTCTTCAATTTCTTCAGCCAAACATCCCGCTGAAGCAGATAGTAGAATTAAGACCAGTAAAAAACCACTGACTTTTCTCATACTCCAACCTCCAAATTAAACCTTGATAGATTCCTGAGGTTTTATCGTACCCAATCCGCCATTGACTCCGATAATTTGCCCCGTCATCCATTCAGGCGCTCCATCAACGAGCCAAGATGCAACATCCGCAATCTCTTTTGCTTCTCCAATTCTTCCTACTGGATGCATCGAATCACTGATTTTTCGACTAGCCTCACTTTTCAGTAGATTTTCAGACATTGGCGTATCGGTCATTGCAGGCGCAATCGCGTTTACTCGAATACCTCGTTTTGCATAGTCTGCAGCAGAGGCTCGAGTCAATCCTTCAACGGCTCCTTTTGCTGCGGCAATAGCGGCGTGATTTGTCATACCGTGAGATGCCGCCACAGAAGAAAATAGAACAATTCTTCCTCCGTCACCACGCATCATTGGAACAGCTGCCGATCTAACTGCATTGAATGCAGTGGTGAGGTTTTGCTCAATGGTATCCTGCACTTGTTCGGCGGAGGTAGCGTGCAACGGTCTGAGTAGGATTGACCCTACAGCGACAACTACTGCATCTAGACGACCATGAGTTTCTACGATATTCGCCACAGCCTGCTTCATTGCAACATCATCTCTTGCGTCGACAGGTAAGACATCGAGATCGTCTATCTGAGAACTAAGGAGCTGAAGTTTCTCCTCAGTTCTTCCGCTTCCTACGACTTTCCAGCCTTGGTTCGAAAGGTTTTGGCAAACAATACTGCCTACTCCTCCCGCAGCACCTAATACCCATACAACCGACAATTTCTGACCTCCATAGGTTCTATCTGCTCGCCTTTTGCTTCTTCAGATCGGGAAACCAAGTGTCTACACCATTCCAATCCGGTTCCATTCCTAAATCAGAACAAATCAATTTGGCACTTATTCTTCCGCTCTCAAATATGGTGGGTAATCCACTTCCGGGATGTGTTCCTCCACCGACTAGGAATAAATCATCAAACTCTTCAAATCTATTTTGTGGCCTCCTCCAGAGCATTTGGTCTAATCCATGTGCTAGATTGAAAACTGCACCTTTGTAAATATCTCTTTCACCCCAATCATCTGGAGTAACTATGGTTTCTGAAACTATATGTTCTTCCAAATCGTCATATCCTAATTTTTTCATGGTTTCAAGCACTACATCTCTGTAGTCATGCTTTATTTCATCCCAATTTATTGATTCATGAACATTGGAAACAGGAACTAATACATAGATAGTTGAATGCCCATCTGGAGCCATTGACGGGTCTGTTAAGCATGCATTTTGGACATACAATGACGGGTCGTCCCAAGTAATTTTATTCTCAGTCACATCTTTTAGATTCGTGTGATAATCTTTTGATGCATATATCTGATGATGATCTAAATCATATTTCTTATCTACTCCAAGATAGAGCATGAACGTGGAACAAGAATACGATTTTTCATCTAATTTCTTGTCAGACCATCTTTTCCTTAACTTATCAGGAATAAGCCCCTTCATCCCAGTTGCAAAATCCACATTCATCACATATTTCTTGGCCGTATAAGTATTCTTTTCTGTCTTAACTCCGACTATTTTTTTGCCATCAAAAAGACACTCTTCTACAGGTTCATTGAGGCATATTTCTACACCCAGCTCTTCTGCTAATACTCCCATTCTTTCAGTTACAGTACCTAATCCTCCTTTGGCGTGATAAATACCATATTCTAATTCTAAGAAAGATAATATTGTGAAAAGACTAGGTGCTTGAAATGGTGACATTCCTAGATATTTAGTTTGAAAACTCATCGCCAATTGCATTCTATCATCATCAAAAAACTTTGACAAATCAGATGCAACACTTCTCCAGGGCCTCAGAACTTGAGCCACCCGCAAAGCTCTTTTGTTTGCTAAATCTGTCCAACTTGTCCATGGAGAATTCAAACAACTTTTAGATAATTTCAATTTTTTCCTATTATCCAATACATACTTCCTGAATCCTTCAGCATCTTTCTTTCCACACAATTGCTCAATTTGTTTTACCATGTACTCAATGTCAGTACTAGCATTTAGAGCGCCTCCTTCGCCGAACACTAATCTGTAATTCGGGTCAAGCTTGATGAGATTCAATTCTTCATGTGCATCTTTACCAATCGCTTGAAAAATCTCCTCTATAACTTCTGTATAATGGAAAAATGTAGGGCCGTTATCGTACCGATATCCATCTTTTTCAATTACTTTGGTCCTACCTCCAACTCTATCCGTTTTTTCTAGAATTTTTACATTTAACCCCGCTTTAGCAAGCAACAGTGAGCATGCAAGACCACCAGGCCCTGCTCCAACAATTAGAACATCCGGGTCTGAGTTTATCGATGCCTCAGGCTGGGAGGAATACGTTTCGGCTTGCATACTCAATCCTCTTGCACGATGCTAATTACGCCAAGAGTCGACATCAGCACATTTGCCTTCTGCATGACGGTTAGGCTGAGGCGCTGAGACACAACGTCTCCACACAATTTCTCTGCCTGCTTAATCAATTGTGAATATACTGAGACCATAATAGTCGGGCTTTTTCTCGATTCTGGATGAATCATTGGAAGTAATTTGACAGCTTCTTCTTTGTGAGCGTTACACCTCTGGATGTAATCTTTCATGAATTCTTGCCAATTTGGGTTTGAAGCAAGACTCGGGCTAGACAAGTCCGAGGTAGAAATTCCGAAGGATTGCAACTCAGAAGTAGGTAAGTAAACTCTACCCGATGCAAGATCGGACTGAATATCTCTCAGTATGTTGACCTTCTGTAGGAAAATACCCATCTCATCGGCGTAGTGCTCAGCCTCTTGCCCATCGTAACCATACAGGTGGAGTAAACAAAGACCCACTGAGGATGCAACGTTGTAACAATAACGCCGCAAATCTTCGTAGGTTCGGTAATTTGTGGGATAGAGATCATCTTCCATACCGTCAATCAAGGAATGTAAGTGTTGAGCTGGAATATCGAATTTCTCAATCGTGTCCCAAAAGGCTAGGAAGAATTTTTCTTTTGGAAAATTGTCGTTTACCACTTCTTGGATGTTATCTCGCAGATAAATAAGAGCGCAGAGCTTAGTGATGTGGGCCTCGTGATCTAGAGTCCCGCGAGAGCGATGTTTTTCGTCTAGATATTTGGACCGCTGCAAAGCTCTCAATCGAAGTGAACCCATCTGTTGAGGGGTGAATGAAGAAAAATCAGGTAACCAATCTCCGTCAGCCACATCATCGGCCCTTCTACAAAAAGCATAGAGAGCTTTGATACCGTTTCTTTTGTCTTTGGGGAGAGTTTTGAATGCTCTCAAAAATGAGGACGAAGAATGCTTTGCGATTCTTTCGCATTCGAGGTAAGACTGCTCTACTTTAGCAGTATCATTCCTCACGACGTCTCCCATCATATATTCACATCCTCGATGATTCTTATTTAATGAAGTGTTTTCTCAATTGTCCCCTAATTCTAGAATTATTCAATTGGTGTATCGCGGCACCGGCTCTGGAATTGGCAAACAGGCGCGAAATTCTTCCAGATAAGGACTCATCGAACTGATGAGTTTCACGTCGGGATGTGTTCTGATAACCAAACCGTCCAGATACATCAGTGCTCGGATGATAGGAAACGCCTCCTCGCCGAATACAGCCCCCGCATCCTCGACCGCACAACGAACAGTCTTCATCATGATTTGAGTAAGACTTTGCTCTCCAACAGAACGCATCTCAAAGTCGTGATATATATCGTACATTTTCGCCATATATTCCTCTTTTTTCTTTTCATCTAGAGTATCTTCGGATAGCCCTAGCAACGCCTCGAATGCACCATTTAAGTTGCTGTTCGATAGATGTTCAAAGAATCGGAATAAAGAACTGCTCACAAGGGGTGGTGCGTGACAAATTGCACCGTTATCGATAAACACAAACATTCCATCATCGTCGATGATACAGTTACCAGGATGCAAGTCTCCATGGAAAGTTCCTATGCCAAATAGATAGGCGCCATGAATTCGAAATAGATCTAACAAGGTCGACCAGGAAAGAGTCCCTGAATCTATCCCATCTTCCAAGGAATCGCCTCTGATGAATTCTGAAACAAGTACGTGCTCATTGGATAATTCATGGTAATATTTCGGGAACCGGAGTCTGTGCATTTGGAAGGTATCGTCTATATCCATCTGAATTTCCTTCAATTCATCCGCCCCAGCGATTTCGTTTCGCAGATCTAATTCTCTGGTAGTGTAATCTGCTACGTGATTTAGAAGCGCCACAGGGTTTCCTACCCTTCGTAACTTTGGCATAAAAATGAGGAATATTCGTAACCATCTCCGCATGCGCCTTACATCTCGTCGAAAGGATTTCTCGTTCTGAGCCTTGATGACTTTGATTACAACATCTTCACCGGTCTTCAGGCGAGCTCGGTGAACTTGTCCCACCGAAGCCGCTGCGATGGGAACCTCATCAATTTCGTCGAAAGCATCGAAGAAACCTTCCGGGGCTCTCTTTTCGAGATTTTGAAATACGGCTTCAGAAGGAATACTCGACGCGTGCTGGTACAATTGCTGTAACTGCCGACACTTCTCAACAGGAATTAAATCACTTCGCAGTGCAAAGATTTGGGCTAGTTTTACCGCTAGCAATCCCTGTGATTGAATCCACTCTAAATCAGCAGGCCCAGACTTCAAGATTTGTCGCATAAACCTAGCGAATGTCCAGACACGCATACCTCCCTCGCTCACTTTACAGAATATCAAGTGATGTTTCAGAATACAAACTCCGACCGAGCACAATACTCCTGATTTTGAGGCGATTCTTTCTCCTTCGTCATTCTGAAATAGACCATACAAGCCGACATAACTCAAGCAGAGGTACCCGAGTGGTCAAAGGGGCTGGGATGAGGTCCCAGTGCGTAGTGCTTCGCAGGTTCAAATCCTGCCCTCTGCACCACTATAACGACTGAACAATCAGAGAAGTATGACCTGACTTCCAACTTCAACTTCCCCTTCCTCGATAACCGAAGCAGACCACCGAGACCAACCCAATTCTAACTCGTGATCGATTCGGGAAAACGCACCATCGATGAATGACTTGCCAATTTTACTACAGGGGGCCGTTGGCTCACTAAGCTCAATCATTGCTTCACCAATCATCATCCGAGTTCCAACTTCTAGCGTCGGCCAATCTATGCCTTTGATAGTGATGTTTTCCCCGGTAGTCCCGACATCAATGGCATGCCCTTCACTCTTTAATTTCTTAATTTGCTCTAATGAAAACAAGGTGACAGCTCGGGTGCCAATACCATTTTTCTTATCTGTCCTGAATCGGTTGAAATCTCCCTTCACACCAGTAAAAAGAATCTCGCTCTGGTCAATAGGCAACTTTGGAACCCCACCCTCTGTACTGATGTTGATGGAATGAACGACAGCACTCATCTATCTTCACCTAGTAGACTATACATCAAAAATTAAACCCAATTTCTAACCGTTCTGTCATTTCCAAATAGCGCATCTTTAGCGCCTCATCTGGTTGAGTCATAACATGCTTCCAGTATCTCCAAGCCGCAATCGAAAGTGTGGCGTATCTGTGTAGTGCAGGTAAGGCCAACCTCTCTTCCCGAGACAATGGACGAACCGACTCGTAGCCATCCAGTAACGCTTCCCATCGCTCATGAATAGGTCCCTCATCGTTCCAACCAAATCCGACGAAAGCCATCATTAGATCAAATGCGCAAGGGCCAATGAACGCCTCTTCCAAGTCAAGAATAGCAGCAACTGAACCGTCTCCAATGACATTATCCGGAAACACATCTCCATGCAAGATACCTTGTGGCAAACCCTCTGGGATTTGATTCCGTAAACTCTCGGATTCTTTCTTCAAAGTGATGAGGAAATCAGACCAAGCGTTTGTATCGTCTGCAATTACGAACATCTCCTCGAATAGAGTCCACCCCATTCTGTAATCATCAGGAAAACAATCAGTTACTGGCGTCCGGTGAAGTCGAGCCATGGTTTCTCCAAGGCTCTTTAGCGAATTCTCATCAGCGCCCAACATTCCACCTTCAATGAATGGAAGCAAAGTCCAGGCCATTCCACCCTTCTCAGCAATGAGGCTTCCATTAGCCAACTGGATTGGCACTGCGGTAGGTATGCCATGTTCATCGAGGTGACAATGTCTAGCGACAACTCGCCGCACTTCCTCGACTGTATTTGCATTCCATACTTTCAGAACTACTTTGGAACCATCTGACAAAGTCAAGAGAATGTTGGTATTATCCCACCCTCCTTGTAATATTTCCATTGAGTTAAGATTTGGAAGCCCTGCCTGATTTAGCAATTCATTTGCCCCATCAACTCCCACTTCTGCACGTCTCATTTCAATCACCATATGCGCTCAATACATCATTTAGAAGGGCTAGAGTCATATCGATATCTTGCCTTGTAAGCACCATTGGAGGTTTGATTTTGATGACATTATGGTGCGGCCCATCGGTGCTCAATAATACCCCCTGGTCTCTCATCTCACGAACTACTCTACCTGCCTCCTCAGCATCCGGTTCCAATGTGATCCGGTCGCGAACTAATTCGAATCCAATAAACAAACCTCTACCTCTGACATCTCCAATCGCGGGATAAGTCTCTTTCAGTTTTCGGAGACCATTCAAGAAATATTCACCATGCTCTCTTGCATGTTCTTGCAACCCTTCATCTTCAATCACATCTAGAACAGCATTACCAATTGCACAAGATACAGGATTACCTCCTGTAGAACTGAACCATTCCATTTCGCCAAGAGAAGATGCAATTTCCTTCGTGGTAAATACTGCCGCCATAGGATGGCCATTCCCTATCGATTTACCAAGAACAACAATATCCGGAACAATATCTTGAGTTTCGAAGGCCCACATATGAGTCCCAAACCGGCCAAAGCCCACCTGCACCTCGTCTACAATCAGAAGACCACCAGCCTCCTTTGTGTATGTCTGAGCAAGTTTCAGATAACCATCAGGCAGCGGAATTTGACCTGCGCATGAGAGCATTGGCTCAATCAGAAACCCCGCAACATTTCCCGCATTAGAGATCACTTCCTCCATTTCTTGCTTGTAATCAACACCCGCCCTTCTATATTCGTCTGGAACAGGGACAACGTGTACCCAAGGCTCTGCAACTCCTTTGCCACCCGGCCCAAGAAACTTGTACGGGCTCATTTGAACCAGCATACTGGTATTGCCGTGATATCCTCCATCGGCTACCAACATGTCGTGGTTTCCTGTATGGGCTCTAGCCAAGCGGATAGCCAGCTCGTTTGCTTCACTTCCAGAATTTACCATGAATCCAACATCAAGTCCATCAGGTAGGGCACCCGATAGTCTCGAAATATATTCAGTTAAACCATCGTAAACATAGCGTGTATTGGTGCTAAGAAGCTCCATTTGTTTTTGGCCGGCTGCAACAACTTTTGGATGACAATGACCTACATGACAGACGTTGTTTACAAGATCAAGATACCTAGTTCCGTCATTAGAATAGAGATACTGCATTTCTCCTTTCACGATGTGAAGTGGTTTGCCATGTCCAATAGACAACGAGTTGCTGAGATGACGATTTCGCGCCTCAAGCAATTCGCTCAAATCAGTCATGTTTTCATCTCATTCTTCCAATCAATTTCACAGTAAAGGTAGTAGTTTGTCAACTAGCCTTTGGGCATGACGTATCGGCGTCAATCCCAATTCCTCAATTCTTGCGAGCCCAGCCTCAGCCCAAATTGCGCGAGTATCTTGCTCCTGTGCTTGGTCAAGTGCAGCCTTCCAAGAGGCGAAATCCCCCCGCTTAATCAATCGCCCATTTTCCCCATCGACTACGGTTTCTCGATAACCTCCTTCGTTAACGAAAATAGGAGGAGTCCCCAATGCCATCGCTTCTATCGGCGTCAGGCCGAAAGCCTCACCATGAGCCAGCCCAACGATAGCGACAGAGTTTCGCATTATCGCGCGCATCGCTTCTGAGGATAGTCCAGATAGCACCATAACAACAACTCCATTCTCCTGCCCATAGGCCTGCAATCGCTCGATTTCATCTTCTGAACCGCCACCAATTACAACTAGATTCAGATCACTTCCAGCAAGATGCCGAACCGTCTCATAGGTCCCTTTGAATCGAGAGATTCTACCAATGGTCACAGCGTATGAGCCCAACACCCCCACTCCTGAAGAATCGAAACTGGAAGTTTCTCCAGGGCTTGGCTGACGTGGAAATTCAGATAGGTCAACAGAAGGATGTAATACCCCTCCCTCAATTCCGTAAATCCTTTTGAAATTGGATGCGGAAAAGGCCGAGTTTGCACTGACAATCCATTTGTCGTTTTTTCCAAAGTCGCTGAACGACCTCTCTATTCTCGCCCGTTGACGAGTTTGTAGCATATGCAGTAGTTTAGGTCTCCAGCCACCACTACCATCTGGCTTCAGGTGACTGACATCATCGTGAATACCCGGCTTTGACTCAAGAAAGTGCAAATGCATCGGCTTATCAGATGGAACTAAGGCAGGAAATTCCATCGAACCATTACCGCCAGTTAGGTGAATAGCATCAGCCCACTCGATTGCTTCTCTAGCTTCTTTGAATCTATGCCACGCAGCCGCAGCACTGCGTTCTTGACCGGCCGTAATCTCATTCCAAAGACCTCCTTCTGCTTCCCAAGGCTCTTCAGGACAGAGGACTTCAATCCCCATTGATTCAATCAGAGTTCTTTGTGAATCGCGCAAATTAAGGCAGAGAAATTTCACCTCAAAATGCTCCGAAATAGCCGGTAAATTTCGAAGTAAATCGCGAGCCGCTCCACCATAGACTGTCATTGCTGCCTTGACAACAAGCAACCTCGTCTTGCCTCCGCCCACGTTATCGCGTCGAACTGACTCGCTATGTCTGCATCGGTGATAAGGTCCCGATGGGTTTCAAATCAATGCGGCAGACTCGAAGGAGTGATGGGTGAGGTCCCATGGCACCTTTCTTGCGCTCGTTGCGGTGAGACTTATCCAGGCCTAGAGTTACGATATCGCTGCGATTGTTCGGGCACACTAGACGTAATCCATGATTTGTCTGATTGTCAATTAACCCGCGAAATTCTCGATGCGAGACTGTCATCCAAAGACCCACTCAACCGCTCTGGGGTTTGGCGCTTCCGTGAACTAATTCTGCCCTTGGGTGAGGAGAAATTGCAAGAGATCGCGGCGGCCCGAGGTGAAGGCTCGACAAACCTCTACAATGCCAGTGCACTAGGTAGGGAAGTAGGTGTCGAAAACCTGTGGTTGAAGCATGAAGGAGAGAACCCAACCGGCTCATTCAAGGATAGAGGTATGACGGTTGGAATCACTGTTGCTAAACTACTCGGTATGAACGCCGTTGCTTGCGCATCAACTGGAAACACATCTGCNTCAATGGCTTCCTATGCTGCNATTTCCGGTATGGATGGATTAATTTTTATCCCTGAAGGAAAGATAGCCTTCGGTAAGTTAAGTCAGGCTCTTGCATATGGTGCGAAGACTATCCAAATAGAAGGCGACTTCGACGATGCGATGGCCTTAGTTCAGGAGGTATGCGATAGCGAAGGAATATACCTACTGAATTCAATAAATCCATTCCGAATAGAAGGGCAAAAAGCAATCGGAATGGAAATTATGCAAGACCTCGATTGGCAGGTTCCAGATTGGATAGTTCTGCCGGGNGGTAACCTCGGAAATAATACAGCGATTGCTAAGGGGCTGTTGGAACTTCACGAGGTAGGAATCATCGATCAATTGCCGCGTATTGCGGTCGTGCAGGCGGCAGGAGCAAATCCCCTCTACACCGCGTGGTCAGAAGGAACAGATATTGAACCAATCAAGGCCGATACAATAGCAACCGCAATCAAAATTGGAAATCCAGTTTCGTGGCGCAAATCAATGCGTGGAATTGCTGCATTGGATGGAATCGTTACTGAAGTAACCGACGACCAAATCATGGACGCAAAGGCATTGGTCGACGCAGCAGGCATTGGTGCAGAGCCAGCCAGCTGTGCTACTGTAGCGGGAATTAGAAGACTCGTAGAAGAGGGAGTAATCAACCCTCAACAGCGTGTTGTGGGAATGCTCACCGGTAACTTACTGAAGGACCCAGATATAGTGGTTAATTACCACATGGGCAAGTTAGAAGGAATCGAATCTCAACATGCGAACCCCCCTATTTCTGCGCCAGCAGATGTAGACGAGATTAAGCGAATAATCCGTCAGTGAACATACCGTTGATTGAAGAACATAAGGCGACTCCGGCGTAACATGGTCGACTTCGCCTCGATGCTTTTCGGAGACTTCCAAGATAGTATAGTTGCAACTTTTGGAGACACTATCGGTTGGGTAGTTGGACACTCCTTGATTGTTGGACTAGTCGCATTGGTTTGGTACACTTGGATAGGCCGTAACCACATTCGCACACAGTCAGGTTGGGGGATGCCAGAAATCCGAGACATCGCCACAATACTCGCTGTTACAATGGCTCAGTACATCGTTTACACAAGCAATTTAGATTATCCAGAATGGCCTGCTCTCGCAATCGCATTTTCTGCCACCATGTTCGCGCGCTGGTGCATTAACGTCCTCAACTAAGTGGGAATCTAACCCCCAACGGTGAAAGGCCTCTGGCGCACTGTCACATCCATGGCGGCCTTCGGCGACCATCCTCCGCTCCCGGAATCTCTTGAGGCGTTGCTGTCGGATGAGACGGCCTCAACAATCTTCCTCAAAGCAGAATGTCCACCTCGAGTCAAGGCTGGTCACATCAGCCAATTGAGATTGGAAGAGGTAGAGGGCGAAACTTGGGACAAGCCAATGTTAGAGTCACTTGCAGAGGACTTGGCCTCGGTTGTTGAACAGAATGATTCACGCTCGGATTGTTTCATTGAAATCGAGCGCGAAGGCTGTAGAATAATGCAAATCGGTGATTTGAGAGTAACATGCGCTTGGCCACCATTCTCAGAAGCATGGGAGATCACAGTGGTTAGACCAGTGGCCCATCTCAAACTCAGTGATTATGAATTGAATGATGAATTGATTGGACGACTTTCTGACCACCATCGTGGAGTATTCGTCGTAGGTAAGCCAGGAAGTGGAAAGACTACCTTCGCCCAAGCGATAGCAGCTCACCTCGATGAAACAGTCGGGGCGATGGTAAAGACAATGGAAGCACCTAGAGATTTGCAAGTCCCTCAAAGAGTGACACAATACGCTCCTCTGGAAGGTAATCTGGAGAAAACCGCCGAGGTGATATTCCTCGTTCGACCCGATTTCGTAATTTTTGATGAGGTCCGTCGGGCCAGAGATTTCGAGATATTCGGCGACGTCCGCCTTGCAGGGGTGGGGCTACTCGGAGTAACACATGCAAACAGTGCACTGGAAGCCATCCAACGTCTTGTAGGTAAGGTAGAATTAGGGCTAATTTCACAAGTTCTTGATACCGTGATTAATATCGAGAAGGGTAAGGTAAACGAAGTCCTCGAACTAAAGATGGTGGTTCGAGCACCAACAGGAATGGAATCAGATCTTAGTCGCCCCGTAATTGAAATCAAGCGATTTCCAAGCGGCGAGTTAACCCACGAAATGTTCGCCTTTGGCTCCGAGATTGCGGTTGTTCCAGTTAGTGGTGGAAGCGGAGAAGGCGGGAGTCCAGCCTGGAGACTCGCTGCAGAGGAATTGAAGCGGGAGGCATCACGCCTAACTGGTATTTCAGTCATGCATGCGAAGTTCCTAACGGACTCATCTGCAGACATCTATGTCGATGATTCAGCAGTTGGATCTATGGTAGGCCCTGGAGGAGACGGTATACGCCAATTAGAGAAAGATATGGGGCGAATCAAACTCAATGTAAAGTCGGTAACCGAGTTACCCAGAGCCCTTCGCAAGAAGGTGGAAAAGGCCTCATGGGGAGCTGGCGATTTGGAAGATTGGCGTAGCCGCTCAGGCCGTCAGTGGGAACACACAGGCAAAAAACGCAAAGGCCGAAGAAAAGGTAAAGGCGGGCGTCGATAACCACTCATTATTCGAGTGCGATAATAATGCAGGAGAACAAGGTAACTTTTCCAGGTAACCGTGTCTCTGCGGTTTTCTTTTCTATTTCGGCAGGAGCACTGGCAATGATATTTCTCGTGGCTATAGTATCTCTGTTTGAGGGCTGGTCTATTCATGAAGTCGCTTCAGAATTTTGGGGACTTCGATCTGTAATAATCACGCTAGTAACTGTTGCAACTTTATCATTTCAGCATAAAGCCGTATTCATGAGAAAAGCAAATGAAAATAAAATACATTTTTGGAAACAATTTACACCCCTTTTTGTATATAGGAAAAGAGATTTCGACGTCGAGGAATTATCCACAAACACACGAAAGTCCACTAGTACCAATGATAATGGCAATAGAACTACAAGTTACGCCACATATGTATACGAAGGCGGGAAACAAATTTTCGTTTTTGATGGAACAAACGACGACCTATGTGATTTGGTTCCTGAATTAAATTCCGATTCTAACGAAAAATTACTAGAAAGTAACCCGGAATCCAATAACTCTGAAGAGTGGTGGAAATAATGCATTCGAAAGGGTAAGCATGGGCGCCGCTGAAATTCACAAAACTCACTACGAATATGTTATTTGTGAATATACTAGTCCAATATTATGGAAACAACGCCAGAAGCAATGCAGTCAGCCACGCCAACTCCAGGAAACTGGAAGATTATGATGGCAGAATCAGGAATAGGTATGTTTTTCCTTAGAGTTTGCCTTTTTCTCATCAATTTAATCACATTATTCCTTGCAGTTCCATGGACTACTGTAATGTATTACAACGCATGGGCAAATAATGCTCTTATTGACGGTAAAAGAATCAAATTTACAGGAAACGCAGGCTCATTTTTCATGGTCTGGTTGAAAACACTACTTCTTTCTGCACTCACCCTTGGTTTGTATTGGATTTTCGTTGGGAAAAAGAACACAGCTCGCTGGGTCGACTCCAACCTAACTTGGGCATAGAATCCCTAAAACCCCATATTTGAGCCCTCTAGGAGGGCTCGCAAGGGTTCATGACGCCCTCATTGGTCGGCGAGCCGATGAGTGAGGGTGAAGGCAAGCCCCCAGTGGTTGTTGTTAGTGACTCGACAAACATCACCAGTGGAACCGAGGTACAGGAGAAGTTAATCTCTGCAGCACGCGTATTTTCCAACTTACTGAAGCCGACTTATGGGCCTCGTGGACTAGACAAAATGCTGTATAAAACAGACGGGTCAACTGCCGTTACAAACGATGGAGCAAAGATCGTAGCCGAATTGATGGTCAAGCATCCCGCTGCAAAAATGATGGTCGCCATGGGTAATACTCAGGAGGAAGCCTGTGGTGACGGAGTAACAACCGCAATGATGCTTTGTGGAGCACTATTGGAAGAGGCAAACAACCTACTCGCCAAGGGCCTACACCCACTTACACTGGTCGATGGATACCGAAGATCGATGGAAATAGCATCCCAACAAATGGACGCCGACGCAGTAGATGTAGATGATACTAGACTCATTGGAGTAGCGGAAACCGCTCTGACAGGCAAGGGGGCAGAAACGGCAATCGATGTCTTCGCACCCATGGTACGAGACGCACTTACCGCCGTTGAAGCAAATGTCGAGCAAGCTGGAGCGGAACATATTGCAATGTACAAAATCGGTAGAGGAGGCTTGAGAGATAGTCATCTAATTCGCGGAATTGCAATCCGCCGCCGAGTCCAGATGGACAACTTCCCAAATAATCTCAATAATGCAAAAACCGCTGTACTCGGTGGCGATATCAAGATTCGAAAAATGACTCGTGACGCCGAGATTCAGATCACATCAGCGGAACAATTGGATGGATTTGTCGAAGCGGAGTTAGCCCGCAAACAAGAGTTAGCACAATCACTTATTGACAGTGGAGCCAAGCTGATTCTTGCGGGTGGAGAGATTGACAGAGATATCCTGCATGATCTAGCAGACGCTGGAATACTAACGGTATCAGGCCTTGACGAATCAGAATTAGACAACGCGGCAGCCGCAACTGGCGCCACAGTCATCGACTCAATTATCGATATCGAAGCAAGCGACCTTGGAGTAGCCGGAAGTGTTCACTGGGAGCGCCGACAATCGACTGATCAAGTCGAGGACGTAATCACCATTGACGATTGCAAAACACCTGCTACAGTTACCCTTGCAATTGGCGGCGCTGGAGATACCGCAACAGAGGAGGTGATTCGAGGGCTACATGATGCCTTGAGAGCCACCAGTATCGCACTTGAAGAAGGCCAATTGCTAGCCGGAGGTGGAGCTACCCACGCAAGAATCGCAAACGTGGTAAGAAAGGCTAGTGAATCCGAATCCGGACGTGCTAGATTGGCTATGGACGCTTTCGCCCGCGCTATGGAAACGGTACCAGCAACGCTAGCTGACAACTCGGGAAAGGACCCTCTCGATACTGTTCTAGAGATGCGCGCGGCAGCACGTGAAGATTCACCTAAACCACAGGGAGTCAGGGCTGACGGAGAAGTGGGAGATGTCTCAGGAGTTTGGCACCCAAGGGCAGTTATCGAGGACGGTTTGGAGTCTTCAGTTGAGACGGCCATGAGTATGCTAAGGATTGACCAAGTCATCTCGGCAAGAGGCGATTAAACTCAATCCAATACGGACCATTCAAACGCAACTCGTCCTCGGCGAAGTTATGTCTGATGAGGGACAACGGTCTCCGTTGCTAATCCTCTTCCTTGTCGTCTTAATCGACATGATCGGATTCACTCTTGTAATTCCATTCTTGACATATTTTGTACAGGACCTAGCCGAGTCAGACGGCTTCATCGATATGGCAACAAGAGATTGGTGGGTTGGAATCGTTCTAGCGTCTTACACACTCGGACAATTCCTCTTCACACCCTTACTAGGGGCTCTTTCAGACCGAGTTGGCCGAAGACCGATTTTGATGTTCGGATTAGTCTGTAATACTATTTTCCTAATTGCATTTGGACTAGCATCAGCCCTTTGGATGGCAATTGCAGTACGCTTCTTGGCTGGAGCGGGGAACGGAAACATCGCTGTAACCCGAGCCTACATTGGTGATATCAGCACTAGAGAGCAGCTTCCCGGAAGGATGGGAATGATTGGAGCCTCATTTGGTTTAGGTTTCATGATTGGGCCGTTTGTAGGTGGAGTTCTTACCGATCCAGCAAACGCATTTGGTGGACCATTTGACACAGAATGGTGGGCCGCACACCCTTACTTTCTGCCATGTTTAACAGCAGGATTACTTTCAGCAATTTCGTTCATATTGGCAATTCGAATGCTTCCTGAAAGCCTTCCACCTGAAAAGAGAGGAGAAAAATCCGATGAAGAAAAGGGACTGAAAGTAGTTCTTCGAAATTTAGTCAGCGTTCGTGACCTATCTCCAAATGTGAGAAGGCTCGTTTTGGTCAATGCGACCTTCCTACTTGCTTTCACCATGATGCATGCTACCTTCATTCTATTCACCGCCATGCCGATTGAGAATGGCGGACTAGGATATGATGAGAGAATGAATGGATACATCTTCGCCTATGTTGGACTGATGGGTGTGATTGTCCAAGGTGGCTTAATTCGTCCCCTAAGCAAAAGATTCGATGTACGACAATTGATGATAGTCGGTATCATTCTGACTTCAATCGGACTTGGCTGGATACCGTACCTAGAACCTACTCCTCTCGCAATTGGACTACTCGCTATGACCTTCATTGCAGCTGGTAACGGGTTGTTCCAGCCTTCCCAATCAACAATGATTACCACTGAGGCTAGGGCCATGGGTCTAGATCTTGGAAGAGTTATGGGAGCGCAGGAGGGGTTCGGAGCCCTCTCGCGAATCATTGGTCCAATACTAGCCGCTTTCATCTGGTCAGCAACGGTTGAAGGTTCAGGAATTTGGACATATCACACAGTATTCCGCGTTGCGGGCTTAATTGCAATTCTTGGTTTGTTAATTCAGTGGGGCATCAAGCGCACAGAGACTTACCATTCGGAGTCTGAATAGCGCTTCCGCGAACACTTCAAACCCAATGCTGCCACGCCGAGTTATGGTAGCACCTCGCGCCCTTCTGAGCGTCTTCCACAAAGACGGCATTGTTGAGTTGGGACAGGCACTTCACAACCTTGGTTGGGAACTACTCTCCACCGGAGGAACATCGCGTGTATTACGTGAAGCAGACTTGCCGGTAATCGATGTCAGCGATGCGACCGGCCACCCGGAATGTTTCGATGGGCGGGTGAAGACTCTCCATCCTGCGGTACATGGAGGAATTCTCGTTCGTCGCGACCGTGAAGATGACATGGAAATGCTAGAAGAATTGGGTTATCGAACGGTCGATCTAGTCTGCGTCAACCTCTATCCATTCGAGTCTGTAGCCTCCAAAGATCCACCGGCTCCAGATGCAGAATTGATTGAGATGATAGATATCGGCGGGCCTACAATGATTAGGTCAGCGGCAAAGAATCACAATGACTGCTTGGTACTAACTTCACCCGAACAATACGACTCGGTTTTGTCTGCATTGGAATCAGCAAATGGCGATCCTTCAGGAGTTAGCCAGGAGGCTCGCAAACAATTGGCATTGGATGCATTTCAAACAACAGCAGCTTACGATGCAGCGGTCAGCAATGAATTGGATGACAGATTCAATTTACCAGACGTACCAAGCCGAATTCACGTTGCTAGTGAGGCAGGAACTTCGCTAAGATACGGAGAGAACCCACATCAGCCCGCCGCATTCTATCCAGCAGCAAGCGCAACAGGTCCGAAAGGACTCGCAGCAGCCGTTCAGCACGGCGGAAAGGAACTCTCGTTCAACAATTATCTCGACCTCGATGGCGCTCTGAGAATCGCTCGAGGATTCCTAATCGATACGGATGAGAAGCGACCACACGGCTGTGTTGTTATCAAGCACACAAATCCATGTGGGGCGGCAATAGATGCAACACAAGTAGGCGCTTGGGAGAATGCTCTAGCGAGTGACCCAGAGTCCGCCTTCGGTTGCGTAATCGCATTCACTCACACCGTTGAGAAGGCAACTGCCGAAGCCATCGGTGGACATTTTCTTGAGTGCATTATTGCCCCCGGATATGATGACGATGCATTAGAAATTTTGAGTGAAAAGCAGAATCGAAGAATGCTAACTTTGGACGATTTCACACCTCGTAAGGACGAGGTTAGAATCAGACAACTAGATGGTGGTTGGGTAGCCCAAGTTCAAGGCCCACCATCGGTAGACTGGTCGGCTGTTAAGTGCGTTACAAAAGCGCCTGCAGATGACGATTTAGTGGCTCTTGCAAGGTTTGGCTCGACCGTACTTTCTGAAGTCAAATCAAACTCGATTGTGCTGGTTGCTCAGACTGAGACCGGATTTGCCACAGTCGGTGTAGGGCCAGGCCAGACTAGCAGAGTCGAGGCAGTCAGAATTGCAGCTCGAAGAGCAGGCGATAGAGCGAAGGGTTCGATGATGGTATCAGACGCGTTCTTCCCATTCCGAGATGGTATCGACACTGCCCATGAAATTGGTGTGACTACCGTTGTCCAACCGGGAGGTTCGATGCGCGATCAAGAATCAATTGATGCTGCGGATGAGCACGGTATGGCGATGATTTTCACAGGCCAGCGCCTATTTTTGCATTGATTTACTGTCGAGCAGGCACTTTCTTCCAAAGCCACCAAACACCAATCAGACCGACCAGAATAATGGTCGCGGAACCAAATCCAGGATCAGCACCATCCCAAGTACTTGGTTGGAAGAATTCGCCTTCTCCCAATGTTGAGACATACCAAACAAAGGTTGCAGATGAAATAGTCATGAAAGAAATCAATCCAATTACTCCCGCCTTGGCGTGCTTCGGAATCGTCTTGCCATTTGCATAGTAATCGAACATGGCCGAACCAAAGAATCGGTTAGTCAACGACCACCTAAACATGGACTCACTCGACAAGGAAAACAAGAACGCTGCAGGCACCGCCCAAGACACCGTTGGCCAACCTGGAACATAGATTCCAATAAATGCAAAACCAACAAACAGACAGCCTAATCCAAGGTATAAACGACGCTGAAATAGTGGCTTTTGTGTGTAGTATTTTTCGACGATTTCGCCGACACTACCCAGCGGCTCCACGATGCTTTCGCGCCGCCTCACACAAATAAACAAGTCTGGTATCAAAGATACAGAATCACTCAGGCATAGTCGCCCCAATTCTCAAGCAGGATATCGCTAGCGGGCACACATGGATGAGGCATACCTGCTACCTCGTTCGGCCTCGATTGAAGATCCATTGAGGATAGCCGTTCTAATTTCTGGAGGCGGCTCAGGGCTTGCCGCCCTGCTAAGATATCAGGAGTCAGAAGTCAGAACACATCAGACGGTTTTGGTCCTAGCAGATTCAGAAGATGCAGCTGGCCTGGAGCACGGGCGCTCACTCGGAATCGAAACTCACGGAATCTCATTACCTCCTCTCGAAGACAAGGTGCAAAGACGCCTAGCTCATGAGGAGTTAGTACACACGGCCCTAGTCAATGCAGAGGTGGAATTGATAGTTCTATCAGGGTACATGAGAATCCTCACACCGAGTTTTGTCAAGCGATGGAAAGGCCGCTTGGTCAACATCCACCCTTCTCTGCTTCCAAAGTACCCCGGAGCTCATGCACATAGGGATGCATTGGCCGATGGGGCGACGGTCTCAGGCTGTACGGTACACTTAGTGGACGAGGGCGTGGACAGCGGAATGATTCTGGCCCAGAGTGAAGTTCCAGTACACTCAGATGATACCGAATCAGACCTACAAGAACGCATCAAGAAGGTCGAGCATCTTCTCTATCCTGAAGTCCTTGATAGGCTCTCAATAGGCGGGTATTCAGTTTAGGTCATCAGGCGTATTGACATTTCTGAGAATCGCGGTCTCAGTCAATAATGTCGAGTGTTCCATCTCAGAGAATTGAACATGTAATGGCCGCCTATCGTCTCCAATTGTTGAAGCAACAGCAGGACGAACTCTCGCAAGTAGGGGGTGAATCCTTTGAGGATCAGCAGGTATCGCTAGTAAATCCCCAGGGGCCAGAGTTTTCTCTAATTCGAAGAATAAATCAGCAGTTACCCAAGGAACATCTACTGGGCAAAGTTGAATCGAATCTACATCAGAAACCAACGGATCGGACAACGCCTCAACAACTGCCTCAATAGGCCCAGCATGAGTAAATGCATCTAGTACCCACTCAATATCCAATCCATCTGGCATAACTAGGCCATATCTCTCCACATCTTCCGGTTGAGCAACGGCTATTCGAATCGGCTCACAACCTGCCGCCGCCAAAGCCGAAGCGACCCTTGCGATACAAGCAACTCCACCGACCTCAATCAGAGCCTTATCTCGTCCCATTCGGCTACTTCGACCACCGGCGAGTAGTAGAGATCTCATACATTCACCGCAAATCATCGAGTCTCTGCATGGCGTAGCGGATCTCTTCCATCAGCTCAGCAGCACGAGCTAGTAGAGTCAATCTTTCCTTTCTTCCGTCGCTTCTCTCCACCCAATGCATCAATTGTCGAATATCGGCCGAGTCGCGTTGGATTGTCCATTCCAGAACCTGTTCAGCAACAGGGTCATCGGATGGTAGCAATCGCTCGCTCATGACCGGCGGGTGACCCAGAAGCGCTTGAACTTGGCTCAACTAGCCACGATACGAGCCTTGATTCTGCCTAGTAACGAGTCGCCCGGAGGAACTGATACCAATTGAATGGCCTCAGCAACTTCCACACTTACTCGCTCACCTCTCATAGTTGCGGCGTGAATTACTAACACAGCAAGATGCCCGTCGATCGTTCTACCCTTACACCAAGTCAGTAATAGTTCATCAGAAGGAATTGATTTTCCTGCTCTGAGAACCTCTTCAATAGTTAACAACAGCGCCTCAGCAGGCTCTTTTCGAGAAATATTTGACGCCAATATAGTCCATGGTTCAGTTCCAAGAGTTTTATGGTCAAGATTAGCCAAAAGTAGTGCTGCAAGTGCAACATCTTCTCTCCCATGCCTCTTCCACAGACGACGAATCAACTTGACCAGAGTCTTCTGCTCACTGCCTGCATTGGTTAGCAACCATGAGGCAGTCCTTCTGAGATTTTCATCAGGAGTTCCGAGATGGAATGAGTAACCCGCCGCTTCACCAAAACGATCGGTACTGGATTTCATGATTAGAGCAGGCACTCCGATTGGATATGCCGCTCGTACAACTTTAGCCAACTTCCTTGGCGAAGAATGAACTCGACGAGAGATTGAATCGAAGTATTCATCTAGAGGGTCATTGGTCATACCGCGACCTCAATTCTTGACTCTAAACTCGTCGACGATGGAACTAATTCTTTCCATTGAATCGTCTAACCTCATTCTGATATCTTCGGTCACCGTACGATGCACCACCTGCTCGAGATTTCTATCCAAACTTCTCGCTATCGCGCGGTGTTCTGAATCATCGATACTGAATGTATGTCGTAGGTAAGCGACGAGAACCACCTCTCCTTCAGAGCGATCGGTGTGCAGGAGAAAAGCTTCCAACATCTGTTCGTAAATCCGACGAGTTTCCTCTAGAGCTAATTCTTCTCCCCGACCAATCTCCTTACCGGAAATAACCGCGTCATAGACGGCCTTTGGCTCATCCTCATCGAGTTTGAGAGTATGGGACAACTTGACCAACATACGCTTCTCTCCATTAGTCAGTAAACCATCTTGCAAAGCAAGGCTAACCGCCCCTTTGAATACGCCAACCCTGCCAACGCTGACCTGAGTCACATTATCCAACTAACGCCCCCCTCCTTAATCGGTTCGTGGCAATACCCCAGAAATGAGTAGCCTATTGAGCTCGCAATCTATGACCAAAGTCCAGATATTGTTGCAATAACGAAAATCACTAACCCTGCAATCGCTCCATAGGCCATTCCAAGTGTATGAACAGGATTTCTTTCATGCTGCATACTCGCATAAATCAAAAGTCCAATATTACTCATGAAGAACAAACTACGAGGAACACCGTAGCCGGGCGGATCTGGGGGACAACCGGAAGACCCAGGAAATCCGAAAGATATGCAGCCATTCTCAACTTCGTTGTAATAGGAGAAAATCGAAATTGGGATAATTATAGCAAGTGGAATTGAAAAACCAACAAGGAAAGGGCCTCTGTACTTCATAGCCATAAAACAGAACGATCCCAGAATATACAAAGGAACCCCGCAAAAAAATATCAAACTAAAAAATACCCCAGACTCCTCTCCAATTCCAGAGGTTGCCAAGAAAAATATCATGATTAACGAAGCAATACCTATCCAAATAGGACGAAAATCAGAAGGATCAAATTCCTCCACTGAATATAACGGAGTAGTCTTTTCAGTCTTCAATTCAGAATCAACTAGAGAATCCCAATCGGAATTGAACTTGGCAGAATCTTGATTCGACTCGGCGCCGAAATCTTCGGCTCCCCTCTCTTCTTCCACAACTCTCTTCTTTTGATTCAATAGATAATTAAATCGCCAACTTGTAACACTAAACGAAAGTGATGAACGAGGAGAACTCAAAGCGGATTTGGACCTATATGCAGGAGGCAGGAGACAAACTCGTCGGCAAACTCCCGCCATCGTGGCAGCATCCGAAGGGCAGAAATCCCTACGCTCACGTAGCGATTTGTGTCAAGGGACATTTCGGGCAATCTTACAAGGATATTACAGACGAAAAGTTGCAGGAAGTACTGGATTATATCGATTATTTGGTCGAAAATCCATCATAATCCAATGCTCTATACATCAGTTCACCGAACCTCAAATTCCTGCAAAGCCTTCAAAGGGAGTCGCAAAGTCGGAGAGTTTGCAGGAACCCTGTCACACTCGCGGGTGCTAAGCACCCATTACTGACCGCCAATAGGCGAAATTAATGCGAGGCCCCCAGGAGTGGGGCCGGCTAACTGCAGGAGAGAAAGCAAAATGGCAAACGAAGGAAAATATGTGATTCACGCGACCATCAAGGCCGACGGAACCGTCGCCCGAAAGGACGTCGTTGGAGCCATCTTTGGGCAGACAGAAGGTCTGCTCGGAGAGGATCTACAGCTGCGCAAGTTGCAGCGAACCGGCCGCATCGGACACGTCGATGTGAATCTGAACAACAACAAGGGACGAGTCAAGGGTGAAATCCTCATGACTTCGTCTATCGACCAAGTCAGCACCGCAGTTATCGGAGCGGCATTGGAAACAATCGACAGGATTGGGCCTTGCAAGGCGATAATCCGAGTTCAAAGAATTGAGAACGTCAACTCTGCAAAGAGAGATACAGTCATTGACAGAGCAAAGTCTCTGTTAATGGGAATGATCGAATCTGGAGCAGATGAATCAAAGAACATCCTAGAGGAGGTTCGTTCGGTTCTGACCGTTGACACAGAAACAGAAGTCAGCGGTATGACCGCTGGTCCGAACGTCAAAGGTTCGGAGGCGATTATCATCGTCGAAGGACGTAACGACGTACGTAATCTACTGAAATTCGGAATCAAGAACGCGATTGCGACAATGGGCTCTGGAATCAAGCCGGAATTGATAGAACTCGCTAGCAAGAAGAAGAGCGTAACTGCCTTCCTCGATGGCGATAGAGGCGGCCGTCTTCTTCTGATGGAAATCAGCGGAAGTCTCGGCAAGTCACTAACTCATGTAGCGATGGCACCTCAAAGCCGAGAGGTAGAACACCTCGAAGGTAAGGTAGTCACCAAGTGCCTCAATCAGAAGGAGGCTGCAAACAAAGCAGTCTCTCGAATTACTGCTGAGTTAGCAAAGGAAGACGACGCATCAGTCGGTCGCGGCTCCGCCGCACTGGAAGCCCCTGACGAAGTCAAGGGCTGGGCTGACAAGATGGATGGACTGAAGACTAACAACGCGGTAATAATTCTAGAAGATGGTTCTGCAACCGACCCAGTCGGTGCCAGAAAACTCGAGGAAGCCTTGGCTGAGGCTGAAGGCGCCCAAGGGCTGGTCTTCGCTGGAAAGGTCACGGACCGAATTTTTGATCTGGCTTCCGGAGCTGGAATTGGTAATGTCCTAGGAAAGACCGTTGGTAAGAACACCCTGAAGGGCGGAGTTCAAGCATTTTCGGTCAAAGATTTGTGAAATCTGAACCCACATTTAGCCGAGTTCGATTTTTCGTTCTCGGCGGGACTACGTCCCGCCTCTAATCAGCGCTTAGCATAGGTTCAACAGACGAAGCCATCAAAAGGGCCACAGGTCCGCTACGAGCGATGGAGCAGTCCACCTTGGGCATGATATCGCTCTATGCACTACTGGGTATGGCTATCGCCATCCTATGGCTGAGGCACCAGCAAGTTCTACGTCAAAGGGACTCAATTGCTGATAGAGTAGGTTCGCTTGAAGGCGATCTAAACTCGACAACACAGAGGTTGGATTTACTCTCTCGAGGAGTAGATACTGTATTTGGAGAGACTCCAGAATTACACGGCCTACTAGGAGTTCATCGTTCCCTCGAAACCGCTGAATCCTTGCTATTCGACCAGGCCGTCGGAGTCAGTTCATCCGAATCCTGTGCTATCGCAACTCACGCAGCAAGGGCCGTCCTCGATGGTCAAGAAGCCACAATCGAAGAGGA
>JAKUOA010000016.1 GCA_022451235.1 Candidatus Thalassarchaeum sp. | reverse complement strand
CGGCTTCGGCTCATATCCAGAAGCCTTACGCGCAGGTACAGAGATCTACCATTCACTACGAGCTGTTCTCAAGGACGCAGGACTACTTGGTGGAGTTGGAGACGAAGGAGGCTTCGCACCAAACCTACCTCGTAATGAGGAAGGACTGCGATATGTTGTCGAGGCAATTACCAGCGCTGGATATACACCAGGCGAGCAAGTATCGATTGCATTGGATGTAGCCAGTCAGGAATTCTTGCATGACGATGGCTACCACATTGATGGTAAGGTGATTAGCGGTTCAGAGCTTGGTCAACTATACTCATCTTGGCTTGACGAATATCCAATTGTCTCAATCGAAGACCCATTCGGCGAGGACGACTGGGATTCTTGGGTAGAATTCACTCAGCGTGAAGGGCATAGAGTACAGGTTGTCGGGGACGATCTGTATGTTACCAATCCAGAGCGACTTGCTCATGGAATCGAGATTGGTGCATCGAATGCAATTCTCATCAAACTCAATCAGATTGGAACTGTCACTGAAACCTTGGTCGTTATCGCGATGGCAAAGGCTGCAGGTTACGGCACCATCATCAGCCATCGCTCCGGTGAAACTGCAGATTCCATAATCTCAGACATAGCTGTTGGGACCGATGCCGGCCAGATCAAAACTGGGGCACCGGCCCGCTCAGACAGGACGGCCAAGTACAATCAACTTCTCAGAATAAGTGAAAATTGCAATCAGTACGCTGATATGTTCTGATTGTGGGATGTAAGTCTCACTCACTCAAAGTTACTGCTGACAATTGCTCGAGGTGTTCCTCTAGTCTTTGCCAAAGTCTGTTTGCTCTCTTAGCCATGAGTTGACATCGACGTGTCAGATATATACTGTCGTTTGTCTTGAAACAGATTTGCAATTAGGAAATTAATTCCCTAAAGATTCCAAAATCAGCGGTAAAACAATCGTAGCATCAGATTCTATCACAAATCTTGGAGTCTCAACTCCTAACTTGCCCCAACTGATTTTTTCATTTGGTGGCGCACCGGAGTATCCACCATAGGATGGCCTTGATTCAGAAATTTGTCCAAACCACGACCATAGCGAGACCTTCTCCCCTACATCCTGTCTTAGCATTGGAACTACGCAGATTGCAAAGTCTCCCGCAATTCCTCCTCCTACCTGTAAAATTCCGGTGGGAGAATTATCTTCGCGATACCAATCAGCCAAGGCTTGCATGGAATGTAACCCTCCCTTGACAACATCGGGGCTTTGTAGAGTGCAATCAATTACCTTGCTAACGAGAATATTCCCCAAAGTCGAATCTTCCCAGCCCGGAACGAAGATTGGTAGGTTCGCGTCGGCTGCCGCCATTAACCAGGAATCCTTTGGATCCGAATCAAACTCAAGCCCACCGTGGAGAAGTAAATCGTAGAGATATTCGTGCGGGAATCGCCTATCTCCTGCCGCTTCTGCATCTTTCCAAAGCTGCAGTAATGGCTTCTCTATGTAGCGAATTGCTTCCTCTTCTGGAATCGCAACATCGGTCACCCGGTTCTTTCCGCGCTTGGCTAATTCGGCATCAGATTCAGCAGTCAAATCACGCCAATCATCGATTCTTTCGTAGCTCGAAGATGCCACTAAGCGAAAGAGGTCCTCTTCCAAATTTGCTCCTGTACAACAGATTGCGTGAATCTTTTGAGCCCGGATTGCAGGAGCCAAAGAGCACCCTATTCCTGCAGTAGACATAGCACCAGCAAGAGTGATGATTAGTCGCCCATCATTTTCGAGAAATCCATTCAATGATTCAGCACAATCGGCAAGAGCGCCAGCATTGAAATGGTGATAATGACGTTTGATAAAATCTCGAATCGCCATCATTACACCTCATGTCTTCTCGAGATCCTCATGGAGAAATCGATCAACTTCTTCACGACGAATCAATACCAAATCGTCCATAGTCGACCTCAACGCTTCATCGAGATCGTCGGCAATTCCATTCGGATCAGCACCTCCACAGGTGAATGCATCAACTGCGAGCCAACCTTTGTCGTAGTAGCAGTGAGCACTGATATGACTCTCATCAAGTAGCACCATGGCAGCGAATCCTGTAGGTGAAATCACACCATCAAATTCCTCAACATAAGAGTGGACAATTCGGACATTTGCTGCATTGGCTGCGGCAATCATCTTCTCTAGCATCCAAGCACCATCATGGACTCCATTTCGATGATATCCATTGTAGTCGACATAGACATGCTTGCCATGAGAGCCAGTCATCGAACCACCTGAGTAACCTAGTTCGGTGCAGGTTTTGATTTCAATCATTCTCAACAAAGCCAAGCCTTCAGTCGCCTGATACCCTCGATAATTTGGTCTTCATCCGCAGCATAAGAAATGCGTACGAAGCCTTCGCCACCGGTGATTAAACTGGCTGGTATCAACTGAACTCCTGCCTCTAATGCTCCATCTGCGAATTCGATATCAGTCATTCCTGTACCGGTGATATCGACATATGCATAGAATGCTCCCTCGCATTCCCCTACTCGTAATCCAGGAATTTCAGACAACCCTTGAATCATGATTTCGCGTCGCTTCTTGTATTCCTCATTGAAACTGTCAACCGCATCATCACAAGACAATGCTACACGAGCGGCTTCCATCATGAAGGTAGGAATGTGGGAAGCCGAATTCGCTTGAGATTTCATGGCCGCCTTCATTGCTACACTGGGGCCAGTTAGGAACCCAACTCTCATTCCAGTCATAGCCCAAGATTTCGACCATCCGTTTACGATTAGTGTGCGTTCAGCACCACCTTCTATTGAGGCTGGTGATACGTGTGGATAATCCATCCAATTCAGTCGCGCGTAAATCTCATCGGAGATAATCCAAAGATCGTGCTCAACTGCAATTTCTACAATCGCTTCGATTTCTTCAGGGGTGTAAACCGCACCGGTTGGATTGCATGGAGAATTAATCAGAATCATCGTGGTTTTGTCGGTTACTGCGGCTCTAATCGCATCAATGTCTGGGTGGTAATCATCAGGCTTTACAGAGACGTGAACAGGTACAGCGCCTATGAATTGCAACATCGGCTCATAACTCGCCCAAGCCGGCGCTAGCAATATTGCCTCATCACCAGGCATTGTTGAAATCATGAATGAGTAAAGCAAAGCCTGCTTCGCCCCAGGTGTAATCAGAACATCCTCAGCGCTGATATCTAGGTCCTGATGTTTCCCAAGATAATCCGCTACTGCCTGACAAAGTTCTACTGCACCCTGTCCTCGAGTATACTTGGTTTTACCAGCTTCCAACTCGGAAATTGCAGTATCGATAATCTCCCTTGGAGTATCAAAACCAGGCTCCCCTACGGTTAACCGAACAACTTCTGGACCCGGAGGTTGTAGATATGGAGCAAAGCCAACTCCGAGTCCGTCATAGCGGGAGGCGACCTTAGGCATACATCGACTGAGTGCCGACATCCCTTCAAGATATGCAAATTTACCTTTGTCATCTGTTTCTCTTGGACTCCTAACATTCTTCAAGTGGAGGTCAGGGGTCGGTGTATTCCTGCACGGGTGTCGGAGTGGTTACGTCGGGGATTGCAAATCCTCTTACCTGGGTTCAAATCCCAGCCTGTGCTCCAATTTCTAAATCAGCGTAACCTATCCCATAGCGGAGTAAAGGCAGATTACAATTAGTGCCGGAAAAATCACCATTGGGGGCATAGGTATCTCTTCTAGGAAGCCCCTGAGTTTGGCCCCTACAAGTGAAGCTAATATCAGAGCAAAGGCGATTACATTACCCATCAAAACAGCTTCCGTAGCGGCAGCATCATCGACATTCATACTCAGGTAGAGATTCATTGCTCCAATGCCTGCAAAGGCGCCTCCGATCAGCATCCTCATAGAGGCTGCAGGCCCTGCGTCTGCACCTTCAGCATCTCCGAAAATACCTTTGTTAAATTTAATAGGATCCTTGTTTTTCATTAAACCAATAATCAACAAGAAGCCTCCAACTATTTGCATAGCTAATGTATGTTCCATGAATTTACTTGGATAAGGCGGCTATTGATGATATTCGTGAAAAACTAGCAATTGAGCGATATGGTCCATTTGTGATGAACACGAAAGAGGAAATTCATCAGGCCTTTTTGGATTACCAAAATGGAACTCTGACGAGTTAATACATAGAACCCATAGTGAAGGATGTATTAAGTGCCTAGTTTTGATGTTGAGAGTTATGTTTAGTGCAATTAAATCAACACCTGCTAAAATTTGCCTTGGCATAAGTGCGTTAGTCACTCTAGTCTATTCGCTGAACTTTATGCTCTTGGCCGACTGCTATGTTACCGGAGGAGAAGGGTGCTTCACTCTACTTTCGAATGATACCGTTACTGGAATGGTCTCCTATGGAAATGGAGGACCCGAAACGGCATTCAATGGAGCATTGATGTTTGGAATGTTCATTTCCACAGGGATAATCCTCAACGAAGGCGCCAAGGGTATGTGGAAAATCATGATACCTGGAATTATTGGATTTTCAGCAATGACTGCTGTAATCTGGCTGTATTGGGGCGATCTTGACTCATCCGATCTTCCAAAATATGTTACTCCAGTCACTACTGCAATTTACGCTGCTGGCTATTTCTTTTTGAAAGCGGAAGATGAAGTTGACGACGGTCTTTCAGACTTCAAGATGGGAGTGAATATTCAGGACAAGCCCGCTCTAGCAGCGCTTTCATTAATCACAATAATGGGCGTTTACTACTGCGTCAGGGCTATTCTCTTCCCTGAGGAAACTATCGAAGAATTCGGAATCGGTCAAGCGGATGATGCTATGCTAGACGCTGGTCTTGGAGCCCCTTCTAAGGTAACAGTTGCAGTAGGCGGCTCACTTTTCCTAATCTACACGATGTGGACTGCCATGGTAATTTTGGATGGAGCAAAAGGTAAGTGGGCAATAATTCACCCAGGAATCTTCTTCCTGATTGCTAGCCTAATCAATAGCTATGTATCTTTAGTGGATAACGTAGGAGCCGAAGTTCACAGACCGGTATCCGACCAGCTAACTATGGATTGGCTCGCAGGTCCTCTTGCGCTTCTTTTGGTTCTATTTGCTTACTATAGATTAAGGGATGAAGGAATCGAAGAAGGAATGCTTTGGGATGGCGAACCAATGACTCCAAATCATTTCAACATAATGGTAATTACCTGGGGAATTGGACTTGGTCTAATGTTCACTGCTAACATTATGATGTAAGTCAATCAGAAAGCTTCCATTGCATATCATGATGGAGGCCGATTCCTTCGATTTCGAATAAATCCGAGATAATTACGAAGCCACACCTTTCGTACATTGGAACTGCTTTGATTCTGGCATTACACCATATGCCAGAGCCTTGACTTCTGGCGAAGTCTTGCAATCCTTTGACTATCTTAGATCCAACCCCTTTGTTCCGGTGCTTAGGTCTAACCGCCATTCCCCTAATTCGGAAGTTGCAACCTTCTCTTCTATCCACCTGAAGAGTCGAGCATCCAATTAGTTCGCCATTTTCATAAGCACACAAGAAGGTTGTTCTAGGGTCTTCATCGATTCCCGGATAGTGCTCAGTTCCTCTCGGTAAACCTTCCCTAAGAACATCAAATCTCAAGTCTAGATGGGCTTTGTCTACTGATTTTTCCCAAATCAGACCCTCCTTCATGGATTCGCCAATGGGAGTTCATGAATGACCTTTCTGTTTAGTCGATTTGAAGCCCTGATGCCCTTTGGCAGTAGCGTGGGAAACGATACGAGTGCTAACGGGGCCGCTCCCGCAATAATCGGCTCGTTCTTACTGCTTAACACCATGATTTTGGGTATTTCTTTTTCTGGCCCATGGAATTCAGAATCTTTCACATTAGGAATAATTGGGATGACTGGACTTGGCTTTTGGTACGTTGCTTGGTACCGATTCACCTTCAAGCGAAAGGGCTTGATTCCTTGGTTAGACAACTGGAATAATCCTGAACAGTCATCAAAACAGGTTCTGGCAGCTGGAATATTCACAATCATTCTTGCGTGGGTCGCGGGTAATCCTCTGCAAGAATATCTACCAGATCCAACCGGTTTGGTATTGCTACTAATTGGCCTCTTGATTTCACTATCCGGCATCTATTCGATGCTAGCTTTAGGACCATTGGCAGACTCAATTGCCGATGAATAAGCCGACTATCGTTGACCCGGCTTCCAAAATTGCAAGGGTAACGGCTCTTTCCCACTCATCGCTCTGAATGCTAAATGATCGGCACGTTCATTCCAACGATGCCCACGATGTGCCCTGACGTGTTCACCAGATAATTCCCGCAAAATGGAGACCTCATCCCATAGTGCGCGCACGTGTGAAGCCAAATCACGATTTTTCTTTGCCCTCCATTGGCCATTTGCAATATTGAGGGCATATTGTGAATCGGCGCGAATGACCACCGAACTTCTGCCGCCTTGCTGTAATAACCAGACTAAGGCCCCCGCAATAGCGCTCAATTCTGCAGTATTGTTTGAGCCGATTTCTGCGCCAATGAAAGCATCAGAACCTTCGTCTGTAATCACTTGACCGGACCCTTCGGTTACGATTTCACCTCGACCTCTCCCGAGACCTGTATCGCCTTCTACGACACAGAACCCCCAGCCCGCGGGTGTATCGGCAGTAACATTGCGATTCTCTTCACAAGATCCATCCACGTAGATGTGGAGGGCTGCAACCACGATATTCACTCACCAATCAGTTCGCTGTACGCCACCGCATCGAGAAGGCTATCAAGCTCTCCAGCATCACTGATTGTCATCTTCCAAATCCATCCCTCGCCATAGGGGTCCTGATTGATTTGTTCGGGTGCATCTTCGAGACTTTCATTGGCTTCAGTGATATCTCCTGCAATCGGTGCGTAGATTTCGCTAACCGATTTTACAGATTCTACACTGCCACAAGATTCCATAGCCCCAACCGACATTCCAACTTCTGGTAATTCTACCCAAACAACATCAGTCAACGCATCTTGGGCGAAATCCGTTACTCCGATTATCGCCTGGTCTCCTTCTACTCGAATCCATTCATGCTCGGGCGTGTATCTCAATTCAGCGGGTACTTCGCTCATGTTATCGAGCCGGCGAGACTGAGGCGAGGGGTCAAGGTTTCGATTCGGAAACCAGACTTAGTGAATGAAAAATTCTCATTCTTCCTCGGCGTATTGCTCTTCGAGATTCTTTTTCTCAAGCTCGGCCCAACGAGAACCAAGCCCTTCATCACTGGCCTCGAATCTCTCTTCTTCTAGCCTATCTCGCATTACCGATTCCGACTCTCTACTAAACCAACGATCTAGTACCCCGTCGCCGTAATCTTGGTTTGCTGAAAGGCGTAAAATCCCAAGACCAATCAAGCACAGTAGTACGATTGCTGGTAATATCAAGGCAATTTCACTAGTGCTATGACAAGCATCACCATCACATCCAATTAACTCAATTCGCCCCTCAGCGAGTGCTAGCGCTGTAAGGAACGCTGCAGGTATTACGATACCAATTAGCACCCGTTGAAGTCGGGCCGCGGGGGAATCCATCTAACACTCTGAGTGGCCCAAAGGGCATGAATGCCTCGCTCAATCAGTAGGTTTCTCTAACCAATTTATGAATCTTGTACGGAAGCAGAGCGCGATTAACAGGAGTCACTTCCAATATACGTGAATCGTCTCGCCTACGAATATCTTGCAGAAGCGGGTGGCGACTCTTCTTGTGAAGGGTCAGAATCGTAGGCATATCTTCGTCCAATGCTTTCCTAACAACTTCGACGAACTCTTCGCTTTCGACGGAGAACTTACCTATTTCATCGATGACCAATATTTCACAATCTTCCATTGTCCGTTGAATAGCCGCAACACCAATTTCATCGAGTGCTTCCGGATTTATTCCATAACCTAGAATTCTTGTTCTAGAGTCAATTTCACGGTGTGCCATGACTGCAGAATCGCCTGTTACAAGATCCACACATTCGAATCCAACACGTTGACCATCTTCCATTATAGTTTGAGTTTTCATCCCACCAACAACGGGCTTTGCATTCGGATCTTCATTGCGAGCCCTCTTCTCTTGTTTACGCTCTTCAATGAGCATACTGACAACTTTCTCCAAAACGGCTGACTTACCAGAACGCGGAAGTCCAGTTATGCCGATTTTAGGATGAATTCCCATATTATCACCTGTGACCCTAATGCTAAACGCGACGGTACGCCCTGCGTACGTAATGCAGCCGTAATAATCAATTTGGTCAATACGCTTCATTTACTCCGCCAAACGGAAAACAATTTCCGGACTCAAGCATGTGTCTTTCCGCTAAACTGCCACAAATCGAAAATCAGACAACACGAGAAAATCAATCAAGTATCTAACGGGCTTCGATTTTGGTCATACTAACTGGTGGTGGGAATGGTAGATTCTCTATTTCGTAATTGTTAACGTTGTTATTGGCCGCCCAAGCTCTTGACCATAGATCTAGAGTATTAGAATTCAGATGTTCGGCTAACCACATCAAACCCTGCTCCAGAGTTCCATACTCTTCTGCCAGGCTATCTTGTACAGCGTCCGGTAATTCAAGGAAGTTTACTGAGTTACCAAGAACACAGTCAGGAGGAACAACGACCCATCGAAGCCTCCTATCCTGCTGTGCATTGACAATTGCTTGACAGGCGATGCGACTAATTCCTCTTGCATCGATAGGCCCTTTCCACATTGCCTGAGAACGCTCTAACGCTTCTTTGGGGATGGATGATGTGTAACCAGGATGGTTAATCGACACATTACCATTCTCTAGGTTGAAATGAATGCCTCGAATGAATGGCGTTCCACGCGATCTCGGCTTCCAATCTCGAATATCTTCTGACCAAGTGGTTTGGTCAATTTCTCCAACACGGACACGAATGGGGTCCCCACTTGGATTCAGCCAGTTGTGGTCTTCGGATAACCGAGGCAAATCTGCTAGTTGCGAAATCGCGGTTAACACCTTACGTCTTTCGTGTTCTTTGCGAGGCATTCTAGGTACTGCCCAATTCGTATCAGTCCAATTAGCCCATATCGAGCGCTCAAGTTCCAATTTTGGTGACTTTGGGGCGAGTCCTACAGATGGGAGAACGTCAGTCGACTCAAGCGGTCCCCAACTGGTTAGTTTTGTAGTCTCGCCGCCAACAGAAATTCCGATGACCAAAACACCTTGTGATACACCGGGGAAAACCCTCTGACTCTCAGGGAATGACCAAGCGGTATCCCAATCATTTCTCTCGACCATTAATCGGCGAAGTGGGATACTGCTCTTCTCGCGTAATAATGAGTCTGGAACGATCATTCGAACACGACCACTTTCTTCAACAAGTTGTAGAGAGCGTTCTAGGAATAATCGATACAAGTTAACATTCCCAAGAAGTGTACTGAATCTCAGGCGACCATCCGGTTCTGTAATACTGCGTAACTCCCGAGAGAGCTCCTTGCGCAGATAGCTTCCTTCAGGATGACCTCGGAAACGATCTTTGATTCGTAGCCATGGAGGGTTGCAGATTAGTAGCCGAGGACTCTCGTCCCATGGCCAAGCTCCTCGCAGTGCATCACCTTCTTGCACACTAATCTCTAGCAGTTTTTCGGCTTGCTTTCGACCGATTCTAGACTCATCACCGTCTCCGTCCAACTCGATTAGGTCGGATTTTGCAAGAACCAAGAGCAGCCTCCTGCGAGTGCAGCGAATTGCGATATCTGAAACATCTAAAAGTTGCATTTTCGATAGTAGACGAATCGTATCCTCCTTCTTGGTTGCTGCTGGCATACCATCTATTCGTTCTGAGTGAACCTTCAAGACACGCTCGGGAAACAATCCTGCACCGACTGCAGGGTCTGCAAATGGTAGTGGTATTCCAGAGGCAGTCTTCCTGCCTGATTTAACAGCCTCATCAACGTCTTTTTCATCATCTTTCTCATTTGCTTCATTCATCTTCGCGGCGAAAGCATGGAAGCCAGGGGGCAGAGCCGCGAGTGAGATTCCAGTAGGCATCGGATTTTCGACATCAGCACCACGCTCGCCTAATTCATCCGCCAACATTGCATCGGCAAATCGTGCAGGTGTAGCGTATGCTCCGCGCGGGGATCGACCATCAATTTCGGCATCGTATCGAGCCAGCATGTGGTCAAGTACAGCGCCCGGATTAGAGAGAAGTCCAGCAGGCAAAGTCGGCCAATCGTTAGGCATAGTTGCAGCAATTGGAATATTATGCCGAATTGCATCTTCCCAAGCATCTAGCCAACATTCAAGCTGTTCAATTCTATTCTCGCACGACCTGTCGAGTCGCGCATACCATCCCGAAGCGTCGCTAACCATGGCACCGACGCGCCTCCCCACATGGGTCTCTACTTTGAATGGAACGGTTGCTCTCAACCTCACTCGAGACGGTTTTTCAGGCGTTCAAACTGAAAAAATCCTGCTCAATTTCAATAATTTGGCGGTGTTGAAGCAAATGAGCGATGGCTTCATCGACTTCATCGACAGAAATCCCCATAGGCTGTAATCCGTCAATAATATCGTCGAAATGTACAGGACTAGAATCTTCCAAAGAAGCGACCTCGATTGTTCCAAGGATATGTTCCGCAACTATCGCTAACAAAGGGTCATCCTCAACACCCATAATTCCGCCAGAAACTACCGGTTCATCATTCTCTAACGGGTCTTCATCAGATTCTTTTGAGATAGCCGTTTCGTCGAACACATCGAAGAGATTTTTCTGATGGGGGTCGCTCAACAAATCTGGTCCAGCAACTTGTCGTTGCCTCTTCAATTTCTTTACTAAGGTCTCGATTCGATGAAGTCGCTGCTCGAGCCTCAATCTCTCCCGTCCTAGATGAGCCTCGACTAATTCCAATTCTTCGTCAGCGCGTTCCTCGAGCCAGCCCGACAAATCCCAAGTTGGATCGATTCTCAGCATTGTATCCCAAAGTCGAACTAAGGAATCTGGTAATGCATTAACATCAATGCGAGGAGATTCACTACCCTCCTCTCCGCTGCGGTCCATGTCTCCTATGTTTGCGGTGACCGTCTATCAAATATCGCCTTGAAAGGCCTCGAATATTCGATAATTTGGCAGAAGGAATAGATGGGTTGTATTGATGAATGATGAGCAAGTGCCGAGATTGGATGACCGACTACCGCCTAACCGTATTGGCCGGTGACGGAACCGGACCGGAAGTCATCGCAGAGGCACTTAGGGTAATCGAGGTATTCCAGCAAAATAGCCCGGTTTCGTTTGAAATTACCGAAATTCCCTGTGGTGGCCAATATTATCTAGAAACCGGTGAAGAGTGGCCGGAAGGCTCCTTCGAACATTGCCGAGACAATTCGGACGCAATTTTACTCGGTGCAATAGGCTGGCCAGACGCGAGACTCCCAAGCGGCGATATGGCGGGCGGCCAAGTCATACTTGGACTTAGGAGCGGACTCAAACTATACGCTAATGTCCGTCCAATCAAACTCTATCCTGGCGTACAACACAAGGTACACGGAGTACACCAACAGGTCTGGCAACCAGATATGGTTGACATGGTAATGATTCGAGAGAATACCGAAGGACTCTATCATTCTCTTCTTCGTAGAATGGAACAGAAGGCTAAGGGAGAGAAGGACGAGCCAATTGTAATCGAAGAGTTCCCTGGGCTTGAGGGAGAAGTAGAATGGGATCCAAGACCGATATCTCGCAAAGGAAGTGAGCGAGTCATCAAATTTGCATTTGATTTAGCGCGACATCGCCAAAGAAAAATGAGAGTGCCTCAATCAGTAACTTGCGTTGACAAGTCTAACGTAACACGTGGATGTAGATTATTCAGAGGGATTTTCAAAGAGATTTCAGACCAAAATCCCGACATTGAAACTTCTGCAGCATACATCGACGCCTTCACAATGTGGCTAATGCGAGACCCAGAAGACCTCGATGTCGTAGTTCTTCCAAATATGTTCGGAGATATCGCTACTGATCTTGCAAGCGTATTACAGGGAGGTCTTGGTATGGCCGCTAGTGCGAACCTAGGTCCTAAGCACATGATGTTTGAGCCAGTACATGGCTCAGCCCCAAAGTACACTGGAAAGAATGTGGTCAATCCAATTGCAACCCTACAATCAGTTCAGATGATGTTCGAGGCATTGGCCTACAGAAAGAAGGATGATGATTTGGACATGTGCGCCGATATCCTCCAACAAGCAATCCAGCAACATTTCGAAGAAGGCGGAGTGGTCACCTACGATTTGGGTGGCGATGCTAGTACTTCTGAGGTGGGGCAAGCGATTGCCGACCGGTGTGAAGAAATGCTCCGAGAGAGATTTGCAACCGCCTGATTGAGTACAAGAATCAGATTTGCTCTGATGCCTGAGCCATTATTGCAAGCGCATCTCGCAGGGCTTGGTCGTTATCCCAACTAGAGACTTGAGTTTTTTCACTTAGAGCGATACAGAGTTCTGTCATGGCCCGAGTAACCTCATCGACAATGGTAACATGTGCCATCCTAGCAGTTCGTGAAAGCGGATTTAGGTCGATGACCAAAACTTGCTTTCCGAGGCCAACTAAGGCTTCACATCTATCTCCATCTTCCAGAGGAACAAGAACAGCATCTGCTACCTCAATCCCCCGAGAACTACAGATGGCTCTAGGCCCTTCAAGACCCTTGATTCGACCATCTGCATCCGCTCCAAGAATCTCTGTGGAATTTACAGAATCGGACCATTGCGATGCATCCCAGCCAGAGGGAGGGTCTTCGTTAGCGACCTTTTGACGTATCTCTTCAAGTGTCGTGATTAGCTTTCGCATTCTTTCTGGAGTTCGATAGTAGATATTTACTTCAACAGGGCAACCGATTATCGCAGCTGCGCGAATTGCCTGCTCTCCAGCGAGCACGGTTGTATTTCCATTTAGAGAAATGACTGCTCTCTCAGCATTGAGAAGTCGGGCGGCCACTTCACGAATAGCCTGCGAGGCAGACTCACTAGTTTTCTCTCCAAGTAGATAATCGAAAGCCTCGCCTCTTCCATGAGCAATCATGGCAGATTGAGCAAGTAAGCCTTCAGCGGCAGCCTCAGTCAGTTTAGCCCGAGCAAGCAACGAAGCCTTCCTTGGATGGGAGTCTGGTATTTCACCCATTCAATCACTTCCAACGATCTTCATCGACAGGTCAAGTGGTGACACACCACGGTTTAGAGCACTGGTTGAGACTAGGTCTACTCCTGAATTAATCCATTGTTCGAGATCTTCGCGAACAACTCCACCAGAGCCTTCGAGAACACACCATACACGAAGGTTTTCTTGCATCAGAATCTTATGAACTTCAGCACAACCCTTCGGACCCATATTGTCTAGCAATAGGACGATTTTCTCACAACCACTACGTTCCACCTGTAGTGAATCCCATGCTTTGATTGCGGCTATTGCCTGCCTTGAATCTCTAACTTCAATCACTGTGAACTCTGCATCAGATTCCATGTCTATCAACGATACAGCAGCGGCTACTGCAACATCTTCCTCATCAATTCCGGGAGCCAAGGCAGCCAAGTCGTTTTCTTTGATCATCAGTGCATCAGCACGAGATAATCTGTGAGTTAATCCACCACCGACATGTACGGCCCATTTGTCAAGAAGTCCCCAATCGGTCTTTCTGGTACAGGCAACCCCCATGCTTCCTGCTTGAGAAACCCATGAAGCAGTATTTGTTGCAATACCGGACATCCTACCTAGTATGTTGAGCATGGTTCGTTCGCATCGTAGAACTTGAACAGCAGGTCCAGAAATATCTAGAACTTGATCACCGGATTCTACTTCATCGCCTTCGGTGATATCCCATGTCACAGTACAATCCGGAAAATGCTCTACTACGAGCCTATCGACCACACTTATTCCGGCAATAATGCCATTGCCTTTGGCCCTGATTCTTCCAACCACGACGACCTCCGAACTGTCTCCTCCACCATGTTCGTCAGCGATCATGGCGTCAATCCATCTATCCATCGAATTGTGGAATAACGCCGTAGGCTCTACTTTTGCAAGAAGCCAAGAGCGGTCGTGAGGGAGGCTGTTCACGGTAGGATGGGATAGTTGCTCCGCCTTCAATTGTTGGAATCGTATTTTGCCTCAGCAGAAGCGAGTGCTGCCAACAAAGAATCCACTTGTTCTCGGACTTCTCTCAAGTCATTACCTTTGACAAGAATGCGAAGTCCTGCTTGTTCTCCGTCACATTCTGTGACTAGTTCGATATCAGCTGAATCATGACCTTCAATTGCAGAAAGTAGAGTTTCTGCTTTGGCTAAATCACCTACCCAGACCATCTCCGTCTCGACTTCGACCATGGTAACCGCAGCCCGCATTCATCTATCGCTACTGCGGTCTACGCAATTCAAACTCCAGAGAATAATTGCATTCGATTATACCAACTGAAGGCTTCGGGGTGAGCCTCTAGAATATCGAAGCCTTCCAAGCCTTGCATTGAGCGAAGAATACCATAATTTGCAAAATCAGCGCCATTAGGTTTTTCTCCTCCAAAGAAATCTCCCTTGAATCCACTACTCATAGTATCTAGTTGGGTTTTGAGATTCTCTCGTGGCGGCTGATCGAATAATTTGGCACGAGAACGTCCAACCATTTTCATCACAAATCCACCCAGATACTTGTTGACAAGTTTATCTTTTCTGGAAAAGTTCTCGATACTATTGACATATTCTAGGGCACGGAATGAGCTTCCAAAAGTCCGGTAAATTACAGCAACAATGGATTTACCGAGTACCTTGTTACTGAACTCCATCCAACGATCTTGTTCAGGATCATGTCCCGCACGTGGGAATAGATTTCCATTATTCGAATCGATGTAATGAAGAATGTCGTTTGACTCATCCATTGCATTCCCATCAATATCTACGTAAACAGGAACTTGGTTCCAATCCCCCCACTTTAGTTCGGCCTTCTTCATCGGCTCAACTTCGACATCAGCATAGGAAATCCCACGGCTACCCAATAGAGCGCGAATCTTGAAACAAAATGGACAGGATTGGAAGGAGTAAATTGTTGGCAACCCATCAACAACTTGCTCTGGGTACAACCTAGTGCCTTTCTCATCGGCTTCGACAACCGCCTCTATGTCGGACTCTGTAGGTGTCATTGGCGCTGCGAAAAGGCCTCCTTTCTCAATGCTACGGCGATATTGACCTCAATTTAATTACAAATTACATACCTTTTTGTTAGATATTCAGTTCGCCGAAAACCCATATATGGAAGGATGGCCGGATAGTCATGGTTGCATTGTTCACCTCCGAATCTGTTTCGGCAGGACACCCCGACAAATTGTGCGATGCAATATCCGATGCAATCGTCGACGCATGCCTGCAAATTGATCCAAAAGCGCGTGTTGCAGTTGAAACTCTAGTCAAAGGAAAGCGTGACCATGCACTGATAGTACTAGCAGGCGAAGTAACCCTTGATGGAGACGCACCAAAATACGAAGTAATAGCGCGTGAAACCGCTATACTTATCGGCTATGATAGCCATGCCATCGGTATGGACGCCAGTAGTGAAGAACTATGTTTGATTCATGTCAACATCACAACTCAATCGGAAAATATCGCCCAAGGGGTTGATGGAGATTCATTGGACGATGTCGGCGCAGGCGACCAAGGAATGATGTTCGGATATGCCTGCACAGAGACCGAGGCAGAAAAGGAACTTAGCGGCAGATATTTCCCACTTCCTGCCGCTCTTTCTCAGCGTATATGCCGCCGCCTAGACATGATTGTTGCTAGTGGCGAAATCGAATGGATTCGCCCTGATGGGAAAAGTCAGGTAACGGTGGAATATGACGACAATGGGAATCCTCTGAGAGTACATACCGTAGTAGTAGCAGTTCAGCACGATGATGCTCTGAAAGATCGCTTTGATGGAGACATTGAAGCTGAGCAATTCTACATTCGTGAAATCATCAAGAAAGAAGTGGTAGAGCATGCAATTCCTGATTATTGGCTGAAAGAGGGTTATATTTTGCACGTCAATGGAACTGGACGATTCGCAGATCCAGGAGGACCTTACGCAGACGCAGGAATCACTGGCCGGAAAATCGTTGTAGATACCTATGGAGGAATGGCTAGACACGGAGGAGGAGCGTTTTCTGGCAAGGACCCAACAAAGGTTGACCGTTCAGCAACTTACTACACTAGATGGGCGGCAAAGCATGTTGTCGCTGCAGGTTTAGCAACTCGTTGTGAAATCCAGGTTGCTTATGTTATCGGAGTAGCTTCTCCAGTAAGTCTACGAGTCGAGACATTTGGAACTGGTGTCATCAGTGAAGAGGAACTAACCGAAAGGGTATCTCGGGTATTCGATTTTCGACCGGCTGCAATCTCTCGCGATCTGAAGTTACACCGTCCGTTATACTCAGCAACTTCCGCTGGCGGTCACTTCGGACGACCTCCAACAGATGAAGGACACTTCGAATGGGAAAGATTGGATCAATCTCGTCTAGATGCCCTCAAGTCTTGACCGATGCACACATCAATGCAGGGCAAACCGCGAAAGCATGGCGCGAGAGCTAATCCGCATCGAAGATGTGCATCGCGCCTTCGGTCCAGTGAAGGTTCTTGATAGTGTTAATTTGAGAATTGACGAAGGTGATAGAATTGGTATAGTAGGCCATAATGGAGCAGGAAAAACCACCTTACTGCGAACAATATCTAACCAAGATCAAGATATTGGAGATATATCATTTTCACCAGGTCTCCGACTTGCCTTTTTGACTCAAATTAGAGATATAGACGAAGGAGCTACACTCGAAGAAGAACTCAATCGGAAAGGCCGACAATTTCAGGAATTGGAGGAAGAGATTGCAGCTATTGAAGCTAAAATGGCCGAGCCATCTTTCTATGATGGAGACTGGCAACCAGACATAGATCGCTATCAGGAACTTCAGTCAATGATGGCTCGAAGCGGCGGGACTAATGTTGCTAGTCATGCACAAGAAATCCTTCGGGCATTAGACCTCGCCCACCACCCCCTAGAAATCCCTTTGGCTAATTTGTCGGGTGGGGAACGCGCCAAGGTAGCCCTAGCAAGGCAATTGGTGGGTTTATCCGAAATCGACGTCTTCTTCCTAGACGAACCAACAAATCATCTCGATTTGACAACTCTTGATTGGCTCGAAGAATTCCTAATCACCTTCCAAGGAGCGCTATTGTTAGTAAGCCACGATCGATATTTCCTCGACCGAGTTTGCAACGCAATCGTCGAGATACAAGATACTCGCGCTAAGGGGTACCATGGTAATTACACTTCATTTTTACAACAGAAGGAACTTTTCTTACAGACTCTCGCTGATCGAATCAAGAAAACAGACGCCGAAGTCAAGCGATTAACAGGCGCATTACAGTCGATGAAGCGAGCCAATAAGTACGACAAATCAATCTCTCAGAAGCGATTTTTATTGGCTAGAGCACAAGGTGAACTACGCTGGCTGAAGTCTCTAAAGCCCCGCCAGCGTAGAGGATTGAATTTCCGTCTCGAATCGACTGAAAAGAGCAGTTTAGAAGTTCTTGATTTCCATGATGCCACATTGACATTTGAAGGACTCAATCGCCCGATAATCAAGGGCCTAGAAGTAGGCGTTTCCAGAGGTCAGAAAATAGGTATTGTCGGCCCTAACGGAGCAGGAAAAACCACGATACTGCGGATTATTCAAGGAGAACTTGAACTCGACTCCGGTAGTATCGATGTAAAGCCCGGTGTTCAGATCGGCTATTTCCATCAAGACCACCGATCACTAAATTTTGACTTAACTCCGGTAGACCAGATTAGAGCCCTCAAACCAAGGATGGATTATGGAGACATTCGGGCTCTACTTGGCCGCTTCCAATTTACCAGTGAAATGGTGGAAACTAAGTTAGAAAAATTAAGTGGAGGGGAGAGGGCCCGAATAGCCCTCCTGAAATTACTACTCGAAGAGAACAATTTACTGCTTCTCGATGAGCCTACAAATCATTTGGACACCGATGCCAAAGAGGCTCTAGAGGAGGCTTTGGTAGAATATGATGGAAGTATAATTACAGTCAGTCACGATCGATTTTTCCTAGACAGAATCTGTGATACGATTTGGGAATTACCGGCCGATGGAAGTATGTGGATTTGGCCTGGTAATTATTCTGATTTCATACGTCGAAAGCGCGCCTCACAATCTCAGTGATAATGCCATAAACACCTCTAAAATTACAGTTATTCGGACCTGTCCGGCCCTCCCTCTATCTGCTCACAAGACTCTCGAACCCTATGGTCGCAAGCCTAACCCCCACTCTGACCGCCGAAAACAACAGAATCGAAATCAAGCGAGCACAACTCGCTGCTACACTTGCTTTGCTAATGCTGAGTGCCCTTCTAGCACCATCGCTGTTAGCCGCTTCCGGCGAGGTAGATGAGTTGGCAAATGAACCGACTCGGTTTCCAACGGCAAACGGAACTATCGATGATAGCGACGCTCAGACTCTACTTACCAACCTGAATGCAAACAATCCTATCGACGTCATGGGGGTAATGGATGACTCGAACAGGATACACCTTGTTTGGATTGAGAACACTAGCACACCACTTCTAAGGTATGCATTAATTCAGATTTCCACTGGCGTCGACACGGTTCTAATTTCGACTACACAGGTTGGTGGTTCCAATGCCTCATCACTCTCTGGCCCTTCTATGGTAATCGATTCACAAGGTAGAGCACACATCGTTTGGGAAGTCACTGATACGGATATTCTCTACACATTATTGGATCCTTCAGAGGATGATCTAGACGGTTCCTCTGGTGATATACAGAACATGACCATTGCATCCCATACCGTTGCCGATGGCAGCGGGACTCGTAATTCCCCAGATATTGCTGTAGATTCATTCGATGCAGTTCACATTGTCTGGGTCGATACATACGATCCACAGGGCTTGTACTTCGGCAGTCCGCTAATTTACTACTGCATGCTTTCCCATGATGCAAACAATGGCTTCCAAGTTCTGATCAATTCAACCATGGTCACACCGGCGTTAGGTCATAGAGGCAATCCAGCAATTAGTATAGGTGCAAACAACACTGCTGTTATCGTTTGGGAAGATACAAGAGGTTCGATAGTTGAGTACGTTGGACTCCTCGACTCTTCAGGTTCAATGACAACCGAGTGGGCCGATATGTGTGCAGTATTCTACGGTGGAATTCTGACAACAGGCGAGAACTTTGCTGGAATCAAGCCAATGCTTGAAGCTGCTAATATCACCGTTCTTGAGACCTTATACACACTCAGTGGAAATATGCATAACGCTAATCAACATACGAATTGCGCTAATGCAATCACAATAGGCGACGATGGTTCAAACGGACCACGTTCGACCTATCTTGGCCAAAACGTCACAGATACAAGTGGTGGAATCAGACCTCTGACAGAAGTCATGTTCAATGGTTCAGCGCTATCAATCCCATCCGATTGGGGCTACAACTCTGAGATGTGGGGGCCAGGTTCTACATGGGTGTGTGAATCTTGGAGAGATTCTTCAGGTTCGATGCCGGGGAACCCTGCAACTGCTATCGATCACGCTTGGAATCCAAACGCTACCAAACTGATTCTTCCAGTATCTGACGAGGGCCCATTTGGAGGCTCACCGGCTCTTAATGCCGACGATTACCAAAGTATAGACGAGGCACACGATGCTTGCTTGCAGGCAGGCATAACTCCAGTTCCTGTTGCTGGTACTACTTCTTATGGTCCAAATACCAATACCTACGAAGATACAAGCGTACGCTACCACATGATGAATCTCGCTCAATGTCCTGACATGAACAATATCGGTATACACACACGTACTTGCGATGGTACATCTGTACGTAATACCAGTGCTGGTGGAGAATTATTTTACTACCCTACAGAAGAATTAACTGAATTCCACGGAGACTTCGAAATCGGTTATATCGCTAATGGATGGACTCAAGTTGGCCCGAGCAACTACTGGTGGTTCGCCCAAAGCGATCGAATTATTGATGGAAATTACACCGCACAATCAGCTAATCTCACTCACAATCAACACTCAACGTTGGAATATGCTGGAGCAATGGCATCGGGTACTATCTCATTCAACTATTCCGTATCTAGCGAGGTAAACTACGACTATCTATTGTTCTGTATAGATAACCCAAATTGCTCGAGAAGCTCGTTTACCTCGGCTTGGTCTGGAGAAAGTAACGGCACCTATACAGCAACGGTTTCACCAGGATATCACACATACACCTGGAAGTATGTCAAGGACGGTTCAGTGTCTCATGGAAATGACTCAGCTTGGATTGATAACGTACAGCTTCCAATTGCTTCATACACCGAAGAAATGAACAATATGGTGAGTGCAATAATCAACATAACAACAGGAAGTGGGGCAACCAATACATTCCTCACTGTCTTGAACCCCTACTCAATTCTCTCGAACCCAAGGTCAAGTTGGTCCGTGGGAGATTCGGGACACACTATTGATGAAAATACAGGTCAATATCAGGAAGATATCGGACCAGATACCGATTGGTACTGGAGAGAAGATGGTGGTGGCTGGGATACTGTTGGCCACCTAGTACTGGTCAATGATACTCAAATCTCCAAAGGCCACGGATGGGCGTTAAATCCAGATGTCAATGTAGACGAGGACGGTAATATCCACATTGTTTGGATTGATGGTAGAGGCGAATTTCCTTCCAAAGACGGGCCAAGTCAACTGCACTACATGCAACTAGATCCAGACAGACAAGGGGAACTAGACGGAGAGCCTAACGGGCTTGTATTGTCAGAAGTATCTACTGTCAAAGATACAGCAGTACTTTCCTCTAATCTTATTTGGGGAGCAAACCCAAGGGTCGATTTCGACCGCGATGATTCAATTCACATTACTTGGTTCGAATCCGGTGCAAAATGGGATGCAGATGTGGTTGAGCTTCGCTGGACTAGAATCCAATCTCCAGTGATGAATGGCTTTGAGGAATTACCATTGAACCGTTATCTTACTCAGGCATATAGTGTTGTTAATACACGAACAATCACGAGTAGTTCAGATAATTTGATGGGAATATTTGGTAGTGAATTTGATGCTAGCGCCCAACCGATAGTCAAGTTCGCTTGGCCCGAGCGAACAATCGCTTGGACTGCAAATGATTGCACTGATGAAGAATTTTTAGTTAACAAGTGGGATGTTTGTATGTGGAGCGAGGATTTGTATGATATGTCACTAAACCTTGAGCCAACAGAAACAGGTTATGTCACAATTCAACCGGACCAATCGATAGAAGTGGAAATGAATCTTCGTGCGATCCAAATTCCGGGTGAGGTAGACATCGTTACAATTGATGTAGATGGCACACTAGATCTTTGGGACATTACCGCTGGATTCGGCGATAATTATCAACCCACGGCATCGATTGCAGAGGGCACCTCGGAAGAGGTCAACTTACTAATCCGAGCCCCAGATATACGACAAGTCAATGAAGACCAGTCCTTTGATGTTGTAGTCAATATACAATCTTCCTCAGATCAGTTTGCAACTGCCGAGCAATTGGTAAGGATCAATCTAGTGAATAACAATGATTGGAATGACGATGATGAAGACGGAATCTTAGATGAATATGATTTGTGCCAGTTTGGTGAGAGTGGCTGGGAATCTACTGCCATGACTGATTATGATGGAGATGGCTGTAAAGATGAATCAGAAGATGTCGATGATGATAATGACGGAGTAGAGGATGCTCTAGATGAATGCCCAACCGGTGTAATGAATCCAGATAGAGTCGATGCAGACTTCGATGGTTGTGACGATATTCTGGAAGATACTGATATCGACGGTGACGCGATTCTAAACCACGAAGACCTATGTCCGGAAGGAGCGCAATACTGGAATACATTCTCAACCGATCACGATGGTGATGGTTGCCGAGATATGGATGAAGATGATAACGACGATAATGACCCTTATCTCGATGTATATGATGACTGCCCAACAGGGGTAATAGGTTGGACAGGAAAGGCCTATGACCACGATTCTGACGGTTGTCAAGATCATGAGGAAGATCTAGACGACGATAACGACGGGGTACTAGATAGAGAGGATTCCTGTCCATACGGAATGCTAGATTGGACTTCAAATGATCTTAGTGACCAAGATGGAGACGGCTGCAATGATGTTTACGAGGATGCCGATGTCGATGCGGATGGCGTACTTGATATCGAGGATTCTTGCCTCTCAGGAAAATCCGGATGGGAATCCACGACTTTGAATGATTGGGACAGAGACGGTTGTCACGATACAGAGGAAGATGATGATGATGATAACGACGGTTTCCTAGACTTCGAAGACTCTTGTATTCGTAGCTCGAGTCCAAACCTAGTTGATGCAGATATGGATGGTTGTGATGACCGTGGAGAAGATACAGATTTGGATAACGATGGAATTGAATCATCAGAGGATAATTGTGAAACAAATCCGAATCCAGGATGGGTATCGTCGCTTAATTCCGATCGTGATCGAGATGGTTGTGCAGATGCAACCGAAGACCTCGACGATGATGGTGATGGAGTCCTCGACGTCGAGGATGCATGCCCTACCAGCACTCGAATTACAATCGACCATGATAGCGATGGCTGCATGGATGAATACGATCTTGATGATGACAACGATGGAGTGCCGGACACCAGAGATCAGTGTGCCCACGGAGCAATCGCTTGGATTTCCACAAAGGAAACAGATATCGATGGCGACGGCTGTCAAGATTCAATTGAAGACAAATCATTACCTCGAGGAATTGTTCAGACAATCACCGATTCACCTGTCCTAATGGCAGCAATTTCAGGCTTAGCTCTAATTGTACTGTTGGGGGCAGTTCTACAGCGCCGCTCAGAACGCCGCGGTCAAGCCGGAGTTAGAGACAATACACGAGACGTCATGGATTCTATGCGAGACGAGGACGAACTATGGAAGGTGAAGACTGAAGCTATACAGATTCCTAGTAAGGCCGAGGTAGAGGATGACAGCCAGTACCTTAGATTAGTCGAAACCGGTTATTCACCTGAAGTTGCGAGGGCAATCGTAGCCTCAGAGGATGCAATGAGAAAACAGTCTGAGGAGTGAACTCCTATGAGCGAGGGTTTGGATGGCATATCGCCATCCTTTCTCTCGCAACCAGTATTGAGCACCTTGAAAACTCCAAGGGGGGACTGAGGGTTGCGAGGCAACCACATGAGAGCGGTCAGAGTAGAGTGCGCATTCTCTGCTATCGAGCACGACTCTAGAGCCCAAGCAGGCTTGCAGTGCATTTCTTGGGACTTCCGTTCGATGCTTGGTATGGTAGATGGTAACCTGCGAATAATGGTTGAGTGTATTACCATCGATGGCAATTGTCCACGCGATGGGACTTATGTCGATGGGATTCGCGTTGTCCAGATCCTCGAAGAGTGGCAATCTGATATCCTAACTCACCATCTCGTTGTTCTGGAATTTTCATCCGATTTTGTTGGTCATTATTTCCATGATGGAGATTTGGCGATACTTGCTGGTTCAAACTTCACGGCCAATGGCTTGGTGTTACAAATCGCAGGCCGCCATGAATCAATGGTTCGATTCCTGTCGGATGTCCGGACTAAAATTTCCGTTGAGCGTGTAACCTCTGCGAAGGGCTCGGAGGGTTTGGTTCAGAAGGGCCCTACTTTGCAACAACACCGAGTTGTACGACTAGCACACGAAAGTGGCTGGTATGAGGCGCCAAAGCGCACCTCAATTCGAGAATTAGCAGACAAGCTCGGCCTTTCCAAGTCAACAGTTGCAGAGCAATTGGTCAAGGCTGAGGGCGAGATAGTTGCGAGTTTCCTAGACTCATCCTTGGGTTCTGAATGAAGCCGCAATAGCGGGTATTCATAGGGGCTAAATAACTCCCAAAAAATGAGATGGTACAATGAGTAAGATTCCCGCTGTCAAACTGCAGCAATTAATGGGTCTTGACGAGTATGAATTGACCTTAGCCATAGATAGGGTAGCGAGCGAATTGGGAATATCTTCTGAAGAGGTCCAGGAAGAATTGGATTCAGTAAATCTAGAGTCTTCTTCAAGCCAAATTACCACACCTCCTCCTGTTGAAACACCAAAACGAAAATCAATCTTCTCACGCAATAAATCAGATACAGGAGACGACTCTCCAACATTCGTATCCGATGTGTCAAAATTCAGGGTATCGTATGATCCGAGTCATGAAGGAAAGAACAGACAGAAGCAGGTCAATCAAGCGATTGTCTGCACTAATTGTTCGGCCCCTCTTGGCATTCCCGATATTCGTCCAATCAAGGTAACCTGCCCCTCGTGTGGCATTGAGACTACTTACGAGAGTTAGATGCCCCAGTATCGATTACTCCCATCGTCATCAGTTTCCGCGGTAACTGAATCAATTGCAGTCTTCAGAAGATAGTAGAAGACAATCGCGATAATTGGGAAGAACCAGGTGTCTGAGACGTTGCCAGCTGTGATGTCATAATCTCCGCCACCCAACTCAGCTAGTGTAACTTCAATAACAGCCTTGGTGATTGAATAAACAACTGCACCAAACCCTAGCAGAAGCATACTTTGACCGGTGAAAGAACCTTCCTTCCAACGTAGAACACCAAGTGAAAGAACAAAGGAGAAAGCCGCTACTAGAATCCAAGTCAATGCTTGGTCGATTGCAATTATCCACACCGCAAAATCTCGATTCACTGCGTCCAAGTCAAAGGAATCAATTCTAGTGAATGTATCCAAAACATAGGTATTCAATTCTGCAGGATCGCCGTAGAAAACCGAATAGAAAGTCAATATAGAAAATAGCACCGAAACAATTGATAGTCCCCATAACAAAGAGGACCAAATTCCTCCAGTAGCGCTTTCTCTCATATCTATCATCAGTCGCTCTAATTGGTGTTCCCAACCTAATCCTTTGGCAAGAATCCAGATTCCAATAATCAATGGCATGGCCCCGATTAGAATGGCACCATTTGGCAAAATCAATCCAAGCCCGAAGATAATCAAGAACAAGGCCGCAGGAACCAGTAGACGGGCTCTCCAACGAGGGTCTTCGATAGCCTTCGCAATGTAGTAGTAAGTGCTCTCAATCCCCTTTGATTGTCTAACGATGATTTTCTCAACATGGTCGACTCTGACTCTAGAGGTTAGGATAGGTAGCGATGCCTCATCATCTGCTCCATCGGTGACTAACACTGCCGTATCAGGTTGAAATTCCTGAATCACTTCGTCGAGTTGGCTAGCGATTGCTCGATCGGACCGAGGGCCTACTCGAACATCCCCAGTTAGAATTGCAATCTCAATTTCATCATCGCCTTCATTCCTTTCATTCATACGGTCGTGATGATGAAGTGCTCCTAGAATCGCGTTTGTATCGGATTCTTCTGGGTCAGCAATGCCTAGCTTTAGGGCTGCAGTCAAGGTTGCTTTACGTCCGATTACTGGCCCTCGAATTCCAGCTTTAACACCGAGATCATTGTCTCTGTCAATAGTGATAACGAGTGTCCGGACCATACTGGAAGCCTCCGTTGCGAAGCGCAATGACCCCTTCCCCATTATGAAGAATCGGCAGGATTGTTCACTTCAGACGCACCTTCGGTGCGTTCTTTGGTGTCTTCGGATTCAGAGGAATGACCTTCATTCTGGTATCGTCTTCGTTGCTTGGCTCTGAGATATTTTAGTGGATGAGTCATCCACTCTTGATCGCACAAACGGTCGTCTCCGGGATTTACAGGGCAGCGCGCCCCAGTCTTCAGTCCAGAGCATCCGTGAGGTGTGTATTGGTGTTCGTAGATGTGGCCTACTTGGTATGATGTGGTCTCGGCATTGTAGTCGGGAGCGTTTGCAAAAAATGAGCAAGTGATTTCTGGCGTATGCCCCATTGCTCTTGACATAGCGGCCAAAAATACTCGGCCAGTGTGATTGACATTGATGCCTTGACTCAATTCAGCTACTGCAGATTCGAAACAAGGCGGCCAATCCTCTCGCACGGCCGCCGTCATAGGCATCTCAGCGCTTACCCGTTCAGATAGCAGGCCGAGAATTCGATCGACCGGATCTGCAAACAGACCTGCAAATGCATCGTCCATTTTATCCATCCTGTCGGTACAATCCTCAGTCAAAGATTGGCGAACTCGCTCTTTCAATAGGCGCGCAGTACGTTGTTGACTGTTTTCTCCGCTGGCTGGGTCCATCTGTACCCAACCTTCCTTCACCGGTCGGTTAACCAGTCTCCAGTACCCTCCGGTTATTTTTGGACATAGTTCTAAGAAATCCACCATCGGAACATGATAGATGATTTCAGTCGTTCCGGCAACCGGTTCACTACGAATATCAGACAGATAGGAACGAGCGATAATTTCGAAGTGATTTGCATCCATTCCAAAAAGTTGGTCAGCGCGACTAGATTCACCCTCCACCCAGCGGTTTAGCAATCGTTCTTCGAATGAAGCACAGACGACTAGCATTGCGTGTAAGAAGGATAGAGCCTCAGTCATACGGCCAACGTCAGAGGATAGGTCGACGGTAGTGTTCGAGTCCACTCCCTCCTTGTGTACTACCGATTCGACCAGACGTAAACTTCCGCGCCGTCTGATATCTTCTAACCAAGGCTCTTCGATAAGCCCTTCAACAGAAATTCCATTGTCATTTAGTTGGTTACGAATGAAATTTCGACTCTGTGGCAGGAAGGGGTAGCGCGCTAATACAGACTCATCTTCGATGGCCGGTGGAGTGAGCGGCATTGGCATTGTAAGCCGCAATATATCGAGAGGGTATTTCAAGACTCACCGAATCCTTCCACTGGAGAAGTGTCTGATGCAGACTAAACCAACCGACCTTAATCCAGTTGACGAGCGTTTGCTCGAACTACAGAATGAGGTGCGTGAACACTTCGGTTGGGAACTACAAGCAGATGTCAATAGCGCGCTTGCCTTAGTCTCTAAAGTGGATGATTCTGAGATAGAATCTTGGTCAAAACCTTGGAGGGCACAAACAGTCGCTTCTTTGCATAGGAGATTGGTACTCCGAGATACCAAGGTTGCTATTCTTGGCGCGGCGATAACAACAGACGAAGTCGAAGAGATACTCGAAAGCAACTGTCTCCTCATCGCCGCAGATGGCTCATGTGGTGTATTGGACACACTTCCTAATTCTGTCTCGGAGCGGGCTTGGTCGCGCTTGGTTTGCATCGTTAGTGATGCGGACGGCGGAGATGGCACAGTCGCCGCAGTTAAGCGGGGTGTGCCGATAATTTTACACGCTCATGGCGATAATTCTAATTCATGGTCGGAATTGTTAGAATTAGCAAGTTCTCAACGCTCCCCTCCACCAATTGTACTGACTCATCAAACACCTGAATTGATTGAAGGAATGCACAATCCTGGCGGTTTTACTGACGGCGATCGAGCGGTATGTTTCGCCCGAGCATTAGGTGTAGAAAGAGACGATATCTTACTTCTTGGAACTCGAACAGATATAGTAGGGGAGTGGTCAGGAGCGACCGACCCCAAACGCAAATTGGTCAAACTTCAGTGGATGGCCGAGGTTCTACAACACTTGGGGTTCCTAGTCTAAACATCAGAGGAAGTCGCTTAGTGTCATTACAGTCACAGTATCGTCATTGAACAGAGAATCTACGCTATCAGATAACCAATCTACACGCTGTCTTGTGTAAAGGTCAACGCCGTAATTCTCCATAACGTGTTGAGTGACTTTGATATATTTTCTAACAGAACCTTCCGATACAGTCAGCACTACATTTCCGCCACACATAGAAGATGACTCATCTCGTCCATTGGATAGACCCCCTTCGTTCCTTTTTCGTTTAATGCACCGACCTGCCAATGGCATTCTTCTGTAAGACTCACCACATTTAACACAGCGAACTTTCTGTCTAGTGAAAGCAACAAGATTCCCTCTCAAATCAGGTAAGAAGTGCGATTCAATCACCTGACTTGCAACCTTAGAAACATCAACCGGACGTAACATCGATCCAAGTTCTAATTGAGCAGTCATCTTGTCGACCATCGTCTTCAGAGTCTTGTATGAGGAATTAGCGGGCCCCGCATCAAGCGCACCAGAATCGTGAGTCCAGCCATATCCGCGGAGGTCACCATTTGTCCCGAGACGATGCTCCACAATCTCGATGTGAGACTTCAACTCAGCAGGGTGCGGCTGTACTTGAGAAGCCTCGTAAAAAGCCCTTGGATACTGCCATGAACAATCGACATTCAATGCCTCTTTGTCAATCTCGGAGGGATTCAGCCTAGTGGTCAATACGAGAGGTGCATCCATTCTCCCTCCTCGATTAGCTGGAAGGATTGCTTTTGAGAAATTCAACAAGCCGTCCATCAACATCATGATACTGTCCTCATCACCATCACAATTGCGACGCTTGGCTGCATGGAATAGTGGGTGGGCATAGCCGGCTGATGCATCGGTCCAACCAATGATTCGACACAAAACACCTCCAGAGGTGTGAGGAGCTAGACCAATTGCCAGATGGCCAACTAAATCATCAGCGGAGTTTACTCTGTAGAATGATTCCATTCCATAAAATCTAGTCAGCAACTCATCGATGAAATTACAAGTCGAAGTAAGATGCTCAATTGCTAGAGAGGAAGGAATGAAATCCTGAGGAAATAACTCAAGGATTTGTTCATCTCCGGTTAAGGGGTTGCCATCGACATCGTGCGAGTATCCTAATTTGCTTAGTATCTCCCAAGAAGTATGGATTTCAGAGGGTCGGAAATGAGTTACCGGCACATCAATCATATCGTATCTTGCGGTTCCATCTCTAAACACTGAGAGCTCATTTCTTGCTCTCAGTATGCCTTTTTCCAGTGGTTCAGGTGTTTGTTCATAGGACATTAGACCCTTAACTGACTTGATCTTTTCAGGTAATCTGTCTAGGCCAAGGGAGCGCCGCTTTACCTCAAGTAATCCTGCTACAGGAATGCTTGTCCTTTGGCCTAATCTTCGAGGAGTTCTATTTCCTCTAATCGGTCGGGGCCGAGTCTTCCCTCCACACTCTTCCGGAACAGAGGGATCCGGCCGATTATGGCATCTCAACATTGGTGACTCCATTCCGCATTTTACACAAATTCGAGGACCAGTTTCAACTCGAATTCGCCCGCGCTTTGCGGCTTCACCAAGCAAACGCTGCGGGCCGCCATGGTCACCAATTGGGAATAAAGAGTGGACTAATGGTTTCATTTTACGCATACTGGCCTTCTCAGGCCGGCCCATTCTAGAACCAATTCGGCAGGGTACTGCATCCTCCCATCTCAAATCGGACAATTTCCTGGCCAACCAAAGCGATCTGTCTACCTCATGATCATCTAGAAGATGACCGGCTGCCATCAATTCCTTCGGATTCGATGGGCCTGGGTCTTCGATTGCTTCTGCCGCTTCGTCACCTTCTTTCTCGGTCTCGGCAATACTCATCCCTCTTTGCCGAGCGGCGGTTTGTGCCCTAATTCGCTCTACTTCGCGCTCCGCTTCAATCTCCCCTCTTCGAACTTCTTCTAATCGTAGGCTGTCTGTCGCCGCTCTAATATTGGCTACCCTATCCGTAACATGCGGTGCGGCGTCGGCACGCATTTTGATTTGTGAACCTTCTACCTCAAGTCCAAGCCCTTCCAATAGTGCTTCCCAATTTGATGGAATTACAATATCTCCACGTCGGTGGGTATGTTGTATTCCCAGAACCAATAGTGAAGATTTGATAACTCCATGTGTCTCGACTTCAGTCCATCTTGGCCAAGCTCCTGTTGAAGGTATATCGAGCCCGATGTCCTCGAGTTTTTGTTCAGGGGACCAGCCTTGAACAACATCAGGAATTCTTAGACCCTTACTCTCGATTTTGGAGTTTAACAGCGCCTCGATTAATTTCCCTGTAAAAGATAGTGGTAAGTCCGACCACCATGGATTGAATGGAGGTGGGGGGGCCGTTCCGAATTTGATACAAATACGCTTAATTTGTTGCCAATCCATCTCAAGATTACGAAGGTAGCGATTCCAATCCCTCTTACGACGGACACGGTCCAAAGCAGGCTCTCCACCACGACTAATCGCACCATTGAATGGCAATCCAGGGGGTAAATGCTCTCTTCTTACACCAATTATTGATGCGAATTCTTCGACTTTTTGCGGTTGATCGAGATTTTCTACGAGGTCAGCCGCCCACCAGTCTTTATTGTAAGGAGATGGAACCAATTTCTTGTTATTCTCAAGGAACTCTCCAAAGCCAACTAACATCTCACCAGAATCCCAGATGCATACAACATCATCCTTGATACTATTCCATTCCTCTATCGAATCTATCCTATGGAACCCTCCATCTTCAAGCAATACCATTGGCCCTTCGATATCGACGGCAGGAGTCACCGCAGCCGCCTTTCCGGGCCGCTCGACTTTCATCTGGGTTCCAACTGCAAGGAATCCTTGCATTGCTTCCATAGAAACGGGATTAATTCCTGCCGCGGCCAATCCGGAAGCCCTACTGCGGCCATACCTTATTCGAAAAGCACCAGGCTGACTGGGTTCGCCAAAAACAGGCCGACCAGCGATTACATCTTCCATGAATCGAGAATCAGTTTTGATTACTCTACGCTTGAAAGAGTTCTCCTGCTCCTCAGTTTTTCCTTTTGAGGCAAAGTGAGCGATGAAATCCCACCCAGGAATGTTTAGTCGGTCTGTGTGTTTCTGAACTTTAGGAGCCTTGAGACATAGACCCTCTCCAATTACCAGCAGAACCCCTCCCCTAACTCGGGCTCCATCGATATTACGAACTTCCTTGAATCCAGAACATTCGATATCTTCTGTTGACTCTCCGTTAATCATCACTGGACAGGCCCTTACAATCATCTCAATTTCTTCTGGTGGAGGCTTGTATTGCAATCCCTTTCGATAGAGACCAAACTCCTCTTTTACCCTCTCAACTTCTGGTGTACTAGGAATATATCGATTCAATCCTAGTTCACGCCTGACCATGTCGCCAATCAGTACACCAAGAGCCTGCGCAGTACCTCCTGCGGCCCTAATTGGTCCACAGAACTCGATTGATAGGAACTCCGTTCCATCCTCATTATTGAGAATCTTAACATCGCCGATACCCTCCAGAGGGGCGACTAGAACGGCCTCAGTAAGTACCGCCAATCCTACACGAAGGCCAGTGTCAATCGATCGTCGAACATCGGCCGTTAGTTTGTGCATTCTTTTTCCAACTTCGACCGCGATTTGAATCGAAGCAGTCTCACGGTCTACCTTGCTAAGCAATTTACGTAAATCCTCCTCAATTCTAATTGGGTCTTCATCTGGTGTTGGTCTGAGGTATTCCTCAAGCAATTTCTCAGTTCTACTCGCCAAGTCCGCAGCACGCGGAATTTCAACAAAATCGGCAAAATCCAACCCTTTGGAGCGAGCCTCTTCTGCGATTTGGTAAGCCTTCTCTGTATTTTCTTCAAGCCAGTCCCTGTAGGACTCCAGCTCGCTGGAAAGACGAGCCTCATCCACTACGATTTCTGGATTGTCTTGACCTACCATGTCGCATACGCTCCGCTGCTGAACATTCGACGACCGCACGAGGCCGTCCAAGAACATTCACTGTCTTCTAACTCTTCTAACCCCTTCCGAGTGCGAACCTTCATCCGATTACCACCAAGCCGAAATGGAAGGGAAGAGGCATGTCGACTACGGTTGCTGAAGCAAAACAACGTCTAATCGAACGTGTTCGTGATTTGGCCTATCTGCACTCACCTGACGAATTATTCACTCTTGCCAGCGGCCGACAGAGTCCACATTTCTTTGATATGAAGCCAGTAATGATGGATCCGGAGTGTGCTCACCTAATCGGTGTACTGCTCCACGCAGAAATAGAATCAATCGGTGGAGTTGATGCGGTCGGCGGACTCGAATTAGGAGCTGTACCACTCACTGGTATTGCGATTGCAAAGGCCGGAAAGGGATCTGACCTCCGGGGCTTCTTAGTTCGTAAGGAAGCAAAGGGACGCGGCGGTCGAAAAACAGGAAACCCACCTGGTATTGAAGGGTCAACCCTGCGAGAAGGTGACAGAGTTGTATTATTGGAAGATGTAACTACAACCGGAGGGTCCGCTCTCAAAGCCGCTAATCGACTAATCGATATGGGGTGCGACGTAGCGGCTTGTATTACTATTCTAGATAGAGAGGAAGGAGGTCAAGACGCCTTCCAATCCGCAGGAATTAGCTTACACCCTCTGATTCTACGCTCCGACATAACGGGTGAATGAATGTCGGAACATGTAATTGATTCCAGCGAGCCGTACCACCCTGAGAAACTCGAGAAAAAGGACTATGTCGGGGCTGCTGCTTACTTTGAATTAGATTTGAGGTCAGGAATAATTCTCAAAGTCGAAGAATTCCCTGAGATGCGCAAACCCTCTTACAAAATTGAAGTTGATTTCGGTCCTATTATTGGTAGGCTTTGGAGCTCGGCCCAGATTACCAACTATTCTCGTGCAGAGTTGGTCGGACGACGTGTAGTTGGAGCATTGAATCTCGGCGACAAGACATTACCGACGGGTTTTGTCAGTCAATTCCTAGTCTTAGGGGCTCTAGATCCAGATGGTACTGTTAGGCTATTAGAACTTCCAGAAGAAGTCAAACCCGGGTCGATGGTTGCTTAGGGACATTGAATAACCAGGCCATAGTTCTGGTAATTATGCAGCAACAAGCGGGTTACGCCGATAGCGGCCAAATTATGTCTGTAGAATTCGACAAAAAAATCATCATTTATTGGTGGTTAATGGCTAATTTAGGTCTCTTGACATCATTTATAGGAATTCCATTGATGCTGATTTGGCTTCCATTTGGTTGGATAGTTCACCAGAAGCAGTACGAACATATGAGTGGAGCCCTAACTGCTCGTTCCCTCAATATGCGTATGGGTTGGTTATTCAAGAAACAACAGAACATCGCTCTGGACAAACTTACTGACGTATCAATTTCCGAAGGCCCAATTCTGAAAGCACTCGGGGTTGTCAAGATGCAATTCGAGACAGCCGGAGCTGCGCCTTTCATACTGTCTGGGGTGAAAAACGCGGATCAATTCCGCGATGTCGTTCTCCAACACAGGGACTCATTGATGGCAACACCAACTCAACAGACTAGCTCTTCAACGGAATCCGGCGACGTTCTAATTGAAATCAGAGATTTACTCAAGGAAATCAATACTAATCTATCCAGCGAAGAGTGAAAACTCAATCGTCATGCTATTGGACTAGACTCCACTCGTTGACATCATGCCTACTATGGTTAGAATGACTACAAGCGCCGGAGATATTGACATTGCACTGTATACAGAGGATTGTCCTGAGACAACAGGCAACTTCCTCAAATTGGTCGATGAGGAATTCTACAACGGATTACACTTCCACCGCGTAATTAAGAATTTCATGATCCAAGGCGGATGTCCAAGATCAAAGGATCCGTTCGATGGAAGGGCAGGAACAGGAGGCCCTGGTTGGAAGATTCCTTGCGAGCCATCCGCTTTGGCAAAAAAACACGACAGACCAGGCTTATTTTCAATGGCAAACGCAGGACCTAACACTGGCGGCTCCCAATTCTTTCTAACCACCGTTCCAACACCTTGGTTAGACGGAAATCACGCGGTTTTTGGAGAGGTTATCGAGGGTATGGAGAATGTCTACAAGATTGAGAACTGTGACACTAAGCCTGGAGATAGGCCTTATGATCCACAAAAAATCATCTCCGTTCAGCGCTTACAAGAGTAAACGTTATACAGAAAGCCAATAATTAATTTTATTAATAACTAATTAATCGGCTGTTTATGGCTAAGCACAGAGCGGGCGACCGCCGAATAATCAGTATCAGTATACCCGAAGAGCTTGCAAGGAAGCTAGATAGAAGGGTCGGAAAAGGCCGAAACGATGGCAGATCAGCTACAATAACGAAAATGATTCAAAATGGTTTGGAAACTGAGCAAATTACAACATTACAAGACTCCTCAATCGAGAAAAGAAGTGCATCCGGAGTAACAGGTGAAATTAGAATCGAAAAAGACACCATGGGGGAGTTAGATGTTCCAGCAGATCGATACTTTGGAGCACAAACCGCCCGTTCACTAATCAACTTCGATATAGGTACAGATAAGATGCCGCCATCAGTAATCAGAGCCTTCGGAATCCTAAAACAAGCAGCAGCAGAAACTAATGTCGAACTCGGTCAACTCGACCCCCAGATCGGCGCTCTAATCTCTTCAGCCTCTGACGAGGTGATATCAGGTTCAATGGACGAACATTTCCCACTCCGAGTTTGGCAAACGGGATCTGGAACACAGACTAACATGAATAGTAACGAAGTCATTGCTAATCGAGCAATAGAGATGGCAGGAGGTGAGTTAGGTAGCAAATCACCAGTACACCCTAATGATCATGTAAATCGTGGCCAATCCAGTAACGATACTTTCCCCACAGCCATGCACATCGCAGCCGCCGAGGAAATCCACCATCGATTATTACCTGCAGTGCGATTACTACACAACTCTCTCGCTGTAAAGGCCGATGAGTTTGAGAATATAGTGAAAATTGGTCGAACTCATCTAATGGACGCAGTCCCACTCACTCTCGGTCAGGAGTTTGGGGGCTATGTTTCGATGCTTTCATCCGATATCCGCCGAATTGAAGCTGCATGGGATGATTTACTGGAGTTAGCATTAGGCGGAACGGCAGTTGGAACGGGGCTAAACACCCATTATGAATTCGCTGACAAAGTCGCTGATAGAATTGCCGAGAAGACCCAATTACCATTCGTCTCGGCTGAAAACAAATTTGCACAACTAGCGGCTCATGATGCAATTGTTGCTGCATCAGGGGCACTAAACACTCTCGCTGCAAGCCTAATGAAGATTGCAAACGACATCCGTTGGATGGGTTCAGGGCCACGCTGTGGCTTTGGAGAATTATCTCTACCAGCAAACGAACCAGGTTCGAGTATCATGCCTGGAAAGGTCAATCCAACACAGTCCGAAGCTATGACGATGGTGTGCTGCCAAGTAATGGGTAATCATACAGCAATTAGCGTAGGCGGCAGCCAAGGAAACTTCGAACTCAATGTGTACAAGCCCTTGATGATACACAATTTACTACACAGTACCAGATTACTTGCAGATACTTGCAGGGCCTTTACCGAGAAATGTGTTGATGGACTTGAGGCCAATGAAGGGGTGATTGCATCCCATCTTGAAAATAGTTTGATGCTGGTAACAGCTCTAAACAATCACATCGGGTACGATGGTGCAGCAAAGATTGCTAAACATGCACACTCAAGCGGTTGTACTCTTAGAGAGTCGGCGCTTGAACTTGGCCTGGTTACAAACGATCAATTCGACCAATGGGTGAAACCTAGAGAGATGATTGGGCCTAAAGAGTAGTCCGACTGGACATTGCTCGTACCAAGTGAAATCTAACTTTGAGCGATAAAAACTCCGCAATGATTGATAATTAGATGGAATAGGGCTCAGCCGTACTTTGGTATAAGGTGGGAGCAGCAGGGGGTTCTGCACATGGGGGAGCATCCCCCCCTGCTATCTCCGCAGGGTCCGGTTCCATCCGGGCTTGCGCCCTTTTTTTCCCGGGTAGATGACTACATTGCTCCGAGGAGCCTTTTCGTCGTTTCCCGCTTCT
>JAKUOA010000015.1 GCA_022451235.1 Candidatus Thalassarchaeum sp. | reverse complement strand
CCTCCGGTACCTGTGGCTGAACCTAACGAAACTTGGGATGACCCAGAATTCGATGAAGAAGATAGGATTCGAGCAATGGATGAATTTCCTGACAGGGCAACAGGTGCTGACCCACATCCACCGGAAGAAATCAGTGTATCAGAGACCATTGGTGGAGATTTAATGAGAATCAGAATTTTACAGGATTTGACTGACCCGATTATCGCCGAAGATGGTTCGGAGATTACACTGGTTGAAGGCGATGTAGAGTCTTGTCCAAGCCTGATTGCAGAGACTCTAATCGCCGCTGGATTGGCCGTTGCAGCACCACTCTGAACGCGCCAATGATTATCCAGCGCCTGTCAACGAAGTCATACCTGCGGTGTATACCATGGGCAAGACGATTAGCGAAAAGAGAGTCAAAGAATTACGCAAAACATTCGATGCTGATCCTTCAGCAAAATTAGCTCAAAACGCAGTCTCAAATAACGAATTGTTGGAAGTGGCTTTGGATAGAGATTTAGTGCAAGAAATTGATTTTTCATTCTCAATTAAGTTAGACAAATGGAAAGTAACTCATCAGAAGAGAAGCGGTCGTTGTTGGCTATTCGCCACACTAAACCTATTTCGACCAAGCACAATGAAGAAAATGAATGTGAAAAATTTCGAATTCAGTCAGGCTCACATTCACTTCTGGGACAAATTCGAGCGAGCCAACCACTTCTATGAGGCGATTATTGAAACCGCCGAACGTCCTGTAGACGATCGCACAATCGGCTTCCTACTTGGCGACCCAATCGGCGACGGCGGGCAATGGAACATGGCGATGAATCTGATTAGAAAGCACGGCCTGGTTCCCAAATCTGCATATCCTGAGTCTCAGTCTTCTTCCAGTACTCGTTATATGAATGCGAATCTAAAGGATATTCTCAGAACAGGGGCCTGTGAGATTCGTGAGATTCTTGATTCAGGTGGTAGTTCTGCTGAGGCTCGCGCACACAAAGATTCGCGGCTCGCTGACATCTGGAGAATTCTTTGCATCCACTTGGGAACCCCTCCAGAAAAGTTCGATTGGCAGTGGGAGGACAAAGATGGAGATTTGCACCGTAGGGGAATGATGACTCCTCAAGAATTCGCTGAAGAATTCGTCGAAATCGATTGGGGAGACTATGTTTGCATTGTCAATGACCCAAGGAACGACTACTATCAAACCTACACTGTCGATTATTTACAAAATGTCGCAGGAGGGCCGCCTGTGGTCTATCTAAATGTTCCAAGCGATGAGATGAAAGGCATCACTCAGAGCCTATTGGAGGATGGGTTGCCTGTTTGGATGGGGTGTGATGTAGGAAAGCAAATGCACAGAAAGCGTGGGCTCTGGGACGCCAAGTTATTCGATTTTGGAGCATTATATGGTGCAGATTTTGGTATGAATAAAGCCGATCGGCTTCGTTTTAGTCAAACAATGATGACTCATGCTATGCTGTTTACCGGCGTCGATGTAGTAGATGGAAAGCCACGAAGGTGGCGTGTTGAAAATTCATGGGGAGCCGAACAATCTGGCCGTAAGGGATTCTACACGATGAACGACTCATGGTATGACGAACACATGTTCGAAATTGCATGTCCAAGCAAATATCTCTCTGATGAGATGAAGGCCGGTATGATGACTGAACCAGTCGTACTTCCAGCTTGGGACCCAATGGGTAGTCTAGCAAAAGACGAAGCATTCCAGTGATCGAATCAACCTAGGTGCCTTAGAGACAACTCGATTGTAACCGAGTCAGGATAGTCTAGACGAAGGACTCGTCGTAGTGCCTTCTCGTCCTTGGCAGCGGATGTCACAAGTTCCAGAAGTCGCTTGTGAATTCGCATTTCCCAGTGATCCCATGTTTCAGCCCCTTCACCATCTGGACTCTTACGGCATGGAACTACCAATTTGCGAGTTGGGAGTGGAATTGGACCGCGTAAATCGACACCTGTCTCGTCACAAATTGCCTTAATCTGTCCACAAACCATGTCGACATCTTGGTGGTTTTCACCAGTCAGCTTGATTTTGGTGATAACGGCCATAGTACCCTCTCCGAGTCCTCAGCCTTTGTCACCAATTCACTTCTTGTCAATCTTCAAGCAAACGCCAGCAGCCACGGTCTTACCCATGTCACGGATAGCGAATCTTGACAACTCTGGGAATGTGTCCATTTGCTCAATTGCCATTGGCTTTGTTGGCGCAAATCGAACTAGTGCTGCGTCACCGGTCTTGAGGAACGGTGGGTTAGCTTCCTTTGTCTTTGAGTTCTCTAGAAGTTCTACGAAGCGAACTGCTACCTGAGCGGTGTGCGCGTGGAAGACAGGAGTATATCCAGCGCCGATTGCCTTTGGAATCTCCATAAGTTGAATCTGGCCAACGAATGTCTCATCGTGACGTACGAACATTGGCTCGCTATCTGAATATCCTGCGACGTCTCCTCTTCGGATGTCGTTAGCTGCTAGTCCACGAACGTTGAATCCAACGTTATCACCAGGCTCTGCCTTTGCGTGGCTGGTGTGGTGCATTTCGATGTCCTTTACTTCAGCAGACTTTTGACTTGGGTTGAATACAACCGTCTTGCCTCTTTCTAGAACGCCAGTCTCTACCTTACCGACTGGAACTGTTCCAATTCCGCTAATCTTGTAGACGTCCTGTACAGGTAGTCTAAGTGGCCTATCTACTGGCTTTGGAGGCATTTGAATCCCATCAATTGCTTCGAATAGAGTAGGTCCCTTGTACCAAGGCATGTTGTCAGACTTGTTGAAGAGGTTCTCTCCGTTGAATGAAGAACATGGAATCTTAGGTACATCGGCTGGATTGAATCCGGATAGCTTCAGGAGTTGATCAACTTCTGTTACGGTTTCGTTGTACTTTGCTTCTGAGTAATCTACACCACTGATGTCCATCTTGTTGACGTTGACGATTAATTGCTTGACTCCAAGAACCTTAGCCAAGAAAGCGTGTTCTCGTGTCTGAGCGTTGACTCCGTCGTTAGCAGCGCAGAGTAGAACTGCTGCATCGGCCTGACTGGTTCCAGTAATCATGTTCTTTACGAAATCGCGGTGCCCAGGAGCATCGATGATTGTGAAGTAATAGTTAGGAGTGAAAAGTTCCTTGTGTGCGACGTCGATAGTAATACCACGCTCACGCTCTTCCTTCAAACCATCCATAACATAAGCAAGACCGAATCCTGCCTTTCCTGCCTCGGATGCTAACTTTTCGTTCTTCTCAATAACGTGTGCTTCGATATGACCAGTGTCTAGTAGTAAACGTCCTACGGTTGTTGACTTTCCATGATCTACGTGTCCAATAAACACGATGTTAAGGTGCGGCTTGCTTTTGTCTTCCCACTGTGAACTCATAATATCCACCTCTAAGTGTGGCCCGCCGACCAATGATGCCTATTTGAATCTCTCCCCCTAGGGGAGGCATCAATTGAATTGAATTACAGGTATTCTTCTTCGGCGCAGTTCATCGATATTGCAATTCAATCATCAAACTCTTGACCTCTGTGTTATGTGTCTTCTCATTCTGTAGATCTACAGACCACGTACCCGGTTCAAATCCTCTTACGGTTGACCCACCAATTACCAGCCAAACACAGCGGTCATCCGACTGACAATCACCGGCGTTTCTGTTATCATCACCTACACCGGTGGTATTGGCGACCTCTTCGTCAGTCTCATTGAAGATGAATAGGTCGAGTTTGTTCTCAGTATCAACCCCACCAAATGGTTGGTCTCCATCCTCAGCGGGATAGGTTAGTTTAGTCCTAAGGTAACGAATCTTGTTCTGTCCATCTTTATCGTAGGTTACGGGGTAATCCCAAGTCATGATTACAGGATCTTGATATCTTCGGTCGATGACGAAGTCAGTCCAAGTTCCTCTGTAGTTGATGTAGAGAGTAGATTCGTCAGAGTCTGTAAGGCCATTGTTGTCAGTAACTGTCAACTTAATGTCCCATGAACCGGCCGGCATATCCTCGAGAGTAATGGTTTCTCCAGTTGCATCGACATCGTTCTCTGGGTCTCCATCTTCATCAGAGTCTGTATCTAAATCGAGATCCCATTCCCAAGAAACTAGATACTCCTCAGCGTAACAATCTGAATTATCGGGATTACACCCCGCCCAAGACTCAGAACCATCTAGTGTAACTGTAGTTTCGACAGTTATGCTTCTATCATCTTCTTCCTTATCTTCGCACACCCACACGAGGACAAAGGAGCCAGCAGGTGCATCTTCACCATCACAATCATCGTCCTTTGCAGTAGTTATCTCGGCTTTCGGCTCTCTAGCTGAGGAGTCAATTACAGAAATTGTGTCACTAACCGAAGTATCGTAATTTCCATCACTTACGGTTAGAGTAACCATATAATCTCCAGGTTGTGAATAGGAATGGCTTGTAGTCAGGCCATCACCGAGGTTTCCATCGCCGAAATCCCAAGTGAAAGTTAAGGCATCTGCGTCTGGGTCAGAAGAGCCTACTGCGCTAAAGGTAATCGTGTCACCAGCACGTACAGAACCATCTGGATCAATACTCATTTTAGCGCTTGGGGCTCCGTTCAAACTGAAGGTTTCCAAACAACCCGCAAAAGCCGCACTGAGCATTAGCAATACGACCACCGGGGCCAATCCACCCGCTCCTCTCATGGTTAGGGGTGTGATGGTGGTCGTCATCAACCCTACGGATTCCCGTAATCACTAGAAATCGAAGAGTGTTTGTTGTCTAGTGCCTTGCAGTAATTCTTTCTCGTTCCATCCAAAGGCTTCTGTAATTCTACCTAGTGCAGTTGCCAATCGTTTAGCATAGAACTCTGGATCGTACTCAGGAGGTTCGACATCTAACTCATCAACCATCCAAGCTTGAACTGTCATCGGGGAGGTTTTGGCGTTGGTAACTATCCAACCTACTTTCATGCCAGGTGTGAATCCAAGGCCCGCCTCTATTCTTTGTTTGGCCACTCGCACGTAAGGGAGTGAATCCGGGTTCTTGTATATCTTATGGAAATCTACGGTTCCATCTTTTCTCAGGCTTCCTTTACATGAACGTGATATCACAAGATCAACCGCTTCTACACGTTTTGACTTAATATCATCAATGACCGACTTTGACATCTCCACCGCGGACCATTCCTCATTAGATAGAATCAATTCGAACATCTCGGTCATCGTGCTAGTTAGTAGACGAAATGAATCCGTACGACGGACCTCATACCCTCTGATTAGCATCTCTTCGCGAGGCCAAACTACTCGCCCGACATAGCGCTTTTTTGCACCATGAGAAAAGAAGGCTGAGAGGGCGGTTTCAAATTCTAATTCGGCGCCTTCTTTGGTAAATCTATCAGCCAGTGAGTTACCGAAATCTAAGGTCTCTTTCCTAGCATTTTTCCAATGTTCAAAAACCAAGGAATTCTCTGGCGGTCGATTAATTGGTGAATCGGGCTCAACTGGCGCCTTGACAAAAATTGAGTCTGTGTCAGAATATACCACATCGTATCCATCGGTCTCGACATTATTGATTATGGTACGAATATTATGTCGAGCCCATTCCGTAATACTTGCACCTAAATCTGGATGAGTGAAACGGTAGAAGGAAGAGGCGAAGACGCCATAGAATGAATTCATTAGAATCTTCACCGCATATTGTAATTGGTCATGAAGAAAAGCCGCTTCTTCTTCACCGGTTTCACGGGCCTTTTTCAACTCGGATTTGTGATAATCACGCTGTTCCATTAGTTCGCTCAATAAACGGGGTACTAAGCCACGCCGTTCATCTGAAGAAACGTATCTTGTCGAGGTTGTAGGAGATACGTTGTGAGTATCATCTTCGGTTCCATCTCTAACTAGGGTTGTTGAACAAATATTCTGTGAAATCATAATCGATGGGTACATCGATTTGAAGTCAAGTACTGCCACCCATGATTGGAGTCCTGGCTCAACTTCGTGAACGTATCCACCGGCGATTTGGTCGCGGCGGCGCGGACCGGATTGAGTCATTGGAACTGCGATATTTTCTCTGTCTGCTAAGCGGATAACAAGCGAGTCAATCCATTGACTGGTCGTGCCGGCTGCGGCGGTCTCAACCGTAGTGTTTGCAACCGCAGCTAGGGCTTCTTTGCGCTCTACAGATTGTAAGTGACCGAGTATATCGAGAGGTAAATGAGTGTCTCTGACACAATATTCCATGACTTCATCCGGTCTAGCAGCCCATTCCTCGTCCATTTGGCTCGCATCAATATCGAGTTTCTGTTTATCTTCTGCCTCCGGCCAGAGCATATTTGCTACAAAGCGAAGAGATTCCCTCTCAGGACGGAGGGTTTGGCGAACCTGCCACCAAGCATCCATTGGTATTCTACCGGCTAGTCGCCAAACTCGATTTGTCGCTCGGTCTGGGCTGAGTCTCTTAGATTCACTCTCAATCGCAGGAACTCTACCCCAGCCGCACAACGCAGCCTGTTCGAATTTTGAGCGCCCTGCGTTTTCCTCGGCACGCTCAATTATTCTCGGTAGATCGAAATTATCGATATTATATCCTGTAATGAAATCCGGATCTTCTTCGCGAACCAACCTAGTCATTCCTTCTAGAATCTCCTTTTCAGAACCACGGAACTCATGCTCAGTTCGAGAATTTCCTCTCGCAATTACAACCGCAGCACAGAGTATTGTATTGTGTCTAACGCTTGTCTCTAGGTCTAATGAAAGAGTGACGAATGGAGTAGGGAATGGGTCTGTGCGAGATAGGTCAGCGATATTGCAGGCTACCACCATATCACACGGATATAATCCAGAGCCGCCGAAGTCGCGAATCATCTCTGCAGCTTCGACCCTCTTGCCATCAAACTCACTGGCTAATTCAGAAGATGCGCGTGGGCCAGCCCACAGAACCTCTCCACCGCTTGCGATATGGGGACCTAGGTCTAAATCCAACAATAGGCGCTGGACAAAGAGAATATCTGCGCTGGAAACTTCCCATTCAGACTCGAGTCGTTTCCTTAGCCTAGGAACAACGTATGGCTGTTCGACTTCTACTCGGTAATGTGGCTTTACTCCATATGGAGTCCACTTGTCAATCGGCTCTGCAATTGATACAACTTCATCCATCTCGTGAACGATTTCAAGGTGTTCTTTCAAATCCCTATCTCGGTCTGCTTTGCCTGAAGGAGCAATCTCTAGGAATGGACTAAGGCCATCAACTAGCAGTACTACGGAATGGCCTTCTCGCGCACGACACCATAACTCGACAACTGTGCGCGGCGGTGTAGAAGCCACCGCTTGATACGAACCGGAGACGATACAAACCTCTCCACTCCATCGCATTGTGACACCCTGCTCAGAGGGGAATAGAGTCAGCAATCAACCCTTGTGTGAGGACTTGGAACCGCAGTTTGAGGTGATTTGTTAGAAATTGTTGAAAGCCGAGTCGTCCCCCTGTATATCAGATGGTGCGCCAATGATGGAGGAGACCGAGTCAGACGGCGAGCCTTCTATTGATTGGGATAGTCTCACTTTCAGCTTCACTGAAACTGACAGGATGTATATTGCAACCTGCAAACAAGGAGAGGAATGGGAACCTGGGGTTATGCAGGATTTTCAAGATCTCTCACTATCACCCGCTGCTGGAGTAATCAACTATGGACAGGGGTTATTCGAAGGAATGAAGGCTAGAAGAGCCGAAGATGGTAGAGTTCTACTATTCCGTCCAGAATTGAATGCAAGGCGCTCTCAAGATGGCTGTAAGCGACTAGGTATGCCAGTTGTGCCCGAAGAAATGTTCCTTGATGCTGTTCACCTCGTTGTCCAAGAGAATCTCAGATGGCTACCACCTACTGGTCGAGGAGAATTATACATCAGGCCTCTCGTCTTTGGAAGTGGTTCAATCCTTGGAGTAGCTCCTGCACCGGAATACACATTCTTGGTTTACGTGGTTCCAGTTGGACCCTACTTCAAAGGAGGATTGAATCCGATCTCACTCAAGGTCTCGGATGAATTTCACAGAGCCGCACCGGGTGGCTCTGGTGGCGTAAAGGCAATTGGAAACTATGCGCCGGGAATGATGCCTTCAAAGAACGCAAAAGCTGACGGATATGCTGAGATTATCTATCTTGATGCAGTCAATCATCGCTATGTCGAAGAAGTTGGTGCAGCCAACTTCTTTTGTATCAAGGATAAGGTCCTCTACACTCCTGAGTTAACCGGAACTATCCTTCCAGGAATTACTCGACTTTCGGTTATCGAATTGGCTCGAAGTCTAGGCTACCAAGTTCTCGAGACTAAGGTAGACATCGATTTTGCAATGGATGCTGATGAAGCATTTTGTGCTGGTACGGCTGCTGTAATCTCCCCGATCGGTTCAATTGAACATGGCGGTAGTATCGCTACCTATTGTGATGGAGAAGTCGGTGCCATCACGAAGCAACTCTATGATGCACTAACAGCAATTCAAGAAGGACGGACTGCGGATACCTTCGGTTGGACCCCTTCTGTATAGTACCCCTAAGGGTCCCTCGCTGGGAGAGTTATTTTCTCATCCCCCAGCAAGGGTTACGTAATTGCTTAAGCGCTGATTTAGCGCAGTCTACGACCGGCTATCATCAATGCACCGATGACTGCTAATGCAGCGATTCCAGCAGAGAATCCAGGAGTGTTGTTTGACTCCTCTTCTGGCTCTACGATGGAACCTTCGCCAACCACAATCTGTCCCGCCATTCCGGAGGTAGCGTGTGGCTCACAGATGTAGTTGAATGTTTGATCGATATCGAAGGTGTATCTGTAATCGACAGTTGTCATTGATTCACCACTGTATACACCACCCATGTAACGAGTAGTATCGCCTTCCATAGCAATCTGTGCTACATTGTGGGCCATGGATTCGTCGTTCCAAATCCAACATACGGTTGCTCCTACATCGACTTCCACGTATGGCTTATCATATGCCAAGCCTGTATCGTCTATTCCGATTATCTCGTCACACTCGGATGTATCAACTGCATCAGCGGGAGGCATCAGGACCTTGTCGATGACGTGGATAACGCCGTTTGATGCTGGAACATCAGCCATTATGACATTGGCATCGTTGACCATTACTCCTTCACCGACTGTGAATGTCAGATCGTCACCATTTACTGCTGCTGCAACCAAACCATCGGTTACTGCTGAGGATGGAACAGCACCAGATACTACGTGATACAGCAAAATATCAGTTAGCAAAGCCTTACCCTCTTCATTATTGAGGGCGGCGAGATCGATTCCTGCCTCAGCAAATGCTTGATCTGATGGTGCGAATACTGTGAATGGTCCATCGCCCTGAAGTGTCGCAACTAACTCTGCTTGGGCTAGCGCGGCAACCAAGGCGGTCAAGTCTCTGTAGTGGTGAATGGTCGTAGCCTGTGCGGTCATTACGATGTCCGCAGCAGGCGCCCACATGTACGACTCGCATTCCTCTTGCTGGACATAATCCCTACCAGCATGGGTTACCATGTTGTAGCACCCGGTGAATGTCTCGCCGTTCAAATCATAGTCTACGAGGTAAACATACGACATGCACTCATCAAACGAAGCATGCGCTGCGATGGTGTGAGTGTATATGTTGTAGCATACGTCGCCATCCTCTTCGGTGATTGGTACTGGCGGCATCAATACCTTGTCTATGACATGGATTACCCCGTTTGATGCTGGAACGTCAGCCAACACTACATTTGCATCGTTTACCATTACACCTTCGCCAACGGAGAAAGTCAAATCGTCTCCATTAACAGCCTCTGCTACCAAACCGTCGGTTACTGCCGAGGATGGAACTTCACCTGATATTACGTGATAGAGCAAAATATCAGTAAGCAGATCCTTACCCTCTTCATTGTCGAGGGCGGCAAGATCGATTCCTGCCTCAGCGAACGCATCGTCTGTTGGCGCGAAAACAGTGTATGGGCCTTCGCCTTGCAGAGTAGTTACAAGTTCAGCTTGCGCTAATGCTGCTACTAACGAATTGTGGATAGTTGTGGCTTGGGCAGTCATGGCAATATCTACTGCTGGAGTCCACATGTAAGCCTCACATTCTGCTTGGCTTACCATAGTGAAGGTGTGAGTTACTAGATTGTAACAACCTGTGAATGTCTGACCATTCATCTCGTAGTTTTCGTAGTAAGCGTACGCCATGCACTCATCGAAGGACGCGCCAGCCGCGATTGTGTGAGTATACATGTTGTAGCATATGTCACCATCAGCTTCCGTTACCGGTACTGGAGGCATTAGCACCTTGTCGATGACATGGATTATTCCATTGGACGCCATTACATCTGCTGCAGTAACTGTAGCGTCACCTATCATTACAGTACCGTCAGTCACGGAGAAAGTTACGTCATCACCGTTGAGCATTGTCGCTGTCATTCCGTCGGTAACCTGTGACGAGTTGACAGCTCCCGCGAGCACGTGATAGGTTAGTATGTCGACTAGTGTCGCGATTTCATCATCTGTGTTGAACGAATCTAGATCGATACCGGCAGCGGTGAACGCATCATCGGTTGGGGCGAACACTGTGAATGGTCCATCTCCAGAGAGTGTTGCGACCAAATCTGCTCGGTCGAGAGCTGCGACCAAGGAGTCGTGGATTCCGGTTCCGGCGGCATTCGACGGGATATCTTCCTGAGCTGTTCGCTGGTCCGCGATAGCTGCGGGAGAGGCAAACAACATGACGGTCATTAGCAAGGCGGCAAGTGCTGGTTTAGCATTCATAAATCGGGTCCGATTACCTGTAGCATATATAGCGCTGTAATCACCTGAAAAAACAATAATTTTCATTTGGAAATTATCATGTGCGAAATCTGAATGATTTCCTGAAACATAACATGTCTTTATATCCAACTTCTTCTCAGCGCTCAGGCATGGAGTCACATAATTCCAAGCCTAACAGACGAACGAGAAGAGTAGCCATTGGGTCAAGCATAGCACTTGCTGTTATGTTCTTACCAACTGTAGCTGCTGAAACCTCCACCATCGAGGCCACAGACTATGTTGCAGTCAGCTTTTGGATTGCAACCGCCATGATGCTTGCATCAACTGTGTTCTTTTTGGTTGAACGAAATAATGTCCCTGAAAAGTGGAAGACATCGATGACAGTTGCTGCACTAGTAACTGGTGTTGCATGGTACCATTACACATACATGCGCGAACACTGGGTAATCGAACAAGAGAGCCCGTTGGTACTCAGATACATTGATTGGTTGATCACTGTACCACTACAGGTTGTAGAATTTTATCTAATTCTAGCTGCAATCGGAGTAGGTACTGCAATCATGTTCCAAAGATTACTAGGAGCATCTATTGTAATGCTAGTTGCAGGATACTTCGGTGAATCCGGAGCATGGGATGTATTCGGTGATTCAAGCACTGAGATTTGGTTCGTAATCGGACTGGCCGGATGGGCATGGATTCTCTACGAACTACACGGTGGAGAAGTCGGTGCTGCTGCTGAAAGCGGAAGCGCAGGAGTCCAATATGGATTCAATGCAATGAAGTGGATTGTAACAGTAGGATGGGCTATCTATCCGCTTGGATACATGATGGGTAATGGTTTCTTCGACGGTATGGGTACCGACGACATGAACATCCTGTACAACATTGCTGACTTGGTCAACAAAACCGCATTCGGTATGATGATCTGGTACGCTGCAAAGCATGACGAGTAATCGTTAGTACCAAATTAGCAAAGTAACGGAAATACGTAACCCGAGTGGTCGGTAATACCGGCCACTCGGGCACATTCTGATAATTATGAATCTGAAAGTCTCAGATACATTCCTCTTGAATTGGGTGACGTAGGTTTGAAACCCCATCTTTCGTAAAACCCATCCACATCAGCCATGAGATTGATGTAAGAATATCCAGATGCTTCACCGGTGATGTAATCCATTAGTGAATCCATAATCATAGAACCACCTCCTTGGCCTTGCCATTCCTGCTCAACTGCCATATCACAGATGTGAAACACGGTTCCCCCATCTCCTACAACTCTACCCATTCCGACAATCTGATCAGACTCGTTATGCCGGAGTAGAACTGAGTACAACTCCGAACCAAGTCCTTTGGTAGCTCCGCTAATTGTTCTAGGACGCATACCTGCCTTGTCTCGTAAACGCAGATATGTCTCTACATCGGGAACTGCGACTTCTATGGAAAACAGTCGATCACTTCCGGCCGAATTTCTTCTTTCTCTGACCAGCCTTTTTCTTGAACGATTTTCTCTGTGCTCGCTGTTGACGATTGCCCTTAGCAGGTCCTTTTGCTGCACTTTGTGATTCAGCTGACTTCGCCTCTTTCATTTGTGCCCTTAGGCGAAGTCCAATCGATTGTAAGACTCCTTCTTTTGATTCCGCACCTGTGGAACTTAGCGCGTCCTTTGTTGAAATCTCTAGTCTTCCCTCTTGAGTAAACGGACGTGACGGATGACTCGACTCTGGCTTTCTTCGCATACGAGTTATTCCAGCAGCGCGAGCGGCCCAGGCAACCGCTTCCAAAGTAGGAGTAGAAATTGCTGCTTCTTTTGGAACTCGACGGCCTTCGGAACGGGTCAATCGGGAGTCGAAATATCCCGTCCAAACCCACATCTCATCCTTGCGCGAAGACACGACTACCATTCCACTCGGGTAAATGGTGCGACTTGAGGGCTTCGTGAGCCTCAGTCTTCCAGAAGTACGCCTGAGACAACGCCATCCATACCAGGTCGGGAGGTAATTCGTACCTTACCGGCCTCTGTCTGAGCAATGGCTCCCTTAGTGATTATATTTCGACGAACGAAGTTAGGGTCAGCGTCGTTTTCTAGAACGCTGGTAATCTTCGAACGAGTGGTCTTGCCAGTCTTTGGATCATTGACATTGACCGAGGTTGCTTGCATGACTCTAACTGTGGTTGAACCAGCGTGCTTTCGGTACACCTTGGTCTCATCTTCTTCCCCGATGAAAGCATATTGCTTCTCGCTAGAAATTTCCTTCCGGCGCTTGCCTCGATAGCGGTTTGGTCGCTTCAAGCGTCCGCCGGTCGACTTGCGTCGAGAGATACCATGCCATTGTGCCATGCGCCTCGCCGACCGACCACCCTTATTTCAATGGAGCGGAGGAATTCGTGATTCTTTCTGATGCGACCCTACGGGTCGTACAGAGTAATTCACTCGCCTAAATCCGCCGCTGCCGCTTCGATTTCGGCCATAAGCGCGACGTAATCCTCTACGATTGGAAATTGAGGGAATTCGTCAATTACATTCTGAGGTGGACGGAATAATATGCCTGCATGAGCTTCTGCTAGCATGTTGGTATCATTGTAGGAATCACCGACTGCTAAGGTATTGAAATTCATTGCACGTAGTCCTTCCACTGTAACCCGCTTCTGATCTTCTAAGCGAATATTCCAACCGGTAATCATTCGGCTCTTTGAGTCTATTTCTAAATCATGACAATATAGAGTTGGACGACCTAATTTTACCATCATTGGTTCACCGAATTGGTAGAATGTATCTGAGAGAATCAATACTTGCCATCGCGCACGGACTTCGTCAAGGAACTCCTTAGCACCCGGCAAAGGGTCCATGGTTGCAATCACTTGTTGAATATCGTCGATTGTGATTCCATGCTCATCAAGAATATCGAGCCGGTAGCGCATCAATTTGTCATAATCCGGCTCATCCCTAGTTGTCCTTCGAAGTTCCGCGATTCCCGTCTTCTCGGCGACGTTAATCCAAACCTCTGGCATTAGGACTCCTTCGAGGTCAAAGCAGACTACCAGCATGATTCGTCGCCGTAGCCTGCCCGCTTCAAGATATTCTCAAGTATCGCTCCGCGAGGTTCATTGGGCGTGGTTTACGCCAAGCCCACGTGAGCGACAAGAGATTACGCCGCAGAACTCCAATACGATTCAAGCAAATTAGAGATATTGTGGCTGAATTGTCAGCAAGAATTGCTTTAGATATAGACATTAAATCAGCTTTCTTGGAAAAGGCGAATTTCGATAATCGCGATTTGATTTTAGTCGATAAGTCAGCATTAGCAATGCAGGTCGAGACGGACGATGGAAAGAAGTGGTTTCCAACCCTTCGAGGTATACTCGCTTGGCAACCAGATGGTCGCTGGGCAGCAGTCGATCACGGCGCTATTCCATTTCTGATGAATGGTGCGGATTGTATGGGTGCAGGCGTTCAGATGGCTGATCCAGCGGTTACAGCGGGAGACTTAGTTTGGGTTCGCGATGAGGAACATGGCAAACCCTTGGCCTTGGGAATCGCCATAGTAGATGGTGAAGAAATGGTAGCTATGAGCAAGGGCAAGGCAATCAATACGCTACATTGGATTGGAGATGATCTCTGGAATCTTGAGTCGTGATTACTACAAGAGGTTGAAAGATAACCACCGCCCCGTTGTTTTGTGCGACAGTTCCTGGCCTTGCTAATGGTAGCGATGCTCGCCCTTTCAGTCAGTGGTGCTGGCCAAGGCGGTGTTAACGACTCCACATCAACTGAAGGAACCGGAATCGCATCGGTAAGTTATGCAGATATGGTAAGGGAAAATACCGAATTCGAAATCTCTGTTATGCTTGATGAAGGAAACAACATTAGCAAAATCGAATGGATTACACAAGTCTGCATCAATACTGGAATTTGCTGGCCGCCACAAAAGACCGAGTTAGTTGATTCTGGAGATGGTCTTACCTTCACTGGATCTGTACTCATTGATGATTACGCAACTTATGCCAATTGGCGCTTCGATATAACCCGGAGCGATGACAGCACCGAGACTGTTCCAGAGTCTGGGTTTGGATGGAAAGTTTGGTCCGATTGCTGGTTTGACAACGGCACTTGGGGTGGATCTTCAACCGAATGTCAGGAAGAGGATGAGGGATTCCTTCCTGGATTTGCAGCCCCAGTAACTGTGGCAGGCCTAACGATGGCAGCCTTGATGGCTCGACGTGACTGAGCGATTGCTATGGCAAAGGCCAATGATGAGTCAGGATTCATCGATTTGGTCTTTGAGGAATTATCTTCGGAGGAGATGAATTCGCGAGCAAAGTCATTCTATCAAGAAATGAATAAACGACGCACTACGCGACATTTCTCAACACGCAAGGTGTCGCGCCCTCTTATTGAAGCGGCAATCAAAACCGCTGGAACTGCACCGTCCGGAGCTCATTTACAACCTTGGACATTCGTGGCAATTTCCAATCAGGAATTGAAGCAGAAGATTCGCCAAGCGGCGGAAGAGGAGGAGAGGAAAACATACTCTGAACGTATGCCGGAAGCATGGTCGGAAGTTCTCAGGCCGCTTGGTACGGATGCAGTCAAAGAACACATCACCGATGCGCCTTGGGTAATCGTCCTGTTTAGGCAAAATAAGCGACTACGAGATAATGGAGAATGGGGGCCAACTTACTATTCTCAGGAATCCTGTGGAATCGCTGCTGGATTGTTTATTGCTGCAATTCAGAATATGGGATTGGTGACGCTAACTCATACTCCTTCACCAATGGGATTCTTAAGTGAGATTTTGCAACGACCTGAGCACGAGCATGCAATGTTGTTGATGCCGGTTGGATATCCTGCAGATGATGCACAGGTGCCTGATCTAAATCGTAAACCTCTAGAGGATATTTCGGAATTTTTTGAGTAAATGGGTGGAAGTGAATATTCATGAGACAACTAAAATCAATCATTATCATCGTCCTTTTCCTATCTTCTTTTCTTGCAGGATGCACTAGTAATGATAATGATACAGTGCAATTGGAAATCATTTCTCTAAATGAAAACGATTGGGTAGAGGGTCAAATTGAGATTTCAATTAAATCTGAAATGACTTTTTCCGAAGAAATTGAGGTTTGGATAAATGGTAATCATTTTTCTGATGAAGAATTAGGTATTCGCAAATATTTCAACATCGATACATCGGACTTTTCTGACGAAAGAGGCTCACCCCTCGATTTACATATTCAGTTAATTCATCAGAATATTACGTTAACAGAAGTAAATGTAACAGCCCTCTTTCCCCAACAAATGACATTCTGGTCCTCAGAAGACATTCAACCAGAGTTTAATTTCGACGGCGAATTATTGTTCAAATCAAGTAGGGGACTTGAAGCAAGAATGTACGAAATATACCATCTAAATCCAGGTATTACAATCCCACAAAAAATTCCTACTCAACAAGAGTATCATGGATATCCTGGGCCGTCACCCAATGGAAAACATGTGGTATTCAATTCAAGAGTTATTGACGAAGAAGGAATTTCTAGAATGGAAATTTTCACTGCAAATATATCAACAGGAGAAACTTACAGATTAACATATAGTTCTTCTTTCGATGATTCTGGACGATGGAGCCCCGATGGTTCAGAGATTATTTTCTATTCAGATAGAGACGGAACGATGGATCTATGGAAAATATCCGTCAATGAATCCGGGTATCCTATAGGGTCCGCTGTGAAAGTTTTCGGAAGTGATGCAAGAGAGCATTGTGGACGTTGGTCTTTCGATGGTCAGTACATTGTTTATGAAAGTGATAAATCGGGAATTAATCATCTCTGGATGATAACTTCAGACGGCCTTAATGAGACTCAACTTACATTTGATGAAAACCAAAACGGCTACCCTGCATGGCACCCCAGTGGTGACTATATTGTCTATAACAAACAAACTTCTACTAGCTCAAATCTACATATACTTTCATTGGTGGATGGCGAAACAAAGAGATTGACCATGCAGAATATGGTTATTGATGCTCACCCTACATGGTCTGCTGATGGAAATTATATCGCTTTTCACTCTGATAGATCTGGAAATTTTGATATTTGGATGATGGAAATACCATCAATAAGTTGACCTAGCATAAATCGAAATTCAGTTATTTTCTGCCATATTCTTCCAAAATTCATTGATTGCACTTGGATTGCGAATCACCATCTGACCAACGTATAGCAGGTATCCAGCTAGGGGTAGGTATAGTCCCAAAACAATCGGGTGTGGGCCTATTGTGAATAATGGAATCGAATAACCAATTAGAGGGATTAAAACCCAAGGAATTAGGCCTCGATTCTTTGAATAAACCATTATCGGATAACCTAAGCCAGCCCCAAGACCAAAGAAAACTACCCAAATTACTGTGATTTCCATCATTTATTGAGAGAGAGGGTATGCATTTAATTTTAACCTACCTTATCCAATGGCTGTGCCGGCGGTGCTAGGAAAACCAAAGCAATTCCCGAACCAACAATCAGAATTCCACCAGCCCAATCAGCAATACTGAGCGCCTCTTCGAAAAGCACGAAGCCGTAGAATGTCGCGACGATTACAGTAAGATAAGAGAAGGCACTTACCCAGGCGGCGTTGGCTCTGTGGTAAGCCATAGTTATGCCAACCTGACCTCCGCCTGCTCCAATTCCAACTCCAATCAATGCTGCCAGCGTGTGGGTGTCGAGACTGGATACATGCGGTGCAGCTTGAACGAGTGAACCCGCCACCGAAAATGCAGCGAACCAGAAAACCACAGAAGTAGCCGAATCTGTCTTTCTTAGCTCACGCACGTAAATGTAAGCCAAGGCAGCGAAAAATCCCGAGCCGAGTGCGAGTAGAGCATTCGGCTCAACTGACCCTAAATTTGGAGAGACGATTAGAACGATACCTGCAAAGGCGGTAATCACCAAACCAATCACAGAGGGCTGAACCTTCTCGGCAATAATTCGACCTGAGAGCAGTGCGACGAAAATAGGGGCGGTGTACTGTAGAGTTACCGCTTGACCAATTGGAATCCTAGCTAAAGCAGAGAAGTAGAGAATCATTGCAGTAAGACCTACTGCGCAGCGTAGAAACATGGTCTTAGGATCGTTCATCTTCAAAGATATCCCCCGGCTTACAGCAAAGCTAGCGACTGCGAATGCTATGACGGCTGAACGAATTAAGATGACCATCCAAACATCGACGCCATCCAGCTCACTTGTGTACTTGACCAAGGCATTCATCGTACCAAAGCAAAGACTTCCAAAAATCATCCACAGCACAGCTGCATGAGGTGTATCGACTGGTTCAGACATACTCAGAGCCCCCAACGTGATTCAAGCACACTGGAGACTTTCTGGTAGTCTTGACCGCCGTTGCTATTTGGGTCATGGAGATGGATTGGTATGCCGTGACTGGGTGCTTCTGCCAACTTGATATTGCGTCGAATAGCAGGCTCGATTAGTAACTCAGGGAATGCCTCCTTTACCTCACATGCAACCTGTTCATTGAGTAAAGTCGGGGCATGCATAGTAAGCATGACACCATCAACTCCTAATCTTGGATTTAGAAGTCCTCTAACCTCTCTAATTGTACCTGCCAACATGGCTAAGCCTTCTAGAGCAAAATACTCTGTTTGAACTGGAATTATTATTCCATCACTTGCGACCAGTGCATTGATTGTCACCAATCCCAATGATGGCGGAGTATCAATAATCACCACATCATAATGCGGTAAAAGTGGAGTTAGTGCCTCAGTCAATCTTCGCTCTCTACCAAGTTGTCGTAACATCTCTTGTTCTAGGCCAACGAGGGTGCGATCTCCTACTATTATGTGAACGCCATCAACAGCGGTTGCATGGCGGCTTTCCACCGCACTTTCGGGGTTGAGGATTAAATCTCGAGTAGTGGTTTTGACTCTACTCTTGTTTACTCCGAGTCCCGTTGCGCAATTCCCCTGAGAATCTGCGTCTACGACCAATACCTTGTGTCCACGTAGGGCCAATTGCGCAGCGATATTGATTACACTCGTCGTTTTACCAACTCCTCCTTTCTGATTGATGATTGTAACAACCCTAGCTCTACCCTCTGGAGTTGGTCCTGATTGGGGTAACTCAAGGGGGGTTCTTGCTCGAGAAGTACTAATCTCATCAACGGCGTCTAAAGTCGGTAGACCCTTGTCTTCGACTTCTGTGAATTCAGCGTCGATAATCAGCGGTGCTGAGCCTGCCTCGGGCAGTTCTTCTACGCCTCTATCGACGGACATACGAGCGCCTTCGGCGCTCGGAAGGCTGTTCAATATGCCGACACTGAAAGACAATACAGATGCATTTAGCGAACTGAATCCAAGGCGCCGAATCAGTTAGGAGGTGCCCAGAAATGATACCAACCGAGAAGCCTAGCGTTCTCAGCGTCCATAATACAAACAACATCGTGATTTCTGTTATTGCCATCCGTCCAAGATTTCTCTACATGGACGCTGACTGCACCTTCTCCCAGACTGATTGGAATTACGTCGAATATCTCGTTATCTTGAGTTACAGACAGTCTGTAACCATATTCGACGTCATCATCCCATCCTCCACTTCCATCATTGATGTGCATATTCAATCCTGGATATCTTGAAGATGAGAGTAATCTAGATTCTAATGAATTCATAGTTAATGTATCAGGTATAGCGTTACGATTCCATTGAACCGTTCCGTCGTCCATATTGTCATCGTCAACTAATGAACAGCCTCCATTATCTTCCTCAACAACTGTCCAACCAGCTCTTTCATCTTCGGTCACCCAAGACATATTCCATTGAACTTTTGAGTCGACATCCATGGTCGATGCTCTCCAAATATATCCACCCTGTTCGACTGCAGTAGCAACGCCGCTTGTGGAATAGTTTGCGAGTGTACATTCCAAGGCTGACTCGAGATCCCAAGAGCGAATCGTGCTTTCATCAGGCATAGCAACACCCCAAGATCTCTGGGCACTAGTCCCAGGCCGATCTTCACCAGGACCCGGTTTGCTGGTGTAATCTACCAACCATTCAATTGCCGTTGAACCTGAGTTGATTCCTCCTTTGATGGCTCTCATAGAGAATGAAATTGTGATTCTTCCATCTGGGATTGCGGCGTCTGAAAGCGAGGTTTCAATCAACCCACAATCACTTGATTTCTGATTCTTATCAATTACGATATTTGCATCTTGTTGCACCGGCCATGAAACGCCATTCTTGACCAACAAGTCGATTGTAATGCGACCATTACAAGCATCAAATTCCGGATGAGACATAGAAATTGGATAAACCAAACCATGATCGTTATCATTGATCTCATTACCTACTGTCCAAGACCATTCTGAATCAGCTTCAGATGTAGTTCCTGAAGTCAAAGATTCGTCTCCAAAGAATTCGTACAAATCTAGAGGAGTAAGAGGTAAGAATACATAGGAAGATACCACCCCTAAACCTGAAATTGAATCAAGACCGAAAGTTGTAGCTTCTAGGTTTGTGGCTTGATTTTCTGAATCCAAAATCGTCAAATCTGTACTTGTTCTAATCAACTGCTTATCTCCGATATCGGTCCAAGTTCTTGTTGTCATATCCAAGTTGTTGTCATTCAAAATCCAACCTAGTGTTCCACATTCTCCTTCATCTCGCCAAGTCTTACCACTCAAGTCTATATTCATCTCATGATCGATTACTTTCTCAGCGGTCAAATGTGTTCTTCCAAATGCATCTAATGCGTTTACTGCGCCGCTATATTGCTTATCTGAAGGATGTATAATCTCCGCAGGATCTCCATTTCGAATACTAATGCTGCCAGTTCCTGAAACGATGTTTGCAGATAGTTCTCCGCAGGCATCATCGAGAGGGCCAGAAGCAGCATCTCGGAATATTGCAACCATATCGTCACCCTCGACTTCAATACTGGAACTCAGAATGTTGAATTCCATACTATCACCATAGTGGAGAGTTCTTGCTTGGAATGAGGAATCTTGTTGCATAAAGAAGGCGAATCCTATCGCTCCAAGAATCAGGGCTGAGATGGTAATCGCAGCGATAACTTTCGGTGAGAATTCAATCGATGATAGACTAGGTATTGTTATTGTAATCGAGGCTTCTTCTGCATCTGAATCGAGTTCATCGGCAACTAATACAGGTTCAATTTCATCAGCTATTACGCCACCAGTCCAAGCATCTTCATCCTCTTCGTCAAGGATTATCTCAGGTTGTTTGATTACTGGAGTTATCTCTTCTTCTTCACTGTCTAGCACTAACTCTAGTTCGTCCTCGGCATCTGATTCAATTTCGGTCTCAACTATGTCGGCCTCCATGACTTCCGCTTCGAGTACCTCTACCGGTTCGAGCTCTACCGGTTCATCCAATGGTTCTCCCCCACCACCAGACTCTATACGAGAAAGAAGACGATCTATTGCATCGTCCTTATCTTGTTCTGAACTCGACGTAATGACTTTTGTTTCAGGAGACTTTTCAGAGATCTTTTGGCCTAGTAAACGAGATATCAATTCCTCCTTCTTTCCAGAGATTAGTAGCCCCTTTTCTTTGCACAAAGTACGTAGTTCCGAGACCTTCATTGATGATAGTGAATCACGATCCAGACCCATCCCTCCTGTTCGACTTACTCTCGGTAGTCGCACACTGGGGCTTTCAACCCCTTCGGCGTTCCGCTCCGCGGAACGTGCATACGTGCGTATGCGAGTGGTCGCCAGAAGACCTAATTTTTAGCAAATTTAGCCATTAGAATGGGAGAACGAGAATACCCTCATCCCATTTTACATCCGTCAGACTCAAGAAGGGATGGTTGTGGGCGCGGAATATGTACCCACGCCTAGTCATCCTCTCGCGCGGTCCGAGGTTATACTCAACCCGCCGTCTTGCAGAGGAAGCCCAGAAGGCTGGATGGGCGGTGCGAATCATTGACCCATTATCGCTTACGGTAGTGGTTGATGAAAAGGGAGGGCGTATTTTTCATCGAGGATGGCCAATCGAATGTGAAGCGGTCATTCCTCGAATTGGATATTCGATTACTAGACGCGGTGTAGCGATTGTTCGCCAATTCGAGCAAATGGGAGTAATTGTCCTGAATCCATCACTTTCGATTGAACAGAGTCGAGACAAACTACTAGCTAGCCAAGTGATGGCGGACGCAGGAGTTCCTATTCCAGTCACAGCTCACGTGGCTTCTACAACCGACATAGACAGTGCATTGGCACGAGTGGGGGGGGTTCCTTGTGTGGTAAAGGCAACCGAGGGGACCCAAGGTTCTGGTGTATTCCTAGCTAGAAACTATCCGCAAGTAAGACAACTGGTTAGCCAAATGCTTGAGAGAGGAATGAAACCACTAGTTCAGACATATGTTGAGGAGTCTCATGGGAAAGACATCCGAGTTCTTGTTGTTGGGGGCAAGGTCGCAGCTTCGATGCGTCGTCGAGCATCAGGAAGTGAGTTTAGATCTAACTTCCACCTTGGAGGAAGTGTAGAGCAAGTTCAATTGAATGAGGAATTTGTCTCAGTAGCGCTTTCAGCGGCAAATATACTCGGGATGGATATTGCAGGTGTAGATCTATTGGAATCAGCCAACGGCCCACTTGTACTGGAAGTAAACTCCAGTCCTGGCCTCGAGGGAATCGAAGGGGCATCTAGAGTAAATGTCGCTGGAGCGGTTGCTGAACATCTCAACAAGCGTTTAGAAGCGGTTGAAAGACAAAATAAGGAAGAAGAATTGGTAAATTTATCCTCTGACGAGTCTTCAGTGATTACTGATTGAAATCATCAAACGGCTTTTTTCTTACTACTCAAAAAACCTAGCCGTATGGCTTGCCACATCAGAAGCATTCAAGTTTGGATAGACACACTTAGGCTCGCCCATATGGGCAGGGATGCACCCGTCGTTCGCGACGGAAATAGGCGAGGGACCAAGATATGGAAGGCGAAGATAGAGGAATTGCTAGCCGAGGGGTTACGCAGGGGCGGTTCGAAACTTCCTCTACAATTAGCCAAGCCAGCGTGGTAAATGCTCTACCTACGAGACTAATGCGATTAGCAGCCCTACCTTGGTTTGAATGCTGGGCGGGTCAGTTGCGCACAGAAAAGAAATCAAAGCACACAATTCGTGCATACACAGTGGCTGCGCGAGATTTCTCGACAACTGTTTTACCAGGTGAAGAATATCAATCCTGGGAAGAAGCTCAGATTATTCCCGTAAGAGTTTACCACGAGCGCTCTGATCCATCTACAGGACGGGTAGATGCCTGGTTGAATAGCCTGGGAGAGTTGCGTCCTGCTACAATCAACGCTAGAATTGCAGCGGTCTCTCACCTCCTCAAATGGCTTGGATATACTATTCCCGAGTGGGTACAAAGACCGGCACGTCGCCGACCTCTTCCACGACCATTAGGTCGTTCAGAAGTGCTGAAGGTTCGTTCTGCAGCGCTTAGAATGGAAGATCCATTAGCCCATCCAATAGTCACCACAATGTTAGAAACTGGATTGCGAATCTCTGAATTATGTAATTTAGACATCGACGATGTCGATCATGAGGACCTATCTGCGCTAGTAATAGGTGGTAAGGGAGAAAAGGACCGTACTGTACTGTTTACCAAGAAAACTACCGAGGCAATCGAAGCGTGGAATCCGATTAGAGCAATGCGCTCTAAGATGCTTGAAAATGAAGACTCAGAAAGAGCTCTATTCCTTTCTAGTAGAGGAAACAGAATCAATCCGAGATCTATTCAGAAATTAATTGATAGATTGGCAGACGAGGCTGAAATTCCTCGTACTCGACTATCCCCTCACACATTGAGACACACATTTGCCACGGGATTACTCGAGCGTGGTGCAGATTTAGTTACAATTCAGAGATTATTGGGGCATGCAAGTATTGCAACAACCAGAGTATATCTAGAGATTAGTGACCAGACTCTGAGAGAAATTTACCACAGGGCTCAGCGCTTACCAGAATTGGAGGAGTTCGAAATCGATTCCAAAGTTGAAGATGAATTGGAAAGCGAATATCTGATGGTCCCAGCAACAGCGATTCAGCAAGATTAGCCGATTCATTTCTTTGCGGGATTTTTCTTGTTTTGTCGCTTATCGACAACTTCTGGGCCCTGCCATTCACGTTCAGGTTGTACAGTGTTTCCCGAATGACCGGGAAGAGGGCAATACTTTCCTGCACGACAACGTGAACAGTTATCCTTTGGCGGAAGCTCTACGACTTTGGTAAGCCTTCCATACTTGCGTCGCGGCACAGAGTAGTGTTCAAACAGACGGAACTTGAGCATTCTCGTCTGCACGTAACGTTCAACGCGAAGTCAGTTCAGCCTTCATCATGGATGACGAGGCCGAGTCGGTAGTGGAGGGGACAATCGGCCTCGATCCAAACAAAACCATCCTATGGGCTCAGGTGCGAGAAGGACAACCGCAGATGTCAATCGATATCGAAGGAAGGCTTCGTCCAGCGGGAATCAAGGGTAACTCAACTGTATACCTTGGAGATGTTGCTAGGGCGGCTCTACGCTCTCTTGGCCCTGCTGATCCGCCATTTTTCGAATCTAAACCCGGTTATGATGAGCAAAGATGGAGATTCTCAACCTCATCGGGTGATGTTTCGATGGTTGTGCTATCCGACTCATATTGGGGGTTCGGATTAGTGGCAAGATGTTTTGTTAATCAAATCGAAATCACTGGTCCACTGGCTCTACGTGCACGTATTGTACACGATATAGCCGCCACCTTAGGTCGTAATCCATGGGAACCGTCATGGACATCGAGATTTGAAAAGAGGACTAGGGCTACAATTTCCGAACATCGTAGCGCTTGGGAGGAGCTAATCCATCATGCCAGAGATGAGATGAACGAAGAAATTACCAATCTTTCAGAAAAAGTTTCGGCGCTCCGTGGAGGTGAGGATATCGAACCCATCCTAAATCAAGCCGAGCAGAATTTGGATGAGGCTCGGGTAGCCCTTGCCGATCTTAACGCTCCAGCAGTAGAAAGAGCTCTAGCAAGAGCAACCCAGGCTCTGGTAGAAGCAGACCCCACAACCGAAGTCAGATCGTCCGAGGCAGCGGCATCTGGCTCTAGAATATTGACTTGGTGGGACAAAAACGAGAAAGAAGAAGAAGTCGAAGCCTCACACCTACTAGATGATGAATTACCAGTTGTCGATTTGACTGGTGATGAGTAATCAGACGATTCCAGAAAGGACATCGCCCATCCATGCCCATACTCCATGATGTTGTAGATAAATTGCTACAGAGAAGACTACGCAGGCAGCGTAGACTATTCCTTTACTAATTTGAATTGCATCCTCTGACTCCTCGTCGAAGTAGCGGATTAAACCCGCTGCTTGCTGGATGCCGCTGCCCTTCTTCTCCTTAGCCATCGGGCCGTCGCACCTACCTGCACTATTTCAAGACGGCGAAACCAAAGAACCTAGAAAAATTTCAATTAATTATACTAAATCAAGTAAAATCAAGGGTCTAGCGTCTCAATTAGTACACAGCCGCCATCGAGTTCAACAATCTTTGAGGCTGCATCCATGGCAGTATCGATACCCGCGGTCATCAAAATTTCTCGGCGCTTTCCTGCCGAAGATTCGAATACTAATCTGTGAGACAAGACCTCTAGAACATCTCTGTCTACAACTTGCCACACCCATTCTTCCTGATCTACTGTAATTAAGGCCTCAACTGGAGCCAGCGGGCCTTGCTCTCTGCCATTCTTCCTCGCTCGTTCAACTAGGCCAACCAACTTTCGTGTGGCCTCCGTATTTGTCGTTCGATTAGGTTCAGTCGGGCTTCTCGCAATTCTTCTTCTCAGTCCTGTCATGTGCATCCCATACGGCATACGCCGTGAACCGCGAGCGCATAGTTAGAGGTTTAACCGTTTACGAATTTGTTTGGAGTAGTAATACAAATTCTTGGGGGCTGTGAGATTGCCGGAGCCAATCGCTTGATGGTCAAGATGATTGACGCGAGCTTGTGCGAGAGGAGGTCGATTGGAATGAGGCCGCGCGCGCCAGCCTGTTATTGAAGGCCGTAGGATGCTGGCGAAATAATTCAGATTCTTGGTTCGCACACGCGTATGAAAGGCTTCCAGAAACAGTACGAATAAATCCCTTATCTGGCGATCAAGAATGGATTGAAGACTGGCTTAAATCATTAGACTGTAAGCCAATTGAGTGGTTCAATGGAGTCGGTTCTGCTTGGACTATGCCGTTTCCACGTGGTAAGGCAGAGGGAGAAGAAAAATCTGCCTTGGCTGCTTTACATGAAACTGGACGGTTAACTCGGCAGGAGGCCGTATCGATGTTACCTGTACTGGCTTTGGAACCGAAACCTGGTGAATATATCCTAGACCTATGCGCCAGCCCAGGATCTAAGACTTCTCAAATTGCAGAGCATCTGAATAATTCGGGAGTAATTGTCGCGAACGAAGTTGTCAGAGGCCGAGTAAATCTGCTAGTATCCAACATGCAGAGGCATCGTTCGCGAAGCAATATCATCGTCAATCATGATGCACGTCATTTCCCCAAGGTACCCGAATTTGGCTATGACCGAATATTAGTTGATGCACCCTGCACCGGTACCGGAACTACACGGAAAAATCCCGATGTTTGGTCTCGCTGGAAGCCAAATGGTGGGCGTTCGATGCAGAAGTTGCAAATCGATATTTTGAGTCGTGCTACCAAACTTGTCAAATCGGGTGGAAGAATAGTCTACTCGACCTGTTCTCTCGATCCTGTAGAAAACGAAGCTGTGGTTGCAGAAGTCCTCAGAAAAGATCCTTCTTTGAGATTGATTTCAGCCCACGATTTGATTCCAAACTTGGTTGCATCAAAAGGAATGAAAAAATGGCCTATGCTTTCTGATGAATGTTCAATTGTTCAGGATAATCAAGGGCAAGCCAGTTTACTTCCGCCATCTGAAACAGAGATCATTGATGCCCTGCCACTATGTATGCGGGTATGGAATGATGAATCAAAGGGTGGTGGATTTTTCCTAGCGGTAATTGAGAAGCAATCATCTCAAGAATCAGAAGGCGATATTAGAGTCGACCGTGAGTTGACGGAAGAAGAAGCACCGGTAGATAACGAAGACATCCCTCAACCAATTTCTTCCGAGGCTAGAACAATCTTGGAAAAGCGATTGAGTCACCTGCCCAACGACCTTTGGGTGCGAGGTAAGAAGGTTCTTTGGTCGACACCTCAAGCTCACGAAATTTGGTCCTCAAAAAGAAGTCGGAGAGGCGGAAGGACTCGAATTCCAGGTAGACGTTGGCGACCACTGAAAGTGGTTTATCTCGGACTTGAGGCAATCCATTTGCGTCGTGGAGAGTTTGAACGGATTGTTGGTTCGGCGGCAAAAGTATTGTCTGATGAGATTGAACAAGCACTGACTGAGGTCCCATCGAAAGTTATCGATTCCTTACTATCAGGAGATGAACCCGACCCATCTTTAGTAAGTCCAAAACTATCATCGAACAGAGGTAATTTCCTGTTGAAAGATGAAGTAGATGGAACCACTATTCCTGTTTGGATCGGTGGCCGAGTGAGTCTAATGATGAGAACAGCAGAAGTGCATGTTTTACGACTAATGAGAGGAATCACAGTCGATGAAGAAGAATGAACATACGTTCAATGAAGTAGTGTTTTTTGAGGTGAATGTTCAATAGCCTAATGCCTTGAGTCCAGTCTCCCGAGGGATATTCATGCTCGACGATACTGACCGTAGAATCATTGAGGTTCTCGAGCGCGATGCTAGAACATCGCTACGCGGCATCGCGGAGGAGGTCGGTGTTTCACTCGGTACAGTTAGTAATCGAGTGAAGAAATTAGAAGAAAATAGAGTCATCAAGGAGTACCGCGTGATACTTGATTCGGAGAAGGTAGGATGGGGGTTGAATGTTGTAATTGGACTAAGAATTCAGAAGGGACGTCTTATCGAAATTCAGGAAATAATTGCTCGCGACCCTAGAGTATATGGCGTCTACGATGTTACTGGTGAATTCGATTCAATGATAATTGCCAGGGCCAGCGATAGAAATGACCTCGATGACTTATCCAAGAATTTGCTTTCGATGGATGGTGTGAAACGTTCGGTAACTCACCTAGTACTAAACACGGTCAAAGAAAGTCCCACTTCATTTCCAAAATAAGCTATATTCTATCAAATTCGCTTTCAATAAGCGGCCTCAGAGTTTTAGCAAATGGTGCTAGGGCTTCGACGGTTTTTCCCTCTGGCTTCATCGTTCTCAACAGAACAATTCTGAGATTTTCATCAATTGGAACATCTAGTGAATTTAGCCGATCCCTTAGGGTAGTTTGAATTCGTCCCCCGGTGCGGTCCCAATCCATTAACAACATCAACGGTGGACCGCCATCGATTGTATTTCGAGTTCCATATGTATCGTAGAAATATGCTACCAGTCGAGATCTATCCCAGCCGCGATTAATTAGTTCAATAGGCCCTTCAAATCCTAGAGCTCTTAGCGCCTCCTTGTCTCTCTTCCCCTCCACCACAATTGGACAACCGGCTCCACCATCTGATGGCATTCGATTTCTGAGTTGACTTTCTGCGAAGGCACGAGCTGCTAAATTGAAGCGGACTTCTCGGACAGGGGGGCCAGAAAATTTTGTCCTATCTTGAATCCAATCGCTAGCGCCCATCTGTCATCGCCTCCGGAAAAAAAGTCATTTTTTTGACCAATTCAGTGCTTATCTTGATGGGTTCACGATAGTTAGTCGTTTGAAGTCATTTCCGACTGCGTCGGACCTCTCTTCAGGAATTGTAAACCTCACACTTATGAGGGACTTTCACACGCGGTCAGATTGGAGATAACGATGAGTCTCATCACACCTCTATACGACAGCCTCTGGAATGAGTATCTTGTCTGGTCGCTTTTAGTCGCATTGTTCACCTTTGGATGGCTATATCATCACTCATTTTTCTATCGCTCAGAGGATGGTGAAAATCCCAATATAGACAATTTAGAAGTTGGTGTTTTTCCTGTTGAGAATGATGACCTAAAGTTGGAATTGGCGTGGACGATTGTTCCGTTCATATTAATCGTCTATCTTACCTATATTTCTTGGGCGCCATTAGACAACATATGGGCTTCCCCGGATGGAGGGCACTTTGGTGACGAATGCGATTACGATTCTATTGATTACTACGGTTCGAACTTATCCTTCGATCCTGACGCTGAATTGAAAGGAGAGTACACAGCAAATTGCTACCACACCATCGAAATAACAGCCAAGCAGTGGGTTTGGAGTTTTGATTGTGGAACACTCGAAGCAGAATTGTGTGAATCAGGATTTACTGAAGCAGACGGAAGAGCCGTGCCTCATCTCTCTCTACAGGCGGGGAATGCATATCTCGCATACATGACTTCTGAAGATGTAACTCATGCACCTTGGTTTGTGTCGTTAGGAGTCAAAGAAGATGTTCTTCCGGGACAGACAACCACTGTTTGGATTCTAGCCGAGGATGTAGAGGACTTCCTACTGCTGTGCACTGAATACTGTGGAGATGACCACGCCTACATGATGGCCGGCGTCACTATCCACGCCTGAGGAGTTGAAAGATATGGGAAGAAATATGACAATTTCGCGAAGCATGGTAGCTTTACTCTTGATATCCATAGCAATGGTTGTATCTCCGGCTGTAAACTCCCTACCAACCGGCGTAAATTATGACCAGATTAGTGCTGGTGGATGTAATTGTCACGCCGCAGCTCCTAATGCTGGTGTGGCGGTTACTCTGGATGGACTTCCAGAAGAATACAACATGTCTGAGACCTACCAGGTTACAATTTCATTCACCGGTGGCCCGTCTGCTGAAGGAAATGCAAATCTTGGAGGATTCAACCTATGGGCATCTGGTGGTGAAATTACTCCGCTAGATGCGACTGTTCAATCTAATGGCCCCTCTGAGGTTACGCACACTGAAGCAGGGAACGATTACACATCATGGACTATCGAGTGGATCGCTCCGAGTCACGGGAGAGATGTTGACTTTGTAGTACACGTCAACTCTGTTAACGGAGATGGAAATGCTGGTCCGGAAGATCAGTGGAATAAACTAACTCTGAAAGTTGCAGGATCATTAGGTCCTGGGTTAGAAGAAGCAGATCCATACAAGGTATTAGCCACTCTCATCATCATCTCTGGAATACTTCTCACAATCACAGTTCTGTATGGATTCTACAGAACCAATCCTGATGCCTTCGATTGGGAGCACCTAGCACCTTGGCTAACTGAGTGGCTCACCAGCACAGATCACAAGAAGATTGGAACTCTATATTTCGTTCAGGGTCTATTCTTCCTTGGTATTGGTGGAATTCTTGCTATGATGATTAGGATTCAACTCGCGGTTCCGGGTAATGATTTCATTTCCCAAGATCAATACAACTCCTTCTTCACATTACATGGAACTACAATGATTTTCTTAGCTGCAATGCCTTTGATTAATGGGTTTGCAAATTGGATGGTGCCCCTACAAATTGGAGCACCGGACCTTGCTATGCCAAGATTGAATGCTCTATCTTTCTGGCTACAACCATTTGCTGCATTGCTGATTTTCACTGGTGTATTTACCGGAGAGGGGGCAGATACAGGATGGACCGGATACGCACCTTACATTGTCACGGAAGGCGCTCATACCGGAGTTACAATGTGGGTTGCTGGGCAGATTATGCTGGTAGCGTCCTCGACCCTAACAGGTATCAACTTCCTTACCACGATGGCAGTAATGCGAGCAGAGGGTATGGGTTGGATGCAGATGCCTTTGTTCACATGGAGTATATTGGTTGCCAACCTAATGCTATTCCTTTCAATTCCAGCGTTTGGGGTTGGGCTAATTCAAGTCTATCTCGACAGAACTATCTCAACTGCATTCTATGACATATCTGCAGGAGGAGATCCATTACTCTGGAGTCACCTGTTCTGGTACTTCGGACATCCTGAGGTATACGTGGTTATAGTGCCGGCATTCGGCGTTATTTCAGAGGTCCTTGCTACATCCGCAAGGCGCTCCATCTTTGGGTACCGTTCAATGGTTTATGCAATGGCGGGAATCGGAATCGTGGCTTTCATCGTTTACGGGCACCACATGTTTACTTCCGGAATGTCGCCTTCACTAAGGTTCGTTACGATGCTGACAACAATGTTAGTCGCTGTTCCTACTGGAATCAAGATATTCAATTGGCTGAAAACTATGCATGGAGGATCACTCGTTTATCGTACACACACTTTGTGGGCACTCGGATTCCTGGTAACCTTCACTCTTGGTGGAATTTCGGGAATGTTCTTCCCATCAATCGCCATGGACACTCACCTCCACGAGACATACTTCGTAGTAGCTCACTTCCACTACGTATTGGTAGGAGGTACTGTCTTCGGATTCTTCTCAGCGATTTACTACTGGTATCCAAAGATGACTGGACGTATGCTTGACGAAAGGTTGGGTACCCTGCACTTCTTGACCGCATTCGTAACCTACAATGGAATATTTTGGCCAATGCACAGGCTTGGTGTTGTTGGAATGGCAAGAAGGCATCACACCTACTTCATCACAACTGACGACTTCACAAATCTACCCGAATGGGCCGCTGATTGGAATCTTTTCATATCAGTAAGTGCGTTCCTATTCTTCTTCTCTAACTTCATCATGGTTGCTAATATGTTGATTAGTTTGGTCAGAGGAGAAAAGGCTCCTGCCGATCCGTGGGGCGGATGGTCATTCGAGTGGATGACTTCATCACCACCACCGACCCCTTCATTCGATTGGAACAACCCTCCAGTTCTCAAGGATGCTAACGAGCACATTGCGCATGAGCCTGGAAGATTAGGACAGTGGTTCAATCGATTGATGGTGCCGGAAGATCACGAGGAGGTGAGCCATTGAGCGGAGATTATGATCACGACCATCATGCACCTCAACCATGGGGTCCACATGACTGGGGGCACGGTGCTCCACACAATTCATTCTCACCATTATTCATGAGTATGGGAATCGCAATTTTCCTCTTTGGAATGGCCGAGGCGTGGTCCTACGGAACCTATAACCCAGGAAATATTCCTATGATTTTGGTTGGATTACTGGTAGTTGGGTTCTCACTATTCATTTGGTGGAGGCAGGACCTATCCTTCGACGGCCATTACGAACCAATAGCAACTGGAGTCCCATTCCGTGGCATACAAATTAGAAAGGTTGGAGTCTGGGTCTTCCTAATGTCTGAAATGATGGTTTTCACATCTCTTTTCAGTACCTACATGAGGTACAGGCTAGGAATTGAAAACTGTGGCACAGTATTCGAACGTGGAATGTTTGATCCTGTTACAAATCCAACCGGATGGCAAGAAGGTGTTACAGTTACCTGCTTCGAGCCAGCGAGCCATCTTATTGCATCCAGCTGGTGGCATATTGCACCTGGTGCAATCAACACCTTCGCTCTAATTATCTCTTCATTCACCATTGTACAGGCACTACGTTACGCAAAGATGCCCGATCTAGATGATGAAGTCCGTAGAAAGAAAGTCTACAGATACCTAGGAACAACATGGTTCCTTGCAGTTCTCTTCCTTACCCTGAAAATGGTTGAGTGGTTTATCGGATTCTACGTTCCTGAGATTAGTGCGATTGGACTCCATGAACACGATATCATATCACTCGTAGATGAGGGCTACACAATCAATGCCGACCACTACCAACATCACTCCTACGTTGATGAGGCAACAGGAGCACACATGGTAGCTGACATACAAGTATCAGCATCCCTATTCTACGTGACTACCGGAACTCACGGTGCTCACGTAGCTGGTGGAATCATTGGATTAAGTTACATGACCTACAAGGCATGGCTTGGCGGTTACACTCCAAAGAATGCAGTATCGATTGAGTACTTCGGTCTTTACTGGCACTTTGTGGATTTGATATGGGTATTGGTATTCCCATTCTTCTATCTTTATTGAGGTGATTAGGTATGGCACATTACAAGATATTTGGACAAGATCCTTACTGGATGAATTTCTACGGATTAATGATTCTAACATTAATCGAAGTGGCTGCTGTTGGATTAGATTTAACTGAATTTGCTGAGAGTTATGATACCACAGAGAAGGTAGTAACCTTGTGGATTTTAACCATAATTGCAATTCCAAAATTCATTATGATCGCTGCGATTTTCATGCACTTGTATGGTGATGAGGATTCTGGAATTCTAACGATGACTGCACTATTCCCTGCCTTCTTCATCATTATCATGGTTCTCTTCGTTGGACTGACGCACCCAGATGCAGCATCCGGCCTACCGGATTGGTGCAGACCTGGAAACTATGGACTTTGATTGGTCCTTGTTCACCGCATAGATTCATGAAAAGCAGCCGCTACGGTGGACCACTGCAGACGTCGCATAGCCTGGTATTGCGCCGGATTTGAAATCCGGTGTCCCTTGGACTCGGGAGTTCAAATCTCTCCGTCTGCGCCACTATCATTCATTGGGAATCCTTGATGCTCCACGAACAATCAGTTGATCTGTATGGAACTGAAGGCTACATGGGGTAGTCAAACAAGCCTCACCGTCGATATTGATGAATAGCGGAGGACTGTGGGGCTGAGTATTACTAGGATTGCCTTCGGAATCAACTGCGCCAATTTCGAAAGATGTACAATCTTCCATGGTAATCTTGCCCCACTTACCAACGTGCTCACCCTTCTCAAGGGGACCCATGACAAGTAACATTTGTATTTTTGACAGTCCTAAACCTATAATCAAGGAAGCGTGATCTCTCTTTGGATGAGCACCTGGTGTTACTTTGAAGCCTCCACCAAAAGTTTCGCACTGGCTGAGAACAAATAATCCCTGAAGGGGCACAGTTTGTGTCTCACCGCCATTGATTCTCATCCATGCAGGTTGGGTTTTCCAACCTAGAATAGCACGAATACCAAGAGCGGTATACTTGGCTTGACCGCGAATCCAACTAAACTTTCCTGCTATTTTCATTCGATTGACTGAGCTAGTAACACCGCCATCTACTTCTAAGAACGACCAACGAACCAGATTTCCTTCCCTATTTGCCTCTCCATTACATGGATGAGGTGGAGGTATCTTGTATTGTGGTAGGTCGCTTGCTGGTGGGCCTTCGGCACGGACCGCTCCAACAGAATGGTCGATTCCGTCTGACAGCAAATCTACGGCACCCTGAATATCAAAAAGTGGTATTCCTAAGGCGCGAGCGAAATCATTACCACTTCCAATTGGTAAAATCCCCAAGGTGCGACCGCTACCTCGCAAGCCTGAGGCGACCTCGTGAACCGTACCATCCCCTCCTACTGCTACAATCATATCGTGGTTGTCAGATAGTAGGTCGTAAGCTAACTCCATTGCATGTCCAACATACTGAGTTTCGTGTATGTCGATTTCAAAACCTGCAGCGGTCAATGCGATTTCAAATTCGGGCCAGCTTTTCGATGATATTCCGTCTCTGGCCTTTGGATTGAGGATGCAGGCTATCCTAGGCATAGTTACCTCAGGGATGGAACTAAACTTGAATCCTCGCGAATGTAGAAGTCAAGTGTAATGGGGCATTCGGGAGGTACGAACAGCATGGACGATGAGGCACAATTCATGCGGCGGGCCATTGAAATCGCTGAACGTGGTAGGCATCGAGTAATGCCTAACCCACTGGTTGGTTGTGTTCTAGTTAAGGATGGAAAAATCATCGCAGAAGGTTGGCATGACCACATAGGAGGTCTGCACGCAGAACAGATGGCGATTGCCGATGCGGAGGCAAAAGGAGTAGAAACTCAAGGATCCACAGCCTATGTTACATTGGAACCGTGTAATCACTTTGGCAGAACACCACCCTGTACCGAAGCCCTACTCTGGGCCGGAGTGAAGAGAGTGGTAATCGGAGCTGATGATCCAAACCCAACAGTGCGTGGAGAAGGTACTGCAGCATTAGTGAATTCAAACATAGAGGTAGAATCTGGGCTTCTAGCCGAAGAATGCAATGAACAGATGAGTGAATTCATGCATTGGTGTGAAAATATGCGTCCAGAGGTCCTATTGAAGGCTGCAATCGATGCAAATGGTAGAGTAGATTGCGACCCAAATGAGTCGGCACAGCGCTTTTCTTCGCCAGAATCATTGGAGATTGTTCATGCACTGCGTGCAGATTCAATGGCGATTCTAGTTGGTGTTGATACCGTTGTCCGCGATGACCCCTCTTTGACAGTACGCGGACCAGACATAGGCCCACGTAATTCGCCAATACGAGTTGTGATTGACCCAAGTGGTAGGATTCCAAAGGACTGCAGGTTGATGAATGATGGTAAAGCGCCAACCCTGCTGATTCATGTTGACCCATTTGAATCATCAAATTCTGACAAACAACACGTTGAGCGTGCAGTTCTTTCGGCTAGTAATGGAGAAATTCCAATCACTCGTATTCTAGATTATCTCGGAGATAGAGGAATCCAATCTTTGTTAGTAGAGGGTGGTCCAAACACTTGGAGGAGATTCCTAGCAGAGGGCCTTGTAGACAGAGCTCACATTTGTCAATCACCCGTCAAATTGAGTGGAAGTGGAACTGTATTCTCGGATAATGAGTTGAGTTCCGCTGGCTTGAGTAAATTTAGAGAAATTGAGGTCGGTGGGGACAAGATTAGTCATTGGAGGCGAGAGGATTAGCCAATTGTCTGAACAAACTTGGCTGCAACGCTTTCTTGCAAATCCACTGGTAAAGTCATTCATTGCCTACTCTATCTTTCGAGCCTTCTACGGAATGGCCATACTGATTGTGACTTATTTCATTGCTACCAGCGAGAATAATCCTTGGTGGTACTCACTGGTTTTCCTTATGTTATCGATGGTATTCTCAAGAGTATTATTCCGCTCGATAAAGAAACGTCGCGCTGCTAAAGATTCGAGTGTTGAGTAGTGTAAATGTCATAGCCTGTTGGCCTTCGATAGCATCGTGGATAACGAGGTATTCCTTCTACTGATGTTGGTTGGAGTATTCGCTGGATTCGTAGATAGTGCTGTAGGAGGCGGTGGGCTTCTGAGACTACCAGCAATGTTAGCTGCTGGTTTACCTCCTCACATTGCTCTTGGAACGAATAAGTTCGCATCGGCAGCGGCTGCAGCGATTGCAAGTCTGAAATATCTACAAAGCGATATTGTTCCAAGAATACCGGCCCTTATTGGATTCATTGTGATGATTATATTCTCAATAATTGGCACCTATACTGTTTTGCTGATCGAATCAGATATGTTATTGCCGATTGTTATCATTGTACTGATTGTATTATTCTTCTATGTCTTATTAAATCCTCAATTTGGCAAGGAAGAGGACATCAAGGAGGATAAGGTGGTTCCTCTAACCGTTGGTATGGGAGTTGGATTTGGTTGGTACGACGGCTTCCTTGGACCGGGCACAGGAAGTATGCTAATGGCTGGGTACATCAAAGGTGCTGGATTTGGTATGGACAGAGCTGCTGCGACTGCTAGAATTCTGAATTTTGGCGGAAACATTGGCTCATACGCAATGTTCGCAATAGCAGCATCCGTGAATTACAAGGTAGCGATTCCTTTTGCATTGGCTAACATGATTGGAGGTTATCTAGCACCCGGTTATGTTCTGAAGTATGGTTACGCACTACTTCGGCCAATGTTTCTCGTTGTAGCTGCAATTATGATTACAGTTCAGATTATCAGTTATCTGAATTAGTGGTGGGCGATACAGGATTCGAACCCATGTCCTAGCGTCCGAAGCGCCAGATGATATCCAGACTACACCAATCGCCCTTATTCTCTCGACGACAGACTACCCGTCTTCAATGCGACGGGTGAGCGACAACCAATAACCGAGCCAGCGAACGGTGAACTTTGACCGGTGCAGTTAGCGCAACTTTCCATCCACGATCGAGCATTTCGTCGGCTACCTTTGACCAAGGTTTGCCCATCACCAGGTAGTCAATGGGTTCATCTGAATTATCTTTCAAAATAGCAGGGTCTGTAGGAAGAAGGGTGCATAGAGAGCCAGAGTGATCAATGGTTCTAGCGGCAGAACAGGCCTTGAGGAATAGTTGATATCCGTCATCTGATTTCCATGCATTCCGTCCATATGGAGGATCAAAGGCAAAGATTGCTCCACTTATTTTGCCCCATACGTCTGGAGTTAAACCTACACCGGATTCTTGCACGTCCCATGTTGCCGAATAGTCACTACAGAGGTCTTCAGATACCCATTGCAAATTCTCTTCTGTGCCTTTCACCATCTTTGGATCAAGGTCACTTGAAAGTACGTTAAGTCCGGCTAACATCGCTTCTATTGCGATTCCACCCGTTCCACAGAATGGATCTATTACCGTCGTAGGTTCTGAATCCGAGCG
>JAKUOA010000014.1 GCA_022451235.1 Candidatus Thalassarchaeum sp. | reverse complement strand
TGAGGGACCCGGATGAAGATGGATTTTTAGACTACCCAGAAGCAACAGTTTGGGATGCCTACGAGCATTATGAAGGTATTATGGACACCAGGGGCTTGAATCTCAGCACAGACCAACTCAGACATGCTTGGAAAGGAGAATGGAGTCATTTCAATAACGGCCCCACCAGCACTTTTGGAACATATGCTACCGATGATCGGCATTATGTTTGTGTCCCTAATGGAACATACGAGATGCAAGTTGCATTCAGCTCTCTCGATTGGGACACCGATACAGCACAGATAGCCCAAATTAGACCAAATGTAGACCTTGGTTCCGATGGAAATGATGATGCTCAAGGCCAAGGCACACTAGTTGGAGACACCATTTACATTGTATTGGACGTACAACCCGAGCATTGGAACGCTTGGACAGAATTCGATGTTACAGGCACTGCAATATCTCTGCCAATTACAGGAATTTTAACCGGCTCAGAATTTATGGAACCAAGGGTTCCGTACACCTTTGACGTTCTATTAACACTCGACGTTAGCGAAGAAAGAATATTCGATGTACCGTTAAGATTTGACGGTTATTCAGATTTAGACCCAGCACCACCCTCAGACTTCTTCGATGAAGAATCCTCATTTGATTTGATCATGGTAAGGCCTGTTTATGATGAAAGCAAGATACCACAATTTAACAGTGAAAACCCAACAATATCGGAAGAATCATCATTGTCAATTCTCCTCGTCGGATTATCACTTTCCTCTATTCTGATTGCAATCATTGCAACGACCCTATGGCTTCGGAATAAATCGGAAGAAGTTCTTGAAGCAGAACTTGATGAATAATCAAGAGATTAATCCCAGTTATTCTCAAGGATTGGTGGAGTAGTATCTAGAATGGAATCTAGAGGTTCTCGCCACTCCATCCGCAATTCTTTCTCTGCCGGACTCGCATCCCAGTAGAGTTTCTTTCGAAGATGCCTCCTAGCCCACGACACATCGATTTTTGGATGGAAAAACGAGGCGATGATTGCTAACCAGTAAGGGGCCTCCCAGGTAGCCCACTTTCGCTCTGGATGAGCGACTTTGAGGGATTTTGCGATATCATTCATCATCATCTCACCGGAGACAGTTAGGTAGCGCCCCATATCTTCACCTTCGGTCAAGGCCCTTACATGAGCTTCTGCAACATCCCTAACATCAACGATATTGATTTGCATTGGGAGGTTGAGAGGAACCTCTCTTCGAACAATCGCCATTAGAATCGCAAGAGAGCCCCGCAGATGCCGTGGAGACATAGGCGGGCCGAAAACCATACACGGATGAATAGTAACCAATCTCGGCCGAGTTTCTTCATCCAGAGAGGAATGCCAATCTCTAATCAAGCGCTCAGCACTAACCTTTGCTAGGCCGTACGGGTTCTCTTCTAGGGTTGCATCATCGGCCCAAGTGTCAGTGGTTAGTACAGTGCCATCCTTCCAATCCATAGGCCGGATTGCAGCCGTCGAAGAGGTGTGCACAATTCGCTTGATTGTACCTGATTTCTCAACAGCCGAAATCACGTTTTGAGTTCCAATAACGCTCGGGTCGACAATTTTTCTTTGTGGGTCCTTTGACCTAACCACCACGGTCGCCGCAGTGTGGATTAAGTCACTACACCCTGCAATTACAGCATCAACAGAATCGGGGTTGAATAGATCCATCTCGACCACTTCCAAAACACCTCCCTCTGCGATTGGAAGATTCTCTAAATGGGCCACACGTTCCGGGTCAGCAACATCTCGAACGGTAGCTCTGACACTCTCGCCACGAGCGAGTAAATTGGCTACCACATGGCTACCGATATATCCTGAGGCGCCGGTGACTACAGTTACCATTGAGCCGGGATAACCATCCTGTCTTCAATACTAACTCAGGCCAAACCATCAGTTAATTGCTCGAGCAACTCATCCAATTCATCTTCATCAGGCATCAACGCGGCCGCCTCTTGAGCCGCGAATAATGCCGAGGTAGTTCGCCCCATTTCCAGATGCGCTCGGGCTAGATTTGCCCAAGCCGCACCCCTTTCACAATAATTGACAGAATTAATTGCCCCTCGGAACCATTTGATTGCCATCTCGGCCTGCCCTCTTTGTAGCAAAGCCTCCCCAATCTCATTCCAAGAACCACCATAATTAGGATTAGTCTCAATCGCTAGACGCTGCCAAGCCAAACCATCTTCTTCATCATCAGAAAAAGTCATTCCGAGATAACAAGCGGCCTCTGGAGAAGGGCTTAGCTGGAACGAGCTTCCATGGTGTTCTGCGGCTATGCGAAGAATGCCTAACCGTTGCAATACATTACCCATTCTGAACAAATCTTGAGCCAAAACTTCGCGCAGATCTACCGCAATCCCTTCACTTTCGGTAGTAGCCTCCACCTCACTCCATACTTCCTCGATCATATCCAACAAGCCCGCAGGCCCCAATCTATCTCTTGTAGGCTCATCATTGGCATGCATCCAAGCGGTCTTGACTGAGGTTGTCTTCGGCTCATCTTGTGCTGGTATTTCGGCAAACGGGGCCAGGTCGCAAAGAGACTGAGCGACCTCATCTTGAATCATATCAACGTTCCAAATCGCCAACCACTGGGCTTGAAACTCTCCCTCCGCTTGCCTTGTAATTGTCTGTAAAACAGTACCCGTACTTTCTCCGATAGCCGCTACAGCAACACCATCGGAATCAAGTCGCATCAGTAAACCAACAGGAACTCTCGGCAATCCTCCTGTGACCAATATCTTACCCCATCCCTCTTCTGGAGTTTCTTTGTAGAGGTCTTCAGCACCACACCATTCAATCTGACAACCACAAGCCTCGGCTACGATGTCAAGACGTAAGTCAGACCACCGTCTTTGCAATTCTGCTCGCCGACTATCATCGACTTCTACGACTCTCAATCTTGATACTCCCAATTGCATCAAAATCTCTGTCCACCAATTTCCCCGCGGAGCGACTAGCATCACTGAGTCACCACGCTCAATCTCTAGCATCTGAATAACTTGAGCAGTTTCATAAATTCCAGGAAGTAGTGAGTTAGGCGCATCTACGTCAGACCACCAAGGCATGCGTAAAGCACTCCCTTCGATGTTATCGCCATCATATCCTATTGGCAATGGTAGCGCGTGCACTCCACGCGGTGAGCGTAAGAGTACGTCACGCAACTCATCATCTTCAATCGCCCCCATGAGAACTAGGCGTTCAACAGCCTCAGCATGAGGTGCTAAACTTGGCCATGTTCTAACAAGTGGAAGCGCATTCAAATCGCAGTCAGACCCGTCCTGGACGCTCCAATCCCTCTCCACGCTATGTAGTTCTGCAACTTACTCTATTGAAACCCACGCCTCAACGATACCTAGAAGCATCATTTTGCACCCTTCTGTAATTGCGGGTTGAACTAACATGTTCAACAAAGTTCTGCAACAGAACCGACCACTAAACTAGGATTCTGAGGTGCAGCCCCCAAGTCCTCACGAGTGGCTTCACCAGAGAGAACCAGTACTCCATGAACCCCTGCCCTATCGGCCATTTCCATATCTGTGTACAACCGATCTCCTACCATTGCACACTCTTCTGGAGATAGGCCCAGTTGCTCCACTTTGTGAAGAATCATTCCCGCATTTGGTTTACCAGCAATATGGTAAGGATTCTTTCCAGTCGTTGCTTCAAACAATGCCATGTATGCTCCAGTATCTGGCAATCCTCCATCAGGTGATGGACAAACCATATCTGGGTGGCTAACTACCATGGGAACACCTCGGTGCATTAGGATACTAGCAGTGCTTAATTTCTCGTAAGTTATTTCTGTATCATATCCAAGAACGACGTATTGCGGATCGGTCGACCTAGTTTCTATTCCAACATCTTCCAACATTTCTCGCATACCTTCTGTTCCAACAAGATAGGTTTGGTTCACTCCTTCAGCCACCAACCATGAGAGTAAATCATGAGTTGATAATAGCACATCATCTTCTGTCGCAGGAATATCCATTGCGTGTAATTTTGTGACGTATTGTTTCACAGAGCGGCTTGAGTTATTTGATAAAAAATACCTCTTGATTCCGGCTTTATCAAGCCGTGAGAGAAATTCTAACGAACCCTCAATCAAATTATCTCCGAGATATATTGTCCCGTCCAAATCCAGGAATACTGCTTTGATTCCTGCTAGAGTTTTGTCTAGAGTCATGATATCACTTCAGGGAAGGACGATAGTCTTGAACAGGAACCAAGGATTCCAAAGTTCAGTCTGAGCCTCTTTACTGGCAATCATTTCCGACATTATCGTCCCAATTTCTTTCTTTCGATTCGCCTTTTTGATGAACCAATTTGTAAGCCTCTTCCACTTCATCATTTTCTGAAGTGTTTTTGAGTTTGTCAACTCTTTACCTAATATTGCCCACAACTCATCCATATATGCTTCAGCAGCCTCTGAAGTAAAGCCACTTGAATGTAAATCCTTATCGAAATGTTTGCTGGTTAACTTGGCAGAAAGCAGGGCGTTTCCAATACCTTCTCCACTGAACGGATCAACTAGGCTGGCGGCGTCTCCAACAGTCATTGCACCCGCCATAGCCCCTCTCCTTGGTTGATGAGAAGGCGGATTTTTCCTAGGAGAGCCAAATGGCAACTGCCAGCCTTTCCCAGAACCGGGGACCATTTCGGAATTAGCAAATCTTTCTTTGAACCGGGGGTGCTCCCGAATTAACCATTCTTGGGTTTTCTTTAATCCTCTCCACCCACCTTTCTTCTTGGCTTCTCTTTCCTCGGAAATCAGCATCCCAATTCCAACGTTGACTACGCCTTCACCCACAGGGAATAACCAAAAATATCCAGGGATCACTTCATCGACAAAGTGGATTTCAATTTGCCCTTCGTTCCCTTCGAGCCCCTCCACATTACCCCAATATTCTCGATAACCGCCACAAAAATGATCATCATCACGGTGAGGCTCATCAAAAACATCGAGAGTTATTGTTCGAGATACGGGGCAATTGTACCCCCCTGCTCCAATGGTAAGAGCGGAGTTGAATACTAATTCCTCGGGAGAGCTTCTTCCAAAATTTCCTTTGACTCCTGTGATACGACCACTCTCCTCTTTTCCTTCGACAGTAACTTCAGTCACTGTAAAGCCTTGAATTACAGACCCACCATTTTCCCGAACAATCTCTTGACACTTATGGAACATGAGATAGTCAAATTGCTCTCTAGGTAAGGAGTAACCAGATTGTAAACCCTGTTTTTCATATGCTTCTTTTGGCAACATTACCCTAACTTCGGAGCCATTTGCACTTCCAAAAACAATCGAGTCAACCACGTAATGTGGTGATTCATCTATCAACTCAAGTACGCCTAATTCTTTGGCATGAGAGAGAGATTTACCACCAACAGCATCGCCACAAGGCTTGTCTCGAGGCCAAGTGCCCTTTTCGATTAGAAGCACCTTACAACCGTTCATCGCATTGTAGGCAGCAGCAGCCGAACCGCCCGGGCCCCCACCTACTACGATGACATCAAAGTCGGCTCCATCTTCAGGGATAGTCCCCGTCTCGATAGGCTGTTTGTAGTCCAGCACACTGTCCCCTCAGTATCGCCTAACGTCGTCAGGCATTCAAACTTCACCATCTAATTGATTGCCTTGACCTATTGCCGGAACACATGGAAACCTCCGTCTGGATTGTTCAAACCACTCTACCTGGGGATTGGTCTGAGGCGATGGTCGGTGAATGGTGCTTCGACTTAGTAGATGCGGGACTTATGGCATGTGCTCATCACTCGAAAATAAGCTCTACTTATCGTTGGGAGGACGCCATTCAGAGCGACCCAGAATGGCGAATTCAATGCAAAACAAGCGAAAATAGCAAACAATCCCTCATAGATGAGATTCACTCAAAACATCCGTACGATTTACCTATGGTGATCTGGTTCAAGGCAGAAACCTCCTCTGATTTCGCTGAATGGGTAAATGAAAAGTAGCCCAATATTTTTCTTTGAACCCTTAGGGTTCAATTGATTTGCTCCTCCTATGTCCGAGGGCCATGAACGAGAAACACTCCGACAAGGAGTTCGCTACCCGAGCAGTATGGTCCGGCACACAAAATATCGAGGGTTCAGCAGTCACTCCGATCTTCAATACAGCCACATATCAACTGACAGACGAGCGCTATGCTGGATGGGCCGCAGGAGCACAGCACACTGCACTTTACTCCCGACTTTCTAGCATCAACTCGGAAGGAGTTGCAATGAAAGTAGCGCAACTAGAAGGCGCCGAGGACGGAGAGACCTTTGCAAGCGGCATGTCTGCAATATCAACGACTCTGATGTCTCTTCTGTCTAGCGGAGACCACATGGTAGCAAGCGCAGACTGTTACGGAGGATCTTATGGTTTGATGACAGAGGATTTGCCTAGATTTGGGATTGAAGTCACAATGGCGGATATGAGAGACCCAGCATCTTATGAAGCCGCAATACAAGACAACACTAAGATTCTCTACGTTGAAACTATTACCAATCCAGTAATCAAAGTCTGTGACTTAGAAGCGATGGCTTCCTTGGCAAAGAAGCACGATTTGATATGCATAGTAGACAACACATTCGCAACACCATGGGCCTGTAATCCAATCGATTACGGCTTCGATTTGGTTATTCATTCGGGGACCAAATATCTCGGAGGCCATTCAGATCTAATTGCTGGAATAGTAGTTGGTCGAAAGGACCTCATCGCAGAGATATTCCCTCGAAAGGTCCACTTCGGTGGAGCCGCAGACCCACACATGTGCTATTTGCTTGAAAGGGGAATGAGAACTCTTCATGCAAGAATGCCAATTCACACCTCAAACTCTGCAGAATTAGCCAGACGGCTTGAGGCGCATGATATGATAGAACAGGTCAATCATCCTAGTCTTCCGAGCAGCCCAGATTACGAAGTAGCTCAACGAATCGTTCCAAAGGCAACCGGTATGATTTCATTTGTCGTAAAAGGCGGGGATGAAGCGGCTTTGAAATTCATGAGAAGCTTGGAGATAATTTTCGAAGCAACCAGTTTAGGAGGCGTCGAGAGCCTGGTCGAATGCCCATTCAATTCTAGTCACATGTTCGTTCCTGAAGACGTTAGAAATGATGCGGGAATAGTCCCTGGATTCGTGAGGATGAGCGTCGGAATTGAGGATGTCGAAGACCTTTGGAACGACATCTCATCCGCGCTTATAGAAACAGAACAACACCTAGCAACACTAGCTTGAGGTGCGGTCGTGAACGAAGCAGATTTCGTTGCGCTGCTAGTATTCACTGTTCCAATGTGCTTCAGTCCTGGGCCCAATAACCTACTTTGTGCGGCTCACGGTTCTCAACATGGGTTCCGTGCATCCATTCCAATGACACTTGGAATGCTGGTCGGCTGGTCTAGTCTAGGGGTTGCTGTGGGTGTTGGTACTGTCTTCATCGAAGAAAATCAAGACATGTTTCAAGCCCTTACTTGGGTCGGGGCAACCTATATCGCTTACCTAGGCTGGAAAGTCGCCATATCTGATCCGACTCAAAAAGAATCCCAAGAAACAGAACGTATCGGTTTTCGTACTGGTTTAGTCCTTCAAGTAGTCAATGGCAAGGCATGGATTCATTTTCTCGTTTTGATGACTGGTTGGGGTATGTTATTCGGTAGCGGAATTTCCGGAAAAATCCTACTTGTTGTAATTAATGCATCCATAGGTTATCCTGCGGTACTTACTTGGACAGCATTTGGTCTGGGTCTCAGCAAAATTTTCTCTTCTCCAGAAAAGGCTAGAGTCTTGAACAGTGTACTAGGCACTTCACTAATCTTAGTTGCAATTTGGGTAGCCCTTCCCCATTAAGCAGACCACTGGGCACCAGATACTTCTGCTAACCAATTCATAGAATTGACGTAGTCTTCTTTTGCATCTAGGTCGTCCTTGTTTAGTAAGGAATCAGCAGCATCCCAAAGTGCAGTCATTGCTGGGACCCAATCTCCCCCTTTGTCTCGACTCGCTTCATCGAATCTCCAAGCATCTGACTCGGTTCGATCATGGACAACAAGCCACGCCCATCCCATTGCCGCATCCAGCCCCTTTGCCTTTCGACACATTGCAACCGTTGAAGCAACACCGTCCTCAGCTCCCTTTCTAATCAGGGATTCTGCAAAGTCAAGCGGTGAAGGCAAGACTCCTGCTTCCCAAGGCAACCGCTCAAGTTTTCTTGCCGAAGAAACCGACTCATTGAGTTCTCTGAGGAATGCACCGAATCCTTGCTTCCTTTTGGATTGTTTATCGTGAATAGCCCCAGCCTCTTCCCCTACGAGGCCAAACATAGATTGCAGTATTTCCATTCCGTTATCCTCCCAAAGAGCAACCAATACGGGGTGGCAAGAACTATCCTCGAATCGAATAACATCATTTTCTGCTTCCAATACAACTCCATCTGAGCGAACTAAAACACCTCCTTCCAAACCATCCAAAACGATTCCAATTGCTTCTTTTTCATCTTCACTCCCTTGCATATGAGAGAGGAAATCGGTACGCGAATCAACATCAAACCAATGATTACCGGTGATGTAACCCTCTTCGATTGAACCCAAAATAGCATTCCTGCAAGAGCGTGCGAGTTTATCATCAACTAGTGCTAGATTCATCCAAGCGAGTAGAACTTCATCAAGACTTTCTCTCGCTTGAGTAGGCAATTCCCGATCACTAGGCCATCCTGCCGGCCTCCACATCCAATCCGCCTCAGCCACTGCAGACATCTTTGGCGGCATCATTCCAAGGGCAATCGAGGGAACGAACGGATTCTCACCAGTCTTTGCCAATGCCGCACCGGTAATACCGGCCTTAATTCCCTCAAATTCTAGTTTCAACCAACCGGAATCTGTAAATTCATCATTTTCGACTATCTCTGCCTCCAAACCTTTCGAGAATCTTACCTCGTCCCCACTCAAATCTATGCTCGATTTTCTCAAACTATCTTCTATCCATTCAACAGGAGCGCGCGGCTCTTGCCCCGAACAGACAAACCCGCCGTCCCAGGAGAAGAACCACCAGCCGGCCTTGGCATGGTCGTCCCAAACCAATAATCTGAGACGCGGGTTAGTAAAATTCTGAATCCCAACCATGTGGGATTGTTTTCCGTTTCCTCTTCGAATAAAACTCGACGCTCCATAGATGGGGCTATTGTATACAGAAACCGTCGATGTATCTGCTTCACCTGCTGCGAGTAAACTACCCGCTAAGGCTCTCCCGACAACATCGCCTCTTCTCTTCCCCATTCTCTTGCCTAACCATCGACGGTCATGTCGCTTCTTGGAAATGGCATCTACGTCTCTCAAAGTAGCCGCTAACATATCTCTCCGAGGCTTGCCTAAATTACATTCAATGTCTGGAACGAAAACCTCTGGGTTATCCAACAAAGTCTCGAGATTTTTGTCAATTCTCTGCTGTATCTGCTTCGAGGCCTTTTTTATTCCACGAACACGAACCTTCCTCTTGCGATTTTTATCGCCGGGAAAACTCACCTCGGCTGGCGGTCGTGCCATATTGTCCCCTCCATGTTCCCCGCTTCATGCTTGGTGTCGTCTGCGCTCGTAAGCCTCTCGCTCCAAACCAGTAAATTCAGCAGGTAAAATCAAGCAATGTATACGCCCATCTGTTAATTTCGCTACATCTTCTAAATCCCCTGATACTACTCTCTGGTCAGAAGTTCCAAGATCACTCAGAAGAATTGCATCCCAATTTGTAATAGCAGTAGTCATACTCTCTCTGACACTCCCCTCGTGCTCAACGAGTTTCTCAAACATCGCTTGAAGGATTTCAACCGCTTGTTTTGGTTGCATAGGTTGGGGGTTTTCAACACCCATGCCCGTTGGGTCCAAATCTAGCAAAACCAAGGTATGCAGATTGTTGGTATAATTTGAATCAATCATTTCCAGAGGAGAGGTAGGAAGGTATTCTCCATAAGCGAAAGGAAGTGTTACCTGTCGACCAAATCGATATGATTGCAGACCGGATAATGAAACAGCCAGCGAAGTCGCAGACAGACCAGGGATTACAGTGAAATCGATGCCTTGCTCGGCACAATGTGATTCTAAATCGACATGGGTTGTTGCTTGCATAGGATCTCCAACAACTAACAAAGCAACGGAATTCTCATTTGCTAGGGATAAAATTTCGGTGGGGTCTTCAACCATGGGTCGCATTGCCTTTTTCCACCCGCCAACCAAACCCTCTAACTGACCTTCTTGATCTTCTGGTAAGGTTGCAGTATACCCCTCTAGAAATCGAAAATCACAAGCTCTAGCATGCTCTATGGCATCGGCCGTCATCAACCCAAGGTTACCCGGTCCAAGGCCGATTAGCCAGAGACCTGGAGGGAGCCCGCCGTCCGTCATGGTGAAGCGGGGGGCGTGCCTGCCCGTCATCAACATGATGCGCCACTTGGTCGTTCCAAATCGCGAGGTCGAGGCCGTTTTAGGCCACGTCCGTGCTCGTGGATGGGGTTCTCATAGCCACCGAGTATTCTCTAGCGAAGACGGACACTCCCGCCTAATTCCGTTAGATATCGGCGCCCCCCTAGAACTACCAGCAGCCTTAGAATATCCAATTGAGATGCATAAAGGCGTTCCCGATGAAAAAATAGAGACAGATTGGCTCGCTCTTCTCACATCGGAAGTAAGCCAACAGACAATACAAGAAAAGGGGGAATCCTGGCCATCAAATCATGAGTTTGTAGGTGATATGATGATTGTCAGAATAGACGATGAAGTCGCTCAATTTACGGATTCTATTGCAAGAGCAAAACTCGGAGCACACCCCCACATTCGCTTACTATTAGCCGATGAGGGAGTAGATGGTGAATTCAGAATCAGACAACTGAAGCCGATAGGCGCTAGGTTAGCCGATAGAGTTCTAGCTGGCCCCAGCCTAGAATTTGCTCCACCCGAACTCCTGACCACAGAGGTTGCCGTAAAGGAAAGCGGGCGCGTTATTCGATGCGATCCTACGAAAGCATACTTCTCTACCAAATTACAAACAGAAAGACTCGAGACTCTCGCCTTAGCCAAAGAATTACGAAAAGAAATCGGTCGCCCTTTGAGAATTGCAGACCCATTTTGTGGAGTCGGCCCCGCTCTCGCAACCTTACTCGCCGAGGCCGATTTAGTCTCTGATTTACTTGCTACCGACCTTAACCCAGACGCAGTAAAACTACTCATGTCAAACCTCTCAAAATGGGATAGAAGAACATATCCAGAAGGTGCAATCGAGCTTCAGCGTATCCATGAAAACCGACTAGTTGGAATGGCGGATGCACTAACTTTGGGCGATGATTCAGAGATTGCAGGAAAATGGGATCTAGTATTGGTCAACTTACCTCATCGCACGATTGAATTCCTTCCTGCAATTATTCCACTACTGAACCGAAATTCTCCTTCTATGATTAGAGGCAGAGTAATTGTAGATGAATCAGAAATTGAGCAGGCAAATGAAACGATTCGAGCCTGCCTCCCTAAACTGATGCCGAATAAACCACAACCATCTCTGAAAATTAAGCGAGACTACAGTTCTACACTACGCCTTTGCTCCTTCCAAGCGTGGCTAAGTCCTCAGGAGGAAACGAATTGAAAAATATCCTCAGTTCTCTTGCAGAGAAAGCCGATGAAAACCCAGACAAGATAGCTTTCATATTCCCCAAAAAAGACACACTCGAGGCTGATTACGACCAAATAACCTTCAAAGAATTAGAAGAAAAAAGTAGTAGAGCTGCAGATTTTCTCTGGCGCCATGGTTTCCACAGTGGTGTTGTTACACTTGTATTGGTTAAGCCCAGTATTGATTTTGTCATCCTCCTCTATGGCATGCTGAAGACAGGTGCAGTTCCATTACTCCTCCCTAGCCTGAATCTTCGTAGTACATCTGGAAGAAGAGAATTAAGAAAAATTCTGAAAAGAGCAAATCCGAGGGGAATTATTGGTTCTACATTTAGCCTCATAGTAAGCAAATTCTTCCTTCTTTCAAACAAGCCACAAAGAGAACTTAAATTTTCAAAATTAAAGAAATATTTCTCTAACCATTTAAGCCCTAAATCATTCGAAATAAACTCTGACCTAGACTGGGGTAAAACATCTGCTTTTGTGAAGTATACAACGGGAACTACCGGTCCCGCTAAGGGCGTAATTTATACTCATAGTATGTTACATTCTCATCTGAAAGTATTACACTCACAGGGCCTTACTGATAGAGACATATTCTACGGTAGAGGAGGAACTCTGCTAGTCCATCCAATTCTTGGTATCACATCAATAGTAAACATGTCATCACCAAAACAGACTACAGGAATTGACATCGTCCGTGCTTGCAAAAAATGGAAAGCAACGACCGCCTTTCTCTCACCACCTTCGGCAATCAATCTAGCAGGTTATATTGCTACAGAACCTCGATCTGAGAATCATAAGATGTTGCCTTCAGTTAGGAGATTGTATGTGGGTGGAGAATCTGTAGCGGCAAAAGTTGCCGAAATAATAGAACCTCATCTTTCTGATGACCGCCCATCGGACGGTGGTTTTCATTTGGTCTATGGCGCCACTGAAGGATTCCCCTTGTGCTATGCACCATATTCTACGATTACAGAAACTGAACATCACACATCTTCAGGAAAAGGTGTATGTTTAGGCAGAGAGGCTATTGACGTGAAATTGAGAATATTATCCTACGACAGTTCAGCAGAACTCAATGATTTACCCATAATGAAAAAATCAGACCCAATATCACAGATTCCAATTGGAGAAATAGCGGTTAATGGTCCTGTAGTTTACTCATGTTTGATTGGAGAAGATGAAGATATTTTCGGAGGCCGGTTATCGTGGGCTATCGATAATACCGACCAGACAAAATGGCATAGAACAGGAGATTTAGGTTACAGAGATGAAGAAGGAAGAATTTGGCTTGTAGGTAGAAAATCACATTCAGTAGAATTAGTAGACGGCTCATCCCTTTACACAAAACAGATTGAAGAGTTCTTCAACTCAAACGTTGGAATCAGAACAGCACTTGTTCAGGGATTACAAAACGATACCCCAATTTTATTGGTCGAAAAATCCAACAAAAACTGGTCGAAAACAAAGCCTTTGATTATAGAACAGTTACCTAAGCTTTCAGAATTGCATGGGAAAAATTTGAAACTCGAAATCATGCTATTCGAAGAAGAATTTCCTGTTGACAAAGGGCATGAGGCAAAAATAGAGAGAGAAAAACTCAACTCTTGGGTAGTCAATAAGTTACAAAATAGTACACCCTAACGGCCGGTTATGAAAATCGACCCAAAGAGCCGACCAGTGCAAATTGCAGTAGCTCTGATGATTGTACTTCCCACAGTCTATCTTGGTCTAGGATATGTTATCGCATCCCAAGCAATAGCCGCAAAACCCGGTTGCTATGTGTGGGAGGACAATCACCCAGATTCGTGGACTTCTTTCGATGATTGGGAATCTTTTGGAACCGGAGAGGTTGCAGAAGAGAGAGTAGCCATTAGGCAAAACTTCGATGCTAGTCCGTACCAAATGGACTCCTATGAAAATGCAAGCTTCCCACCCAGAGGAGACGACCAGTCGATTACCCTCAGGGGATGGTATGTCGAAGTCGATCCGGAAGCACCAGTAGTTATCCTGACACACGGAATGCCCTCTAATGGAAATTGCAAACCAGAAATGTTACTGATGCAAGCCTTCCTTGCCGAGGGAGGCATCAATTCGCTTTCCTTTAGTTTGAGGAATTACGGTTACAGCGACCAAGTCAGTGACTATATTGCAGTCGGGCAGGTTGAGTATGTCGACATTCTTGGAGCGTATGATTGGCTAATTGATTCCAAAGGATACCAAGCAGGAGAAGTAGGATTGGTCGGAATCTCGCTTGGAGGAACAGCAGCCTTTGCCTTTGAGGACGAGCCAGGCATTGCAGCGATGTGGCTCGATAGCGCAGTTCTTGACTTCCCACTAGTTGTTCGAAACGAACTGGGTAGAATGGGATTCCCGACATTCCTTAGCGGAGCGGCAATCACAGTCGGAGGTTGGATGGCAGGCGCCGATCTCGATGGACGAAACCCAATCCACGCAGCCGACGCCGCAGGAAATCGTCCAGTTTTCCTCACTCATGGGCTTGAGGACACCAGAGTGTCAGTAGAACATGCAGAACGATTTGAGGAGAGAATGACCGAGAATGGCGGCAATGTCGAAACTTGGTATGTCGAAGACAGGGCACACGTCGATGCGATGTGGAGTAATTCGGAAGAATACGAAAACCGTCTGACTTCATTTTTCCACGATGCATTTGGTATGAATGGCAGTTAATGACGCCACTATCTTTTTCGTTTCATATACATAGAGTAAAGCGTGCCAATAGAAATTCTCGGAGCAATCGCCGCCGATGCTGCGGGAGAATCGATGCACAAAAGCAAAGAAAAAAAGAAACTCGAAGGCGCCAAAGATGATCCAGAAGAATATGCAAGAGTCTTGGAAGAAATCGAAAAAAGAAAGGAAAGAAACAACAAGATGGCTGGTTTCCTGGTCGGCTTATTTTTGCTTATTTTGTTTTTTCAGGCAAGTCCAGCCCTAGGCATGTTATTCATCACCTTGATTATGTATCTATGGCCAAAAACAACAGGGGAAAAATCTGACACTATATCGGATTCTGACACAAGCCCCGAAACTATCTCTCCATCAGAACGCCAAGCACTAATGTCAAGAAAGTGCTCAGTACCTGGATGTAACACAGGAAATTTTCGAATGACAGATTATTGTCATAAACATCAAGAGCACATTTCATCAAATTCAGAACCAGAAACTGAGGAAGAAGAAAACTGGTGGGAAGACGAAAATTAGTGGCGCCCCGACCGGGATTTGAACCCGGGTCGAAGCCTCGACAGGGCTTCATGATAGGCCACTACACCATCGGGGCAGGAATCGGCACGACTACCGTTGTCTATTTCAATCGCTCGCGTGGGGTGGGTGTTGATATTTTCACAAATCGGTTCAAGTTTTTGAGATAAAAACGGGGCATTATTCATCATCCCTCTTCTGTCGCAATTCAGTATGAGTGAGGGCCGTCTTGTCATCGATGTAATCGACAACGGCGGCCAATGGACACATCGAGAATGGCGTATGTTACGCTACATGGGAGTGGATACCCAAATTCTCGCTAACCATACACCGATTAGCAAACTCCGCGAATTAGACGGGCTAATTCTTTCAGGTGGTGCCGCCCGTGTCGGATTAACCGGAGAACTAGGTAATTGTGCGGCTTATCTTGAGCTAGATGTTCCAATCTTAGGAATATGTGCCGGCCATCAATTCATGGCCGGTCATTATGGCGGCCGAGCCGCAGAAGCGTCCGAGCCTGAGTTTGGTGCTGCGACAATCAATCTCATCGATGGCGGTGGACCATTATTCGACGGTACTCCGGAATCTCAGACTGTTTGGGAGAGTCACAACGACGAGGTCGTCGAATTACCTGAGGGGTTCAGAATTACAGCTCGTAGCGAATCATGCGAAATTCAGGCTATGGAGAACTCAGCATTGAACCGATTTGGATTACAATTCCACCCAGAAGTGAATGACTCCGAGTATGGTTCAAAGATATTCGAGAACTTCGTAGACATCTGTCGCAGGGCCCTTTAGGGCCCAATTACGCGATGAGCAGATTGAAGAAGGGCTGGTAAGTCGGCGGCCCGATGGCGAACAGGCTTACGCTCTACAAGTGCCGCTCCTGCAACCGCACAGACAGAAAGGAGTTCGATCCAGATGGGAACGTGCCTTGCAATCACTGTAGTTCCGTTATGGAAGCAATCGAGGTACGATACAAGTGTGTTCGCTGTGGACACATCGAATGGATGGAAGTTGGGGCAGTAGGTAAGTCGTGCCACAAGTGCGGCTACCGAATTTTCGTCAAGCCGCGAAAGGAAGGAACCGATCGCGGTTACAAGATTCTCAAGGCGCGCTGAAATCTCTTACTTCCTGTGGAAGTAATGGCGCGGAGTTCAAGACCCGCCTAATTCACGCTGATACGTGGCGAGTTGGTTGAGTACACATGCTCCGCGCGCCTTCGATGAATTGGCGGTGCCGAAAAGTGTCCAAGAGACACTCAAGAGTGCGAGTCTAGCCTCAGAACCCCCGCATCTACTGATTACTGGTCCAGCTGGCGTTGGAAAAACGGCCTCATGGCGATTGGTAGCGCGTCAGATGCTTGGTCCAGGATGGGAATCTACCACACATATTTTGCAAGCGCGCGATTTGATGCGAACTCGTGGTGCAATGGCAAAATTCGAGGAATTCCTTAGGCCTGGCGGTTCAGGTTCATCGGATACATTAGCAGGCCGTATGAGCCTAGATGCCTACGATCGAGGAATCATTTCAGCTTCGGAAGGAGATGTAGCACCCGCGGGAGCCGAATTGGAAATCGAACCAGGTAGAATTCCAGTTAGTCGGTTATTGGTGATCGAAGACGCAGATCATCTTGGAGGTATTAGACAGGCATATCTTCGTCGAATGATGGAAACGGTCGGTGTTGCTAGCAGATTCGTCCTAGTCGCTAGAGCGCCTTCGCGCCTTATCGATGCAATCCGATCTAGGACCCAAATGATCCGAATCCCCTCCACAAGCCGCGAGACGGTAATCGATACAATGCAATCGATTGCCAAATCTGAATCAATCTCAGTCGATGAAGGCGTACTAGGCGATTTGGCCTATGTTGCTGAGGGCAATTTGCGAAAAGCAATCTTCACATTGGAGATGTTACATGGACGAAAACTCACCGAAGATCGCTCCGCTGTACATCGCTTGGTTCAGGCCACAACGTTGCAAGCAGGCAGACATCTTCTGGAACTCGCACTTCGTGGCCGAGTTGTTGAATGGCGGTGGGAGAATGTTCGAGGCCGTCGTTCCAAGGTATTAGGCGGCGCAATAGCAGAGATTGATCGCCTAATGAACGACCACGGATTAGATGCCGACGATATTATTTCACAACTCCATGATGTCCTGGTCGGCCGTCGTCTTTCATTACCCGATGAACTACGCTCTGAGTTAATCACCTCATTGGCGATTTGTGATACACAAATTCGTAGTACTATGCACGCCAGAATCCCCTTCGAGAACTTTCTCCACAAGGCGGCGACATCTGGTAGAAAGCACGGTCTTGCCTTTGGTTAATGGCGGGCGCGGCAGGATTCGAACCCGCGGTCCCTGGCTTAGGAGGCCAGTGCATTATCCAGGCTATGCTACACGCCCACTTCGGCGACCGCATCCTCCTCAAGAACTCTAAGGGTGCCCAAATTGCTACTTTGACCTCTAATTTGAGCCGAGAGAATCAAGCCATGTTCGATGTCGGACAGGCATGGCGAGTGAGCGCAGCCTCCCAACTCCCTACGCCAAGGAGAGCGACCGGCAGGCGCAACAAGAGCAGGCATTGAGCCTGCGAGTAAAGGCCAGAGACGCAGGTAGGAGGTTTTGGGTCAGGGCGGCTACAAGCAACCCTCAACCACAGTTGCGTAACTTGTTATCATTGGCCGCTCCAATTACAGCGGCAATTCTGCTTATTGGATGGGAATATGCCTCATTTCCAGTAGCGATTTCAGTTCATGCCGCACTAACTCTTAGCCTAATACCAGCCTTTTTCGCCGCATCCTTCGCTCGAATGTCTGCTAGAGACAGACTTCGCTTACGAGCAGTAGGTTTCCGTTCCATGAATTCGTATCCTGGTGTGGAACGTATACTCAACTCGCTCGATGAAAGAAGAATTAGAGAGAGAGTTAGAATTTCATGCAGCCTTCTTGCAACAATCGCTCTCGCCTCCCTCTGGAATCTAGATGCTGGAGAGACTCTTAGCTCGTTAGTTCTGGGGGCCTGTATCGTGTTGTCGACTATTTCTGCTTTCAACACCCAACAACTGGAAACCTCAATCCCCATGCGGTCAAATTCCTTCCCCCTGCTGTCTCTGCACGCACCAACACTACATGATAGCACACTGGATCGAGTCTTGTCAGATCTCCTGGTCGCTCATCTAGACCCGGAAACAGCCAGCCATTGGGATATTTGGATCAAATCACTAGTTCACGATGTTCGAAGCGACCAAACACCAGAATCAGCAGTCGAGCATCTGCTTCAGGCAATCCATTTGGAACATCTAGGATTACTCGACGAAGATGGCCTACTAAGCGAAACACGCAGGGTCTTCAAGGTCTCAGCAATTGACGGCCTTTTCTCCTCAAATTCCAAGTTCAACATGATAACTCTCAGACGGCTACTCGCTCATACTAGGGCATGGCAACCCGGCCTTTTCCGCCTCACAGACAGATTACAAGATTCAGTCATCAGAGGAGACCCTTCTCTTACCGAGGAGGCTTGGAGACTAGATCTCGACCTACCACCTAGGTGCGGCCAGGGCCAAGGAAATCTATTCGTGATGATACACAACCATTCAGGCAAGAACCAGTCGGTTGAAGTCGATATATTGGCCGCTGAAGGAGAGCCGGAAATCCAAACACTCCGAGTCTTTGCAAACGCCTCCCCTCAACCCAAATCATCGACTCCTTTAGGCGAGCAGAGAGGCGAATTGACCGAATCATTCGGCCGCCTTCTAGCGGACTCAACGGTTCTCTGGATAGGCTTGGCGTGGCCCGATTCCATATCTGGTCCGCACCCCGTACAGGTCACTCTAAGAAACGAGGAAGGCGAGACGATCGAATCAATTGTAGTAACTACCCTACTTTCCTCAGGCGTTCAGGCAGAAAGCATGGGTCATAGAATGTCCGATGCTGCATCTGAGGTAAGAAGAATCGCCCTTGCACTTGCTGATTGAGGTATATTTTCGGGGCGAAGCCCCGAGCGTCATCTTCATGTCGCAAACACGATTCGCCCAAGACGAGAACCATGGAGTCTTGGAATCTAGTTATCGTCGGCTCGGGCCCCGCCGCCCTAAGAGCCGCTATTGCCGCAGCGGATGCTGGAACTACGCCCCTGCTTCTAGAATCCTCTGGAATAGGCGCTGGAACCTCGGGTGCGGATCTCGCCGGCCTTGCAGTATCTATCGATGAAGTAAGTTCCTCCGGACATCGTGATGACACCATTTCTGCCGGCGGCGAAACTACAGACAAGGTAGCAGCTGCAAGGGTTTGCGGAGATGCGCCAAACGTCCTTGCAGAATTGGAGAGATGGGGACTTGTTCTCCGTCGCCGAGAAGGAGGCCTCCCTCACACGGCTCAAATCGCCGGACACAGTATGCCTAGAATGACTGGCTGCGGAGATGCAACCAGACGAAACATCGCCCGCATTCTCGAAGAGCAAGCCATGAAGAGAGGTGTTGTTCGCCGTTCAGATGTCCAAGTAATGTCGTTGGTTATGGACGGTAAGCAAGTAAGAGGCCTTACCGCTTACGATACCAACACGGGCGAAGTCATCGGGATTCAAGCCAAGGCGGTAGTACTCGCAACCACCGGCCATCAAGGAATTTGGTCAAGTCCATCAGACGGAGCCGGATTGGGCTCAGCACTGATTGCCTCGGCCAACCTCACACTCACGGGAATGGAAAATAACCCTACCCACCCACTTACTGTAAGGGGAACAGACCTCAACATAACACTCGACGTATTAGGCTCAGGTGGCAGGGTTAGGAAATCCAGTGGAGAGGATGTTGAACCTAGCGAAGTTGGAGATGATGATTGCATCCTAGATTTGAGGGGCTTGGAATCTGATGCTAAGGCTTGGTTCTCCAACACACAAACTAGAATCAAGGACAGAACAGGCCTAGATATGTCTAGAGAGGTGATACCAATTACAACAAGCATCGCTACAACCACAGGGGGCGCCCCAGTGGATGAGCACGGTCGAGTAACCTTCTCCAAAGGTAAAAAGTGGGCCACAGGCCTCTATGCAGCCGGGCGCTCTGCAAACAATGGAATGCACGGTCAGGGGATGTTGGCAGGCAACCTAATCCTCGACGATTTAGTAGGTGGAGGAAATGCTGGAAACCATGCAGGTACTTGGGCCAAAGAAGCATCTTTTGGAGGCTCAAATTTAGTTGAGAGAGCGGTTCCAAATTCCTCAAAGAGACTAGAATCTTTGAAGTCAGGAGAGGGAGTATCTGTCGGTCAAGCATCAGCAACTTTGGCTTCTGTAATGTCCTCTTGCATGAATGGCTCTAGAGACAAATCTTCACTCAAAGCCGCCGCAGATGCTATTGCTGAGATGAAGAAAACCGGAATCAAGGTAACAGATCAATCGAGTGTGATGAATACCGAGATGTGTTCGGCTCTGAAACTTCAGGGAATGATTGCTATCGCAGAGCAGATTACAAAATCTTGAGGGATTTCAATGAGTGAAGAGCCAACAATCTTCACTCGTATCATCAATGGCGAGTTACCTTGCCACAAGGTGTATGAGAATGATTCCATTATCGCATTCTTGGACATTCAACCCTTAACAAGAGGGCATACATTAGTTATTCCAAAAGAACCCGCCCCTTCAATTGATCAATTGAGCTCAGATTCCGCCGCAGCTCTTGGCAAGGCTCTACCAGTGGTAAGCCGGGCTGTACTCAAGGCGACCGGAGCGACTGCATACAACCTCATCCAAAACAACGGGCACGAGGCAGGCATGTCTATCGCTCACGTCCATATTCACATCATTCCACGATATCCTGACTCAACTCATTCTTTCCTCTGGAAATATGGAAAGATAGACCAAGAAGACGCAAAAATCCTTGCTGAAAGCATTTCAGCAGCCACAGAGTAGAATCGGTGTATTCTCAACCCCTTGCATCCTCGGAGCCTCGTGTCGGACTCAGAAGACGCGCCAGAGATACTCCCCGAGTTGTCAGAAAGTGCGACTAGATTGAAGCGAGATAAACTGACTCGTGTTCCATACAATCACGAAGGTAAACATCCAGGAAAGCGATGGGCTCAACTAGCACTTGATTTGATGTTTGAATTAGGGAATAAAGCAATTTTCAGGCGATATGAAGCCGACCCAACCCCCTCTGCAGAAGGGGGTGTTATCTATGTTGCAACCCACATCAATGGGCTGATCGACCCTATGGTGATTACTCGCGTCCAAAATAAGCGAGTGATTTCCCTCGGCCGCCATGATTTGACCACTCGTCCCGTAATCGGTTGGTGGGCTAGACGATTTGGGACCCAACCCGTTCTCCGTCGAGCAGAGGTAGAAGCAGGCGTTGTAGATGCAGATTTTGCCAGACATATCAATGACAGAGGTATGTTGACCGTCGCCTCATGTCTAGCAACAGGGCATTCGGCTGTTGTGATGCCAGAGGGCAAATCACATCAAGACTGCAAACTACACGCGTTGCGAACAGGATCATCTCGCTCGGCACTCGCTTCTGCTGCTATCGCAGACGAGAGGGGTTTACCCGCACCAGTAATCCAAACGGTTGGTCTACATTGGCGCACTCATCATTGGCTCCGCACCGACAATTATGTTGAGTTCGGGGACCCGATTGAGATTCCATCGATATACTCATCTGAAGACCGCACTCGTCTAGTTTCAGGGGAATGGGTTGAACCTAATCATGACGCCACCAGAGAATTACGCGACCGCATATTCGATACCCTCTCACCAATGACTCCCGATGCTCCCGATTGGGAGACTTATCGGGCATGGAAACTTCTGGCCCACATTGGCGCTAACAAAGCCGGTACTCCTCTGACAACACTGGCTGAAGAAGTCCGAACTACTAGACAAGTAAGAGAAAACATAGGTAGAGATGAAAATAATCCAATGATTGAACAAGCTAAAGAAGCAGCAGAAATCCTTCACAAGAACGATTTGTATGCAACCGCATTAGATTCCTCAAATCGTTTGCAAGGGAAATCAATTTCTGAACATCTGCTCGGCCTTCTTGGTTTACTCCTGATTCTCTCCACGTTGCCAATTACGCTTCCTTCATCAGGAATACAATGGGGGCTTGCAAAATTCATGGCCGAAGGTAGCGATGAGGGGTTGGACTCACGCACAACTTACTTCATGCTTGCAGGAATGTTTTCACCGATATTTTTCTGGCCCCCTGCGGCATTACTGGGCACCTATCTATACGCAGGTATATCGATGCAATTAGTTGTATTATACACATTCATCTTACTAATGCTCGCTTTCTATTTAGCAGCCTCAATCGCATTATCTGGCTACGATTTGTGGTCTGACTCTGCAAGTGCATCACGACGTGTGAAATTGAGTAAGAGCATAGAGGGAGAGAGATTTCATGAACTCATTGAAAAAATCTCTTCTAGACTCGGCGCTCTCAAATAGGACAGCCAATAGCCGACATTCATGGATGGCAAGTCGGCGGCTAGCGCAGTTACGGATTGGCTAGCACGTGAGAAACTGGAATCTAGGGAAGTTACGGACCCTCAAGCAGTTATACATCTCCACGTCAAATATCCTCCTACTAAACAAGGACACGTCTTCAATATTGTAGTCCCAAAGAATCGGGATCTTGTGTTGATTTACTCGATTACTAGAGTGGACGAGGGTCAACAAAATGAGATGCGTGACCATGGCAAAGAAGATCCTGATGCTTGGGAGAAATGGCTTCATGACACCAGAATACAATTGACTCGTTCTAACCTCGATTGGGTACTCCACGTAGGTAAGTCAAAGGACGATTCCCCCGGTCCCCTGCAAGCATTCAACCTCTCAAGGCCAATATGGTTCGATGGACTAACTCAAAACGAATTTATGCAAACAATGAGAAGTGTTTGGCTGTCCAAATTAGAACTAATTCATCAGGTGAAGTATGCTTATGGAAAAGGAATCGGCAAACCCGGTAAGGTAGACGATTGGGAAGCAAAGAAAGCCAAACAAAGTACAACAAAAGCCCCAAAGAAGAAGCCCAAGAGTCATTCAATCGACACCGATGAGACCGGTGGATTCGGTAGTGATTTTGACCCCGCAGAATGGGTCTGAATTTTCAATGGAATCAGATAATCTTCCATCTTTGTCCTCCCGTGGGCGCATGACGCGTGGGCGTGTAGGTTAAGTATCCAAAGAAACCAACAAGGAATATTGTAGCAGCAATGCTGGAGGGAACGAGATGGAGACAAAGAAGGTAAGGAGTAGCATGACATTGGTTCTCATCATGGTGATGAGCCTGTTTGCTACGTTGGAATTCTCAGATAGAGCAGAAGGAAGCGAGATTGTAGTGACAGATGCGATACAAGTGGTCGCAAGTGGAACGCATAATGACAGAATGGTTACCATGGATGCTGATTCTATGGGCAACACTCACTTTGTTTGGAGTAGAAACACTCAGCATTTGTACTACAAAATGCTCGACCCCCGGGGCGAAGTCCTAATCGACGAAACCCAAATCTCTAACCCAGGAACTCACCGTGCTAATCATCCAGATGTTGCTGTAGATCATGCTGATAATGTCCATATTGTTTGGACAGATAAATCTGGACAGTGGACAATATTCTACACTCTCTTAGACCCGTCCCAAGATGATCAAGATGGCAGCTCTGGTTTGGATGCCGTTCTTTCAATAATCAACGACGAAGAAATAGCCAGTCACCAGCAGAATCGAGACTGGCCTGCTATAGCCGTAGACTCTCAGAATAATCCACACATAGTTTGGGAAGATTCCTACGAGCAACTGGATAAATTTTACCAACAGCCTCAGATATACTACTCAATGCTAGAAATCGACCTTCCTGGTCGCGAAGCAATTGTCGCAATAGGCAACACACTCCTTACTCCAATTATTGGACACAAAGGACACCCTGATGTTGCGATTGACGCAGACGACTTCGTGCAAGTTGTCTGGGACGACACTCGAGGCGGTAAAGTAGAGATGGTTGCACCTATCGATACATCTGGCTCAATGAATACCGAATGGGCCGACATGTGCGTTGTTTTCTATGGAGGAAACTTCGCCAGTGGAGGAACCTTTGAAGGTCTCAAGCCGATGCTACAAAATGGAAATATCACAGTATTCGAAACTCTTTATGCACTCAGTGGAAACTGGCCCTCTGCCGCCACTTCAGGTAACTGTGCAAACGCATACCAGACAGGTGGCTCTGGAAGCCAAGGGCCTCGCAACACTCACCTTGGCCAAACCCCAACCGACGATTCCGGGGGTATCCGTTATCTGACCGAAGTAGTCTACGACAACCAAGCAACTAACCTTCCTCAAGATGGCGGATATTACTCTGAATTCTGGGGCCCGGGTACAACTTGGGCCTGCCTATCTTGGCGAGATATCCAGGGCCGAATGGGTAACGCCGCAAATCCACCTACACAGTTGGATCACAGATGGAACCCGAATGCGACCAAGATTGTTATTCCAATTTCAGACGAAGGCCCCTACGGAGGAGACCCAGCACAGGCCTCTGATGATATTCAAAGTATCAATGAGGCACACGATGCTTGCGTAGAGGCGGGGATTGTTCCTGTGCCTCTATTGGCCGCAGGTTGGGGCCAAGGATCGACAGATGTAGGATCCCACATGCAAGATCTCGCTCAATGTCCAAATGGTTTTGTCTCACTAACCACTAGAACGTGCCCAGGTACTACAATTCGGAACACAGACGCTGGCGGGAAAACATACAGCTTCCCTACCTCAGCTAGTAGTGCTACTGAACTTCAACAAATGGTCGAAGCCCTAGTTTATCTAGCAACTAACAATTCTCGTGAGATATTTTTGACTATTCTAGATCCTTATTCAGTATTGGACAATCCACCTCCTGGCTGGACAAAGGGAACCGCGGGTACAACCGTATCGAATAATCGGTATGTCGAAGATATAGGCCCATCAACAGACCAGTTGGGATATGGTCACTTAGTGGTCGTAAACGACACACGAATTACTCTTCAAGACGCATTCAGCCTCCACCCATCGATTGCAATTGATACGTCCGGAAACACACATATTGCATGGATGGACGGTCGCGCCTATGGCTTCGATATTGATGTCAATTACGAAATCTACTATGCTAGACTAAGACTTCGTGGCTCAGCAGCTTGGGATGGGGCACCCTCCGGACTTCCGTCCTATGGAATCAAGCAAATCACAGACTCTGCTATATCCACAGTAGAGGGGCTCAACAATATCGATAGTCAGAGACCATTTGGTGCTAATTCACACATGCCTGAAATTCTAACTGATTCTTTTGATAATGTGCACATTTCATGGCTAGACAATAGCAACGAAACTCAGGGTGAGACAATCATGTACACACGTCTAAACCATACCAACGATGCTCACCCGAATGGTTTCCCACTAAACTCGTTAGCTTCGGGAATAATCGAGGAATGGGAACTTCATGAAATCTCAACTTGGGATTCAGATAAGTTAGGCCCTAACTCACCTTATGCGCCAGATCTAGGTCAGCCGCCTGCATTCGCTAACGACCTAGGCAGTGGAGTACATATCGCTTGGGCAGATACCAACCGATGTAATGAAAACAATAACCAAGGAAAATATACTCTGTGTTATGTTCACGTACTAACAGGTCTAGTTGCAGTAGATTTAGCTGAAGATGAGACCTTCTATCACACCATTGAGCCCGGTCAGCAGACCACTTACAACATGACCATATCAAACCCAACTCCAGGGCCTGCAGAGCTTGTCGCGGATTCATACACAGTAAGTTTACTAGGCGTCCCAAATAATTGGACAGTGACCTTGTTCTTCTCTACAAACCACACACCAATTTTCGACTCGACACCAGTATTCCTGCGTGGCGGGGATGTAGTGCCGGTATACATGCGCGTGCGCGCACCTACTATCTATCAAGCCCATGCGGACGAACTAGCTGCAATCACTGTAAGCGTCGTATCTCACAAAGATCCAGCGATTAATGATGAGAGACTTACTTTGACTTTGATGGATGTAGTCCATGGAATCAATCTCGACACAAGTCACTACCAAGTAGACGTTGAACAGGGACAATCAGCAATATTCTCGATTACCGTAACAAATACAGGAAATGTCTACGATACATTTGCTTTCTACGACCCAACCACTCATGAAGGCCAAACCGAATGGGGCTTACCTTTCGGTTGGGGAGTTACTTTCCCAACCTCGCTTTCTTTGGACCCAACCCAATCGGTAACACGTAACTTGCAGGTCAGCGTCCCAACCTCTCAGGAACCAGGAACATTCGTGATTTATCTGAAAGGTTGGTCTACTGGAGAACCGGTATTATCGATCGATAGAGGAACTTTTGATGTACTCGAATTATGGGTCAATGTATCGATAAGGAGCTCTGGCAATATTATCTTCAATCTAGGAGATACAAACGAGCACGTTCTACCTGGTGAATGTGCCGAATTTGACATAGAAGTCACCAAACACTACACACCTGGATTCCTTGTATTTACAACCCCTGGCGGTCCCGATGAAAGGCCGCCAGAGATATCAGAATCAACCTGGCGTTATGATAACTGGGTAGTTGACCTAGATTTCGCCGATGCTCCAGGCGGTAATGGAATTGGAGATAATGAGCCAAGATATTGGGGCATAATCGAAACACCCTATACTGTTACTGCAATAATGTGCGCTCCATACAATGCCACGGCCGGGCTGGGCGAATCAGTCACCGTCAAAGCCAATCTGGAAGGGGCTCCTAAAGTTAGAGACTCGGTTGTATTGGTGACAAATGTAATCCAAGTCTACGACTTAGAAGCATCAGTCCCACAAACCACCTTGGAATTGCACCCAGGCGAGTCCTTCCAACTCGACACAATCATAGAAAACACAGGTAACGGCCCGGACAGATACGATATTGCGGTTAATTCGATAATCGATTCAAACGGGGGCTCTGATGTTTGGGATATTGAAATTCCACGAGTAATTTTCGAGGAACTCCCTCGAGATGAATCTCAAGAAGTAGCCATCCAGATTAATGTCCCAGAGAAGACTTACGCAGGCGAATACACCGTACGCCTAGACGTCTTAAGCGAGGAACCATATGAAGGAACCAAATTGAGAGATTCAATTGTTCTGAATATCGAAATCGTAGAATTCCATGATATGCGAATAGAACTAGATCCAGCTATCGAATCCCGAATCAAAACCACCGCACCAGGTAGAACCGTGCGCTTCACAATGAATGTCAGTAACTTTGGAAACGTCGATGATCACCCATCGATACACAATCACACCCAGAACACCGCTGGCTGGGATCCTATTCCGGGAATGAACACTCTGAGTGGGTGGACAGTCAATTATGCTCTGATTGAAGGATTCGATACCGAATTCCCAATCGAACGCCCATGTGTTCAATTGACCGTTGGGCAGGACCCTCCAGAAAATGACTGCTATACTACTGCAGTTGGGACATCGGCAGGAACTGTGATGCTCCCCGTCATGCCTGCGTATACTACGTTGCAACTTGTTGCGATAATTGACATAGATTCAGGCGCCACACTACAAGATCGTGAGATTGGAATCAAGGTCCAATCCGCCTTCGGCTCATCCGAAATAGACGGGGATCATGATGAGACTCCAATTTGGGAAGATTCCTGTACCATCGATCAAAACGAAGACGGCTTGCCAGACCTTGTTCGCCCATTCTGTGATACAAACGAACAAATTCTTGAGCTCCGATTGAGAGCGCCCGATTTGGAAATTATGAGCGTCGAGGTAGACTCTACTAAAGCCAAGGTTGGGGAGATGCTACCAGTAACTGTAGAAATCAGAAATGTTGGTAATATACACGCGACCGATGTTAATATCATTCTCTGTGTCGATCAATCGAAGAAGTCGATTGAGAAGAATGGGTGTCTAGAGGAAAATGTGGCTTATAGGCAACTAATTGAGGCAGTAATGCCGGTTGGAACTAATGGCGACGATTCCCCACCAAAGATTACTCTTCTGTACCTAGTAAAGGCCGGGACCCACGACGTGGTTGTAGTAGTCGATCCAGACAACAATATCGTTGAATCGGATGAAGACAACAACATAATGACAGTCCCCGGTGGAGAAATGGGTTCAAATTGGGGAATACTCGATACTGGGGTAGAGATCGTGGCCATATATTCGGTTCCTGCAATTATTCTAGGCGCTACGATAGCCCTGATGTGGGTTGCAGGAGTAGTCATGTACGGACGCAGAATGGAAGCCCTAGCTCGCTTCGCAGAAAAGAGCAGCCTAATGGCCAACCTAAGCGACGACGACCAAGTATTCTGATTGGAATTAGCGGGCTAGCCACCATGGAAGCGGCGTCCCCTCGCGAGCAGCCACTAGGCTGCCCGTGTTGGCGGCGAAGTCACGTAGTAACCTTTCACGAAGACCATCCATCATAACCTCTGCATCCATTGATTGGATGCGTAGCCCTTGAGAAAACAAGTCCAGATCCAAAGGCCTTCTTGGATGATTCAGTATAGCATGAGCAAGTTGCCTTTCTTCGTAGGTTTCAGAGGATTCGTCGATAGTAGGGGCAACTTTCTGCATTACCTGCTGGTGTAGGGCGATTATCGCATCTCTCTGCTCATCAATTCTTTCAAGCGCCTTATCCATATCGGAAAGCATCGACATGGCTTCAACTAATGGTAGCCGCCTTCGAGTGCCTATATTATCTACTACAGAATCTAAATCTCCTGGCAGATTAGATGACAAACGGATAGGCCCTCCTTTAGGCATAGTTCTGTGTTCAGCACGGAACAGGTTAGGCCCTAAATCGAGTCTTAGCGAAAATGATTGATTGACAGTATACATCTTCTTAGGCGGCCCCCCTTTCACGGAAGGCACCTTTTCAGATTCAACAAATCCAGCCTCTTCTAGAACCTTCAGATGCTTTACCACGGCTTGTTGACTAATTTCAAGCAATTCTGACAACTGCAAAGGGTAGTGCGGCTCCTTAGCTAGGCGCTTCAAAATGGCTCGACGTGCCTTATTTTCAAGGATGTTTAGAGCCTCATCAAAGTCAACCACGACTTACCAACCCAAGGTTGTGTAGTGGGAGGGGGAATAAAAACCCAAGTGTGTAATGAAAATGGCTAATTTCGATTAGCCTTCGTCCCAGCCCTTCCAAGCATCCCCACCTTCTTCTTCTCCTATTCGCAAATCATTTTCATTAGATATTGTCTCAATGACTTGATTATTAGTCGAATTCCTAACGAATGGATCTGGTACATCTGAACTTTCCTTATTCTGTTCCTGATGTGCATGATAGAGCTCATCTGTGGTCATTACTCGCCCATCAATAATTAGCCCACTAACTTGTTTCCCATCTTGGTTTGATTTATTTCGGAACATCAATATTGCAAAAATCAATGCAATAATTCCACTCATAACTCCTAAGCAACATGTACCAAAGGTCGCTAAGACCAATGGGTCCGTAAAAAATTCAATGTCACCTGCGGAATCATCCACCAACCAGAGTACTGAATCACCCTCATTATGTAGGGTGTATGTGCCACTATCACACCCATTTGGAAAGCAAAAGACCCTTACTGGGGCATATGAAGTTCCGTTCACAACTCTTTCAACATGTAGTCTAGTGGGGCTATCTCCGGAGAATTCCTGGTTCTCTTCATCCAACAAACGCAATTCCGCAGTGGGGTCATTCCCACCTTCATTCACCCTTAGTGCAACGTAGACGTGCCCACCGACAAAATCTACTGAGGAACTTTCTCCTGCTCCAAGTCGCGCTACATTTTGTTGTTCTGGATCTAGCATTGGTTCCATTTTCTCATAAGTACCGGGTAGGACCGCCATGAATGTGATTAGCAACAGCACAGAGATTGCAGAAGACCATTTCGCAACCCGTCGGAAGTTCACAGCCACACCTTACTCAGTGAGCGCTCACATTTGATGCTTGGTCTCATTATCGCCCTAGGATTTCCGCAAGTTTCTCTGGAAGATAGGTATCAGTTACGAAATCCAAACCATACTTTGCGAGTGACTGCTGCTCAGCCTTCTTTCCTAACTCAAGCATCAGTTTGATTTCTTCTTGCCATTCAGCATCAGCAAATCGCGGATCACTTAATTCTGCATTCAGTGCTTGAATATCTTTACTTGACAGGTCATCAGCAGGTAAGTCATACGACTCAATATCTCCTGCCCGAATGCCGAGATAAACAGCGCTTGGTGTTGCAAGATATTCTGAAATATGCGCGGTTTTGATAGCACCATAAGCGATCGACGCGTAGATTCTGTAAGACCAAGGATCGCCGTCGAGGAAGACTAGAACAGGTAAATTCCATTCTTCATTCATTCTCTTAATGATTCTACGAGTGGAACGAGCCGGTTGGCCCTTAAGATGAACTAGAGCACATCGAGACGATTCATCAAATCCATTTTCGACCAGCCTGTCAAACATTCCACCAGTCTCTATTGCCATTATAAAATCGACATCATGGTCAACTAAGCGTAATTTCTCAAACTCGACATTGTAAGGGACGCCGTAACCCGAATCTCCAACGTCGTCGCGGCAATTTATCCGCATCCATTCACCTCGTCGATTTCTTTCTTCGAAGGTAATGTTACCAATGATTCTCGCACCGTCTTCTTCAGGCCTTAATTTGAAGTCCTCTCTCATACATTTGGTTATGATTTCTAAATCTTCAGCGAGATTGTTACTTTCGTTTTGAGAACCAAATTTTCCATGCCCCCATCCCTCCGAAATATAGTACATTTCTCTTAATGTCGAAGATTTTCCTGCCTCGATCATCTCCTCGATAAATTCTGTAACGTGCAGGGCACGCAACAATTGTCTTGCACTTCCAAGGGAGGTAGCATCTCTAGTAGACCTCTTCTTCCCGTATTTGTAAACGCCGAGTTTAGAGTCAAAGGAAATGTTCTGTTTTGTCCTGACAGGTAGTGTCATAGTGGGAGGGTCTCCCTTGAGCATCTTGTTATGCATCTCACCAGCTATATCGTGTAGAGCCTCGATTACCTGCTCCTTTGTGTATCCATTTGCACTCATTCAGCATCATCCTCCATAGCCAACGAACCCCAATCCCCACTCTCGACAGAGGCCCCTTCTGTTTCTGCAGGTATGGTTTCAGAATCAGATTCTTCCTTACTTGTATCGAGACTCTCAATTATTTCGACTCTGTCTAATACCCTTTCCAAGGATCCAATATCTTCGTCCCTTGAGTGTTCGGCTTCGGCCACCACCAAAGCCTCGACTTTACGCATTTCATCGAGTAATTTTTCATCGATTTTGTTAGCGCCGATAATATCGCCATTACCACGGAAGAAAATATCAGTTTCATTCCAATCACCCTTTGTTAACCCCTCAACGGCAAACCGAATTTCAGCAGATTCTCCGGGATTGAGAGTATCCAGCCTCCAAGCCCACAAACCGTTGGTTTCCTTCCTCCCTCCCCGGGGATTTTCAGCCATACTCACGCCTTCTCCTTCAGGCCACTTTGCTAGGATAGTATAGGCTCGAGCTCTTGCGGTGTAATTGTATATCGTAACCGAACAAATATTCTGCTTAGCGTCGTTATCCCAAGAGACTTCATCTTCGAGAAAGACCGCATTCATGATTCGAGTTATGACTGGCGATAAATCAGGCTCCTCTCTCCCCAACATTTCGCTTGATTTTCTTGATATCTCAGGTAAAATTATGTTGATTAAGTCGAATTTTTCTTGAGCTTTCTTTTTCTGTTTACTCTTTTTTAGATGATTCTTCAGACCACGCCCAACTTCAAGCATAGCCCTTCGAATTTCTTCGTGGACCTCTACATTATCAGAAACAGCCTCCTTCGCTTCACTGGTAAATTGTACATTTGTGGAGGCCAGATGAATCAACACTGCGGCGGGCCCCTTAGGCAGACCTTTCCCACCAGGGTGTTCGAGGCCATATTGTTTCCAATTCACAGATTCAAGCGCCTTTGTCATGAGGCATCCACCTTGCTGGTACATCAGTGGAACTCTATTTGCAAATCGGAGCACTTCTATCGGCCCATCAGCCGCTAAATCGCCTCCGAAAACAAGGCCGACTTCAATTTGGAAAGGATTTCCTTGACTTACTGTGGGCTTCCTTGTAACCGTTGAAGCAAATCTAGAATCGATTGCTTTTGACAACCCTTTCTTGATGAGAATTTCCTCTATTGGAGAAAGGCAATCAGTTGGCGGCGCTAGTAATTTAACTTCTTGAAAAGAGTCTAACAGCGCCTGTGCTTCATTGGCCTTTATTCTAACAGGAGTTCGGCTTTCATCTAATTCGGCCCTACTAAGAATTTCTTTGGCGGCCCTCATACTAACCCCTGAGAAATTGTGCCTGAGGAAGGAAGTTAGCTTCCTTTCATCCGCTTCTTTGAGCATTCTCTGGAGTTGACCGAGATGTATGCCGTGGGGATGAGGCTTGATTTCCTCAACCACTCGTGGTAATTTTTCTGTGGTTCTTATCCAATGACCATGATCAATTATTTCACCGTCTCCATCGCGTACGGTTAGTTGAATCGTAGCGTGAGGATTTACGATACTTGTCATCCTAAGGTACTGGTGAACTGATTGTCTTCCTCGCTGATATTTTGCCTTCATCACAGTTTTTATTTTTAGGCCATTTACAACCTCTTCACCATCTTCAAACCAAACATCTCTAATTTCATTTGATTTGGTGGCTTTATTTTTCCGAGTGTCTAGCCCTAGGTCTACGTGTACGGCCGAATTATCAGATTTGATTTTAGAAATCACATGAGTTTTGGAACCCGTAGTCAATTGACTGTACATCACAACCCCAGTTATACCGATTCCTTGTTGTCCACGAGTTTGTCGAATCGCATGGAATCGAGATCCTAGCAGAAATTTTCCAAACACATGCTCAACGGAATCTCGTGGAATACCGGGCCCATTATCCTGGCAAATCAACTCTAACTTGTCACCTTTGAGTTTGTTTATCTCTACTTTTATTGTTGGAAGGATTCGCGCTTCCTCACAAGCGTCAAGTGAGTTATCCACCGCTTCTTTGACTGCTGTTATCACTGCTCTCTGAAGGGTATCGAATCCTAGGAAATGCTTGTTCTTCTCAAAGAATTCACTAATCGAAATCTGCTTCTGTTTACTTGCAATTTTCTCTGCATCTACCATCGCGACTACCCCCTTCAGGTCCTCCCATAGTCCGAATGACAAGGGGCCTGCTTGTGGTCGAGGTCGCCCGAGTGCTTAGGGCCTTTAACTCTGTGCAAACAAATCCGGATGCCAAGCAGTAATCTTCCCAGTGAAAGCACTAGCCATTACAGTTAGAGGGCTTGCAAGGTACAATTTCCCAGGTCCAGAGCGACCTTGGAAATTACGATTTATCGCCGAGACAGTAACTTGATCTTCGAGATCAGAAACTCCTGGTCCAGCACCAATGCAAGCACCACATCCGGGGTCGATTAGTTTGACACCAGCGCGCTCGAACAACTCGCTCCATCCGTTACGTTCTGACAAATCCTTAACAGCCTTAGAACCAAATTGGATGTAACAATCAACATCTTTTGCTACCGTTAATCCAGCATCTAGAGCCGCCTGTGTCACCATTGCGTAATATGCGAAATCATCATCTTTACCGGCTGTACAAGAACCAGCATATGCAATATCAACTTCCACATCTCCTAAGTCCTCGATGTATGCTCCGTTTGTAGGGTCGGATGGAATTCCCGCATCGGGGTCTCCAGGATGTGCTACCATCGGCCTAATTGCAGACAAGTCAATCGTATGTACGCCACCGTGGTAAACAGCATTTTCATCAGGAAGAACGAAGGCCGAACGAATCTTAGTTTCAGTCAAATCATCACGTCTCGCCATTAACCATTCAACCGTCAAATCATCTGGTTCACAGATGCCAGTCTTTGCTGAACACTCCGTGGCCATATTGCAAAGAGTTGCTCTTTCATCCATGGAAAGAGACGCTAATCCCGGGCCACCGAATTCCATTGAACGGTCGAGAGTGTCGGATTGTGCAGCATACTTCCAAAGGATATGTAGAATTACATCCTTTGCAGTACAACCTGGATCCAAACTTCCAATCAAATCGAATCTAATACTCTCTGGAACTTTTACGAATGCGAATTGGTTGTGTACCAAGTTAGCGTACTCAGTTGAACCAACTCCGTATGTCAGGGCATTACTAGCACCACCCATGCAAGTGTGGCTATCTGTGGCTTGAATGAAGTCACCAACATCGATGAATTCCTCTCGAGCAACTTGATGACAAATACCGGGACTTACCCCATTCACCGCGGAATAATCGCGTACTCCCGTGTGCTGCTGGAAAGCTACTTGCAAATCACGCAAGGTCTGAATCTTATCCTCAAATTTAGCAAACCTTGCGACCCCTGTCGCATACAAGAGATGGTCTTCAAAGACTGCAAATTTTGGTGGATTTGGTAATGAATAATCCTCGCCATATTCAGCAGCCAGGAAATTGTGAACCTGAGCCGTAGTGAATTCATGGGAATACCCACCATCAACTTGCGCAAGCACAGCATCTCCCGGTTTGACATATCCGCGAAGACCATCCAGACCAAGCAATTTGTTGGAAATCATCTTCTCTGCCATGGTCATTGGAACTGGCTCATTACTTACTACAGGCAATTCAACATCGCCAGCCTTCATTCTCTTAGCGAATGGGAAGATCCCCCCATTCTCTACAATTAGCTTAGTCACAGGGTCGTATTTCCCTGTGAACTCGTCCAGTACGATACTCTCTCCGTTCTGTAGACGCTCGAGCATTGCATGGTCGCCCATTAATTGGCCTAGATTGATGTTATTTCTCTCATGAATAGGAGCGAAGGATGCGGCGATGACAATACGGATTCCTGACCATCTCTCACATTGAGCGGCCGTCTCTCTACTACTTCCAGTTCCCTTTCGATGTCCACTAACAATTACCTCAAATCCACCATCAATCAATGCTCGTGGCTCAAAGACACGACGACCTTCATGCAGAAGTCCTGCGTAGGCATTCTCTGCCAAGATTGCAGGATCATGATCAAAACATACCCAGGCGGGGGTCATAACATCGGTGTTGATATCATCGAGTAAGTCATCGACAGACAAATCTTCCATTCGAAGATTAACACCTTCATACAACTGCTTACGAATCAACTCCAAATCCTTTGTCAAAAATAGTACCCTTTTGTTAGGGTTAAGATTGACTTTGGAAGGCGGCCAAGACTGTATATCAACACCTCTCGCTTAATCTACGCCAAGGTATGTTGCTATTTCACCATTCGCGCAAGAATGTTCAGGCTTGCAGACCTTCATTTAGAACCAATTTACTATACCTCTAAGGTTTAAATAACAAGTCCATCGCGAATATTTTACCTTTCGGGTCGAAAGAGGTGATTAAGAAATGTCAGAATATCTTGTAGAAGACACTGTCAAGTGTGATGAATGTGGTTCAAGAAATCTAGATCGCGATGAAACTCGTGGTGAAATTGTGTGCCAAGATTGTGGACTTGTCCTTGAAGACAAGGTTATCGATCAAGGCGCTGAGTGGCGTGTATTTAGCCCCGAGCAAGGTGACCAGCGTGCACGTACCGGTGCTCCAATGACTGTAATGCTTCACGACAAGGGTCTTTCCACCGATATTGATTGGCAGAATAAGGACTACTCAGGAAAGACCATCTCTTCCAGATACCGCTCCCAATTCTACCGAATGAGAAAGTGGCAGAAGCGCTCTCGAGTAAGCAATGCAACGGAGCGAAACCTCGCAATGGCTCTTGCAGAATTGGATAGAATGGCCAGCCGCCTAGATCTTCCAAAGAGTATCCGAGAAACTGCAGCTGTCAACTACAAGAAAGCGGTCGAGAAGAGACTCATTCGTGGTCGCTCGATTGAAGGTGTAGCAGCAGCATCCCTGTATGCTGCTTGCCGCCAGTGTAACAATCCAAGAACACTCGATGAAATCGGAGATGCTAGCAGAACCGGTAGAAAGGAAATTGGACGCACCTACCGATTCATGGTTCGTGAATTAAAGATGAAGATTCCACCAACCAAGCCCGAGGATTACATTCCTCGATTCTGTTCAGGTCTTGACCTAGATGCCGAGGTACAAGCCAAGGCATACGAACTGATTCAGAAGGCCCAGGAAAAGGAACTAACCAGCGGCCGAGGCCCAACCGGTATCGCGGCTTCAATCATCTACATCGCATCGGTTCTTTGTGGTAAGCGGAGAACTCAGCGAGAGGTTGCTGAAGTGGCCGGCGTCACTGAGGTTACAATCCGAAATAGGTACAAGGAACTCATCCAGAACCTCAACATCGAACTAGAGATTTGAGTCGGTCCAAATGGCCAGACGGGAAGGTAACGCCCTAGTCTGGCAGAAAACCGATGAAAGACTCAAGGAAGCGGTGCGTGAAGCATTTGAGATTGCACCACTGCCTAATCCTCCTCTAGAATTGCCAGATTTCCCTGCTATCCCTCCTGCCGATTCCGAATCATTAGCCCGGCAGGCAGTGGGAATTTTTGCAATTGACCGTCAAGGATTCAATATGCGATTAGCAGAAGTTTGCGAGATACACTTACCGGATTATGTTCGACGCTCAATAGATTCAGAGAAAGCCGAATCTGAATGGCTAGCATCCAACTCGGAAACAATTGCAGAGAGAGTACTCGCGCTTCAGGTTAGAGACTGGTTAGCAGTTGCATTAGATGAGAATGTGCCAGATACAGATAGGTGGTATCTTGGTTCGGGTTTGCTTGTAGGTCTTGCACTGGGTGGTACAGAAGTTGCCAGAGATGATTGCTACTATTTGCTTGAATCAATCGCTTATGCGGTTACTCCAGGAAATTTACCCTATTCGAATGTGATAGGTCATCATCAAATTGCATGGTCTCCCGAGATGTCGGCTAACAACCTACTACCTCCTCACCCTGCAGGTGTAATGGCTGCGACGACAATTCTCGATACATTATCTATGAAACCAGAATCTTCAGTCAGGATTCTACCAAAATGGTTGGAGAATCTATCTGTCTCATTACATCTCTGCCCGACATTGGCAATCCCTTCCCGTGTAATCGATGCTCTCGGGCGGACTGATGATGACAGCAGCCCATATGTACGAGCAGGACTGCAAATGCTATCACATTCACCAGAAGAAGCAAAAGATATTCTCGTCGCATCTGCAGATCATCGCTCAGTAGGTACTAGAAGGGCCGTAGCAGAAAATCTCTCTCGAATCCACGCTCAAGAAGCAACACTTGCTCTTACGTTGGTTGACCGACTGTCCTCTGAGACGGACGAATCAATACAGACACTTTGCGCCTCATTTGTAGGAGTATTAGCTCGCCTTTCCGAAGAAGAATTCGTTGGAAGGGCACAATCCATTCTTGCTAAAGGAAACCAAAAAGCAACGCAGAGGCTAGTTGAATCTGGGCTCCGAGATTACCTCTCAACAAATCCAACAGATTCTGCTCAACTCCTCCCCTCAGCCTGGTTAATGTCCTCTGAGTTAGGGCGCTCTCGGGTAGGCAATCTGATTGTTGAACAAGCAAGAGTTTCTCCCGAAGCATTCCAAAGAACATGTCAAATTGTCAATCAAGCCAACCCAGAATCTTTTCAGAAGTTGTCAAAATGGGTTAAAATGAGAAGCCCGGATGCCTACGAATTACTGTAGAAATTAGGAGCAACCGGTAGTGGCTCCGCAGGCATTGCACTTCAGGCAAGTTCCATTGCGAACCATCTGACTACTTCCGCACTCGTCGCAGATATCTCCAGTAAAGCCACGCTCACGAGCCATCCGGCGAATACGAGAATCCTCGTCCTCAGATGGAGCAACCGCATTCAGAGTCAACTGTACATCTCTCTTTTCTCCTTGCGTCCGTACCAATCCCTCTTCTGTTTGCTCGGGTCTGCTGATTGATGTTGATACCATATCTTCGGCAGAGACATGAGCTAGATCGTCACGCTCTAGATATTGAATTGCTAGTTCACGGAATATGTAATCGACAATTGAAGTTGACATCTTAACCCGGCCACTACCACCGGTTACCATTCCACTCGGGTCGAACTTCTGGAAAGTGAACGACTTCACAAATGCGTCTAGAGGAACACCGTATTGTAATCCAATCGACACTGCAATCGCGAATTGATTCAGTAGAGATCTCCACGCCGCACCCTCTTTCGAGGTTGTAATCATAATCTCGCCCAAACGACCGTCATCATAGTTGCTTGAAGATAGATAAACAGTGTGTCCACCAACTCTAGCCTTCATTGTACTAGAGGATCTAACATCAGGCAGAGGCCTTCTTGTTGCGATGTAATTGTGGACAAACTGTTCGGCCACAACTGTAGCAGCTGGTGCAGGTATTGGAAGCGCTTCGGCAGCTTGCTCTACCATCTTGTGAACAACAGTAACAGCCTCATCTTCATCCTCCTCATCTAGAGATGTGGCATCAACTAACTGATTCATCAGTGGCTGACTGAGTTTACTTCCATCTCGATAAATCGCACATGCCTTTATCATGGTATCATAACTTAGATCATAGGCCTCTCTAATATCCTCAATAGAGGCATCAGCCGGCATGTTGATTGTTTTCGAAATTGCTCCGGAAATGAATGGCTGAGCGGCTGCCATCATCAATACGTGAGCCTTCCAATCGATAGACCTCTTTCCATACTTTCCACAAGGAGTTGCACAATCGAACACAGCCAAGTGCTCCTCTTTTAGTCCAGGAGCGCCCTCAATTGTACCATATCCAAAGACGTGATCATTGGCTTGGTCGATTTCATCATTAGAGAATCCAAGGTGACCGAGTGTGTCAAAGAATGGGTCCTCAAATTCTTCTTTTGAAATCCCTAAAGTTTCGGTACAGAAATCCTC
>JAKUOA010000013.1 GCA_022451235.1 Candidatus Thalassarchaeum sp. | reverse complement strand
AGGCGCGAATGCCGAGCGGATATCGAAAACATCTGGGAAGCTCGACTCCACTTTCTTCAGCATCTTTGCATTGAAGCCAGCCGCTTTCAATGCCTTAGAAGAGACAGTCGGACAGTTTCCTAATGAAGCGGTACCCATGATGTACTCTTGAATTGCTTGTGTTTCTTTTTCGGAGTACCCCAATCGTCGTAGAGCATTTGGTACTCCGTGGTTGATGATTCTTAGAGAGCCTCCGCCAGCTAGTTGTTTGTACTGAACTAGTGAGAATTGTGGTTCTACTCCCGTGGTGTCAGCATTCATCACTAATCCAATAGTTCCTGTAGGGGCGATAACGGTAGTCTGTGCATTTCTGTAACCATGCTCTTCACCTTCTCTTATGGCACGGTCCCATGATTCTCTAGCAGCGCCAAGAAGATCCTTTGGACACTTCTTTGCATTAATTCCCATTGGGAATACAGACAAACCATCGTATTCCTCTGCCGGAGCATCATATGCTGCAAGGCGGTGATTCTTCATTACACGCAACATATGGTCTGCATTCTCTGAATAGTTCGGGAATGGCCCTAGGACTGAAGCCATCTCGGCACTGGTTGCATAGGATTCACCGCACATAATCGAAGTAACTGCGCCACAAATCGCGTAGCCTCTTTCATCATCATAGGGAATTCCCATGTGCATCAGAAGTGAACCGATGTTGCAGTAACCGAGACCAAGAGTTCGGTATTCGTAGGACTGACGGGCGATTTCAGCCGAAGGGAATTGTGCCATCAGTACGCTAATTTCTAATGTAGCAGTCCACAATCTAACGGAATGTCGGAAGTCTTCAACATCAAAGGTTTGAGTTGCCTTGTCATAGTAATGTAGTAGATTTATGCTAGCAAGATTACAAGCGGTATCGTCAAGGAACATGTATTCACTGCAAGGATTTGAGCCGTTAATTCGACCGCCCTCAGGACAGGTATGCCATTCGTTGATTGTTGTATCGAATTGAACCCCTGGATCCGCACAAGCCCAAGCGGTGTATGCTACTTTGTCCCATAATTCCGCTGCCGGCATTGTCTTGCAAGGTTCAGGCTCTCTTCCCTCTTGACCAGCCTTCTTTAATTCGGTTCGATGGTAAAGATTCCAATCCCCATCTTTACGAAGGGATTCCATGAATGAATTAGGGACTCGAACCGAATTGTTGGAGTTTTGACCGGATACAGTTGCATAACCCTCTCCTTGCCAATCAGTATCCATTTGTTCGAATGTTAAACTCTTCCATCCTTGATTTGCAAGGTCAAGAATTCTCTTGATATGTGGCTGAGGGACACTATCACGTACCGCTTTTATCATTGCCATTTTGAGAGCGCCATTAACTGCTGGGTCAGTCTTAGAATCATCTTCATCATGACTCCATATAGCCGATAAAATAGCATCTGAATGTTTCTGTAAAAGACTTGAACCAATTACTAGAGCCGATACCTTCTCCTCTTCTGTGAGCTTCCAATCAATGTATTCTTCGATATCCGGATGATCAAGATCTAGAGTAACCATCTTTGCTGCCCGGCGAGTTGTACCTCCAGATTTGATAGCCCCAGCGGCCCTATCACCAATCTTTAGGAAGGATAGAAGGCCACTGGATGTACCTCCACCAGATAGTGGCTCACCTGCCCCTCTTATCTGGGAGAAGTTCGAACCGGTTCCCGATCCATACTTGAATAATAGAGCCTCTCGATTCCATAGGCCCATAATCGATTCAGTTCCTCCAACCAAGGAATCGCCTACTGATTGAATGAAGCAAGCATGAGGTTGAGGGTGTGTGTAGGCATCTTCTGAAAGTTTCAATTCACCAGTGACTGCATCTACGTAGTGATGTCCTTGAGCCGGACCCGTTATTCCATAAGCCCAGTTCAAACCAGTATTGAACCACTGCGGGCTATTTGGCGCAGATCTCTGGCTTGCAATTAGGTAAGCCATCTCATCGTAGAAGGCACGAGCATCGGCTTCGCTGGCAAAGTAGCCGTGAGTCCAACCCCAGTAGGTCCAGGTGCCTGCAAGGCGGCGGAACAATTCCCGCCCATCCGTCTCGCCGACGAACCTGTCCTCTGGAGCAAGGGTCTGAAGTTTCTCATGATCAGGTTCGCTACGTTGTAGCCATCCTGGGACCCCGTCCTCTGCCACCTTGCGCAGAGCAGCAGGAACACCAGCCTTTCTCAGATATTTCTGAGCACAAACTTTTCCTGGTACGCCAGCAAACCCAGAAGGCAACTGAACACCATGAATTTCATCAGCGAGACTTCCGTCGGGGTTTCGGATCTCTACACTCATCTCAATCCAATCGAAGGCATCAAAGGGGTCAGCACCCGCTGTAGTAAAACGGCGTTCTATCACTAATCCCTTCTCTGCTTCACCTTCTTCGGCAACTACCTCATCATCTGTTCGCGTCTGCATCACAACCACTTCCGAATTAATTCCCCGACTCAATTCTCTCCTTCGCACGCGCGGAGGATTTGGTTGTGCCCGAAGACGGACTTTAATGAGTTCGGAAAATACGTGTTCTTTACCAGTAAATAATACTCGAGATTCATCTTATCCAAAAAACGGCGACGCGTGTAAAATTACAAGTTACGGACGTAAATCAAGTGTCCAATCTACACTGGCCCCGGACCTTGAAATCATAATTCCAACCGAACAATCCTTCTCATGTGAAAGTGTGAGTATTCTTCGGACCAATTTCTCTGGTACATCTCCCTCAACCACATAGTGCATATTCACTGAGGTAAATACTCGCGGTGGCTCATCAGCCCTCACTCCTTCTACATCTACCCACATTGCCCGAACGTTTTCCATTCTGTCTTTGAGTCCAACTCTCAAGTCAACTAGTGAACAGGCGGCATGGGCCTGTAGTGCCATCTCCATCGGGCTTGGTGCGGTATCGGAATAGATCGGTGTAATCTTGCCTGATTCGGTTTCACCTTCCATGGTTCGCCCACCAGTCCATCGAACTACGCTCTTCATACCCCCTCCTCTATCGCGTCCGTCTTGAGGGTTGGCTTCTTGAGGCGAAGACGGGTGGCGCGACTGAGTGATATGACTGAGGGTACCGCGATTACAATGGAAGAAGGTCTTTTGAGTGTGCCAGACAAACCAATAATCCATTATATCGAAGGAGATGGAATAGGAGTAGATATCACACCTGTTATGATTGATGTAGTTGACGCAGCAGTCAACAAAGCATACTCAGGATCTCGCCGAATTCACTGGTCCGAAGTACTCGCTGGGGAGAAAGCATTCAACGCTACAGGCGAATGGCTACCAGATCAAACCCTAGAATCAATGAAGCACGGTTTAGTATCAATCAAAGGACCTTTGACAACTCCAGTTGGTGGAGGTATACGAAGCCTCAACGTTGCATTGCGACAACAATTGGATTTGTTCGCCTGTGTTCGCCCGGTTCGCTGGTACGCTGGTACGCCTAGCCCCGTTCGAGACCCCGGCGCGGTAGACATGATTATTTTCAGAGAAAATAGCGAAGACGTCTATGCTGGGATAGAGTGGGAATCTGGTAGTGAGGAGGTCGCGAAAGTAATTCAATTCCTACAAAACGAAATGGGGGTGGAAAAGATTCGATTCCCTGACACCTCTGGAATCGGAATCAAACCGATTAGCGTTGAAGGCACAGCTAGAATCGTACGCGCTGCAATCACATATGCAATCGATAATGACAAGGATTCAGTAACTCTTGTTCACAAAGGCAATATCATGAAATTCACAGAAGGCGGATTCAGAGATTGGGGTTACCAACTCGCCAAAGACGAGTTTGGAGCTGTAGAATTAGACGGCGGCCCTTGGTGTACATTTACTAATCCCAAAACAGGAAACACGATTATCATAAAGGACGTAATTGCCGATGCAATGCTACAGCAAGTCCTCACGCGCCCGCGCGAGTATGGTGTACTTGCTACAATGAATCTGAATGGCGATTACATCTCTGACGCGCTAGCTGCACAGGTTGGTGGAATCGGTATTGCCCCGGGTGCGAATATCAACTATGATACGGGGATATCCATCTTCGAAGCGACCCATGGAACCGCGCCAAAGTATGCTGGCCAAGACAAGGTCAATCCGGGGAGTCTCATTCTTTCAGCTGAGATGATGCTCCGACACATGGGTTGGGGGGAGGCAGCAGATCTAATCGTCAAGGGAATGGAAGGCGCAATTTCAGCAGGAACTGTAACCTACGATTTCGAGCGTCTGATGAATGATGCGACACTACTCTCATGTTCTGAGTTCGGACACGCTTTAGTAACCCACATGTGAGATGGTACTGTGTCCGAACTGAGCGAGCAAGAGCTTGCTAAACTTCGTGAACACATCCATGAAATGGCCCGCAAAGCAGAAGATTCGGGCGACCCGTTAGCTTGGTTTGAAGACCTTTACAGAATTTCTGAGGGAGACGAATCAATGATTCCGTGGTCTGATGGGTATCCGCACCCATTTCTAGTAGAGTGGAATGAACAAAAAGAATCTCGAGGGCGAGCATTGGTTGTTGGATGCGGTCTTGGCGAAGATGCTGCTTACCTAGCTCGAACAGGCTGGGAAGTTACGGCATTCGACCTCTCTTCAACTGCGGTTGAATGGGCATCCCAGATACACAAAGAGCCCAATATAGAGTGGAGAGCAGAAGATTTGCTCAATCTACCAGAGGAATGGAAAGGTGCTTGGGATCTAGTATTGGAAGTACATATACTCCAAGCAATCCCTCCAGAAATTAGACAAGTTGCTGCAACGAAGTTAGCCCCATTAGTAGCATCCAAGGGAAATTTGGTTTGCATAGGTAGAATCAATCTAACAGGCGAGGAACTCGATGGACCACCCTGGCCTTTGGAACGCCAATTCATTGAGAGGGTAGGATCACAATTGAACCAAACAGAATTCTTAATTCAAAACCGGCCAAATGACGAACCCGAAGTTAGTCGGTATCTGGCGGCCTGGAATTCGGATTAATAGTGACCCTAAAGACGAAATCAATTTCGGAGAATATGACTATTCAATTGCTGAGCAGTTGAAATTGCATCGAATCCGAAGTTGTCATGCAACGCTCTTGAAATTAGAGTGAAGTCAGAATCTCTTGTGGCAACTAGCACACAACCGACGTCAGGAATTGTCGACGCTGCGTGAATGGTTGAATCTCGCATTATGTCAAGGTCGCCAGGCTCGGGGAAAATATCTCTGCCATCGATTTCACTTCTTGGCGGGGGGTCATCTCTAGCCAACTGCTTGGCTTCCGTAACTTTCTCGAAAATTTCTGAGTGCCGAATTAGGAAGGCGTCTAGGTCAACCTCTAGCTTAGCATCCATATCGACCTCTGCTCTAAATTTACCAAAGGTTCGCAGAATATACTCGACCCTTTGTTGTAGAAGTTTCGAGGTAACAGTCGATTTCCAAACCTTGTTGTCAATGTGCACATCACTGAACAGAGCACGTGCAATCTTTGGAGATCTTGTTCGATTTAGGAACTCGGCTTCAGCCGACATTGGTATGCACAAATGAACCCGACCTTCTTCACTACGTCTCTTGAGCATCCATACGAAGGCCCTCTCCACAGTCCAATCGAATGTACCATAGTTATCTTGAGAAATTTGGCCCAATAAGTCATCCTTCAGAGCATCGATTAGGATATTGGTATCGACCAATACCAATGGTCTTAGAGAAAGATTGCTCAATGACCGACGCTGACGAACTGGGATATTGTTACTGTGTCGGCGGAATAATGCCTTTTGTGATCGGACCAAAGTCTGAATCTGCCGTGAGCCAAAATTCTCTGATTGAATCGCAGTTTCGAACATTCTAAGCCCTCTAATTGGTGAGATATCAGCAACTTCTTGGGCGATTAGCGTAATCGCAAGAACGTCCTTTCTTTCATTCAATTCCATCAAGAATCTACCTTCAAGTTCATTTCTTCTGCCGGGCTGCTTACGACGCATCATCATCTGTGCGGCTAGAACACGACCACGGAATGGATCCTCTGGTAATCTATGCTCAGAAGCGTATCTTAGAGCTCTATCGAGTACTTCCAATCTGCGCTTAACAACATCCCTATCTTCACTATCTTCACTAGGCTCTCTTTGTGAGACATATTCCATTATTCGTTGTGTAGCAATTTCATTACGACCGGCAATAGCATCTGCACAGACTCTTAGATATAGTTGGAATCTTGATGTAACAGATGCAAGTAATTCTGGATGTTTGTCAATCAAATCAATAGCTTCTTTCCATCCTCCTGCAAGAGCAAATTCAATCAATGATTTTCGAAGTAACATAGATGATTGTTCGAAATCTCCTCTAATTCTCATCGCCGCATCTCGGTATGAGCGAGCCGCATTGACACGGTCTCCCTTCTTTACGGCAATTGTGGCTCTGATAATTTGGTGATTTGACGAGCCATTGTCGTGCTGCCTATACCACATTTCCAAATCAGGAATCGCAGCATTGTGTTCCAATACTAGGTCTGTAGCAAATCGGATTGTGCGCAGTTCTACTCCTTCGGTTGAACATAAGGCACCCAATGCTGACAGGGCGGAATCACCTCTTTCTTCNACTCCACTTTGTAGGTCCATAGTCGCTCTATTCAATCTCAAGGCGCTGATTAGGACGTCGAATAGGCTTCTCTCAAGATANGTCAAATTAGCATCTTTAACCGATTGTTCTAATCGTTCTATTCGATTTTCTTCAACCAAACCGTCACCGTCTGCACGAAGCGCGGCCCTAACTTGGTTGAGTGCTTCAAGCCCTTTCGAATCCAATTTTTCGTGAACAGCATCCATTGAGGAGGGGTTACCGCTCAAAAGTGCAATCAATGAAGAAGAGGACGCAGTCATAACCTCATCATTTTCAGTTTCTGCGAGTCCAAGGATGGCTCTCTTCCTCATCGTTTCAAGCTCCTGCATAATTGAAACTCCTTGCTCTGCAGGAATCAGATGCCAAACCAATAATGCACGGTGAGGATATTTTGATACNAATTCAGGGTGACTTAGGAATTCACCACTGAGCCCCTCCACATCTGCGGATAATGTGTAAATATCGAGTACTTCTTCCTCTATACCTAGGCCTTTTGTCGAGAGTTTCTTCGCAGCTTCCTTCCTGATACTTAGAGGCGCGGAAGCATTCCGCATTACACTCAGAGTTAGTTCATCCGATGACTTTGCAAGCCCCTTCAAAATTAATTCCTGAATACTTGAATTCCCAGTTTCAGAAATTAGGCCGATAGCAATACTCATTTCTTCTTCATTACTAATTTCCAGGCCCCTGAGTATCGCGATGGTTTCAGCCTCTCGATTCGCCGACGCGAGGCCCGAAATTACTGCCCAACGGAGCGAGTCCATAGGCTCGATACCAGCATTTTCGAGTATTTCGATACCAATTAACAGCGGGTCAGCATCAGTTATATTTCCGGTTTGAAAATTCTTCCACGCCTCAATTTGAATTGCCTTAGAGAGCCTATCTTCTCCAACATTAGAAACGGCTTCTTGCCAATTTTCAGTTGAACCGGCCCTTAACGAAAGGAGGTCTGATTGTGACTTCACTAAGTCTTGCAAATTTTCAGAGCCTATGTTATCAAATATCGAATCTGATTGTTCATTGCTTCCAGCCGCTAATAACATGAATTCTAAGAGGGCATAATCTCCTGCCATATCTGTCAAAGAAGGATTCATCCATAACTTCCATTTCTGGGGACGAGGTTTTCCAGAACGCAAGTCGCGAGTTATTTTCTGAAGAGATGATGCCTGATGGACATCTAATTGTAGAGTGCAGGATTCCAGCCAACTGAGTAATGCGGATGAATCACGAGGATCGAAATCGGCTTGACTCAACCAATCCTCTGCATCAATATTTTGTTCTTTTTCTGATATCGGAAATCTACCTAGCTCCGCAATCAAAGGGGCCTCCCTAGCCATGCGCTCCCAAACTGGATGAACACCAGTTTCGCACTCTTTCCTTAATGATTGAAAATACTCATCCCATTCATCTTTCCACGAAGCCCCCATCTTATGCTTCTGGGCAATAAAAACCGCCAATCTGTATGCCGCTGACTCCTTTGAGCGGATTATTGATTGTGGCGATTCCAAACGATCTTGTAATCCAGATCGGCCACCTCTTCCTCCTCTTCGACCTATACGCCGATTTGGTCTAGCGGATTTTCCATTCGATGAATCCGGATCGATAGATTCCGGCGCCGCCTGATTGACCGCTAAGAAGGCCAAAGCTTTCCATTCCTTATTGAGTAAATTCCACGCCTTTGGCCGCTGGATTTCCGATTTCCTCCTCCCTGAATCGTCACCTGCTCTCTGCAGTTGTTCGACGCAATCAAGAAGATAATCCTCCAAATCGAATCACTCCGGTAGGCACATCGCCCCATCCCTGCCTACATCAACACATCGCCTTGCTATGCAAGGCGTGAGAAGGAGACCTCAAGACCTCTAGAGTGTGGCGAAGCAATGTGGAAATCACCCAAGTGCTAATCCTCTTGTTGCATCCAATCGCGGCATTGGTTGTAATTCGAGAATTCGTTAGGCAACGAAATTGGCGCAAGTTGAGCATTTCACTAAAGGGATCCGAGAGGGCCGCAGAACTCGATAATCATGAGATTCAGGGCGAGCGATTATTTCGCTGGGTACTGATTGTTATCGCTTTAGCATTCGTTGCCAAAGTAACATCTGCCATAATCTCAGGAGAAGATTTCGCAGCTGACGTACTAATGCCAGGACATTTCCATGGATGGGGGGGATTACTTGGGCTAGCGCTGATGACTTACCTCTGGATTTCAGGAAGAAAGACAAGCGCCAAAAAAAGAGCAGGGGAATCATTCGCGAAAATCAGAGAATTACACGGTCGACTTAGTGATGTAATGATGGGATTGATTGCCATTCATGCCTTCCTTGGCTTCCTCTATCTTCTACAATTAATCGGCTAGCGATTCGCCCACATTTTCAACCACTCTCGAATATTCTTATCAATATCTTCGTGGACAACGTTTCTCTCAACCCTTTGGCCATTTTCTAGTGATTGAATTCTACAACCACATGCATTGGCATGGCCTCCTCCGTCGGGATCGAATCTTGTTGCCAACTGAGTTAGGTCGAATATCCCTCCTTCTGTATGTAGGAAAGAGTTGGTGTAAAACGAAGCCGAAACTGGATAGCGATCTTCCTCTCCAAATCCAGCACCAACATCTCCATGAATTACCATACAAGCATCGCAATCATCGCCTGCCAAGGCAGTTACACGATAACCGTTCGAGCGGACACCCATATCTTCTAATCGGACAATTGCTAGCCTATCAACTACTTCTAATCGCTCCGCAATTATCGTATTTGCACGAGTAAGATATTCTTGCTTTTCAGCAACTACAGATGATATATTTTCAGAAGAAAGAATCTCCTCGACAGAGTCACCACGGCTCAAAGCCTCTAAAATTTCTAGAGATATTACGTCATTACCTCCGATGATTCTTCCTAGCCATACCACGGGATGATCTGAGAGAAATTCCTCTTTGCTAACAGAGCCTCCATCGAGTTTGTCGACCCATTTCATAAGGTCAGTCAAATCGGAAACATCGACAACTTCACCAACTAAATCAAAGGCAATTCTTGCTGCTGAGGGAGTAGGCTTCCAAACCACTACCATCTCAGAATCTTCTTCAGTATTAATTGGTGCATTTGATTGATGGTGGTCAATACTTAATCCGCATTGAGAATGTCTAGGCAAATCACAAACCGCAGTATGCCTGTCAATTACTTCATCCAGCATTCCTGCCCGAAGTGCTCCTGGATGACCAAAAACGACATCCGCCTCCTTCCACCATCTTCTCAAAATAGCACCAGTCACCACTCCGTCAAGATCTGAATCCGTCACAATTCGATGAATATCGAGCGACAGGGCGGGGTGAGTCATCATTTGACTGCGCTAGAACTTACCTATCATTTGTTTGGCTCGATAGTTTTCGCTCATCCTCCTAAATCACTAGGTTTACACTTGATGGGAGCAGGAGAATGGAGAAATGTAAGATGCCTATCCCAACCCTATGGAGACGTCCTGCGGCTTCGTCCTTGTCAATTATGACAGCGTTCTCCTATTGCAATACCCGCAAGGACATTGGTCGTATCCCAAGGGCCATGTCGAAGGAGATGAGAACCATTACCAAACCGCTATGAGGGAGTTGAAAGAAGAAACCGGAATTAGCGACATAGAGATTGATTCCGGTTGGAACTACAGAACAGAATATTCCTTCCAAAGCAGAGGACGAACGATCGATAAGCAGGTATATTGGTACATTGCTTCAACCGATCAACTTGAGGTTAAATTATCTCATGAACACACTAACTATCTCTGGCTTAGTTTAGATGAAGCCGAGGAACAACTCACTTTCGCTCAGGAACAGGATGTCCTACGCTCAGCTAGAGAACACATGCAGAAGATGGGTAAGGCAGTCTGATTTCTACGGTCTCCATCCAAACAAGAAAGCTATTCCACCAATGATAATTACAATTAGAGGTAACATATCAAATAATAATTTTAAAGTTGTCAGAGACTTACCCATAAACTTGAGAATCCAAGGCATTCCCGAATTATCAATACCTCTGATGACCTCTTTATAGCCTTCAAAATACTTGGTAAAAAAAAACACAGGAGTTCACTCCTCACGCTTACCTAATGGGGTCCACAATGTTTCTTTTTCTCCAGTATTTGCAGTAATCCAACGACCAAGTACAAAACAGTGGTCTGAGAGCCTGTTCAGATAGCTAATTACCTCGGGCCTCACTTCTTCACGGAGGGCACAGGCTTCTCTTTCTGCTCTTCGAACAATGGTGCGAGCCATGTGTAAATTTGCTACAGCGGGGCTTCCAGTTGGTAGAATGAATGAGGACAGTGGTTCCAAATCTTCTAGCATAGAATCCATTTCTGAAACTAATCGTTCTCCAGCATCCGATCCGATAATGGTCATCTGTTCAGGAACGCCGCCGGGAGGGCAAGCACACTCAGCCCCAACGTCGAATAATTCCTGTTGGATTAGCCCAAGCAATTTGTCTGCATAATCTCGAGTCTCAACCATCGGAAAGGACGCTCTGCCAAGCTCCATTCTGACAATCCCAATCGCTGAATTCGCCTCATCAATAGTGCCATAAATCGCAACCCTCGGATGCTCCTTACCAACACGAGTACCGTCGACAAGAGAGGTTTCACCTCCATCCCCGCCGCCGGTGTGAACCTTGGTTATCCGAACCATGTTATTCACTTCCGAGTAGGTTCATCGCTTTGAATCGTGCTGGAGTCATTCACTCTTCTTCAATTCCTCTAGAAACGTTCAATTTTCCTAATCCATTCTCAATCGTCTGGATCCAATTTTTGTCTACTGCATCCCATCCGCCAATGGCTTGTAACTCCTCTATATGCTCTTTTTCAGCGGGTTCATCGCCAAGGTGCTTGTGGATTAAAGCGAGAGCGGCATGACTCATCGCATTGAGCCACTGATCATCCATGTCCCAAGATCGCTCAAAGTGAGAAATCGCTCCTCTCGGCCCTAGTAATAGCCCTCTACTTACTTGTCTAAGACCAGATTTTGACCAAGTTATTCCTTGAACACCCACAACTAAACCTCTGAATGAAAGATAGATTTCTAGCATAATCACAACCGATGCTGTAACGAATGAAATTAGGTGATAAGTTGCATTCATTCCGTCCCATGAATCGGCCATCAAAGTTACAGTTCCTATACACAGTAATATTCCTCCAAAGGGTGCCACTAACACGTCTTGTTGCGTCACCACCATGTGTCTAACGCCGTACACAACAGCTAGTCCGCCAAAAATAGCTGCGGTAACTGTGGGCGCCAATATCGCAGTATCTCTTGGCGCATTTCTGCTGATTAGGAAGATTAAACCCAAAGCTATACTACACCATCCGAATCTATTTCCAAACTCGGGGAAAGGTTGTAACCGTGCGTAATACAATGAAACCGCGCCAAGAGCCAAAAATAGCACTATCCAGTAATCTAATTCGGTTGTGCTCATTCAACTTCACCCCGTGGTTCATCACGCCATCCAGGCTTCCAAAAGTCATCATCATCCAGCCACTTTAACCATTCATCATCAGAGGCCCGTAAAAGACGTAGTGCGCGCCTATCCAAGCCATCAAGAAGGGCATCATCTACCTCTCCTTCTGAGTGTGCATCCGTCCACTCGATTTGCATCTGGCGAACCAACCTTCTACCTTCCTCTGGATTGTCGAAATTTCTTTCACAGGACTCTCTAAGATCTTGTAACCAAATTCTTGTTCCACGAATATGTAGGTCATCTTGCAAGGGCTTTTCCTTGCGATTGAATGGCCACCAACTCATGTCTCTCAATCGATGGGCGCAAGCCGTTACCCTTGATGCTTACGAATTAATCAAAGAATGCCGATACCCCCCATCGTACTATGGGACGCATCGTTGTACACCTACATGGCAGAGCAAAGGACGCAGCATTCAGTATGGCCATCTCAGATTACGCAAATCGTCTTTCAGGAGAAGGCGTTTCACTTTCTGAGCATAGAAATCGTACAGACCCCGAAACTTACCTTTCCTCGATTGTCTCCAAAGCAGGTAAGGACAATGTAATCGTGCTCGAGGAAAAAGGCGAGAATCTTGATTCGATGGGGTATTCAGAGAAAATGAAACAATGGCGCCTCTCCAGCCATGATGTCCACCTAGTTGTTGGTCCACCTGGTGGTTTTGGAGACTATAGCGAGGGAATGTCATCCTTGTCTCTTGGGCTGATCACACTACCCCATGAATTGGCCGCAGTTGTTTTGTTAGAGCAATTATATCGGGCCTCAACAATCATCAAAGGATTGCCCTATCATAGGGCCTAGATTAATATCAATAGGAATAAAATCTCGAGAAATTCTAACCCCATGAAAATCGTAACAAGTACATCAAGGACTGCGAGAAATCTCTGTTTTGAAGTAGCATTTTTTAACCAAACTGAAAAACGCTCTTCCTGATTGAGGAAAAAAACTAGATTCAAGACTATCAGAACTACAAAGCCACAAGCACCGAGTAATGTCAAGGTGGCGACTGAACCTGCCTCTGCCATGATACTCAGAAATTGGTCGAAAGCATCAAACTATCTCCGGCAATAACGATTGTATCGAAGTATGATACTCGGAGGCTTCCGTGATACTCGCGCGCGCATACGAGGGGTTTCGTTGATAAGCAGGCCGATTTTGCAAGGCTACTTCGGTGGTCGGAATGAACGAATTGAAACAGACTTGGTACAGTCGAGAGAACAGAAAGAAGAGCGGCTCAGCGCTAATGATGGTAGTACTGATGTTAATGAGTACACAGATGTATAATTTCATGGGTGTTGAGGAAGAAAGACCCAACCTCGAAACGGTCGAGGAGACTCCCGCTAGGACGGCATATCAGCAGTTCTACCAGGCCGAGGGTCAAACAACAGGAGCCACACAAGGGCAACCCGCTGTAATGGGTAATTTCGACCATGACGCCTTTACCGATCCAAGTTGGGTAGATCCGGCCTCGTACCAAGGCAAGATTACCGACCCATCAGTTCTGCTCACTAACCCCGGGTATGGCTTTTTCCTTGAACAAACAAATACCGAAGATCACGATAATGATGGTATCAATGACCTAGATGATCTGGATGACGATAACGATGGAATTAGCGACCTTATCGAGCGTTTCGATGGTTGCTATGGAACCGATCCATTCGACCATGATAACGATGGAATTTCCGACGAGGACGATTGGGATGACGATAACGACGGAATCCTAGAAGGTCCAATTGACTACACCCAAGGAGCCGATCCATGGAATGTTAGTGCAGACCGATATGTTGAGCCAAACACAGTGCACCCTTGGACGGGCACTCCGGTTGGAACAGGGTACAGAATAGATCAGAATCCAATGGATCACGATAATGATGGCGTAACTGATGAGGACATAGACGGCAGCGGTCGAGGTTCGTATGACGAGGATGATGATAACGATGGCAGAATAGACCAGTTCACATGGCCTTGCGATTTCGATGGCGATGGCGCGCAGGATTATTTTGATGACGACGATGATAATGATGGAGTAGTCGACCTCTGGGACTCACATCCTTGGGATTCTACGGTCACCACCAACATTACTGATACTGCATCAATGTGGGATAACCCACTTCCTTGGGACGCAAAAGAGACGATTACAATATCATTGGCGCCTACTGGAATCAATCCTCAATTTTACAATATCGAAGTTGGAGATACTGTGGTATGGGTCAATGACGATAGTAGATCTCACAATGTCACTGCTGATGATGGTACTTTTGATAGTGGAGCAATAGCCCCAGGTGACTCATTTTCATTTACTTTTAACGAGCAAGGCAATTGGCTGTTTTCAGATCCATCTTCTGCGTCCCCATTGTGGTCAGGTAGTATATCAGTAGGACCAGAAACCAGCCAATCACTGCCAGCCGCATTTGACCTCAATCCTGACGTCTACGGCGGAAGCGTCAAACTCAACTTTGCAACCAAAGAACAGAATATCTGGCACCCAAGAAATCCAACATTTACTCAAATGATTGACGGAGATCTTGACGGCGATGGGATTCCAAATTTCATAGACCCAGACAACGATAATGATGGCTCTCCGGATTCATCCGATACTGACGACGACAACGATGGATTGCTGGACATGTATGATGTTGATGATGACAACGATGGAATACCAGATTCTTGCCTGCAGTTAGACACCAACCTAGATGGTATTGGAGATTATCCAAATGATCATCCAATTCAAATCCCCGGTATCGACTGCGAAATCGATTACGATAGAGACGCCGATGATGATATCTATAGAGCGATTGATTCAGATTACGATTTAGTCTGGGATTGGATGGACACAGATGTTGGAGGCGCTTGGCCTGCCGATAACTTACTAGGAGAGCCTGGAATAAATGAACTCGATATCCCTTATGATTTAGATAATGACGGTATTTTGAATGAAGACGACCCCTTCATGATGGCAACTATAGCTCAAGTTGAGGATTGGAATTGTGCTACCTTAACGAATCCAAATCCACAAAACTCCGATATGAATTGTACCGTGACTCGAAAGTCGTACACAGGCAACAACGATTGGGACAATGACGGAATCAATAATTGGGAAGACGTGGATGATGATAATGACGGCGTTTTAGATTGGCTAGATATAGATCCAAATTGCGATTTGGATGATGATAACGATCTTCATCTTCTAAATGGTTCAAGATTCCGAGACGACGGGCCTAATGATATCGATACGGATATTGATGGCGACGGCCTACCAAATGACGAGGATTGGGATGACGATAACGATGGCATACCAGATCTCTATGACCCCGATGATGGAAATTGTGGAATAGTCGACAACGACAACTCAGACCAATTCTCTACCTCAAATGGCTACTCTCACGGAGATGGCGATATAATCGATGGTAGTGATGACAGCACTACCTACACCATGCTTCAACCCTTAAGATGGGATCAATTTTGGCATTTCAGCCCGTTTTTCGCCGAAGAACATGGATTTATTCTTCCGTACAATGGGTACGAGGAAACAACAGATACTGAAGTCCCTGAAATGGTCTCAAATGGAGTAGTCCCTGAAATGTACTGGTTTGTTATGATGAAGTGGAGTCCTTGGAATGGGAATAATTACTTTGATATTGATATGGATGGAGATTCTCTAATTAATGGTATAGACGTAGATATGGACGCAGATGGAATGCCCGACTGGTGGGATCAAGACGAAGGTTCAGATGGCAGATTAGATGTTAATAATCCTCAGTTTGGTGGAAGCACTGATGATGGTGAATGCGATCTTTCAATCTTCTACATGTATTACCAACTTGGATTCCAACCAATAGCCTGTGGACTTCCTTTGTCCTTCCTTTACGGATGGCCAATTAATCAGGCATCTCAAACAGGTCAAATTATCTTCACCGTACCTTACTCAACTCGGCCGGATCCTGAATATGATGATGGCCCATACGATGGAACAGACGCACCAGATAATAGCCCAGCACCGAGCTGTGACTCGAACTGTTTCCACTTTGATTTCACAACCGATACTCCCGACCCTACGGCCGCAGTAACCTACGACCAGATGAAAAACAATCGTGATTTATTCACGGCTTGGATCGGGATAACTTACGGATTCTTCCAATGGACTTCCGACCAAAACGCTAACATGTTCCCCGATGAAGTTGCGGATTTACTTGATAACGACGTAGACCCAGATGACGACTGCGGGGCTCCAATTCCTGGTAATATGAATCCATCATGTATGGTAAATGATACCGCTGATTTAGATGATGACTTCGACGGTGTATACGACCATTGGGATATAGATGATGATAACGACGGTATCTGGGATTATTTCGAACTCGATAGTAACGATGACTTAGATGACGATAGTGGAACAGAACCAGGTAATTTCTTCATCGGTTCAAATTGTGTCGACCAAGATGACGATGGAACCGATACAGATCCAGACAATGATGGCTGGTATCAATCTGTTTGGGACCAAGGTGTATTGGGTCAAGGATTACTATTCCCAATCTACTACGACGTTGACAACGATAACGACGGAGTACCAGACGGTGAAGACCCCGACGATGACAATAACGGCGTACTTGATGAAGTGCAAGAAACTCTATGTTTCACCGGTGAGGAACAGAGCGTCTGGGATCACGATAACGATGGGGTTCTAGATTGGGCTGATGACGATTGGGATGCTGATGGAATAGTCAATACTCTTGAATTAAATTCAGCCACTCCATTCATCTCCCCTTGGGATCACGATAATGACGGTCTTCGAGACGACGTTGACCTCGACGACGACTCGGATGGGATGTTAGATAAGGACGAAATCATGCTGTGGCCATCTCGATTTGATCAACCATCAACAAACCCCTGGGATCACGACGATTATGGTAATGGAACAGGAATCGCCAATCCAACTGATCCATTCACCGGCCCGGATGCAATTGACGAGGACGACGACACCGACGAGCGACCAGACAGAGATTGGGACCAAGTAGAAGAGGATCACTCTGGAACATCAGATTGGGACCATGATAATGATGGAGTCCTAGACGAGGACGACAAGGTTCCAACCCGAATCACCATGAATTCCAGTAACGTGCTTTGGTTAGATGCGGTTAATCCAGCGATATTCAAAGGTACAGTGAATTGGTTAGATCCAGATACAGGTGTTTTCGAACCAGCTCCCGACCTACCAGTCCAGATAACAATTGAATGGGCGCGAAATGGGACTCTCGCCCTTGAAACAGTAGACGTATTGACAGACGCTGCTGGGGCCTTCGTGGTGGGGCAATTCCTATTGCCTGAGGACCTAATTGTAGGCCCAAATACAACCTACAATGTCTATGCAGAGGTTACTGAGATGTTCTACCACGACAGCTCTCAAACCGAACCAATACCTGTAGAAATCAGAGCAAACACCACTATTGATTATGTCTCTTGGACGTATTTCCGAAGTGACGAACAACCTCTCTTCGTTGATTATAAGGTCCACTACGAAGCAGATTGGGACCGTGGTATATTCGACAACAGAATTACTCATGCACCGATTTCCTTCCGTGTCCACGGTGGTCCATTTGGGAACTATACACACCCTACGATATTTGATGGATATGGATATGGATATCGCGCGGATTCGGGCGGCTGGGCATCATTGACCTTCGTACAAACCGCCGGGGCTCAAGGACAATGGAAGCAAGTTCAATGGAATTCAACAATGGATAATGGCGTTGGAATTCCACAAGGAGGATACGAGGAAATAATCTGGGATGATAACGCAAAGAATCACTATGTTTTAGGACGTTATGATTACACCAATACTAGCTTACCAATTGGTGATTACTCATTGATTGGCTATGCCAGACCGGATTTAGGCGATGAATTGCCATTCCCTTATCTTGAGGGTGCAGAGACTGAGGCATTCACCATTCGCTCCATGCACAGGATGTACATTGAAGCTGATATGTACGTCTCTTCTGTTAGACCAGTCTTCTTCTGGGATGCAACCCAGTTTACCGGCTCTTCATTCGGGGCTTGGAGAGCTCTTTTCCACCAACCAAGCCTTGATGCTGCTGGATTGAATTATGCCGATGTCAGTCTTGGTAAGCCATACGCGATGTCTTGGGACGGAACTCCTGAAGGTCTAACTGGTGAAAGTGCTAGACTACGGCCATTCCTTTCCTCCAACGGTACTCATTGGAGAATCGCGATGCAAAATGGCGGGGACTTCAATGCACCTCCTTGTGGTCCTGTTGAGCCAACAGATCCAGACAGTGCAATACGCTGTGAAATCATTCCTGAAATGTTCACGGGCGAGGAGTTACGAGTCATTGGTAGTGTGTGGAATAGAACCATGGTTCCATGGCCGCACGATCCTATGACTCTGCAAGTCGACCTAGATAGGAATGGAATTTTTGCTGGTTCGCAAGAAACAGGATTCGCCAGAGCACCTCAGATGATCAATGGTGTGGCAACCTTCGATTACAATTGGACATGGTACTCTCAATATGCTGCCGGATTCTATGGTATTCGAGCCGACTTCACCAACTCAAATTTCTACTTTACTGGAAATCAGAGTAACGTGCTTGCTCCAACTGGAGCATATCTCAATGTCTCGGTTATTGGTACCAGTGAATTCAAGGAATTAATCCAGCCACGTCTATATCGTGGCCAGAATCGTAGCATAGATGTTCAGTTGCTGGATAATTCTCTCCAACCACTGAAGAACGCTCAGGTAAATTACGTCTGGGAGGCTGATGGCACCAACGGAATCGCAGAGACAGATAGTACCGGTTGGTTCAGTGTTAACCTGACAATAGAGGAAGACCACGAATTAGGTAACTTCACCTTGGACTACACATACCCCGGGGATCCTCGACACCAAGGAACATCGGGTACGATGGACCTTTGGGTAGTTTCGCGAACGTATATCACACTGCAAGATACGACCCCAAATATTCGTTCTACAGGAGATATTTGGGAATTCACTGCACAGGTGACCGATGACAACCGTACTGCAGTCATCAAGGATTCAGGTCAAGCATTGGATGGTTGTGGAGCAAATGGTGGCGAGATTCTGATAATAATGGAAGGTACGGACTTTGAAGACCGCACCCACCGCCAGATTGTAGATACCCAATGTCCGAACGCTGGCACCATCCATCATGAGATGGTCTTAGACCCACAATTACTCCGCGATGACCCACAATCCTTCCTTCCAGATGGATTTGGGCCTGTTAACGTGATTCTACGATTTGAGGAGAACTTACCTCACGAGGGATGTGGGCCGCTAGACGCTGAAGCACTCAGTACATCTGGAGCATGGGACCCATGTGTGCAAGTAGTGAACAGCGACCACTATCGAAGAGTTATGCAGTTCCAAGTGGATGGATTTAGTTTGATAGGATACACAACTCTCAATGTTGACGATCAGATTGTTTACACCTCCGAGATTGATCCAACGACTGGTCAACCTATCGAGAAGCCGATGGTGGTAACTGGACAGTTGATTGATGAATTAGGAACCAATCTATCGAATAGAGCAATCAGAGTCACCTACGAAATGGTTGGTTCAGAAACTGGGGTAGTTGGTTGTCTGCCTGGCACGAGCGATGCTAATGGATTCTACGAGATAACCTGCCCACTTACAGATGTACAGGCAGGGCAAGCTCTTGTCAAGGTCGAATTCAATTCTTACGAGAACAACGATCGCTATCGATACCACAATGCTAGCACAACACGCTTGTTCCCAGTATTCTCTAATTCAACCCTGGCTGTGCAAGAGATCGGGCCATTCCGAAATGATATTGATTCATACACATTCCAGAATGGTTCTGTATTCCCTGTTCTTTACCTAAAGGAATCCTTCCACTTGGATGCAAGGTTGACTCAAACAAATGGCAATCCGATTGGAGGCAAGTGTCTGAATATTTACTTGGATCCAGAGGTGAATACTCGACCGATTGCTACGTCCATAACACAGGATGGGACCGGTGAAATTGAGTGGTTTAGCGGCGACCCGGATGATAATCCGAGTCGACGCGGTGTTGAACCTACTTCAGACAAGATGGAAGGTTTCAGAATCGTAAGAATAGCCTATGAACCAAATAAGGAATTACCAGGTGGTTGTAGGGCTGAGACAACACCTGTAGTGAATGGTTCATTCATCGATATAGAAGTGCTTGTTCGAAGTCGTGTAGACATCTTGCTGAAGGACCACTGGTCAAACCCAGATGGTTACCAAGAGGGAGATTACATCAATGGTTCAGTGGCGATTCTACGAGACCGATTAGACCTATCTGTAGAATCTCAAACCGTGATTTTCACCTACCAATTTTGGAATGCAGAAGAAGGCGAGTGGATTCCTCACAACGTAGTTTTCGCGACTACTAATGAGTTGGGAGTTGCTTCGTTTAGCTTCCCTTACTCAGGTGTCAACGTTCCTGGAGAATTGGACTGTGATCAAGGAGGATATTGTATATCTGAAGGAGAATGGCAAGTGACTATTCACTTCAAGGGTTCTCACGAATTTGAAGAAGAGTTCCTCAATAATACTCCAGCGATTTACCTAGGAGAGCCCGTAACCAAGGCAGAAGCGAGCTTCTTCACATTCCAAGTGCTTACGATTATTGGAATTGCATTAGCCTTCGCAGTCTTGGTGGGGGCAATCATGTATCGGAACTACGTAGAGCGCCGCAGAATCGAGATTCTGCGCGGTATTCTAACAGACTCCCTAATGTCTCTAAAGGCATCCAATGAGTACATTGATACGATTTTCAATTGTTACAAGGAGTTGGTGAGATTCTTCCGCAGTAGAGGCGCGATGAAGAAGGTCTACGAAACAACCAGAGAATTCGAGGATGCGGTAACAGGAATGTTAGCAGGCATCGCACCTCCTGAGGATTTGGACGTCTTCTTCTCGCTCTTTGAAGAAGCCAGATATTCCGACCATGAGATAGGCGCGGATCAGCGAGACAGAGCAATCAATGCATTGCAGTCGATTATCAACCACATCAGTGCCTCTCTTGGTGATGGAATGCTTAACCGAACCACAGTCAATGAATCCGGCCTATATGGCTCGGTTGTGAAAGCGGGTTCATTCGTAGACTCAGAAGGCCAGGAGAGAATCGCAGGAATCGATGATGGTTCAGAGGACGATAGCGGATTCCGAATATGATTACATAGAGTTGAGGAAAAGGGGCGTGTAAAGCCCGCCCTATCCTCTTCTCGATGTACTGCGAGTCGATGCCCCGTAGGGGCAACCCGCAGCATTCATAACAGGTGGTCAGGTGGGCGCGCTACCCAAGCATACGTCGAGGGAGTCATATGAGTAAGAACATGAGAAAGACCAACCAGGCCCTAATCGCCCTAATCGGCGATCTCAAGGACCAGAGCAGGTCAACCGGTTCTGCACTATGGCGAGACGTCGCTCTTAGGCTCGAAAAGAGCCGAAGCAATTGGGCTGAACCGAACCTGAGCCGCCTGAGCCGATACGCTGCCGAAGAGGATGTAGTCCTCGTTCCTGGCAAGCTTCTTGGCAGTGGCGACGTGGCCGGTAAGCCGAGCGTCGCCGCCTACAGTGTTAGCATCGGTGCCCGCTCAAAGATTGAAGCAGCAGGCGGACGTGTCCTCACGATCCGCGAATTGATGAACGAGAACCCAGATGGAAAGGGGGTGAGGATACTTGGCTGAAGCAAGCACCCTCGTCTTCGACGCATCCAACAAGGTTCTCGGACGCCTTGCTAGCCATGTGGCTAGCGAATTACTGACAGCTCGCAAAGCGGGCAATCAGAAGCGCGTGATTATCGTGAATGCCGAGAAAGCTATCGTTACCGGGCCAAAGACAGCAGTCTTTGCCAAATACGATCACAAGTACAAGTTGAACCACCCTAGAAAGGGGCCTTTCTTCCCACGCATGCCGGATCAGATTCTCAAGAGAACCGTCCGAGGTATGTTGCCATACCAGAAGAATAGTACTGGCCGCAATGCCGTACGCGATCTACGAGTGATGATTGGCACTCCGGCAAACCTATCTGGTGATGATTTACCAGATGGTCATGCTTGGGGCGATTCCAGCTCCTTTGACCGGGATTTACCGCAAAAGTTTGTTCGCCTCGGTCAAATTAGTGAACATCTAGGTATCGATAGCGCCCGTTGGGGAGGTGAGCAGTGATGGCTAAGAAAAAGAAGAAGGAAACGGTCGAAACTAGTGGAAAGAGAAAGACCGCAATAGCCCGAGCAACAGTCCGTAAAGGCGCGGGACGAGTTCGTGTAAACCACAAGCCAATCCACATCATGGAACCCGCTCTTGCACGCCGCAAAGCTCTGGAGCCTGTTCAGATTGCTGAGGCGATGAAACGTCTCCAGGACGTTGACATTTCTGTCAGCGTAGAAGGTGGTGGACAGATGGGTCAAGTTGATGCTATCCGAACCGCAATTGCTCGCGGACTAGTTCACTACAACGGTGGGGCTGAGGGAATTGATGAGGAACTCCGCGATGAGTACCTAAGATTCGACCGTAGCCTACTTGTTAACGATCCAAGACGCAAGGAGCCGAAGCACCAAATGGGGCGAGGTGCTCGCAAGAAGTGGCAGAAGTCGTATAGGTGATGAAAGATGTTAATTCCAGTACGTTGTTGGAGCTGCGGAAAAGTCGTAGCTCATGTGTATGAGCAGTTCAAACAAAGAACCCAAGAGGGAGAAGATGCAGGGGCGGTACTTGACGATCTCGGGTTAGACAAATATTGTTGCCGAAGAATGTACGTTGGCCACATCGAATTAATCGATGAGATAGCACCCTTCAGCATCGCTCGACAGGATTGATTTTTCATCCGTCAAGGCTTTGGGAGAAACTCCTCACGAGAGAATCACACAAGGGGCCTGTAGGTTAGCTTGGCCTATACTTCGCGGCTGGGGGCCGCGCGACCCAGGTTCAAATCCTGGCTGGCCCACCATATTCTTGCATGCGAGAGCCATAATTTACGAGTTTTATTAGAAAAAAAGAGCACCTTTTAGGGGACAGCCCCCCCTCGTACAGCATGGTTCCGGAGGCTATGGATGAGTGGGCGAACAACGCCCGCATCGAGGAGCTTGCAAGGCTACTTGCACATCATTCCAACCTCTATTACAATGAGGCTTCTCCCGAGATAACCGATGCCGAGTATGACGCTTTATTTGATGAATTACAGCAACTTGCACCTGAACACCCACAACTTTCCAAAGTCGGTTCGGATCCAGTTCCTGGCTCAGAGAAAGTCGATCATCTATTCCCAATGAGAAGTCTAGACAAGGCTACCGAGGAAGAAGAAGTTGCACACTTTGTCGCAGAAACAACAGCCCACGGGCGTCGTTTCGTATGCCAACCAAAATTGGACGGCTCTGCATTATCTCTAGAATATCGCCGAGGACGTTTGATTCGTGCAGCCACTCGTGGAAATGGTGAGCGAGGCGAGGATGTTACTGCCAATGCTCGTAGGATACCAAATATTCCCGAGTCAATAGATTGGGAAGGAGATGCTCACGTTCGAGGTGAAGTGGTAATGCCATTGGATATATTTCGAAAAAAATATGCCTCTATCGCCCCTAATCCCCGAAACCTCGCCGCTGGAAGTTTACGTCAGAAAACCACGGATGCAGGCAAGGGGGATGCAGCCGATTTAGCATTTCATGCCTATGGTGTAATGTTCCCAAGTACCGAAAATCGACATCCTGACAGCCCAACACCTCCGGCCTTCACAAATGACTCAGAGGCAATCGACTGGCTCGAATCAAACCAGATTGCCGCAGCTGGAAATGAAGTAGTCGAAGGAGAGGACGACGAGGAAGTAACCCAGGCAATTCTTGAGGTAACAAAGCAGTGGACACAGAATCGCGATAATGCACAATGGGAGATAGATGGAGTAGTAATCAAATTGGATGATTTAGCAAAGAGAGAACTCCTTGGCCAAACTGCACATCACCCTCGTTGGGCTTTGGCCTGGAAATTCCCTCCAGAAGAAGCCTCTACGGTTGTCATGGGCGTAGATTGGCAGGTTGGAAGGACCGGCACGGTGACTCCCGTTGCAAGAGTAGCACCAGTAACGGTATCAGGAGTAACAGTTGAGAACACTACTCTACACAATGCCGGCGAGATTGAAAGGTTAGGGATATGTATCGGAGATAGAGTCAGAATAGTTCGTCGGGGAGATGTAATCCCGAAGATTATCGAAGTTTTGGGTGAAGCTAAGAGTTCGGACTTAGAGAATCGACTTCACGCCGACGGAACTCCGTTCAACGACCCATTACCTCTGCGCGCAGAAGTCCTGATTCCAGAGCAATGCCCCAGATGTGAAACTAATCTGCAACAAGATGGCGCGTTTATTCGTTGCTTCAATCTAAATTGTCCTTCTCGACTAGAAAGAGCAATTCTGTATTGGTGCCGAGCTCTAGAGATGGATGGGATAGGCGAGAAATTAGCCGAACAATTGTGCGATGAGGGGTTAGTCAACACTCTACCAGACCTTTACTCGTTGACTCACTCTGACATTGTCAGTTTGGAACGAATGGGCGAGAAATCTGCAAACAACATAATTTCCCAATTAGATTCAACAAGGTCAATCAGCCTCTCAGCCTTCCTCTCTGCTCTAGGCCTACCGGGTATTGGGCCTGAGTTAGCGACCGGATTTGCAGAAGAATTAGGAAATTCTGAGACTATGTTTAATCTGCTAAATGACCATGAAATTGCAATCTCTAGATTAGTCACATTGGAAGGAGTTGGTGAGACTGTTGCTCGCTCCTTCCTAGAAGGTCTGTCAGAACGTAGGGAGATGGTGGAAGGATTAGCCGCAGTGATTGAAATAACTACTGAAGAAGCAAAACAAGAATCAGAAGGACCGCTTACCGGACAAACATTCTGTATTACTGGAAGTTTGAGTAGGTCAAGGAAGGAAATCGCATTGATGATCAAGGCCGCCGGTGGTAAAGTTGTTTCATCCGTCTCAGGAAAGTTGGATTTCTTAGTTGCTGGAGAATCCTCAGGATCTAAGTTAGACAAAGCAACCAGGCTTTCAGTGACCGTTTTGAGCGAGTCGGAACTAGAGTCGAAAATCTCCGGTAGAGGAGCAGATCCGGCCGAAGAAAACTCCGGCGAGATACTCGGAGATGCTGGGCCACAGCAGATGTCATTAGGGGACTATTGAGGCATTTAACCGTACATTCCAGAGCTTTCAACACCAGGTTTATCCATCTTCAATTGGTTGAGTTGAGTTGCCATCATTTCCCTGATTTGTTCTTCTATTCTCTGGGCTTCTTCTAGTAGAGGTTCTGTATCTAACTTGATTGCAGGAAGTAGACCATCAAGCCTCTCGATAATTCGAGCTGCGGCTCGAGCATCTGGTATTGCACCATTTGCTAAATCACCGCCGGACTCTGCTAGGATGGCCATAGCGTCGATTCTTCTCCTTCGGCATTCACCTAACATTACTCCACTCATACCTCCAACGACGCCGTGTTTGAGTTTTGAAACACCGAGTTGCTCAAGTGTTTCTTGTGCTGAATCTGTAGAACCAATCCCCAACATCGATTCGTCAGATTCATCATCATCAAAGATAGAATGTGCTTGGTCTGGGCCATGTGAAAATGAATCAATCATCATCACCTGACTCGCTCCGCTAGCCTCGACCCAATCGAGTATTGAATCCGCAAGTGAAAGTGTCAAATCCGCGTTTACTTGAATTTCAGAGGCGATTAATACCACTTTGTCACACCTATCCATATGACAGATTGGCTCACCTGCATAGAATCGCAGTGGTGGCAAAGGTTTCCCTTCCTGAACTAGGCAAACCGGAGGAAGTCCGGCGCCTCTTGCCCCTCCTACAAAGGTCAGTCCTAAACGGTCGACTAGGTAGTGGGCAACGATACTACTGACGAATCCAGCAGAAGGAAAACATGTCACTACCAAAGCACCCTCAGCATTCAACTCATCATCTACCGCGACCACGGGTGTCCCACTCATTGAACCGTAACCGACCGAGATACTGTTAATCATTGGCCTCTCTCGATATAGCATGTCGGAGGTAGAGGAGGTGCAATCATCGGGTGAAGGAAGCGAATCAAGCCCTGAACCGGAAGAGGGTTTTATCGCTCACCAATTGTCTCCATCATCCTGGAATAGGTACGAAGAATGTCCACGAAAATACTGGCTTTCTCGTCAAGGCCTTCCTCGAAAGGCGAGCATGCCAGCGGCCTTGGGTAATGCTGTCCACAATTCGGTAGAAGACCTCTGTAATCTCGATTTAGCCGATCGTGAAGATGATGAATCAGACTGGCTTCCTGCCACTGCCAAAGCAGTATTGGATAGACATTGGCAAATCGAGAAAGATAACTTTCTAGAAACTCCTCGACATCCTCGTTGGAAGGAGGAACAAATAACCAAGGCCCACGACGGACTTATCGGAGCCTTGAATATCCTATTTAGCAAATCCAACGTTGAAGTTCAAAACCTATCAGAAGTTAGCGTAGCAACTTGGAAAGAGGTACAGTCAATCGTTTTGGCGAATGAAGGAACTTTAGTTTCAGAATGTGGACGGTTAATGGGGCGACTCGATTTATTGGTAGCCGATATCGATGAAAATGGGGAGTCGCGGGGTTGGGTTGTAGCCGATTTGAAAACCGGTAAACCACCATCTCCCACACTAAATGAAAAAGTTAGTCGACAACTAAGGTTCTATCGAGATTTATTGAAACAGAATAATCCCAATCACCCAACCGTAGTCGCAGAAGGCTGGTACTCTGCAAACCAAACAGTTCACCAAGCCGATGGCCCAGATGTATTGGAATCGGCATTAGAGGCATGGGAAGGAATGCGCCCTTCCAAGACACCTCTTCCCGCCACACCTGGCGACCAGCAGTGTGGCTGGTGTGAGTGGAAAGCGTGGTGCCCAATTTGGTGGGCCGCTCGTCGTGACGGTACACTCTCACCAGGTCATATGTTTCGTGATGAGGTGGTCCAAGTCATTCGATTTGACCGTGAGGCTGGAGCGGCTCTATTCCAACGAATGCCACCTATCGGCAATGAAGGGGAATTAGCCCCTTCAGATCATAAATTCGGCGCAGTTCTTCGTGATCAAGCCCTAGCACATCTGTCCGAACTCCTTGACTCTGGGCATGAAGGAGCTATTTTTCTTGGCAGCGCTAGAATGGATGGACGAATTGCACATCTTGGTGATTGGTGCGAGGTATTACCGTGGAATCCAATGAACGAAGGGCACGCCCGCGATTACTCACGTTGGTTACGAAGTAATTCTGATACGGTTTTTGAAGAAATTGGCGAAGACGGCGAAGATAACCAGTCCAAGTAGCGTTTGTCGACCTTCTTCAGTTCTTGTAAGGTCCTGCCCTTGTGCTTTCCGAAGGCGATGACAATTCCTTGATCTGAATGGCGTAATCTCCCATTTGTACCTTGGACCGGCTCCAAATCAACCAAACTAGGGCCTAACCTGTCATTATTACCTCGATTTCCAGATAGCATATCTTGTAATTCATCCAGTTCGCCTCTGAATTCCTTCGGATGACTTTGCATCATCGACCAAAGTAACAGCAGGGTTGCACCCGCGTCCGCATCGGCACTGTGCGCGCGGGCGATGTTGATATCGTAACGCGCGCAAAGAGATCCCAATGCGTGACGACCAGGGATTTTCAGTTTCCTAGCCAAGGTCAGGGTGTCAATAATTGCTCTTGGCACAGGGACTTCGAACCCCGCCCTCATACACTCCAACTCAAGAAATCTCCAATCAAATCTTGAAACATTATGCCCAACTATAACGGCGTCAGAAATCAATTTGATTAATTCAGGAAGATGTTCAGAAAACTCACTTTCTCCCTTCACATCCTCGTCAGTAATGCCGTGCACTCGAGAAGATTCAGGAGGTATTGAGCGACGAGGATTTACCAGAGCTGTTTGGTTAATATGTGAACCATCAACGTCACTACCAATCAATGCATATTGCACAATTCGGTCGCTTCGAGGGTTCAATCCTGTAGTCTCTAGGTCGAAGCCGAGAACCCTGTATCCGGTTAGCATACCTCCGACCATGACTTCACGGATGGGAGACCCTCCTTGAACTTCATCGGTGACAGGAATAAATCCGTCATACCTATTTGTCTCTCTCTACCCCATTTGTATAATGGGGTTAGAAGCCGGACGAGCCGTATCACTATCCATCCTGCTCTTACTTACCTCTTTAGCAGGATGCACTGGCTTGGCTTCAACGACTCCTATTGCCGAAATTTCCGCAGATCAAAACTCGATTAATCTAGGTGAATCAGTTAATTTTGACGCCAGGTCTTCAAGCACACCATCGCCGACAATTATCGACGAATATGTTTGGGACTTTGGAGACGGAGAAACGAGAACGACCACCACCGGCATCGCCTTCCACACTTTTACTCAAGCCGGAAACCACGACGTTGAAGTTGTTGTTTTCAACGATCGTGGAGAAAGCGATAGGGCATCGATAACCATATTCGTTAATTCGCCTCCAACCATCGTAATCGACAAACCTGGCTATGTTCGTACCAATCAGACTGCGACTATCGATGCCTCAGCATCCTTTGATTCAGAAGGAGGGGGTGTTGAATTCATCTGGGACCTAGATCTTGGATTCGACAGAAATGGCGATGGCGATCCAACAAATGATGCAGATTCCACGTCTTCTTCTGTTCAAGTGATGTATGCAGATTCTGGAAACCAAACAGGTTCGCTAACCGTAGTAGACGATAACGGCGCCACAAGCACAGAAATATGGAGCCTGATGGTTGTAAGTCGAATGTTCAATGTGGTTTGGGAAGAACAACACCTAACCTATGAATGGTCAGGATATACTGAACAGGGCGAGAGTACCACTCACCAACATATTCCCGGAGAAGTTGGTTCCCGTACCAATGGGGCTCGAATTATGCAGGTCAATGCAACCTTGGTTCTCGACCGAGATTTACTACCAATTCAATGGCCAGAAGATAATTTCACACTCCGACTAAATATTCCAATGACCGGTTGGACCACAAGTGCTCAGACCTCCCATGACAATGTCACAATAAATGCAACAGCGAGTATAGACAGAGGCGACTTGAATCCTTGGCCTGATAGCGGATATACGGTAAGTGCCGATAGTTCGGATAGCCTAGAACAGTCGCTTCTCAACGAGGCCGGAGCGAGGTTCGGGCAAGGTGAATGGATTTGGGTAATTACGGCCGATGAATGCGATCCAGATATTCTAATTGACGAAGTAGATCCAGACCCAGGAAATGACTGGACTCTAACTATAGATTACATCATTATGATTCCAAGGGTCAGTGAAGTCACCGTATAATCTCTCATTTTCGATGGAGAAGGCCTTTCAACCCAAAGCCATTGGAAGGCTTTGATGGTACGTTCAATCGAAGTCAAGAAGGCCTCGGTAAGGAATCGACTGATTGTCGACGTCGATGTTTTGATGAACGATCCAGACGACTTCGACTTCTCTCCTCGAGCGAGTATGGAAGGTAACAGTTTGAGCATTACAAATGCCGGAGACGAAGCCGGCGCTAGCATAGACTTAGATGACGACCAGATGAATGCAGCCGAGCGAGATAGAATGGTCGAGTTGAGAGTTAAATTTTCGGTCGAGGGGATGCATGGAATTCTTACTCACAAGACCAAGAATACTAGGATTGCTCCTAATGCAAAGAAACTCGCAGAGCCTCGTTGGAAGACTGTTCTGCCCCTTTCAATGTGATTTTACCCACCGTCGGGGTTATACAGAAGTCATCGGTCGAAAACACGCTGGACCCATAGTGTAGCCTGGATATCACTGGGGCTTGCGGAGCCTCAAACCCGTGTTCGAATCGCGGTGGGTCCGCCATTTTCACCGAAATGTGGGAACTTTTCACGATACAATACTACATAACGGAAATTATTCACGTCTACACATGCGAAGTATAGCGTTCGCTCTAACTATTCTACTACTATCTTGCAGTTTTGTTGGCTGTGCTTCAGAAGACGAACCAGAAGAATCCGCAGACCCAATTTCAGATATTGATAGGGAAGATATACTAGAAGAGACCAATGAATCAACGTCAATCACATCAGAGGATTGTGAAGAGAGAGGAGGAACATGGATTGAGGAAAGAGAAGAGTGTTCCTTTGATTCAGATAGACCAGAAGAAGAGACTGAGCGGCCAAGAGAAGAGACCGGACCAATCTCTGTTCCTCCATGTAATGTAACCGCTACCGAGGGTCTTAATTCGACAGTCAACCCCTCATCTTGGTCCGAGATTCAAGCCGGACAATGGCTCGCTGTCGACGGTTTGACAGATATTTCATACGCCTCAATAGAGTTAGACAATGAGTCAGAAGTAGTCGTTGATGATCGCCTTGATTACGAGTGTGGCTACACTTACTCGGTAAAAGTTCCAGCTGGATATAATGCGAGCAATGAGTATCCGTTATTCCTTTATCTCCACGGTCAATTGCTTGATTCGGTATTTTTCAACAACATGATGACAAATAATTTCCATATCCCGGATGATGACAGATACATCATCGTTAGACCCTCGAAATTGGAAATTGACTGGGATCCAAAAAAGGCATTGGATGTCCTTGAAGACGTTAAAGCAAATATGAATGTCGACGATGATAGAGTGTACCTTACTGGTTTGAGTATGGGAGGAAGAGGCACATTCATCGTAGCCGCTGCACTTCCAGATTATTTTGCAGCAATTATGCCACTGACTCCTCATCATGAGCCATATTCATATTTACCATTAGCAGAGGATATTGCTCATCTGCCGGTATGGATGAGCCACGGCACAAATGACAGCACCTCAGAATACAGTATGGCCGCCCAGATGGCTGAAAATTTGAGTAATCTTGGTGCAGAGATTGAATTCCAAACAGTGGTTGGCGGGGAACATGGGGGTTGGTTTGCAATCTATTCTGATCCGGAAATAATGCAATGGATGCTTTCTCACACTAGGGGAGAATAAGCAGCTACTCTTTCGGTGGTATCATTTCAACTTCGTTCTGATTATTCAAAAAGAATAGTCCACCAATTTGAACGAGCGCCGCAATTGAAAAAATAAAGCAAGATAGAATTAATCCTAGCCCACCATAACAACAACCATCGGTTATCGCCATCGGCCCCGCAGAAGGAGTTTCATCATTGGAAGAAGAAATAGCAACAATCGAAGAGATTAGAATAATTCCTGAAATTAGTGCAAGAATTACGGCACTAATTGTAGATGTCTTAAACTTCGTATTAGTCGGCATATTCATCTCTCTGGCACCTATGGCGATACATGGCTTTTACCTCGAGTAGGCGAATCGACTTCCCGATGGTCGATATGGCCAAGATAGTCTACTATCCTCAATTTTGGGACCTAGCTCACAGATTTTACGAAGAATCTTGGGAGTACTCCTGCGGTATGCATTACAACGAAATTCTGAGAGAGCACAAGATAGGATTTCCACTTGTTCACTCAGAAGCAAATTTCCGCCACCCATTAGCATATGGCGACACAGTAGATTGTACAATTACAGTTCCAAAAATTGGAGAAACTTCAATCACTTGGAGAATTGAATTTAGAAATCAAAACGGAACTCTTTGTTGGTCTGCAGATCAAGTTACTGTATGTGTTGATATGAGTGATGTGAAGAAGAAGATAACAGTCCCTGACTGGATGCGAGAAGGCCTTTCCAAATTGACTCTCAATTAATCCGTTCCTGGTTTGGGCCACTTCTTTTCCAGCGCATTGCGTAGACCATCATCCATAGTCGCCTCCCACCAATTCGCTTCTCTCCAGATGGCGTAGCGGCCTCGAATTCCACGTAGGTCAGCACCATCGAGACGACACCTTTGGAAATTTGACAAATTCATTCGAGCCTTGACGAAACTCGCATCCCGCATATCTGCATCATCAAACGCGGCCTTCATCAAATTGGCGCGCTTGAAGGAGGCCCTGCGAAGATCAGCACCCGACAAATCAGCACCTTCCAAATCAGCTCCATCAAAAACGGCTCGACGAAGATTAGCTCCCGACAGGTCAATTCCACGAAGGTCAGCTCCAACGTGGGAGGTGAAAGACCAATCCTTTGGCCCTACTTCCGAATTTTCATCGCTCAAGTCGATAGCCTCTCCAGATGATCTCTACCAGCGTCTGTAAGTATCACAAATCTGTTCTTATCGGTGCCTTGTGGAAAGCTCAACAAGGGCGGTCGCCCTTTGGTTGAGGAATCATCCAACATTCTATTGATGTATAGTGAGACGTTCCACTTCTCTAATTCCTCATCTGTCCAACGACCAGAATCCTCAATCAATTTCTTCACTTCTCGAGGAGGAGTATTATCCTCTTTTTCGACCGAGCGAAGATAGTGAATTGCAGCCAGAATTACATCTCCAGTTCTGTAGATATTACAATTGTCAAGGAGTCTTCTAAATGCAGAACCTCGCTCTGGCACCCCAGTTTCGCTGAGGGATTTACGCGCGGCTTCAATGGCGTCTTGTCTAGCGGTTCGAATTTTTGATAGTGCAGAAGCCCAGGTATCCTGCTCCTTGAGTTTCAGCCATGAATCATTGACTTCGCGAGATGATCCAGTCAAATCCACTTCAGTTGAGCCGACTCTGATTATGATTCTTCCAATGTCACCGTTATCTTCCTCTGACATACTACCAAGTCGCCGATTAATCACTGATTGATAAAATAAACCTCAAAATAATATCAATATAATCAGTCGTTATACTTCTCCTTCTTTCTACCACTCGCGACCGTTTGGTTCAAGGCTCTTCGACATCAGCCGATGTTCGATGGCCACACACGACAACTCGGGTTACCCATTAGTTCTGCACTCTAATGCAGACCCAACAACCCTTGGTGGTACAGCAATTTGTGGCTTTTCTACAGTCGGTTCTGTGGGAGTAATTGCAATGTCTCACATCATTCAGACACTTGATCTCGACCCTATGGGAACCGTCCTCCATCCAGAGTTTCCTGCAATCGCTCTTATTCATGAATCAGTACCAAAACATCCAGTGCGAGTCTATCAGGGCGCTGGACTAGGGATATTTATTGCAGAAATTCAATTTCCTCCTCAGAACGATGTCCACTTTGGAGAGACAGTCCTAGAATGGTTCACCAAGGGAGGCTTTGACAGGTTAATCGTAATTGACGGGGTCGTGAGTAACGACTTGGGAATCAAGGAAGAAAGCGATTTGTGGGGTGTTTCCTCAACCGCAATAGGGCGAGATGCACTAGACAACTCCAACATTCAGCGAATCCAACAAGGAATAGTCTCCGGAATCTCCGGCTACCTAATTGCTGAAGGCGAGCGCAGAGGCCTAGATGTCACTGCGCTTTTGGCAGAATGTAACCCAATGTACCCCGATGCACGAGCCGCATTACTAGCAATCGAGGGTGTTTGTGATCTGATAGATATGGAGATACCAGTAAAAGGACTCCTCGAAGATGCTCGGGCTATAGAAGAGAGAGTACGTGAGGCATTCGAACGAGCACAAGCAAACGCTCTACCTGCACCCGAAGACCAAGACGATGACGATGAAGTCAGGATGGTCTACTGATTCCATTCAGTAAAACGGATTGGTCCCTGCTGCATGATCTGTTGAATCGATAACCTCGATAATCTGAGGGACCTTTTCCTTAATCATCACCTCAACACCTTGCTTTAGTGTGACATCAGCCATACCACAACCTTGGCATCCGCCCCCAAAGGCAATTATTGCTTTATTTTCATCAACACCTACGAGCTCGACAACACCACCATGGCTGGCAACCGCCGGATTGACTTCACTGTTGATGATTTCAGCGACTTTCTGAGACAATTCGTCAACCCACATGGGGTTGGGATTATCAAACGCGAATCCTCCACCCATCAAGGTCTCCTTGAAGTCGAGGGTTGCACCGTCGAGATACTGAACACTCCTAGCTGCTATTCGAACAGTTATTCCATCAACCTCGTTGATGTAATCATCTTCAGAGCCCCCCTCAGCTCCAACAAACTGTAAATCATACTGGAAACCTTTCGGCCCCCTGCCAACGATTTCAACACGTAAAGACAAATCTGCTTGGTCAGCCTGCTCGGCGAACGAGTCAAGCATCTCACGAGCTTTTGGCGTGATGGCTAACATGTCCTTCGACCCTTTCAGACGCCCACCCGTCTTCAACCTGCGGGCGAGACGGTCGTAAACAAACTGAAACTAAAGCAGAAATCAACCCGCTAAGTCTCCTAACTCCATCAGCAAGCCTTTGAGACATTAGGTGTGAGCATAAGTCATGGCGCAGGAGGAGGTCACCGACCGTCTAGGAAGACAACTTCGCGATCTGCGTATTTCGGTGACCGACAGGTGTAACTTTCGTTGTCCATATTGTATGCCCCGAGAGAGATTCGGCGAGGAACATACTTTCCTTCCTCGTCGAGCATTTCTTTCATTTGATGAAATAGAAAAGGTCGTGAGGGCTTGTGTACCTCTTGGTTTGGATAAAGTCAGGTTAACTGGTGGAGAACCATTGCTAAGACCAAACCTTTCAGATTTAGTGATTCGACTTTCTGATGCAGGAGTCGATCTTGCATTAACTACGAATGGTTCACTTCTACGGCGTCATGCTCAGGACCTCTCAAAGGCAGGTTTGAAACGAGTTACAATCAGCTTAGACGCTATTGACGAAGACGTTCATCAGCAGATGAGTGACTCTTCAGTAACCGTTGCTCATATTCTAGATGGAATAGAAGCGGCAAGAGAGGCGGGCTTGTCGCCAATCAAGGTAAATTGCGTAATCAGGAGAGGGGTAAATGAAGAACAAGCGAGTAAATTGGTACATCATTTCAGAGATACAGGAGTAATCGTTCGCTTCATTGAATTCATGGATGTTGGCCGTACGAATGGTTGGACACTAGGGGAAGTAATCCCTAGCAGAGATCTTCTGAATCATCTGCAAAAAGAGTTTGATTTAGTCCCGATGGAATCTGAAAGGCCTTCCGACGTAGCAGTACGTTGGGGTCACTCAGATGGTTCAGGAGAAATTGGTTTGATTTCATCAGTCAGTGAACCATTCTGTGGAGATTGCGTTCGCGCTAGGATTTCTGCTGACGGACGCCTCTTCACTTGCCTCTTCGCTTCGGGAGGGCATGACCTACGGGCACTAATACACGACGTAGATGGAGGAGATCTTACGGCGGCGATTGCTGCGATATGGCAACGCCGCGCTGACAGATATTCCGAGTTACGCTCAGAGGAAACGTCGGTCTTGCCAAGGATTGAGATGTCATACATTGGTGGCTGAAACTTCCCTCAATGCGGCGACGATATCAGCCCAAGGAGCGTCTGTCCTCAATGAGGGCTCTGCATAATGAGAAATCGCCGCATTGTGCCCCTTTTCTTGTAGTAATTCTACCATTCTCCTAGGGCTGGGCGGGGATCCCTTTTCTTGCCAACTCGCCAACTCATCGACCGCTATCAGATGATGCCCAGAAATCGCGGTTGCTTCTTCTGAGATATGACGAATTGCTCTTACGAGCCTTCGATTTTCAGCCTCAAAATCCTTTTCAGACCAACCAACAATATCAGCCTCATCGAAAGTTGGTGCACACATTTGTAAAACGCTTTCTTCAGTCATGGAAGCCATAGTTTCAGCATCACCCATTTGGCCAATCCACATCGGACCCGATACCCTGGAATCTTCTCGACCAACTGGGTGTGAAAGTGGAAGGAAACAACGAATCGGCAACTCACCGGAATCTTCTGGCGGCAATAATCCAGCTGAAATAGACGCCTCAACTTCATCTTTTTTAGGAGAGAAAATTCGCCAACCCAAAGAGGTCTCCACATCATTCGCTCCCTGCATAACCTTCCTCACTCGAACCGAGACCCGAAGATGGTGCGAATCCCAGATTGAAAGAAGAGGTTCGATACTACGGTCGTGTCGCGCAGCAGCGCGCGCGACTGTTGCCATCAGAACCCGCAGACCAGAATCGTGCTTGAGTTTGTCAAGACGCACCCTAGCACCATATCTGCGCATTAGTGGGTTCTTTGAAGAGCCGCTCAATGCAGCGGTATCGGTTGCACTAACTTCCAATACCCCACGTCGAGCAAGAGCCTGAATCGCGGTATCTAAGAAAGGAACCGGTGAGCCAAAAGGATCGATATCAATCCAGTGCCATCCTTGAGATAAAACACTGGTTCGTAGATCTCCTAGGAGAGGAACCAATTCTCCATTTTCAGATGAAAATTCTGACTCGGTGGCCATAGCCCAATCCAATGCATTTTGGTCCATATCACCGACTGTTGCGATAAGACGGGATGATGCCTCTTCTGGCAATTCGTTCAACCATCTTCTGGCTCTCAAACCAGAAGCACTCAATCCGTCAAGAGCTCGAACTTTGGAATCCCCTAGAATTCCAGATTCAATCGCATGCGCCATCAAGAGTACGCTACGAGTTCTCGACCCCGCCATCGCAGGATTATGAAATACAAAGCCAGCATTTTTCGAACTTGGCCCCTTTTTGTTCGAATCGGGTAAATCAGTGACCCTTGTCAGAGTCCTTCCTTCCCTGTGTACAAGGCCCGGCAAATCGGGTGGTAGATTGTTTTCCACGACATCGCGAGTCAACACTCACACATTGGCTTGACTACTCTCGCATGTGAATCAGTAGTGCTCGAAAACAATCTCAGAATCAGCGTGAGTTACTCGATGACCATCATCGCATACAACCCCTACTATTCTAGTGCCAGACAGCCTCTCAGTAAGCCAATTTTCAACGGTTTCAGCAACCTCTGCAGATACAGCGATACACATACCCATTCCCATGTTGAATACTCTATGCATTTCCAATTTTTCAACAGGTCCAGTTTCAGCCATCCAATTGAATTCAGGTGGAATAGGTAATGGGTTCGAAATATGCCACCCCAAACTATCGTGTAATCGCAATAAATTCGATAGGCCACCACCTGTAATGTGTGCAATTGCCTTGAGATCTCCAGAGGCACAAGGGCCAGCCCCTTTCCGACATGAATCAATCAAATCGATGATTGGGTCAACGTAGATTCTAGTGGGATTCAACAAAACTTCTCCCAAGGTTGCACCGGATTCACTCGCGCCTTCGATTTCTCTTCCCAGAAGATTCGTATCGAATGGCGCAGTATCACCTAGTGACAAACCAGACTTCTCGACAATTGCTCTCAGCAATGTGTAGCCATTGGAATGAACTCCACTGCTCGGTAGACCGATTATGACATCACCCGCCTCTAGATTTTCACCGGTTATTGCCTCACCAGCTGGGAACCATCCAAGAGCAGTACCTGAGAGATCCAATTCAGTTACTATGCCTGGAAGCGTTGCCGTCTCCCCTCCTGCAAGAGTAATCCGTGCTCGACGGCATGCTTCTGCAAGGGAGCCACCGATAACGGAATGAGTTTCTGGGTCGGTTTCTGGCACTGCGATATAATCTACAAATGCTAGAGGTTCTGCTCCCACACAAAGCAAATCATTCACATTCATTGCCACACAATCAATCCCAACTCCTTGATATCGACCAAGTTTATTCGCCAATTGAAGTTTAGATCCAACTCCATCCGTCGCCAAGGCTAATCGAGAGTTTCCAAACTCGATTATACCTCCAAATCCACCCGGCAAAGGCACAGGAGCGCCTCTAGTCCCCGGCTTTCTGACAGAACCGCCTAGAGAACCGATTAGGCTAGCAATCGCAGCCCCTTCAGCCTCGATATCGACCCCGCTGGTTGCGTAGTCCATCGGAATGTCATCCATAGTATAACCAGTAGTTCAAGGTAGATGATTAAATCGGTATCAAAACTACCATTATTCGAAACTCAATTTTTCTATTGATTCTATACATACTACGTATGGGCGGATTTTGTTATTTTTTCTAGTATTTGCTAAATTTTAGTCCAAAAATTACGAAAAAGGGGAGTAGTGAGCCATTTTACAAAAACTATCGGAAACATAATCTTTCGAATCCAATAAGAGAACTACTATAACGGCCACATTACCACGAAAGAGGGCTAAGGAGCGTAGAACGCTATGTTAGATAAGAAAATGATTGCAATGCTGATGACACTCAGTATGCTTGCGGCATCACTCGCAGGTTGTCTGGGTGGGGACGATGAGGACCCAGTAGAGGAGTGGGAATTAATGCCAGCCGCCGATATTACGGCTGACATAGTCACTTCCGCTTGGGACCCTATCATTCCAAACTTGAATGACGGTGAGATGTGTGATGCCATTATCTCTGCCATGACAAAGACGGATGAGCGCGACCAAGTAGTCGATTTCACTCGTGGTTACTACACAAGTAGCCAAGGTGTAATCGGAGCAGCTGGTTCCGCGTCAATCTCGGACGTCTCAGAACTGAATGCTGCTGGTACAACCATCGCAGTTCAGTCTGGAACTACATCCGATCTTTATGCTCAGGATAATTTGGCTATGGCTACAATTGTTGCTTACGATGATTTCCCATCAGTAACTGCAGCAGTATCCAACGGCGAAGCTGACTATGCTATGGGAGATTCCCCAGTATTGGCACTTCAAGGAGACTTGATGACCACATTCTCTGACGAGACCTTCGGAATCGCAGTTCGTGAAGATTCAGGCGAGCTACTCGCCGCACTCAACGTTGCTATTACTGCAATTGTTGACTCCGGTGAGTACGACGCTATCTTTGGTGCTTGGTTCGAGGGATCTGTTGTCCTAACAGACGACCGTGACGAGAACACCGCAGTAGCTTACCCAGCTTCACCTAGCGAGGGCTCAACACTATCTTCGGTCCTTGAGTCAGGATCTCTACAATTCTGCTCAGACACAGCATACCCTCCATTCGAGAACTTGGATGAGAACGGTAACGCTGTAGGATTCGATGTCGATATTGCAAACGCTCTAGTTGATGAAATCGCAGCTTTCTACATGGGAACCGACAACCCAATGTTCGTCGCCCCAGAAGACCCTGCTGTAACTATCAAGCTAGGATTCCTTAACGATGCATCTGGTCCAATTTCCCAGTTCGCAGCTCCATTCACCTTCGCGTGGGGAGCAGCAATGGCTGACCTCAATGCAATGGGAGACGATTACGTCTTCGAAGTTATTGAGGCGGATTCCGGATGTGACGGTACAATGGCTGGTACAGCAGCTCAGTCCCTTGTGGACGCTGGAGTTGTTGCAGTAGCTGGTGCAGCTTGCTCGGGAGCATCAATGGGTGCAAACGCAGTCCTTTCGGCTGCAGGAATCCCAATGGTATCCTACGCTAGCACATCGCCAGCACTAAGCGACGCCACTGCATACCCTCACTTCTACAGAATCGTACCAAGTGACGCACTACAGGGCCAAGCCGCAGCTGATATGATTGGAGCAAGCGGAGTATCCAACACCGCTATTGTTCACATGACCAACAGCTACGGTGCAGGTCTAGCAGATGCAGTTGCAGCCAACCTAGGCGCAGACAACGTCTGCCTACAGTCCGGATACGAAGAGACCGCAACTGACTTCCAAGCTGCTGTTCAGGCAGTCGTGGATGCTGGATGTGACTCAGTATTCCTAGGATCGTACTCCTCTGATGGTGCAATGATCGTAGAGACAATGGCTGTAATGGGCGCAACAATCCCAATCTTCAGCGCAGACGGTATGGCTGGAGAAGCAGCACTGAACGACTACACACAGCCTGCAGCAGCTAACGGCATTCAGGTCACACGACCTCGAGCAGCCGCAGCTGGCGGTACAACCGCTTTCACTGACGCTTGTGCAGCAGACTCAGTCTGTTCAACTGGTATCTTCACCGCAGAAGCATACGACGCA
>JAKUOA010000012.1:1801-44839 GCA_022451235.1 Candidatus Thalassarchaeum sp. | reverse complement strand
ATTTCCCTCCTCACACGAATTTCTGAGTATGTTGTATTGTGATGTAAGTTCCAATATCAGTTCGATTTCGTGCACTCTCGACTCATTCCTAGTTTCCCAGTCTTCGAATTGTAGCCCTTTAGCAGGCTCATCAAAATATGAGCTATTGCCTTCATCGTGGTCTTCGATTTGATAGTCGGCGGCTCCTAATGAAGGGGCGGCGGCTAGTAGAAGGGTGGCAATTCCCCCAATATGGGGCGTTGCCATACTAGTGCCGGATATCGCCATGTAGTATAGATCGCCTTGAGTACGAGTAGAGGCGTCGATGGCTGTGGCCCTCGGAGCAGTTGCCCAAATGTTTCTTCCGGGGGCTCCTACATCCGGCCATGTGTGCTGTTGGGTTTTCCAACCTCTACTCGAGAAAGAAGTTACAGAATTACCGTCGTGTGTAAGCGCGGCTACGGATATTGCAGACGGTGTATTTGCGTAGACATTTGTTCTCAGATCACTTTCCGATTCGTCGCCGTTTCCTCCACTATTTGAAGCCGCGAAGATGACTGCAACATCGTTATCATAAGTCAACATATCAGTCAGAATTGTAACAGTATTGGAAGGATTGTAATCACCATTGGTGCCCCATGAATTAGATACTACTCGAATATTATATTCGTTCAATCCGGGTCTACTATGCTGGTAAGTCCATTCTAGACCCTCTACCGCTGCGAAGATTGAGGCCCCGTCTCCCGTTCCGAGGGCGACTATTGTGGCTCCTTTTGCGGTTCCTAGCCTTCTACCTCCAGAGGCATCGCCGTTTCCTGCTATTGTTCCTCCAACGTGAGTTCCGTGACCACTAGATGTGTCTGAGTTGCAATTTGGGGCGTCGACCCAAGCTAGGCCTGTCCATTTTGCGGACCAAATTAGTTTCTCGCCCGTCCATGGTTCTCCACAATCAAAATCTGGATGTTCTCCGTCAATTCCTGTATCAAGGTCTACTGCTGTTGCGCCTTCACCATCGTACTCTTTCAAGGAAAGATCGGGTTCAGTTTTGAGCACCCCGTCGGTCCCAATAATGGCGCGGTGCCAGGCGAGACTAGCATTTACCCACCTTACAGTTTCATGCATCATTGACTCTGTATCGTCCTGATCTCCAGGGAGATAGAAGTGTTCTATCGGAACGTTAAGTTCCATGTGTTGTACTATTGAGAACGTGGATAATCGAGATATTTCTGTAGCCGTTCCTACAATAAGGCCGCCGTTTAGGACAGACATTTCTGAAATCATTTCTATCCCCATAGATTCTAGCGACTGCCAAACAGAACTATCTTGCTCTCCAGTAAACTGGATTATGACTTCTAATTCTTCTGAAGAGTCCAATTCTGAAATCAATTCATTGCTCATTTTGGACAAATCAGGATGAGTACTAATATTGGTGTAAGCTATTGAGCCAGACATTGAAGCAACGAGCACCACCATGAACAGTGCATTGAGTCGCATATTTCTGTCGGGATAGTGATTGGATTTCAACAAACCCCCAAGACGACCGCGAACAGACGCACCGTTCAAATCAAGTATAGATTAGATTACCACGTACCATGCGAACCATAGCAGTAGCCTTGGTTATGTTGTTGCTCGCATCGGTTCTTTCGGGCTGTTTTGGAGGAGATGATGCGACTCCTGAGGAGTCAGATAATGTGTTTGATGCTCTTTGTCCGGATGGTATTGCTCGAAATGTTTGGTATCATTTTGCTAATGGCACCGACGCTGTAAATTCCTCAAGCGTCTTCAACGGAAGTGATGCTTTAGTGGGTGATAATATCCCTCTGTGTACTACAGGAAGTTACTACGGAATCGGGATGTCAACCTTTGAACCAACAATTGGAATAACGTCCGAAGATAATCTTTACATCACAAGTTGGGGAAATGGGGATGCTGGTTCTACAGCTATTGTCCAATGCTCTAGTTTGATCGGAATGAGTGGTTCTGTCGAGTATAGTTGCGTTGATGTTTACGACCCTCCAACAATCCCGGTTGCGAATTCAAACGACCCTTATGTCTACGTTGATCCATGGACTGATCGAATAATGAAATTCGATATGCATGCTCTATTGGGGATGACTGTTGAATGGTCAGATAACGAAGGTCAGAGTTGGAGTCCGCCGACCGTGGCTACTGGAACATCGATTCAGGACCACCAAACAATTGCTTCTTCGCCGTATCCTGCTGCTCTACATCCAACGACTTGGGTATTCTGTATCAATGGGAATTGGCAATCTCCGCTTTGCTCGTCGAGTTTTGACGGGGGTCTGACTTGGACTCAACAGGTTCCAGGCTCTCCTCTAAACTGCAATAGCGGTGGCTTAACGGGACATATGATTGGTGCAAATGATGGGAATTTGTATCGTGGAAACCCTGGATGTGATGGAGAAGGATATTCGATTTATCGAACTACAGATGGTGGCATAACTTGGACTGAGCACCCACTACCTACAGAGACTACTGGGACTGCTGATACTTGGAATTTTGAGGAGGCCCAGGTTCATCCTGATGAGGAAAATAACCTCCATGCAATGTGGATGGGTTTCGATAACATGCCATACTACTCATACTCGAGGGACGAAGGTGATACTTGGTCAGAACCTCTGATGATTGCGCCGCCAACTAGGTTAGAAGGCACCGGTTTCCCGGCAATTGCTGCTGGTGGAGAAGGTAGGGTTGCCTTGGCTTATCTCGGTGACTCGGGTAACGATACTTGGAATGGCTATATTTCGATCATTACCGATGCCTTCTCAGATAATCCACTAATCACCACGGTTCAAGTGAATGAATTTGGAGACCCATTGGATGTCTCGGCGGACTGCGGTTACAACCGATGTGGTGGCTTTGGAGATTTCATAGATATTCTAGTCGATCAGCATGGAAGGCCTTGGTTCGGACTTTCACACAATATCGTCGATGAGGGGATATTTGGTACTATTACAATCGGCCCGAGTCTTCGTGGGCCGCTTGCACCACTCGCTGAGATGCCAATGGGCGGGCCTACTACACTGCTTAGCAATCCTACTGGTGGAAACTCCACCGTCTAGTCATTCAGAGAATTCCGGTCTCTTGTAGAAGCCCATATGCTTCCATCGCATAATAGAGTGAGAATCCAATCATTACCAAGCCACAAATGGCTAGCAATCTTCGATATACGATTGCAGAAATATTTCCGCTGGCTCTATGAATTGCATAGGCTATTGCCGCTTTTGTCAGCATTATTGTCACTAGGAATGTTATCGCATAGGCAATTGGGGCTAAGATCTCTTCATCAGCCGCTGAGGCCATCAACGGGCCTCCTATTAGAAACCAGAAAACATACACATTTGGGTTCAATAAATTCGTGATTACGCCTCTGAGAAATGAGCCTGTTGGAGGGGGTGCGTCTTCATCCATATTGGGCGGCTCCAAACCGAAGCATTCGTAGCCCATTTGAGCGAGAAATATCGCTCCAGCCAGTGTAATCACCAGTAACGCCGAGGGATTTGTTGCTATCCAAGCAGCAGCAAAAAGGCTGATGATTACTAATGGCCCATCCGTGAAAATAGGGGCGGCTGCAGTCCACAAACCCGCTCGAATTCCTCCAGAAAGGGTTTCACGGATTACCATTGTTAGGAGTGGGCCTGGTTTGATGCCCTCTACTATCCCTAAAGTGGCACCAGCAATTGCCAAACTTAGAATTAGATCCGTTTCCACGAAACTCACCACTATCTGCTAGCGGCGATTTTTGCAAGGAGTTTCAATATCTCAAAGTATAACCAACAGAGTGTGACAAGGAGCCCGAAGGCAGCTCTCCATTCCATCTGCTTGGGAGCTCCCATTTCGACACCTCTCTCTATGAAGTCAAAATCCGCGACTAGACATAAGGCCCCAATGCCTATCACGAAAAGTGAGAATGCAATCCCTATTGGGCCTGAGCCATGGATATATGGCACTTCAAACCAGCCGGTTACTGCTCCTAGAAATGAAAACAAGTAGACAAAAATTATCGCGCAAAGAGCCGAAAAGACTGCTATTTGCATATTTCTGTCCCACTCAATGAGGCCTGCTCTGTAAATCGCCAGCATGACTCCGAGAATCATGAATGTCAACAATGCGGCGATAATGCCAATTCCGGGAAGATCTAATCCCACTTCAAACAACCAAGTAAAGCCACCCAAGACGAGTCCTTCACTGATAGCATATGCCACCACAAAGACGGGGTTTGCCATCATCTCATGCTTGAACAAGATGAGAAAAAAGGCGCAAACTAGGTAGAGGAGTCCAAGGAATGTGAAAGGAAGTGAGTAGGGAGCGGTAATGGCTACTGCCAAAGCGACAGTTGCTGTGATAATCAGCACGATTCCTGTCTTCTCTGTCACGCCTTCCATTGTCATCATATTGGATTCAGGAGAGTCCCACCAGTTCTGGCCGGGATAGTGATCCTTGACGAAGGTCGAGTCATTCAATGCTGGATTACCGGAACGGTACATATTAATCGCGAATGTTTGGTCCTTCAAAAGGTCAATGCCGGAAATTGGGCAGTATTGTCGTGTGTAGGCTTTTTACGAAACTCCCGTAACCTCACTCCATGGAATTGGCTGCGATTATGAACGAGTCGGAGAGTATCAAAGACTGGATAATAGACATACGAAGGGAATTGCATAGATTTCCGGAGTTAATGTATGAGGAGCATCGCACCAATGCCTTGGTTAGAGAAAAATTGGATGAATTGGGGATTGAATATGAATTTCCAATTGCTGAAACCGGTGTTCTCGCTTCAATCGGTAATGGAGATGGGCCGTGCATTGCGTTGAGAGCTGATATGGATGCTCTACCAATCCATGAAACCGCAGATGTTGATTTCAAGAGTGAGGTGGATGGTAAAATGCATGCTTGTGGGCATGACTGTCATACTGCAATGCTGCTAGGCGCGGCAAAAATTCTCAGTGAAAAGGAAATTCATGGGACTGTGAAGTTCCTTTTCCAGCCTGCTGAAGAAGGCGGTGCAGGGGGTCAAAAAATGACTAACGAAGGGGCATTGGACGATCCTGAAGTCGAGCGTATTTTCGGTTTACATGTCTGGCCTAGAATGCCTACTGGTCAAGTCGGTTCTAGGGCGGGTTCGTTTTTGGCGGCTGCCAGTTTCATGGATATTGAAGTCAGAGGTGTTGGCGGTCACGCTGCTTCTCCTCACTTTTGCACGGATCCTGTTCTTGCCTCTTCTAGAATCATTGATTCACTCCAAAGCATCGTTTCTCGAGAAACTGATCCTTTGGAATCTGCAGTTGTAAGTGTGACTGCAGTGAATGGNGGAGATGCTCACAACGTCATTCCAGAATCTGTTGCNATAAAGGGGACCGTTCGATCATTGACAATGGAGGGTTTGAGGCGTTTGCAAACGAGAGTCTCAGAAATTTGTGAACTAGTGGGTCAGGCTAATGGTTGTGAAGTGGATGTTGCGTTTCCGGGTAACGATTACCCTCCAACATACAATGACCCCGGCACTTGGGATTTTGCCAAGGGGGTTGCGGAAACACTGATTGGGGCGGAAAATGTGAATGAATTACCTCCTGTCATGGGTGGTGAGGACTTTGCTTTCTATACTCAGAAAACGAATGGTTGCTTTGTGGTTCTTGGGGTGAATAACCCTGACAAGGGTTGCATACACAATGTGCATACACCCCAATTCAAAGTAGATGAAGATGCTTTACCACTTGGAACTGCGCTACATGTCTCATTTGCTCTAGAATCGTTAAACGAATGACTAGACTAGTTCTTGCAGATGCTTTCCAGTAAAGCTCACTTTGCTATTTGCTACTTCTTGAGGGGTTCCTTCTGCTACGATCGCTCCACCGCGTTCGCCGCCTTCTGGACCCAGATCGAGAACCCAGTCTGCGCACTTTACGACATCTAGATGATGTTCGATGATGATGACGGTGTGCCCATTCCTTCGCAATCTCAGGAGTACCTCGATTAATTGATGGACGTCTGACATAGCCAAACCTGTTGTAGGCTCATCGAGAATATACACAGTGTGTTTTCTTGCTGGGCGATGAAGTTCTGTTGCAAGTTTTACTCTCTGGGCTTCGCCGCCGGATAGAGTTGTTGCTGGTTGCCCGAGACGTATGTAGCCCAACCCTACGTCCTCAAGGGTGGAAAGTATCCTGTGAATTTTCTTTTGATTAGCAAAGAATTTCGAAGCTTCTTCAACGGGCATTTCAAGGATGTCAAAAATCGTTTTTCCGCGCCACTTTACTTCCAGAGCTTCGCGAGTGTATCTCTTACCTTTGCAAACATCACAAGTCACCCAAACATCAGGAAGGAAGTTCATTTCCAATTTCATTGAGCCTGCGCCTTTGCAAGCCTCGCAACGCCCTCCCTTTACGTTGAAGGAAAAATGCCCTGCCCCATATCCTCTCTCTCGAGAGAGTTTTGTCTCGGCGAATAATTCCCGAATTGGAGTAAATGCTCCTGTGTATGTTCCAGCGTTAGAACGAGGAGTTCTGCCAATTGGAGATTGATCGATTACAATTGTTTTGTCGATATGCTCTGTTCCTTCAATTCGATCGTAACTTCCGGGGGTGACATCTGCTCCGTGTAATTCCCTCAGCAATGCAGGGGCTAAGGTGCCGGTAACAAGCGACGATTTTCCAGAGCCTGATACTCCTGTGACTGCAATCATACAACCGAGTGGTATTTCCACGTCTAGGTCTCGTAAGTTGTTTTGTCTGGCTCCTCTAATTGTAAGCATTCTTTCGACATCTGGGGTAGCCGGATCTTCTGGGAGTGGGATTACTTTTCGTCCTGAAAGATAGGCCGCAGTAATGCTTTCTTTGGAAGATAATAACGTCTTAAGAGATCCGTTGGCCACTACTTCTCCGCCCTCTTTTCCAGCCCCCACACCAATATCAACTAGCCAATCTGCTTGCCTTAGTGTAGCTTCGTCGTGCTCGACTACCAAGAGTGTATTTCCTAGCTCTGTGAGTTCTCGAAGTGTTTCCAAGAGTCTGTCATTATCTCTCGCGTGAAGGCCGATTGATGGTTCGTCGAGGACATACATAACGCCAGTGAGTCTGGTACCGATTTGTGTCGCTAGACGGATTCGTTGAGATTCTCCACCAGAGAGTGTGTTCGCTCTTCGGTCCAAAGTAAGGTAATCCAGACCGACTAGTGCGAGGAATCTCAATCGGGCTTCAATTTCTTTGATGATTTCTTTACCGATGAATAGATTCCTCTCATCTAGGTGCTTTACCGAATTTACAATTTCTGTATCGGGCACGTCTCGTTCTAATTTGTCCCAAGTGTCGTCAGTATGGCCGAGGCGCCAATTCTGGACCACAGCAAGCGCCTCGATTACGCTACAGGATGAGAAGTCGGGGAGTGTTACATTTCCCACAGTTACTCCACTCACTGCTTTGTTCAATTTTCGTCCGTTGCAATCCGTACAGTGCTCATCGGTCATGTAGGATGCGAGGCGCGAACGGGTGCGGTCAGACGAGGTTTCTGTGTAGGTCCGCCTTATCCTTGCAAATACTCCTTCCCAAGGCCTCGACATATTGTATGATGAGCCTTTGTCGGAGGTAAATTGGAAATTGATGGCTGTGCTTCCGCTACCATTCAGGAGTATGTCCTTTCCATCGTCATCTAATTCTCCAAAAGGAAGGTTGGAAGGTATGCCATAATGTTCGCAGACTTGCGTCATCTGTGAACGATACCATCCAGACATCATTGATGTGCGGAATGGGCGTATGCATCCTTCCTCAACAGTTGCTAGTCTATCGATTACAAGATCGGAAGAAAACTCTCTCTGGACTCCTAATCCCTGACAAGAGGGGCAGGCTCCTAGAGGGTTGTTGAATGAGAAGACGCGGGGGCTCATTTCGGGTAGAAAAGAGCCGTGTTCTGGACAAGCGAATTCCTCAGTGTAGGATATCGTCTCACCAATCTGAGTTTGGAATTTCTGTTCTTTGGAATTGTCACTGGGTGCCGCGACTGGTGCTTCCAAACTCTCAACCGCTACCGCTCCACCGCCGATTCGCATCCCCTCAGATACTGCTTCAGTCAGCCTCTGCTTGGACGCCCTAGACAATCTGAGTCTATCCACTCTGACATCTATATCATGTCGTAGATTCTTCTCCAAAATAGGTGGGTCTTCGAATTCTGCATCTCTTCCATTTACTCGGCCATGTAAGTATCCTTGCTCAACAAGGGCACCGAATAAATCAGCATGTGTTCCTTTCCTTGCACGAATCGCGGGAGACCAAATGGAAATTGCGTGGCCTTCGAATCTCCATAGAATGTCGTCTACGATTTCCTGGACTGTTCTTCTGGCGACTTCTTTACCACATTCGGGACAGTGAGGAAGGCCTATTCTAGCCCAAAGCAACCTGAGATAATCCATGATTTCGGTTACTGTTGCTACAGTTGATCTGGGGTTGTGGCTACCTTGTTTTTGATCAATACTAATTGCGGGAGAAAGGCCCTCGATACTGTCGCAGTCGGGCTTTTTCATTTGCCCAAGAAACTGTCTCGCGTAAGAGGATAATGACTCTACGTACCTGCGTTGACCCTCGGCGTATAGGGTGTCAAACGCCAGACTAGATTTACCAGATCCTGAGACCCCCGATATAACTACGAATTTTCCTCTAGGAATCTCTACATCTATGTCTCGAAGGTTGTGCGTGCGTGCCCCTCTGACGACTATCCAGTCGTCATTAGATGCTCCGTTCTTCCTTCTCGATACCAATGCTTCCCCTCCTACAGTAGACTTCGGTGGGAGAGATTGTCCTTGAAGTAATGTGTTGGAAATGCAGATAATTGATTATTGGTCGAGGTATATGTATTCTGAATTCTGATACTTTCCTTGTTTACTGCCCCAAGGGTCTTGCGGCTTTGTTTTCTTGGAAGACTTTCTTTGTTTGCTTAACAATATTGCAGACAACACCAATGCTAGCCCACCAAATAACCCGATGGCGATTTCAAAATTATTCATGAGCTTCGGAAGAATGATTAGTTTATCATATGCTGTTTAAAGTACCAAAAAATGTATTGTTTAAAAAAATCCATAATTAAATGTGGAAGTTTTTCGGGTTTGGGATATGAGAACTGCAATTGAAAGGGGTTTTCGCGTCACCATGGGCGACGAGTCTGACGATGTCGTTAGACGTGGTGCGATAGTACTAGCTATCTTCGGATTTCTCGTACATCTGAGTCTGTGGGCACTGCACAGCTCGGGAAGAATTGAGATAATAGGAGACTCTGCAGAATTAGTTCGATCTCCTCTTTCAGCACTATACACGCCATTCTCAATTCTGCTGGTTTACGAGGTGTACCAACTAATTCGAACTATTCCCGATTCGTTTTCATCCTCTGTTGGAAAGCAATACGAAATCGCTACCCTACTTGTTGTCCGAGACATACTCAAGCGGCTCTCCGAGGTTGGTGATTCCGAAGGATGGGAAATCAACGATGATGTTGGCTTCCTATTGGTTGAGTGCGCGGCGTTCCTTGCTTTATTTTACACTTCATTGACCTACCATAAAATCAGTTCAAAGAGCGATGGTGAAGAAGTTCTGAGTGATGATGTTACGGCTTTCATAACTACAAAGATGGCCGTCGCGAATGTAATGCTGATTGTGTTCATCTCTATCGCGGCGTTCTCTCTTGTAAGTTGGATTAATGCGGTACAAGAAGGCGGGGGTTCGGTTGATCGCGCCATATTTTTCCTTGACTTCTTCACCTTCCTGATATTGGCGGATATCCTGATATTGCTAATCTCCTATTGGTTCTACACCGATTTCGGTAATCTCGCGCGTAACACAGGATTCGTGCTCTCAACCGTCATCATCCGCGTGGCAATATCGTCTGAAGGAGTTTCTTCAATGATTCTCTTTACTCTAAGTGGTGTTCTCGGGATTGCGATCTTGAGAATGTTCTCTACTGGAGCCAGAGTGCGTCTATGACTTCGCCCGCTTTACCGTCAGTATCTGGAGGAAGGAGTGTGAGTCCGTTATGGGCGACCATGCTGTGCATGTTTCCACTTCCTTGATGGGTATGGGTGGTGGCTAGTAATTGTCCGTTTTCAGATCTAATTCTGATTCTCCTGAGGCAGACTTTTCCTGGCGCGCCTGAAACGTTTTCTTCAAGCTTAACTGAAACTTTCTGGCTTAGTCTTGGCCCCATTTCGGGGTGATATCCGAGCGACTTTGCTATCCAAGGGGCGACTAGTACATGGAAAACAACAAGGCTGCTAACTGGATTTCCTGGAAGGCCAAACAATGGAGTTCCGTTCCAGGTTCCGAAAAGAGGGGGGCCTCCGGGTCTGAGTTTTATTCTCCAGAATGAAATATCACCCTCTTCTTCCATTATTTTACGAACGATATCCCATTCACCCATGCTGACTCCTCCACTAGTGAGGATTGCATCACAATCTGATAGAGAGTCGAGAGTTGTTCTCAATTCGTCCATTGAATCGTTGGCTGATTCGTACCTTACGGCCTCGCATCCCATTGACTCTACTAGCGAAGCGAGAGCGTGGGAGTTTGATTCGTAAATCTGGCCGGCCTCTAGTTCTGTTCCTGGTTGAACTAATTCATCCCCTGTTGAGAGGATTGCGATTCTTGGCTTCTTGATTGCTTCGATTTCGCCATGGCCCATTGTGCCGGCGAGTGCAATACTTGCAGAGGAAAGAAGAGTGCCCGTGGGTAGTGCTTCTTGGCCTATCGAGAGATTCTCTGCTCTTTTGCGAATATATCCTGTTCGGGCTGGTCCGTTGATGATTACTTGGTCCCCATTTACTTCAGTCTCCTCGATCATTACAATCGCGTCGGCCCCTTCTGGCAATGGTGCGCCAGTCATGATTCTGCAAGCTTCGCCTGTGGTTATTCTAGGTGGTAGGGCCCCGCCTGTTTGACTTGTTCCAACAATAGTAAGTTCGGCGCCGATGTTTACACAATCAGATGCGATGACTGCGAACCCATCCATCGCCGAATTATCGAATCGTGGGTCGTCTACCTTTGAGGAGAGTTGTTTCCCCAAGATTCGCCCTCTACTCGCTTCAAGGAGTAATGTTTCTGTCTGTCTAGACAATGGATTATGCAGGGCTAATTCGAGTGCTCTCTCGACGGTCACGCCCTTTTCCATGATTGGGCAGACACCGCCTCGTTGAAGTGTTATTCCCACCTCCTGGGTGTGTGCTGGGTACTGAGGAAGTGCTGATTGCGCTTGCTTTGTTGGTAGTTGCGACACTGTATTCATCGGTTGGTCATGGTGGCGCTTCGGGTTATTTGGCCATACTCTCTCTAACCTCATTTGCATCAATGGAGGATCTGTGGTTGAAGCAGCACGCATGGAGTCTGAACCTAATTGTGGCCGCTATCGCATTCTACCATTACCAGAGATCTGGGCATCATATCCCTAGAATGACTAGTATCTTCATAGTGGCGAGTATCCCTATGGCCTTCGCTGGGGGTTATTTGTTGGTTGATGGTGTTGTGTACAATATGATGCTGTCAATCACTCTTGTTTGGGCGTCCTTCAGAATATTCAAGGCGGGTTCGGAATTTGATGACGTGTCTATTCAAGAAATTCCTATTTCTCGTGCCGTGCCTGCTGGAGCAGGTATTGGTTTACTTAGTGGAATTGTAGGGGTGGGGGGAGGGATTTTTCTTTCGCCACTACTCTTATTGAAGCGTTGGGCTACACCAAAAGCAGCGGCCGCAACCGCCGCTCTTTTCATCTGGGTTAATTCCGCGGCGGCTCTAACCGGATCCTATCTCTCAGGAGAATGGATGGTTGAAACTGATACTATTGCGCCATTCGGCGCGGCGGTACTAATTGGGGGATTTGTCGGTTCTAGATTAGGTGCAGAGATGGTGCCCCAGAGAACGGTAAGAGTTGTTCTTGTGGTGGTATTGTTGATCGCTGCAGCTCGAAGGATGCTGCTAGTTGCTTGAATCATATGCCAATGATATCGGCATGGTTGCATTCTGGATATGTGCATACGACCTTGTATCGATCCCGTTTTGGTTTTGGGATTTGTAGGATGGACCCGCACATCGTACATTGGTGAGTTATGATCTCTGGTTCCGCAGGACCTGTCTCTTCAAAGTCGTCTAAGATATTGCCTGCTGATGTCCACCCAACTTCGTCTTTGTATCTCTCACTTTCATCGGATATTTCTGATTCGCGAAGGCCCAATTTAATTCTTAGTCGGCGGCGCTTTTTCTTCTTCGCCGGTGCTGATTTTGGTTTTCCTTTCGGCTTCTTACTGGGTGGTCTTTTCGGCGCGCCCTTTGGTGGTGGGCCTCGCTTGCTTGGAGGTTTTCCTTTTCCTTTAGGAGAGGGTCTCTTACCTGGTGGTGGTGTTCGCTTTCCCTTAGGGGCTGGGGGTTTGCCTTTCTTCTTAGTAGGACTTGGAAGCTTCTTCTTTAGTTTGGCGGCGAGTTCGAAATCCTCTGCTTCAACGGCAGCCGCTATTTGTTGTTTGATGTCTGCTGGAGATGGGGCTTTTTTCTTAGGAGGGGGTGGTACTTTCTTTTTCCCTGGTGGGGGGCCTGGTGGAGGGGGTACTTGTTTCTTAGGCGGAGGAGGTGGAGCCCCACCCTTCTTTCTTGGAGGAGGGGGTGGTGGTGACTTCTCGGCCATGATAATCCTCCTATGGCAAAGCCGGTGATGCTATGAAAGAATCGGGGCGTTGATGCCGATTAGGCAGGGAAGTCCAAGAGTGAAATGCTCGGTATGGGTGATATCGCGTCTCTTCCATCTAGCCCGTCTAACTCGATTACGAATAATGCCCCGACAATTTCTGCGCCGGCCTGTTTGCAAAGTTCGGCGCAGGCATTTACCGTCCCTCCGGTTGCTAGAAGGTCGTCGACTATTACCGCTCTTTCCCCGGGCTTCAACGCGTCCTCGTGCATCTCCAATGAATTGGTTCCATACTCAAGAGAGTAATCGACTCTCATCTTTGATGCTGGGAGTTTTCCTGGTTTACGAACCGGAACAAATGAGATTCCTAATTCAGCAGCAAGTAAAGCCCCGAAGATGAAGCCTCTAGCTTCTGGGCCGACTATTGCTTCGGGCTTCCATCCCGCCTCATTCATCCTCTCAATGAACAGATCTGTTGTAGCAGAAAGGAGGGTGCCGTCGGACAGGACAGGTGTGATGTCCCGGAACATGATTCCCTCAATTGGGAAGTCCGGTACCGTCCGAACGGCGTCCCTCAGTTTTTGCGTCATATCATCAGACATGCTGTTCGCCCCAAAGTGCGCGTACTCTAAGGATTTCTCCAAAGAGGGTTTGTTGTGTTATTCAACTCAGTTTAGGTGGCTGAGGATCCACTCGATAGTGGTCTCGTTTCCTGGGCCAAGGTAGAACATCGACATTAATGCGAAGATTATCCACATTACCATATTCACTTCTGCCGCCTTTCCTGCTAAGATCTGAATAGCTACGTATGCTATTACACCCCAAGCAATTCCAGCAGCGATTGAGAATGTAAATGGCATTAGGACCATTGTTAGGAACGCTGGTATTGCCATTTCCAAATTATCCCACTCGATGTCTGCTACTTGCTTCATCATAAGAGAACCTACGACGATTAGTGCTGTTGCCATTGCAAATTGTGGAATGGCTTGGAATAGTCCAGATAGGAATAGACCTGATAGCATTAGCACACCAACGGTGACCGCCACTAATCCTGTCTTTCCACCTTCTTCAACACCTGCTGCAGACTCAATGTAAGTTGTAGTAGTGCTTGTACCGCACATTGCACCAACAATTGTTGCTGCTGCATCGGACATGAATGCTTCATTCGAATTCATTAGTTCGTCGTTCTCGTCAACGTATCCTGCAGCTCTTCCTACTGAGTAGAGAGTTCCTGCTGTGTCAAAGATATCAACGAATAGGAATGTGATCATGATCAATAGGAAATCTCCTAGTGGGGTCTGACCTGTTCCTGAGCCTATGTCGCCGAATGCATCTATTGCAGCTCCTACAGCACCTGTTGCTGTTAGTGCGTCTGTGGTGACGATGTCGCCCAAAGCAGGGGCTGCTGCTTCTCCAGCGCCCCAACCAGCTGGTACGTTAACTGGGATTAGTACATCCATATTTGCGTAGTAACAGGCCCCGCCTTCACACATGTATGATGCGGTTGCTAGTAGGTCAACTTCAGCTCCTGTTGAATCAAAGTAGATTATCACGGGGTCGGCGTTACCCAACATGTTGTATGGGTCTGTTGCGCCAACGGCCCAGCCCCAAATCGACATTCCTGCTATACCGATGATTATCGCGCCTGGAACGCCTCTAGCCATCAAACCGGCTATTGCAATTAAACCAACTAGAGCAATGAATTCACCAGAGTCGTACTCCCACATTCCTGTAGCTGCGAGTTCGTTGAGAGTTACTGCGTCATTGACAATGATTCCTGTCTCCTGCAGACCGATTAATGCAAGGAACATTCCGATACCTGCTCCTGTTGCGATTTTCAAGTCTGTTGGGATAGCATTGATCATCTCTGTTCTCCAACCAACTTGTGGTAGAGACATTATCATGAACAAAATACCTTCAATCAATACTGCTGCGAGGGCAATCTCCCAAGCAACACCCATTCCGATCACTACTGTGAATACGAAATAGGCATTCAACCCCATTCCTGGAGCCAAGGCGAATGGTAAATTCGCCCACAGCCCCATTACTGTACATCCTACGAATGCGGCAATCGCGGTTGCGAACAGTGCATCATTAAATTCCATGCCTGATCCGGAGAGCATTGCTGGGTTAACCAACAAAATATACGCCATAGTCAGGAATGTTGTAACTCCTGCTCGTATCTCTCCCTCAACCGTGCTTCCCGCTTCGGTTATTCCAAATTGTTTGTCTAGTGCTTCCATTTTTTCACCTGTCTTTCTTACTGTAGCGCATAGGCTACGTGGAACATGAAGAAGACGGTCGGCTTATGATAAATACCGTCGAAAACTCACTTATTTGAGAATTAGAGAGGTTCCGTTCACTGGAAATTGAGGAGTGGGTTTTTGTGTGAATTCGGCGCCAATAGCAACTCTTGCTTCCGCATCACCGTGAAAGAAAACTACGTGTTTTGGTTCGCATGCGCGGACAAATGCCTCTAATTCTGAATGTCCTGCATGGTTTGAAAGTTGGAATTGATCTACATCTAAATCGATTTGTGTTATATTTCCAAAAATTGGTAGTTTTCTATTGTCTAGAAGGCTCCTACCTCCTGATCTCTCTGCTTGATACCCTGTGAGAAGAATGGCATTTGCTAAATCGTGCCTTAGACGATTGAGGTACCAAATCGCCGGGCCGCCATCCAACATACCACTAGTAGTTACAATAACATCCGCATCGAGAGCTTTCTTTCGATCGGATTTGCTACGTACTTTTCTTGCCCATCTCCACATTTTTTCCAAACCACTAGGGTCCCGAATGTATTGTTGGTTGTTCATCCAATGTTGAGTGATTCTCGTACCCATACCATCGAAGTGAACTTCGAGATGTGGTACGGCTTCGTATAATATTCGAAGTATGTCTTGGCACCTACCTGAGGCGAATGCAGGGATTAGTGCCACACCACCTCTACCAACGATTTCTTTCACTCTAGTGACAAGTCGGGCTTCTTCTTCCTGGCGATTGGGGTGCTCACGTCCACCATATGTGGATTCAATGCAAAGTATGTCGCAATCCATCGCCTTCGCTCCGCCAACATTTGGACTGGTCCTAGTGTCCATATCTCCACCCCATAGTAAACGATGTTCTGGAGTCTCGATTTCGATCATTGCAGCTCCAGGAATATGGCCCGCGCGATGGAATCTCAACCTCCATTCTCCAATATTGAACCATTCTCCGAAGTTGTGAGTATTCCAAGCACCCAATGCAACATCGAGATCTCTCATATCCCATGGAAGTGGATATCCCTCTATACTGGATACTTTGTAGGTGTCGCGCCACATCATTTCAGAAACCGCTGCAGTGAGTTCTGTTCCGTGTAGAGTAGTGCCGTGATGGCCGACTAACCAAGGTGCCATTCCAATATGATCTATGTGGGAGTGAGTGATTATTGCGTGGTCCACAGGAGGACATTCAGATGGGTACTTTGGTGGTCTTGTAGGAGCTAGTCCGTAATCTATCAGAATTCTGGTACCTGTTTTGTCTTCGAGTACGCAGCCGACGTTGCCGACTTCGTTGCCGCCGCCCAAGAAATGTAGGCGGATTCCTTCCTCAACCGGCTCGGATGGATATGATGTAGTTCGCCCGGCCGAATAGAGGACCATAGTAGTGGCGAGTTTTTCTTTCCAAATCAAACTATGCTGGGTGTTGTGATGAGGATCCCCTACATTTCTACTGGAATGGTTAATTCCAATATCAGCTCCAGAAGAAGTCACCTAATGGCTATGGGCTGGTAGTGGTATAGGCTCAATGAATATCGCTAATTGAACTGGAAACCTACTTTCTATCGCTTCATCACCTTAGAAAAAATATTCCATAGGAAACAAGGGGGTCGGGGTGGGTTTGAGTACAAACACCACTTCCAACAATCAATGCCGAGGCGTGCAGGAGAAATCCTTTCACTAAACGAAGAGCGATGCTTTGGTTGCGCGGCATGTGTTGCTATATGCCCCGTCGACGCACTAGATCTATCCAATCTCTTGGTAATTATAGATGAACCAACATGCACACATTGTGATCTCTGTATTCCAGCCTGCCCCGTTCACGCTCTTTTCTTTGAGAAAAATATTGAACCTTAGTATAGATTTGGAGTTGAGGGAAATTGACAGTAGCTATAGTTGGTATCGAACTATCACAACTGGTTTGTGCTCATACTATCCTTGACATAAATCCAGATGTGGAATTACACCTAATTTCTGAACGCGCTGAAGCCGGTTTGATAGGGGAATTACCAGGATTAATTTCACAACCACTTTCGAATAATATTCCAAATGAATGGTTGGGGGACTTGGGTTCTCAAATCCCAACAACATCCAACACAGCAGTACGCCGATCTTGGCTAGAAAAAGCACTGGCGACAAAATTAGTTGAAAGAGGAGCAAACCTTCACTTGAGAACCACAATTAATCAGAATAAATCAAAATCTGGTGAAACAACCATCACCTTTGCCGGCGCAGGTTATTCATCCGGCTCGACATTATTGGTTGAGAAAGTAATAACAAAACCAGAGAATACATCCTCGAATCACTGGCGTGGTGGTGTGCATAATGAGGAGTTGACTGGTTCAAATTATGAGGGCCATAGACCGGACGGCCTTGTAGAAATTTGGTGGCCGAACCAACAAGAACCACCACGTAGTGAAGGAAAGTGGTTACAATTGATGGATTGGACTGGTGAAGACCCCTTACTCTCTTTGGAGCAGGAAGTAGAACTTGGGCGTTCACTTGCATCAACAGCCTGAAACACTTAGACAGTAAATCACTACGCAAGGTCATGGTGAGAGTGCCAGGCCCGACCCTCCGCTATGTCAGCAACACCACTAATGGGGCCAGGCACGCCATCCTCATAGATCCAGCCGACCAAACACCAGAAATGGCCGCCAAACGATGTATGGCGGCGGTATCGGCCGGCTCTAGTATGGTATTAGTCGGGGGTTCGACAGGCACTGATATGGAAAACGTCCACAACACAGTAGTAGCTATCAAAGAAGCTCTAGAGTTAGTTACATGGGCATCTACCCAAGATTCGGAACTCGACGAAGAATCTTGGAGCGTACCTATCGTACTATTTCCAGCAGGTGCAGCCGCCTTATCTCCTTCAGCAGACGGAATTACATTCATGATGCTGATGAACAGCACAACCCCAAAATTCCTCATCGAGGAACAATTAGCAGGCGCACCATTCATTCACCAGGCCGGCGTTGAAACTCTACCAATGGGATACGTTGTTTGTTCACCGGGCGGCAGAGTTGGAGAAGTAGGAGAAGCGGATCTACTCGAAGCGGACCAAACAGAACGAGCTTCGGCTTATGCCATGACTGCAGAATCCTACGGATTCGAGCTTCTCTATCTTGAGGCGGGAAGTGGAGCAACCACTCCTGTCAGTGAAGAACTGATTCGAGCTGCCCGCGGCTCATGCAACCTCACTCTAGTTGTAGGCGGCGGAATAAGAGATGGAGAAGCTGCTAGAAAAGCAGTGCAGGCGGGCGCAGATTGGATCGTAACTGGTAATCTAACAGAATCATTTGATGATGCAGACGAACTTCAAAGAGTCTTGACGGAATTTATCACAACAATGAATTCCTAAAAGTCACTCTTCTTCACTCCACCACTCACCCTCTTCCTCTTGTTTATTTTCACCCATCTCAGCAGCAGCCCACTCTTCTTCCGAAATCTTTCCATCACCATCTAAGTCTAAATCGATGGCCTTTCCTAACAATTTCCGCCTCCTTCTTTCCCATCTATAAACCACGATAATAACACCCAATACCAAGACAAACATAGCCTGACCTTCAGATAGGCCCATAGAAACTAAAATTGCAATAATTCCCACAATAACAATTTCACCAACAAGGCGCATCAAAGCCTCGCCAATAAGATCCCCAATCATTGTAATCATAGAGAATTTAATCCACTATGTTATTGCATTTTTCACGGCATTATGCATTATTTTGCAATTCCGCAATAATTTCCATCAATTGATCGATTTTAGATTCCATATCTAGAATCAACAACATATGTTCCTCTTCACGACGAATAAGAGCTGCATTTTCACGCCTTAACTCATCAACACGGCCTTCACCAACGACCTCTTCCAAGTCCTTTCGCCGACCTTGCTCATTAGCCAACATAGTTTCCAACTGACCACGTCGCGCTTCAGCGACGCGAAACCTCTCTTCTAATTCAGCCAAATCTGCACGACCTCCAGATTTTGAACGCACATTCACCAATTCTCCATCAAGTGCTCGTGCGCGTTGCCTGGCCATGGCAAGCTCACGTTCCAACTCACCCAATTCTTCCCACATCGAAACAACTTCTTCGACTAAACGGTTCTTTGGAAACGCGTTGAGGTGAGACAACAAATCTTCCTTATTTATTGGACTAGATTCAGACGACCCATCAACGCCGACTTCTTCTACCGCCACGACAATCGAGAAGAATCGCGGCCTCGACGCACTTCAATTTTGAGGGTATAACCGGCCAATCATTACGACTTCTCCACTCATTTTCTTTTTTCGAATGCCATCCGTTTGGGTTAAAACACAAACTTGGGTCGCGAAGGCCATGAAGGCATACCGAGCCATTGGTACATTCCGTAATGGAAGGACCAACCAAAACTACTCTCTAGATGTCGTAGCCGCCGATGAGGAACAGGCAAAACACCTAGTCTACTCAAACTTCGGTAGCCGCCATGGAACATCCCGACGCTTCATCAATATCGACTCATTGTCTGAAATTGAGCCAACCGATTCAACAGAACCCCGAGTTATGGCCCACTTCCGTGACACACACGATTTCTCAACACTACCCGTGCGTAATGAAGAAGAATAATTCTCACATTCGAACGTACCTTAGCGCGGCGTTCAATACCAGTATCCCCACGCGATAAGCAGGAGGAATTGGATTGCGTAGGTACAATCAGACCCCGAACCTCTTGCTCATTGGCGGGCCGAAGACAGGCACAACATCCCTCATGCATTGGCTTCGAACCCACGAATCTATTTTCCACCCATGGCCTAATGAAAGCCACTTTCTAATGGCGGGCGTGGCGGAATTCCCAACTGCTCCAATCCACCCAAAGGGGCACACGATCATCACCCCCGAACCAGAATTTCACAAATATAATGGCGAACCTTGGGTGATGGACAAATCCGTATTTCACCTCTATTCAGAACGAGCAGTAACAGCCGCCCGCGAACAAATGCCGGACGCGCGAGTAATCATCACACTTCGCGACCCAATAGAATTGATGCTCAGCATGCATCAAGAACACTCAAAGCGATTAGTCGACTACAACGTTAACCAATCAGAAATGCTCGCTGCAGCAGCAGCCGGCGATTACCAAGCAAACCCAGAGGACCCACAAACCTGGAGCTTCCTCGCCTTCCCTCGCCTCAAACATCCAACATTACATTGGGTCGAAGCCCTGGGTGGAGTGAAATCGAACCGCATCCGAATAATCCCACTTTCTTCGATTAGAAACGATTCCTTAGCCACCCTCAACAGCATCCTCGAATGGCTCGGGGAATCGCCCTTCCCTGAAGACAAAAAATTACCTCACCACAACGAGGGCGGCGATATGAACAAAGCAAGATGGGCAAGATTCCTTCGCCAACCCCCTACATTTCTCGTAAAACTCACCAAGATCCTCCTCCCTTCTCACAACCTTCGAAGGATGATTTTCGACCCCTTACGCCGTCCTGGGTTTAAACCAAAGAAAACCCAAAGGCCAGAACTCAGCTTAGAGCAACGCGCCGACTTAGAAGCCGCATTCACAGAAGAGATAGAGTTCCTCGATAATCTCGAATCGTATATCGACCCTAGCCTCATAATATCGCATTGATACACCACGGCTCCAATAAGTAAGGCCGAACCACTTCCGGGCACGACGTGTGTGCGCAATCGTGAAAGAGGATAGCAAGGAGCCCCAACCGTGCTGAAGAAGACAGCCATGCGCCAATACTGGCGAATACAGCAGAGCCAAACCCTCATTTCCATGGGTTTTTGGTGTACAACATTGACTCTCCTAATCTGGCCACTAGCTAGTTGGAGATTTGAAGAAATGGACTCTGTGATGGGAATATCCCCCACTTACTTAGGCCTCTTAGCAATATTTGGAGGAGTGGTGGTAATAGTCCTCTCAATCGGCTGGATGTATGACGTAACGTTTGGACTATGGCGTGAACACCTAACTGTTGTTCAGGAGCGAAACCCGTTTACAACATACAAATTGAATGCCCCATTCGGAATAATCCTCGCTCAGACGAATACAATTCTTCGTAAGATGTCCGAGGACGATGAAGAAGTACAACGTCATTGCGACTTTGTCGACCGCTGGCTCGAGTGGAATTCCGAACAGGAGATTTGGCAACGAACAATGAACTCATGGAAAACCATCGTAGGCGACGACGATCCATTCATGCAACATCTATCAGAAAATGCTAGAGATACTTTGGAAAAAGCATCAGACGAACTCCAAGAATTCTGAACCCGGTGTTGAAGATGAATTTCGAATCGATGTACGGGGTATACCACGCAGATGGCGGCTTACTTGGGGAATTACGTTACGTGATGGGAGTCGCATTCAGAGGCAAACATTGCTCACTCTGCGACATAACCCATAGTGTCGCTTGGGAAAAGGGAGAGATGAAGAAATGGAGGAAAACCTCAGAAATACCATTTCACCTAGTTCATTTGAACGAGAGGCCCGAAGAAGTCAAGCAGGCCACGGAAGGAAAGACACCATGCATTGTCGCCAAAACCAACTCAGGTTTTGTTATGCTTGCAACAGATGAAGAACTAACCTCATTTAGTGGTTCGGTTGAACTTTTGAAGGACCATATAGAGGGACAATTAACTAAAAATTCTCCCAAATCACCCATGCCATTCACCCCTGAAAAAATCGTTGAGATAGCAATCCAAGCTGGTGAAGCAATCATGGACGTCTACGAGAACGCTGACGACTTCGAAATCACACAGAAAGGAGACGAATCCCCACTAACAAAAGCAGATATCGCAGCCCATGAAGTAATTGTAGCAGGCTTACAGTCAATCGATTCCACCCCCATCGTATCCGAAGAAGGAAGGGTCGGCGACCCTATGTCAAGTAACACATGTTGGCTAGTTGATCCATTGGACGGAACAAAGGAATTCATCAAGAGAAATGGTATGTTTACTGTCAATATTGCTTTGATGCAGCGCAACGACTCTAGGTGGAAACCCCTGTTTGGTGTAGTCCATGCTCCTGCATCCGATACCACTTGGTTTGGGGGCGCCTTGACTGCATCCCAGCGAAACGGCCCAGAAGGGTCGGGCCCAATGATGGTGCGACCAACAGAAGGTAAGGTGAAATTAGTTGCCAGTGGTTCTCACCGAGGAGAAAAGGACGAATCATTCGCTGAAGCCGTCGGAGAACACGAATTAGTCCGAATGGGGTCTTCACTCAAGGCCTGCATTGTTGCCGAAGGAGGCGCAGATCTCTATCCAAGATTCGGCCCGACTTCCTGTTGGGATATTGCCGCCGCACATGCTGTAGTCGCAGGCGCCGGAGGTATAGTAGTCGGACCAAACGGAAAAACACTAGACTACGACTTGGTTGAAGAAGTACTCAATCCGTACTTCCTAGTTGCCGCAGATAATCGATGGACAGAGATATGGATTCAACATCAATGATTCGTCATTGAATGTGCCACTTCGAACAATCAAAACCCATAGACTCTTCCAGCAATACCAAATCAGCATTCACCTCTTTAGCTAACAAACTCCTTTGCCCCTCAGTGATTTCTCTCTTTGCAGGGGCCTTGCTTGACAGAACAGGCATCTTGTACACATTCACACCTCTAGTCTGCAATCTTCTGACGATAGGGCCTTTGATGAAACCAGGTAGCAGACTCGCAGTGAATCGGAAAAGACGGCCAAACACAGTCATCGGCCGCCGGTCTGCGGCAGTATTCGCATTATGTACAGAATCCAAATCAAACGAGTGAGAAGATATAGAAAGATGATTACAAACTTCTTCTAAAACCATAGAAGCATCATGACGCATACGATTTGCCTCAATCAACAGAATCGAATCTCTCTCAAAATGTTCCAACCATCTTGCAACCGCAGCTCCATACAAGGTATCATCAGATAGGCGAGAATCATCCCAAGCCGACTGAAACTCACTCCAATCTGCACCATTTTCACGATCTTCTTTCGTATCTAGAATCATGTTCCAATGAGAAACGGTTCGACTAACAGGCTCTCGAAGACAAATGATAAGGCGCGCATTAGGCCAATTATTTGCCACACGCAAAGGAGCAACGGGGCAAGCCATTGCATGAACCGAACAATCAATCCGCAAACCATCTCCATTGAAGCAATCCGCATATTCTACCCAATCGGGCTCCGAATCATCTCGTCCAAAGGTTCCTTTGTGGCTAGCGACAATATTCGGCTCCTTAGGGTCAGAGACACAAATTTCGGGGTGCTGCGTCAAAATTTCAGCCAACCAAGTAGTACCACACTTAGGCGCGCCGAGCAAGAAAGCACCTACTTCAGGCACTTCAACCATACAACTCGCCTAAACTACGTAGTTATGAGTATACAGACTCCGAGACACTTACTCCGAGTCGTTTTCCATAACTGAACGAATAGCCTTCAATTGGGTGTTTTTTTCTGCAACAGTCATCTTCAGTAATTGCATAATCTCGCTTGCCGATGTAGAAGCGAGGGCGGTTTGCCGATCGTCAACAGAATCTAATAACGAATGGCAAGCGAACCACAGAGAATACTCTGAATAAGGTGTAAACTCAGATTTCAGAACCGAGAAAACTTCGGATAGAACCAACTCCTCATTTCGAAACATACCTGACATCTCGACAATCTGCCACGCCCACATTTCCAAGATATCCATCCAATCATCGTCATCAATAACGCCATCTACAGGAGGCAAAATCTCTACTTCTGCCCTGATGTACAATTTTCCTTCCATGTTTTCCTCAATATATCGCTCCACGAGTTCGTCAACGGACGGAAATACATCTCCAAAATCTTCGGCAGAGAGCGCTGCGGGAATTATTTTCATAACCCTGAATCTTTTTTCACCATATGCAGTAAACATCAGATTTGTCCCTTGCTCCTGAAGGTTCTCTGCGGAGGTAAGAACGCCATATTCTGCCGGTAAACTCCAACCGTTTTCGCTGCCTCCATCGATATTTCCGGCGATGTAACCAAACTCAGAATTATTCAAGACACAGTCATCAAGCATCTGTTTGTATCTTGGCTCAAACACCCTTAACGGCTCTTGGCACATTGGGAAAATGCCCATAGGCAACACAAACAAGGGGACGGTGAAGGGCTCAGACACAATACGAAATAGCCAGCATTGCTATTCAAATGTTGTAATACACTAACAAACCCAGGGCCGCCTCAATTATCCAGAGCAAAATAATCACTTCGAAACCAAACTGACCTTGAAACTAATTTCTGCATCGGGAATAGAAGAATCCTCGTCATCGCAAGAATTGGGGTGGTCAAACGCAACAATTAAGCTACCAGAACCCGGCAAGGCCCCTTCTACAGTACCACCCATAGAGTCCAACTCATAGAGATCCTCACTTATCATGTTAATAGGCTCACAATTCATCCAAGCATCGTACTGCCACCAAACGAACGTGATTATGTGGACCGGCGTATCTCCCGTGTTGGTCATTTCAATTTTGAGCGTGCCGTAGCATTCATTTTCGATGTACAGCTCCCCATCCGGCCCACCACATTCTTCGCCTTCTGGTGTTTCGAGGATTTCAAATTCACAGTAATAACTGTCGAATTGCGTCAGGACCCCTCCGTCCTCGCAGATAATTTCCTCCTGTTCTCCTCCAGCGCAACCGGGCGTAAACAGACAGACGCACAACATCATTGCCGTAACGAACAAGACTCTCATATGGGAGGCAAAAACCTTCCAAGAGATAAACAATTTCCCGGAATTTCACTCGCCGTCCCAAATCCCTTCAGAAATCATGAACTCCATGACTTTCTGAGATACATTCGCCCTGTTTCCGCCCCTGACTCCAGTTGCAGATACAGCGAATACTTCGGGAGGAATATCATCGGCTTCACGAAGATCGTAGCCAACCTTTCGTCCATAAGAAATTGCTTCGATATCAGGCATAATCCAAGCCTCCACATTCTCTCCTTCATAGCGGTGCTCGATCATCCTCTTCCGCATATCAGCAGAGTAAGGATCAGACTCCGATACGGGCGTATCACGAATTCCAACAACGACTCTCTTTCCTTGGTCCAACTCTCTTTGAATTAACCATTCATGACCAACGTGGAGAGGTTGCCATCGACCGGGAAGCAGAACCGCCTTTTTCTTCTCAAATAGGTGAGCCAATTGTTCGACCATATCGTCAACCGAGCCACCTTCTCCGCCAGTTGAATTGAGGGTAATATGAGCGCATTTCGGCTCATCAAAAGGGTCCGAAATGCCTGTGAAATTGGTAATTTCTCCGGTTCTTGCCTTTGCATACAACCCCTTCACATCCCGCTCTTCACATACCTCGAGTGAAGTAGAGACATGCACCATTAGTGCATCATCTGGAAGAATCTCCAAAATCTTCTCTCGGACATCTTCGTAAGGAGTGATGAAAGAACATAGGACATCAGTGTGCTTGGAGATCATCTTTGCCATTTTAGCAATACCTAGCAGGTGCCTTTCTCTACCTTCTCTACTGAAGTCGTGGTTAGCAAAGAAATCGCGAATAGTATCGCCGTCGAGAACCTCACAACCAAATCGCTCTGCAGCAGCCATTGCAATGGTGGTTTTACCGGCCCCTGATAGGCCTGTGAACCAAACTACTCTACCCATCGGATATCCTTCCAGCAGTCGGGCGACAGACGGGCCCTATTTGACTACAACGGGACAATCGCTCAAGGCCAAAATTAGATTTCATGGCCAACATGTTCAGTGCTCTCAGACCAACATTCTGCTTCTGGGTCAGTCTCCGGCCCCTCTTCATACAAGCACGGGTGGTGATTGGTGAATACATCATCAAAAGTCAACCAAGGCCTAACAATCCAAGCGTGTACCATCCAATACTCCTCTAGGTTGATATTTTCACCACCTCTTTCTTCACAGACATCGTCACTCAAACCTTCTCCTCTGAACACAAAATCACTGGGCCTGAAACACATGATTTCGTGCCGGTGCCACCAGTCGTTTTCACCCGAGAACCCCTCAGGAGGGCTATCCACTGGAGAATGTACGAACCAAGCGAAACCGACGAGTTCAGAATCTTCTTCTTCTCCTCCATACATTAGGAATTCAGGCCTTTCAAATTCAAACACAGAATCTATTGTTGTACCTGGGAACACAGGATTTTCTGCATCGAAAGAGGGGTCCTCCATTGAGAAATCATTGAGCATAACATGGTGAGTCCCCATTCCTTCTACATATTCAACAGACATACTGTATCCAGCAGCTTCAGCGTCTCCTAGTGTGGGCCATTCCTGAGACCACTCAATCGCAGCCTTCAGCTCATAGGTCAGAGACTCACATATTTCGTCGCTAAGCCGCCCCTTCTCTGCATTCCCATAAGCAGCATCTACATGATGGCCACCAATTCCACTTGAGGTACACCACCAAGGATCAGTTCCTTCGATATACCCACTCAATGGGCAATCAGGAACCCCATCCCCATCAATATCTCCGCAGATCCCCTCCTCGATGTAATCAATCAAATCCTCTTCATCGTCGATATATTGCCCATCATCGACATCATCCTCACTTGCCAAGCAACCAGAAAATGAAGACACGAACATCAAACAAATCATGCAATGGGCAACAAACCTCATCACTCAACGCTTTGACTTATCTTAGATAAACAAATCATGACGATGATTCATCGACGGCTTCATTGCACCCTGACTTCTCGACGAACCGATGAGCAACCCCGACAGGGCAGAATTGCAACGTATCGCGCAACAGGTCGAGGCCAAACGCGAGCGCCTTCAGAATCTTGAGACTCAAGTCACTCGTTTGGAAGAAGTTAGACAAGAACAAGCCCGCGCAATCATGGCACTGGAAGCCATTCCTGAATCAGGAGCGAGCGATGCAATGATCCCACTTGGAGGAGGGGTACAAATCATTGCAGACATACCCTCAGAAGCCGGGGCCGTGGTCGACATAGGTAGCGGAATCCAAGCAGAAAAGACACGAGAAGAAGTACTTGAGATATTATCTGCAAGAAATCAAGAATTACTGAGCCTTATGGATAGTCTAAAATCGGAATTCGACGAGACTGAGGAATCAGTCATTAAACTAGCAACACAATTCAATGAAGGGGTGGCCGATTTACAAGACGAAACACCGGAAACCACAGAAGGCACAGACCCCGAAGTAACAGAAACAAGGCCTAAGCGCCGACGACGTAAGAGAGGAACAGAATTCACACTTGACGATTGAAATTCTGAGGTGAAGAAATGGGTTTGTTCGACCGCTTCAAGAAGAAGGCCGAAGAAGCCGCCGAAGAGGAAGATTTCACAGTCGAAGAAGATTCGATTGAGGCCGAGGAAGCTCTACTTCAACGCCGCCAACTGATGGAAGCAATAGAGAGAGCGAAGAACACCCAACCCCCTCCACCGCCACCAGGTTTTGAACAATTCAAGGAAGAGGTAGAGGACCAGTGGGACGATTTCGTCGAAGAGCTCCCCGAAGATCCATTCTCTACACCAACAGACAAGAAATCCAGGAAAAAGGCGGAAAGAGCCGCATCAGTCGCGCAAGCAGAGGCCGACGAAGAACCACAAGAAGAAGCACCTCACAACCCAATGATTAGTACCACTGGAAGAGAGCTAGTGGCGAATGAAACTGCAGAATTCAAGATAGATTTGGGCGAAGCAGAATTAACACGTGGGGGCAAGGTGATTGCTGCTAGCAACGCTCTGGAAGAAATTCTTGAAGAATTGGAAACGGATCTATTGATGGCCGACATGGGTCATGATGCAGTTACCGATGTAATGACAACACTTCGCGGCTCAATAATCGGCGCCCGAATAGCGCGCAAGGCGGATTTATCGGAAGTAATCGAGAACGCTCTACGAAACTCACTCCTTTCTTTGCTAGAGGCGGGCTACTGGGACTTCGATAAAACAGTGAAATCCTTTGCAGACCAAGGAACTCCGGTTTCGTTAATGATGGTTGGAGTAAACGGGACAGGGAAAACCACCACCACCGCAAAAATCACCAATCGATTAACCAACCAAGGATACTCAGTTGTTTTAGCAGCCGCGGATACCTTCCGAGCCGGCGCAATAGATCAGCTAGCAAATCATGCAGATAGGCTCGGAGTACGGTGTATCCGCAGTCAAAGAGGAGGAGATGCAGCAGCCGTTGCTAGAGATGCATTAGAGAGCGCAAAAGCCAGAGGAGAAGATATCGTTATCATCGATACAGCAGGAAGGATGCAGAACAAAACTAACTTGATGGAAGAACTTCGAAAGGTGCATAGAGTCACACGCCCACATCTAGTATTATTTGTTGCAGATGCCCTAGCCGGTAACGATGCAGTAATCCAAGCAAAAGAATTCCAGAGAATGCTTAGCTTCGATGGTGCTGTTCTTTGTAAGTTAGATACAGACGCCAAAGGAGGAGCAGCGCTTTCGATAGCCCATACAACAGGCCGCCCAATCGTATTGGCCGGCGTGGGACAAGGTTACGACGACTTACAAGATTTCGAGCCGGATTGGCTTATCGATTCGATTCTTTCACAAGAAGACTGACCGCGTCTTTCTTCAACAACACCTCTTGTGTAACCATGAAGATGTCAGCGGATGAATCCAAGACGGCCCTCATCGTGATTGGTAACTCAATCACAGAAGGCCGTTTGCAGATGGTCCTCCGCAAGAGGGGCTGGAACTCCGAAGTTGTCAAAGATGGAGATAAAGCAGTCGACGAATTCGTTGCATTGAGGCCCGATTTAGTATTCATAGCAGTAGACATCCCGACCCTTGACGGTCATGTAGCGGCTTTGGAGATGAGAGAAACCGATCCAAAGGCCCGCGTAGTATTCGTATCCAGTCGCGGTCGAATGGACTTAGCCGAAGATGCAGCATATTCAGCCGGAGCCGTCGGCGTCTTGATGACGCCATTCACAGACTCTTCGATTGAAGAAGCATGGAGTCAATGGATGGGAAAAATCCCGGAAGCACCAGGGCTCACCGATTTGGACGCATTATACCCAACTCTGGAAGAACCCGAACCGGAACTCCCAGCACTACCTCCTTTGCCAGGAATGCCACCACCTCCCGGGGCACCAATTCCAACCACGGAAGGCATCGAATTACCACCTCTCCAGCCTAGCGAACCCACACCGACTCCTGTAAAAACAAAAAACAAGCGAAAAGGGCGTTGGATAATTCGATTATTTCTGCTATTGATTATCTCAGGTGGAGCTGTCGGTGGTGCTCACTACGCCGGTATTCTCGACCTAAACTCACTCATCGATCAAATCACTGGTTCGGTTTGACCTAATTATTGACCGTCATCAATTATTTTTGCAGGAACATGAGATACTATCACACTTCCTTGTGGTGCATCGGTAATCGTTTTCACAGACACAGAACTGTCCGTGAGTAAACTCTCATCACCAGCGGCCATCCTCAAACCTATTCTCCATCGCTTAATGACTTCACGGAGGAAAAAGAATCCTACAAATAAGAGAGTGATGATAACAATCAACAGATTCAGAATCGTCTCGAGCATTATTGCCCCTCACGCTCACAAAGTGCTTCGAAAGACACACGTGCGTACTCAGCCGCCGCCTCTTGCCTAGAATCAGCACCATGAATACCAGAACCGACAATAATCGCATCAGAGCCAGCGAGAACCGCCCCTTTCGGATGCCCATACCTTTGACCCATATCGCCATCCCCTACTGCAAGATTCACTCCCGGGGTCCAAATCATCTGAGACCCCCCAACCTTCGCTCGCAATGCGGCGACTTCCTCAGAGGAACTACCGTTTCCAATGAACCCAATTACACTCGGAGAACCTCCACCTGTAGCAATCACTTCATCGGTGTAATCTGCATTCAGTAAATTACCGCTACTAGACATCTGAGCAAGTAAGAGAACACCACCTATTCTCTCTACGTCTGCCCATCCAGCCGCAATTCCATCAACAATGTCCGGCCCAGAGATTCTGTGAGCGGTTACAATATCCGCCCATGAACGAATATCGTGTACGCCAGCCATCTGATTTTGAGAAACCTTCCCGATATCTGCGAATTTTCGATCCTCGAATAGTAACAAGTCATGCTTCTTTGCAGAGTCGACAAGACCTTGCCAAGACTCTCTTGAGAAATCGTCCACCATGTCAACATGAGTCTTTAGTGCAGCGATATGAGGCCCCACTTCTTCGACCAAATCGATCAACTCGCCTACACTACGCATATCAGCTGCTAGACACACCAATGTCTGCTTTCTAGCGGCAGTTTCCATGTAGCGATGAGCTAATGGATTGGCGCAGGAAGTCCAGCGCGCACCCCAGAGGTCTTCGGCTCGCATCAAGTCATTCCGCCGATACAACCGTCTCAAGTCTTTCGCTCAATCTCCCAACACGAATCATAGCAATCATTAGACCAGCATGAATAAGAGGAAACCAAATCAAATCAAATCTAGCAACCCGAAATACCATTAGATATCCTGTAAGTACTACCATAAATCCAGGCAACACTGCCATGACTTCTAGCCACTGTCTGGTTTTCGGCCAAATCGCGAAAATGAAAAGCACCAAACAGAGTGGTACCGTCAGCATCGAAGTCCAAGCGCCAACAATAATTCCACATGCTTCAGCGTTTATACACAATCCTTGAACAGGACTTGGGATGAGTAATACAAATACCAAGAAAGCGATGAGAAATACAGCAGAGGGTCGTTCCATTACAACACCTTTCAGACACCTACACCTCTCAACACTTTCCCCCTTAATCGCGCTTTCAGGCCTATGGCCTGCACCGGTTTGTTCATTGACGGTATGCTACGGCACCGCCTCACCGAGGTTGAAACATGGGCGCAGAAACCCCGGTCTTTTCTTACGAAGTCACAACACGTGAACTTGCAGGGCTCCCCGACGCACGAGGTGATTCCGTCAAGGGAATGCTCGCCTCGAATTACGGAGTAGAGGTTGGCGCTATCAGAGTTATACTGAGGTATCAGGTTAAGGCAGATCTCACGGCGGAAGAGGCAGAGCGGGCTGTTTACGACCTCTTTGCCGATCCAGTGATGGAGCAGGGCAGTGTTAGTGGGCGCCTGCTCGACGACCCCAGAATATTCCCTAATGCACCTCACACAGTAATCCAAGCGGGATTCAAACCAGGCGTTACAGACAATGCGGGTCAGGCAGGCTTGGATGGTTTGCTGACAATATTCCCTCACTTAGCAGGAGCCGCAGCCGTGGCGACGAGTCGAACCTACGCCTTCTGGGACGTGCCTGAGGGGGTAGACCCTCTATGGCTTGCAAGCAAGTTACATAATCCCATGATAGAGCGTGCTGCGATTGCAAAAAGAGACGACTGCGAGGCGGCTCAGTGGCCCGAATTAGACTTCCCCGACCAACCAGCGCTGGAACAGACCGAGCCAGCAGTAGTGGATCTGGAAGTCCCAGACGAACACCTCATAGAGATATCAGAAACAGGACTACTAGCACTCAATCTCAATGAAATGAAGGCTATTCAAGCACACTACAGAGATGAGGCGATACGCGAGGCGAGGAAAGCATTGGGGCTGCCTGCCGAGGCGCCTACAGATGCAGAATTGGAATGTCTTGCTCAGACGTGGTCAGAGCACTGTTCACACAAGATTTTCGCTGCAAAAATTCACCACGTCGATACCGATACTGGCGAGGATTCGACGATTGATTCTCTATTCAAAACGCACATCATGAAGCCGACTTTGGATATACAAAACGAAGTTGATTGGCTCCTTTCTATCTTCCACGACAACTCCGGAGTCATCGCTTGGAATGAGGATTGGAGCCTCTGCATGAAGGCCGAAACTCACAATTCGCCAAGTGCTCTCGACCCTTTCGGTGGGGCGATGACTGGAATTGTTGGGGTTAATCGCGATATTCTAGGGACGGGCCTAGGGGCTCGACCGATTGCGAATACCGATGTATTCTGCTTCGGCCCACCCGACTACTCTGGAAAAATCCCAGAGGGATTATTCCATCCCTCGCGTGTAATGCGAGGAGTCCATGGTGGTGTACGCGCGGGTGGAAATGAATCCGGAATACCTACGGTGAATGGAGCAATTATCTTCGATGATAGATATCTTGGCAAGCCCCTAGTCTATTGTGGCACAGTAGGAATCATGCCTCGCCGCTTGCCCGATGGACGTGAATCGCACGACAAAACGCCAACCCCTGGTGATGTTGTATACATGGTCGGGGGACGCGTCGGTTATGATGGAATTCACGGAGCGACATTCTCTAGCCTAGAGCTGACCGAAGAAAGCCCGAGTTCCGCAGTACAAATTGGGGACCCAATCACTCAGAAGAAAATGGTAGATATGATTCTCGAAGCCCGTGATGAGGGACTAATACAAGTCATCACTGACAATGGAGCGGGCGGCCTTTCGAGTTCAGTTGGAGAGATGGCTGAATTAACCGGGGGGGCGGATTTAGATCTCGCCGTTGTCCCACTTAAGCAAGCGGGCCTAAGCCCATGGGAAATCCTAGTTTCAGAGTCTCAGGAAAGGATGACCGTTGGCGTACGACCGGACGACTGCGCCGCATTCGAGGCGCTGGCAGCACTACACGAGGTAGAGGCTACGGTAGTTGGAACATTCACAGATTCAGGAGCCTTTGTTGTTCGAATGGGCGAGAATGTTGTGGCCCACTTACCTATCGAATTCTTGCACGATGGATGTCCTCAATTGGATTTGGAATCCGAATGGACTCCTCCAGAACACGAACCGATTTCGTTTCCGAACACCGATGCCCAGGGTATGGGTAAATTGCTGACTATGATGATGGCGCGGCCAAATGTCGCGAGCAAAGAATGGTGGGTGCGCTCGTATGATCACGAAGTCATCGCCCAGTCGGTCATCAAGCCATTTTGTGGAGTGAATCACGATGCTCCTGGCGATGCCGCTGTAATCGCGCCGATTCAAGGCAAAACTCAAGGTGCAGTGATTTCGAACGGAATTGTCCCTCGTTATTCTGATATCGATGCTTACGCGATGGCCGCCGCGAGCATCGATGAGGCCTTGCGAAATGCAGTCTGCGTCGGAGTAGATTTGGACCTAATCGCAGGCCTCGACAACTTTTGTTGGCCCGACCCAGTCGAGTCAGCAAAAACCCCTGATGGACGCTATAAATTAGCCCAGCTTGTTCGCGCGAATCGCGCGCTGGACGATGTATGCAGGGCTTACAACCTCCCTTGTATCAGTGGAAAGGATTCGATGAAGAATGACGCGACTCTCCACGGAGAGAAGATCAGTATTCCACCAACAATTCTGTTCAGTTTGATAGGTAATCACTCAGATGTCCGTAAGGCAGTATCGAGTGATTTCAAATCAGTCGGGGATCGAATATATCTTTGCGGTGAATCACACCAAGAATTGGGCGCGAGCGAACTCGCCTACATGTTGCGCGAGCAAATAGATGGCGTAAGCGGCATAGGCGGTCGTGTACCAGAGATTGACGCCGAGCGCAACCTCGCAATGTATCGAGCGCTAACCGCTGCGATGGGCGAAGGACTCATTGCGAGTGCCCACGATTGTTCCGATGGTGGCTTGGCCGCAGCGGTTGCAGAATGCTGCTTCGGAGCAGATGCAGGAGCAAACATCGACGTATCGAAAATAATGGGTGACTGCACAGAAATCGACTCATGGGGAGCGCTCTTTGGAGAATCTCTTGGGCGCATCCTAGTGAGTATTGAACCACAGCACTGCGCGGCATTCGAGGCTGCTATGAACGGCCACGCCTGCTACGCTCTGGGGGGAGTTGAAGCCGGCGACCAAATATCAATCTCAAATGGCGACGAAACGGTTCTGACCGCTTCAATGTCTTCGCTACGAGCTGCCTGGAAAGGCGCCCTTGATGGAGGCGGCCCACAATGAGTGAAGTACGTGTAGCAGTGCTCTCGGGCTTCGGAATTAATTGTGAAACCGAAACTATGGCGGTTTTCGAAATGGCTGGGGCCACCGCTGTCCGAGTACATGTCAATCGTCTCGTAAACGGAGAAACGAGTCTAGATGACTATCACATCATGGCGGTTCCAGGGGGTTTCTCTTTCGGAGATCACCTAGGTAGTGGCAGACTTATGGGCAACAGACTGAGATTCGGTCTTAGAGACCAAGTAAGGCGTTTTGTCCAATCGGGCAAACTGGTAATCGGAATTTGCAACGGATTCCAAGTACTTGTCAAGATGGGACTACTTCCAGGCGACGAAGAAGTCAGTTTGACACAAACAGCATCGCTTGCATTGAACGATAGTGGCCATTACGAAAATCGCTGGGCGACTCTAGAGTTTGACCCCAATAGCCCCTGCATCTGGACAAAGGGAATCACGAGAATGAGAGTACCTGTTCGTCACGGCGAGGGCAAGTTCGTTACCAACGACAGAAAACTTCTCGATCGTTGGTCCGAATCAGGACAACTAGCAGTTCGCTACGTCGACCCTGCCATGGAATATCCTAGTTCGAGTGATGAGGTTCTTCCATACCCAATATCGCCCAATCAGAGTTGGCGGAATATCGCAGGAGTATGTGATCCAACAGGACTAGTCTTTGGACTGATGCCGCACCCAGAAGCCAACCACTCCACGTGGTTGGGTGCCACTTGGACAAGAGATGTAGATCAAGGCGAACACGGCGAGGGAGAGGGCATGGCAATCTTCAGAAACGCTGTAAATTATGCAGAAGAAAACCTTCTCTGACGACAATCAGCTCGAGCAAGAAAGCATCGAACAACCAACCCTATGATCAGCCCACTCCGGCCTCTTCTGGAACCACTTCGATTCATATTCCGACTGCTCTGCGTATGGTGATTTTAGCAAATGGTGGAGTTCTTCCGCAACAGTATAATCGCCCTTTTCTGCGGCATCTATGGCCAATTGAGCCATCCAATTTCTTAGGACAAATTTAGGATTAACACACCTCATTTTCCCTCTATTTGGTGCGCCCTTCGTACACTCCCACCATCTATTCAGCCATTCATTCCATTTCTTCACAGGGATTTTCTCAGGAGAGTAGAATGCGAAATTTAGCAGCTCCACATCCGGGACTTCTAGATTTGACAACAATCGGAAAAATATCGTCATGTCGATATTAGAAGACTCCAGTAGCGGAATCAGGTCTGCAACCAAATCGGTTTCATTTTGTTTGTAATCATCGACCCCTATCTTATCCATCCACATCCTTGTGTGAACCTCTTGGTATTCCTGATAGTAAACATCCATTACGTCGTTAAGTTTCTCAGGCCTTTCCATCAGAGGAGAAACCGCCTCCAAAAAACGAGCAATATTCCAGCCTCCAATGTCGGCCTGATTTCCAAATCTGTATCTTTTTCTCCCAGCGTCGGTCGTATTGGGGGTCCATCCGAGATCGAAGTCCTCAATCCATCCGTAGGGGCCATAATCGATGGTTAAGCCATGAATAGACATGTTGTCAGTATTCATTACCCCATGAACAAAACCGACTCTCATCCAATGTGCAATCATCAGAGCCGTCTCTCTTGCGATATGTTTTGTCCACTCGAGTATGCCACCATCATCCTCCACCGAATGTCCGTTAAAATGATGTTTCACAGTGTGTTTAACAAGAGCCTGCAGCGCACTTCTATTTCCATCCATTGCATGAATCTGAAAGCTTCCAAATCGAATGAAACTCGGAGCAACCCTACAAACAATCGCTCCGTCTTCAGGAGCAGGATTCCCGTTGTAGAGAATATCTCGCACTACATCTTCACCCGTTGTGACCAGCGACAATGCGCGGGTGGTAGGAACTCCAAGATGATGCATCACTTCGCTACAGAGAAACTCTCGTATCGAGGAACGTAGTACCGCCTTCCCATCAGCAAAGCGAGAATAGGGAGTGACGCCAGAACCTTTGAGCTGTAATTCTAGGATCTTCTCACCAGTATCAACTTCTCCTAATGTAATCGCTCGACCATCACCTAGTTGTCCGGCCCAATTTCCGAATTGATGCCCTCCGTATCGTTGCGCATAGGGAGACATCCCATCGGCTATTCTGTTACCTCCAAGAAACACCTCCCCTCCCCTTTCTATTCCTAAGATATCAGCCAGTTCATCCGACCATAGTCTGAGAGTCGGATTAGGAACAGGAGAAGGTTCGACTTTCGACCAACATGCACCGGGGACCTGCCTAGGACCACCTCCCGAAAGAGTGTCTCCAGGGGTTTCCTCAACGAAACGCTCCCGCCAGTTCAATGAGTCCAAGGACATACTTCCCACAATACGTTGCATTACTCAATTCAATTGAAGTTGTTTGTATTGAAACCCCCCTCAACAACATCCTTATTCTCTTCTCTTTACGACAAATCATGCAAGGAACCGTGTCGCTCCGAAGCGTCCACGGGAAGTACCTGAGCGCTCAGCCCGACGGGCGTGCGGAATGGAATCGACATGGGGCTGCTGAGTGGGAATTCTTCCATGTAGAACAGCGCCAAAATGGTAAGATTACACTCAAAGGAGCCCACGGCATGTACGTGTCAGCACAGGCTGACGGTAGCGTGCAAATAAATCGTAGAGAGGCACCACCAGGTGGATGGGAGGAGTTCACGGTCGAAGACCGTGGCAACAATGTAGTCTGTTTGAAGTCCTGTCATGGGAAGTACCTGAGTGCGCAGCAAAATGGCACAGCACAATGGAACCGAGACCATGCGCCAAGAGGCGGCTGGGAAGACATCCAGTTCGTGCAGCATGGCGCTACAGGTCAACAAAAACCTGCAACAACTACAGCATCGATGCCCTCGTATGTAATCGTCGCTCAAGCCGGAAGCTCGGAAGTGAACGGGAACTACGAGTTCATGCCTGGCAAACATGAGAATAGACACTGGGGCACTATCGCTGGCCATTACCAGCATACTCAGAACCCTGAGATTTTCATCGCTTTCCAAGACTGCGGAACTAACCATCAACGCCCGGAGTGGAACAAGTGGATGATCATCTCAAAAATCGGGGTCCTCTATGCTGCGCATACCGGTGGAAAGATCGGGGTTCCACCACGTGAAGGCGGGTGGGAAACCGTCGACAGTTGGGGAAATCCGGGCGCACCCGGCGGTAAACATCCGGCACCAACACTCTATCACCCACCCGAAAATGCGGCTAAAACTCAAGATCCGGCGCCAACAGTCTATCACCCACCCGAAAATGCGGCTAAAACTCAAGAGCGCGCTCCCGCCAGATGGCAAGAACCCATTGAAATTTTAGAAGCAGTACCCGACAAACCGGTGCGTTTCAAAATCAACAATCGTCCAAGCAGTAATGATGCTTGGGTGGGCATCTACCCACCGAATGCGCCCGACCAAGATCATGGAGAGGAAAACAAGCGATGGAAATGGCTTCGGAACTTAGATGCGAACAACGCATCGTTCCCTAAGCAAGCAGTAGGAGATTGGAGCATACGTGTCTTCTCTGATGGAGGACATACGCTGCACGAAAGAAAAGACTTCCAAGTCAAGGCTCAGACAGTTGCGTCTCAACCGCTTGATGAGACGGCTGAAAAGTCAGGGCGCGGAAGAATAGGGCTCGTGGCTTTATTTGGTCTATTCTTGTTGATTCCCGGTTTACCGCTTCTTATCATCGGAACCGGCTCAACAGGCGAGGATAGACTCGGGATGATAATTCCGGGCGCGATTTTGACGGGCGTTGGCGGATTCTTGGCAGTGGGCGCTTGGTTTGCCCTCATATCTTCGTGGTTAAAATCTGGCAAGACTGCTCCTCAGTGGACCAAGTTCGCGGCCGTGTTCGCCGTACTGCTCTTGATTCCCGGCGTAACCCTGCTTGTCATCGGGTCTATTTCAGCCGAATCATTCGTAGCCCAATCTGAATCCAATACCACTCTGGAAATTTTCGATGTAGATGACATGGGCGATCAGGGATTCATCATTTTCATCGAGGCGGTACTGGGGGACTTCGATAATAACGGCATCTATGACCACTGTGAAAACATCATCGTGAGCGCCACCCACTCAGGGAGCTGGATGTCTGACCCGTGGACGGAATATCAGAAAGTCAACCCTCCAGATGAAAGTCGACAAGTGTTCGAACTTGGCGAATGCGAATCCTGGGACCACGTCCAACAAAAACATAAGGATGGAAGAAACATCATCAAAATGGGACAAGCATGCTACGGTTGTATGAAAGGCACTACAACGATTAGTGCAGAATATTCTGATGGCTCAGAAGCCGCCGTCATGTGGATCCAAGATGGAGAAGTAGTCATTGGAGCCATCGGTATGATAATTGGCGGCTCAATCATGACGGGTGTTAGCTCCATCGCGTTAATCAGTCTGTTAATGATCTGGGGGGGAAGTAGACACAGGAAACAAGATGGTAGCCAAAAATCGAGTATCGATATTTTAGAGGCGACCACCAACAAGGGCGTGTATTTCAGAATCAACAATCCTCCCACTAGCAACGATGCTTGGGTAGGTATCTATCCTCGTGGCGGCGAAGACTCCGATCATGGAGAGGAGGGTGTTCGTTGGCACTGGCTGAGGGACATAGATGTGAACGAAGCAAGATTCTATGAAAAATCCAAGGGCCGCTGGAGCATACGTGTTTTCTCAGATAATGGTTTCACCTTGGATAGCCAAGACGACTTTGAGATAGTTCCCAAAGATGACCAATGGTGGAAGGACTAATTCCAGCGCACCTTCCCCAACTCGGAACATTTTTTCCAAGACACACCTCTATACGCGATAAGACAAACCAACGGTCGATTTAGGAGGTGAAAATACAAAATGGATTGGAGAAAAATAGGACTTTTTGCTAGCTTAGCGTCTATATTCGGAAGCATTGGCATATATTTCAACGGTGACGAGTCGTTAGGGATATTTGTCGGCCTTTGGGCTTCGGCGCTTCTACTACTGAGCGACCGTATAGCACAAATGACCGAGTAGCGTGAATATTTGACTAAACAGTCAGTTTGAATTGATTTTGCCCCTGCGGAGCATATGCCCGACCCCAGTGTCGAAACCACAGAGGAAACAATCCTCCTTGAGGTTCTGGCATCACTTCATCCCACAGCCAAACGAAACTCCCTTCGTAGAATGGTGGATCACGGCCGAGTCCGAGTTGATGGAGATAAGGCAACCCGTGCAAACATGAAAGTGCCAAAAGGCTCGTTGGTAGAAGTGCTTTCGAAAGCAGATGGTGACAAACCTCTGACTCAACCAAAAGAAACAATTCCTGAACCTGAGATATTGTATTTCGATAAAGAAGTAATTCTCGCCAACAAACCAGCCGGACTTCTTTCCGTTGCTACCGACAGAGGCGAACTAGATACGATGTTCGACAGAGTCGCAAAATGGGCATGGGAAAGTGGAAGAACCCGAACACACTTAGTTCACAGACTCGATAGAGAGACTTCAGGATGTATGATATTCGCGCGTTCTGCAGAAACCAAAGACATCCTTCAAAAACAATTCAAAGACCGCTCAGTAGAGCGAATCTATCACGCAGTGGTTCATCGAGAACCTTCACAGGAAAGCGGAACAATCAATCTCCGCATTCTTGAAACTAAGGACAAAAGAGTCAGACTGGTGGAGAAAGGTAGACGAGGCGGTAGAGAAGCCATAACACATTGGCAGAAGGAAAAAGTGGGCCCCGAACATAGTCTAATCCGCATCAAAATAGACACAGGAAGGAGGGCTCAAATTCGACTCCATATGCAACATCTAGGTTGTCCAGTTGCAGGGGATACTAGACATGGATTTGGAAAAGCGAGCGTAAACAGATTATGCCTCCATGCAACCTCTCTTTCATTCAATCATCCAGACGGCGAACGTATGACTATTGGTTCGGAAATACCAAGCCAATTATTTTCAGAATTGAATAGGCGCTACAACTGAATTTTGAAACTGAAAAACATTCGCTTATAACTACAATTTGTTCGCAAAAGAATCGTAACATGACACGCCTCTACAATTTTGGCCTCTACGTCCATGATAACCGTAAGGCAGTGGTAGTTTTTGCAGTAGCATCGCTTCTATTTTCAGTAGGCCTTCTCAGTCAGGGAGAGCAATTCATAGATGGAAACGCGCCTCCACCTACAACAGATTCTGGAAGAGCTCTGGACCTAATCGATGAACAACTTACAGTCTCAGCCTCAAACTCCGTAACATATATTCTCTCTCACCAAGAAATGACTTGGCAAGAAGATGAATTCCAAATTGCAGTAGAGTCATTTGTCTCGGATATTAGAGAAATGAATCTCGACATAGTCAGTATATCGACTATTTATGACGACCCAACAAATCAACAAGTAATTGCCACACATAGTTCCTTGGACGGTAAGAAGACGGCAGTTTACGTCTCTCTTGCGGGAAGTGAGGCCGATCTCACAGACGAAATTCCATCACTCAAGAAACTCGATAGTGAAACACTCGATGTAACCGTAACAGGCAGCCTAATCATAGGAAATGACTTTGATAACGCAATGAAAAATGATACAATTAGGGCCGAAGTAGTAGGTCTACCACTTTCTCTCATAATCCTTCTATTCGTCTTCGGGACATTTACTGCAGCGGTTTTACCACTTCTCATTGCACTGTTGATGATTGCACTAGCAACAGGGATAAGTTACTGGATGTCAGACTGGTGGTTCTTCGGTCTAACGGAATACTCAGTGAGTATGATTTCACTAATCGGCATAGCAGTCTCAATCGATTACAGTCTATTCATGATTAGCCGATTCCGCGAAGAAATCGCAAAAGGAGAATCAACAGAAAGTGCAATTGCAACAATGATGGATACCGCAGGAAGAGCGGTGATGTATTCCGGTGCAACAGTCGCCGTTGGACTCTGCAGCTTATTCTACTTCGATGCAACACATATGCCTTCCATGGGACTGGGTGCATTCCTCGCGGTCGCTGCTGCAATGCTCTATTCGTTTACTGTGCTACCCGCGCTGTTGTCATACTTAGGCCCAAAAATCAATTCGTTGCCTGTCCCTATTCCTGGAGCCAATCGTAAGACTGAATTTTGGAAAAAACTCTCAATTAAGGTCATGGACAAACCACTCAGGTGGTTAATTCCCGCCCTTGTTGTTCTGCTACTAGCCGCCTCACCTTTCCTAAGAGTAGAAATGAGTGCTGGTGGAATAGAAGCACTGCCTCCTGATATGGAATCTAGAATAGGCTTTGAGATACTGGAAGAAGAATTTCCAGCCTACACAGCCTCCAGCATCCCCATCGTTATCGTATTCGACGACGACGACGATCCACTGAGCGTTNAATATTCTGAGCGCGTTTCTCCATATTGCCAAAATATCGCAGAAATAGAAGGCGTAATCGGCGTGAATCATCCAATCTGCAACACAGAATTATTTGAACAGGAATTTACAGAATGGCCAATCGAGACCCAAGAGGTATGGCTTGCTTCTGTATCTGAAAACATCCTACGAATGTCAGTACCGATACAATATCGAAGTGGTTCTGACGAGTCAGAAAGAATCGTCCGTGATATGATTGAAATCTCAGATGGGGAAGATTTCGAAGCACTAATTGGAGGATGGAGTGCATTCGAGGTCGAACTCAAAGATCATCTTGTAGAGCGTATTCCAGCCGTTCTTGCATTCGTACTAGGCCTAACGGTCCTCCTTGTCTTCTTTCAGGTCAAATCAATTCTAGTGCCTGTAAAAGCAATCATGATGAATATCCTCTCCGTATCTGCATCCTTCGGAATAATCGTCCTAGTATTCCAAGACGGTTTGTTAACCGGACTGCTAAATTATTCCGCCCAACCAATTGACCTAACGGTACCCCCTCTAGTATTCGGAATAGCCTTTGGATTATCGATGGATTACGAGGTACTAATGCTTTCTAGAATTCACGAGGCATGGGAAGAGACAGGCGATAATACCCAGGCTGTTGCGGAGGGCCTACAAGCCTCCGGTAGCCTGATTACAGGAGCCGCCGCAATCATGGTCGCAGTATTCTTTGGATTCGTCCTAGCGGATGTACTAATCATCAAATCAATTGGTTTAGCATTGATGGTTGCAGTAATAGTCGATGCAACAATCGTTAGGGCAATCGTCGTACCTTCGACCATGAGGTTGCTAGGCAAGGCGAATTGGTGGGCTCCTAGTTGGATGAAGTGAATCACTCACCCTCATAGATAGCTCTTGAGGGCATATATCTCCAAACCAGAATTGCATTTGTCAAGGCGATAATCGCTCCAACCCACGCGGAAGCAATCATACCGTCTACGAATGCAAGTTGCGCAGATTGGATTAATTCGGCGCCTAACATGTTACCTTCTGACACCATATCTCCTCCAATCCTCATAGCAGCAGGAAAGGATTCTCTGAGAACTAAATCAAGCTCTTCTAGCCCCTCAGGTACCTGTAGGCTACGTTGGTAATATTCGTTTAACACCGAACCACCAATGGCTATTCCAAGCGCCCCTCCGATTTCTCGACTAGCATCGTTTGTAGCACTCCCTACACCTGCCTTGTCTGAGGGTATTGAATCCATTACTAGTGTAGTCGATGGAGCCATAGTTAGCCCCATGCCAAACCCAAGAAGAAAGAAAGTCACAGCGATCTGAATATATTCTGTTTCAATCGTAACGGTTGTGAAAAGAATCATACCAAGAGCGACAAGAGTTAGTCCAGTACTTACTATTCTAGAGCTTCCAAATTTAGCAACCAAACGGTCTGAATTAGCTGCCGCAGGCATTAGTCCCAACGGTAGTGGCAAGAATCTGAGCGCTGCATCTAATGCACCATGCCCCCTTACCAACTGGAAGTGAAGCATTTGCGTGAACATGAAAGAAAACATCACGAAAAAAGCCAGCATTATCGCAACCAAACCCATGGAAAATCCAGGCGATGAGAAGAACTCTATGGGCAGCATTGGATGTTCAACACGCTTCTCCCATCGAATGAATGCCAGCGTGAATAGTAACCCGAGTGCTGCAACCCCGAGAGTTTCTACAGATGTCCAACCGTGGCTAGGCGCCTCGATTATTGAGTAGAGAATCGAACCCAAGGCACCTATGGATAGAAGTGCCCCTATAGGGTCTAGAGGACGCTCCTGATTATCCCTGGATTTAGGAACCAGAAATAGACCAAGAAGTAGTGCCAGAGCAATAATTGGTACATTAATCCAGAAGACCATTTGCCAGTC
>JAKUOA010000012.1:0-1702 GCA_022451235.1 Candidatus Thalassarchaeum sp. | reverse complement strand
CCCACCAAACACCAAAGCGTAAGCATCTAGAATCCACTGAAGTTCTGTATTGTCTGCTTTCAGGTCCTTTGAGAGTTCAGGAAGTGCGACATTCAATGTCACGTTATTCAGCATTACAATAACAAGACTCATGCTCATTACGCCAAGAATTGCCCAGCGGCGTCGGTGAACCGTTTCATCATCCACAGTTTAACCGGTTGCACTGGGTCTTTGAATACGCAGGTTTGAGATATCACCCCCTTCAGGCCGCCTCTATGAGGCGGCGTACGTACGCGGGGGCGGCAGTTTTGCTACTGTTGACGATGAGCCTTTCTGGCTGCGTATTCTGGGCCGATGAAGAATCACCAACTCCAATTGAAGACTCTCCCTATACCTCAATTTGGGAAAGGCATACCTTGGAATGGCAGATGGACGATTCAATGTCCTTCCTTCTAAACCCAGGGCCTTACCAAGCATTGGAAGTTGCAGAAGCTTACATCGAAGTAGATACCAGCGATGTATGGGAGACCGGCCCATCTCAGTCAACAGTACACCTTTCTTACTGGCTTCCAAACAATACGCTCGATGGAGATCAGGTACCTGTGATAGCAATCATCAGCCCTTACTTCGATTACGGGGCGCAAGGCAGCGAGTCTTCTCCAACAAATGTTGTAAGCGCAGGTCGTGGCGAATTCATTTTCCAAAACTTCGTGCCACATGGGTACGCTATGGCGCAAGTGGCAGTATTTGGTACAGAGGAATCCAGCGGGTGTTTCGACTACAGAGGAGCCGGGGAAGGTTTGGGAATACACTCTGCCGTGGAGTGGCTGGGCAGTCAAAATTGGAGCAATGGTAATGTCGGACTATACGGCAAATCGTATGAAGGAGCGACGCAGTGGGAAGCCGCTGCAATCGGAAGTGAGTATCTGAAGACAATAGTACCAGTATCTGGAACTACAGCATTACACCCTCTTCTCTACAAGAATGGAAGCGCAGAGGCAAGAAGTCAAATTATGCACATGAACTATTTTTCCAGTACAGTAGACTACAATGAGGACGATTTTGACAACATATGTCCCGACATAGTAGAGGGTATATTTGCGGGACCAGTCACTTATATCGCAGGCGAAATGGATCCATATATGGAAAACTATTACGATGAAAGAAGCCATATCGACAAAGCATTTCTAAATTGGAATGGGAGTGTATATTGGGTTCAAGGAATGCAAGATTGGAACGTCGATCCACACCAGGTTTTCGGCGGCCCACCGGGGACTAATTGGTATCAGTCCTATATTGATGCAGGATTCGAAATCCGAGGTATGCTAGGTCAATGGGGTCACCATTATCCAGACCAGATTAACAGCCATGAAGGAGTGGACCCTGGATATGGTTACGAAGCTCTAGTAAACATGACAAGATGGGATTGGGCGCAGGACCTCTTCGAATGGTTCGAATATTATCTACAAGAAAGAGGCCCTAAACCGACCTTAGATGCTCAGATACAAAGGAACGATGGAGAGTGGAGGATAGAGGAGACCTGGCCTCCACAAGATAGCCAACCGTTCACTCTTCCACTCAGCGAATGTGTCAATGATGGTGCATTTGTTGGCGGCGGTCCATCAGTTGTTGGCGGCGGTCAAACAGTCGTGGTAGAATGCCCATCAATAAACGAAGATACAGACCTCCATATTTCTGGTCTACCAACTCTTCATCTTTCTGC
>JAKUOA010000011.1 GCA_022451235.1 Candidatus Thalassarchaeum sp. | reverse complement strand
TATAATTCTGTTAACCACCCTTGCTGATGCCTCTTATTGGCGGCTATGGGGTCAATTTCGGCTATGATACAAACCGCTCCTGCGATGACTGCCGCTTTAGCCTGTGCTCCCGACATACCCCCTAATCCAGATGTAACGTACAATATGCCTCCAAGGTCCGATTGATCCTGTAAGTCAAGATATTTTCTAGCCGCATTGAGTATTGTGATTGTAGTGCCGTGAACTATCCCCTGGGGGCCAATATACATGTAAGATCCAGCAGTCATTTGACCGTATTGGGAAACACCGAGGGCATTCATACGTTCATAATCCATCTGAGTTGAATAGTTAGGAATTACCATACCATTAGTTACTATTGCAGTAGGTGAATCCTTTGATGATGGGAAAATACCCATTGGATGGCCAGAATACATAACTAGGGTTTGATCCTCTTGCATATTGGTTAGATATTGCATAGTTAGCAAGTATTGCGCCCAATTTTGAAACACTGACCCATTAGTGCCGTATGTAACTAATTCATGTGGAAATTGTGCTACTCGTGGATCGAGATTATTTTGAATCATTAACATCATAGACGCTGCTTCTGGCGTCTTGGCATCATATTCAGAAATTGGCCTTGCATACATTTCGTAATCAGGTCGAAATCTATACATGTAGATGTGACCATATTCCTCTAATTCTAGAAGAAATTCTTTGCCTAACTCTTTATGCCAATCTTTTGGAAAATATCTCAATGCGTTTGAAACAGCCAAAATTTTCTCCGCTTCACTCAATACTTGGGGGCGAATAGGTGCGTGGGAGACGGTTTCATCTAGGAATTTCTTGTTTGGTAATACCTTTGGTATTCCTTGTCCGAAATCAACCATATATTCACCAACCTAGTCTATTTGTGTATAATTGGGTAATCTCACTCATTACTTGATTACATTCTGTGAGTAGATTTTTTGAGGCAGTTTCCAGAGAATCTATGTCGTCTCCTGATAGGTGGTCTATGTTAATTCGCACATTAAATTCCGCCATTTTACAAGCAGATATTCCTAACTCCGCTGCTGAAGCTAAATCTGTTAGTGCGTTTGCGTTGCATTGCTTAGCTAAATCCGCTAATGTGTACATAAATTTTAGGCTAAATTTCATTGTTTCCAATGGTGCTTCGGCAGCTTCTATTGTAGCCTTCCTAATTGCTATTGATCTGACATTGGAACCCTCTTCATCCTTAGGTAATCTATACGCCTCCATAACACAGTCAAAAGCACTTGAATCATTGTTTGCTAATGTGATGCACATGGAAATATTTTTTTCAGATTGGCTGATTATATTATTAGCTACAGTATGTCCATCAATCCATTTATCGCTGTTCACGGTAAGTCGAGAAACCATAACAGATAGGGAATGGCCATGAGCCAATGTCAATGCCGCAACAGAACCCCCACCAGGAGTAGGCTTTGAGGAGGATATAGAATTCAATATTTGCAAATATCCTTCATTCATTTTTTCCCCTCTCTATAGCCCATTCGATAATATTCTCATACGGATTAAATGATTCTAACCTATCTAACATCAAGCCCTCAATGGCGTTTTTAACAAGGGAATCAACATCTTGTATGTTTGTATCTGAATAGTGATTNCCGGCATCCATTATTGCTTGTAATGGTACCAATCCGACTAATTCTCCTGCTACTGCCTCTAAACCTAATTTTGAGGCCTCGAGCTTAATAGTCTCCGTTACGTCATGTAATCCCGTAACAGAATAATCTAACAAATTCATAGAAACCTGGGCGGTGTCTTCATTGTACATCCAACCAGCAGCTTGTAATTTTTCAAACATTCCTGGTTTCCTTTGAACAGTCCCGCTTTTGTCTCTTACAGCATCACCGTTTTCGTCTTTCAGAATAATTCCACTAGTACGTATCTTTGACGCTATTGTATTTGCTTTGGATTTATTCGCAGTGTTTAGATTCACATTGTATGCGATAAGGAAATTTCTTGCACCCGTAGCAGTTGCACCCATTGTCGGTTGAAACTTAGCTGGTCCAAAATCGGGCTTCCAATCTGGAGATTGTATTTTCTCCTGTAATCCTTCATATTCTCCTTTTCGTATATCTGGCAAACGAACCCTTGAGGGATATCGGGCTGAATTAGCATATAGAAAAACAGGTAAAGAATGTTCATCTGATACTAATTTAGCATACCTATTGGATAAATCAATGCATTCTTCCATCGATACTCCTTTGATGGGGATAAAAGGGACAACATCAACTGCTCCCATCCTTGCATGTTCCCCTGAATGAAGGCGCATATCGATTAGTTCCAATGCTATCGAAGTACACTCTGTAACTGTCTGTAGGACTGATTCCGGTTCACCCACCATTGTCACCACAGTGCGATTAAAATCTCCCCCCATATCGATATCTAACAGAGTAACAGATTTGTTATCCAATATTGGCTGAATAATTGAATCGATAATGGCCTTGTCTTTGCCTTCGCTGAAATTAGGTACACACTCAACAAGACGCTGTTCCATCGGCTTCATGGTAAAATTACCATTGATGAGCCTTGTCATTAACCATACAGACCTTCATGATTATTTCTCAGAGGATCATTTCTATTGTCTTCGATAGTACTTAGCGCCAGTGAGAAGTCCGATTCAGAGACTGATTCTTCGCCGTCAGATATTGCTTTCATCCCGGCTTCCATGACCAATGCCTTCAATTCAGCACCGCTAAATCCCTCTGTTTTATTAGCAATCTGTGTCAAATTTATAGATTTACTTAGAGGCATATTTTTAGTTAGGATTTTGAGTATTTTATTGCGTGCTGAACTATCGGGAAGACCTATCTCAATTATTCTATCAAATCTACCAGGTCTAAGCAATGCCTTATCTAGTAACTCAGGACGGTTTGTAGCTGCTATAATTTTCACATTTTGGGTTGATTCAAAGCCATCCATTTCAGATAATAATTGCATTAATGTTCTCTGAACTTCCCTATCTCCTGATGTTGACGAATCCAACCTTTTTGAGCCGATAGAATCAATTTCATCAATGAAGATAATCGCGGGTGCTTTTTCTTTAGCCAAATCAAATAATTCCCTGACTAACCTACCACCTTCTCCTATGTATTTTTGAGCTAATTCCGAACCTACTAAACCTAGGAAAGTGGCAGATGTAGAATTTGCAATTGCCTTCGCCAACATCGTCTTCCCAGTACCGGGTGGGCCGGTTAAAAGAACACCTTTTGGGGGAGTTAGTCCCATTTTTTCAAATGCCTCTGGTTTGGTTAAAGGTAATTCTATTGCCTGCCTTATCGATAGAATTTCTGCCTCCATTCCGCCAATATCCTCAAATGTCGTTTTGGGTTTTTCAACTATCTCACTGGTTGACACAAGTGGATCCCATCCATCATTTAGGACTTCAATAATGGCCAATGTATCTTGATTTAGTGAAACTCTAGCACCTGGTCTAAGTAACTCATGGTCTATACGAGGATTAATAGAAACTTGAAAGATTGTTCCGTTGGAACTTCGGACTATTGCTTCACTTTCGACTATATCTTGGATAAAACCTACAATAAAAGGAGGTTCTTTCAATATTCTAATCTCATCATCTAATCTAGATGCCCGTTTTTTTAATTGGTTCACTTCATTTTCTAAAAACAACTTTTCAGTAAGCAATTCCTGGGAATTACTTGTTAAGTCATTGATGATTTTTCTTAACTCTATAATGTTCGGCTGAACTGGATTAGTCCCTCTTTCGTCAACTCCAGAATCGGCGCCCATCATCCTTGGTTTATATCGAAATGTTTTGACTCTTCCGACAGGAAGATATGATGACCCGTAACTATTCCCGGAGAATATGGGTACATGCGAACTATGTGGTGCTGACAATGTATCTACCCACAAGACTTCAGCTTCAGGAGCCCGGGTAGACGCCTGTAATCGTTGTATAGATAGGCTAGGTCTTACTAAACCAATTCCAAGTTCAAATAGAATAAAATCTCAGAAAACTACAATCCAAACCAGAATTACTGGACAGAACATTATGCTAAATTCAGATAAAGAATTGGCCCCGGATTTTCATAAAAGAATTCGAAAGGGCAGGGAAGCTAAAGGTTGGGACCAAAGAGAATTTGCAAGGCGTATGAATGAGAGGTTGAATATAGTACAAAGAACAGAAAATGGCAATCAACCAACTGATGCCTTAATCAAAAAAATTGAGAAAGTGCTAGATATTGAACTTTTCATTGAATCAGCAGCTTCAAATTCCCGCCACACCTCAACGGCAGGAGGTAGGAATATGACAATCGGAGACGCATATAATGAACTATTTTCACGGAGGGAATGATTTGCATGATATTCCTTTACATGTAATCCATTTGAATCAAGATGATCCAAAAAAATGTACCAGCCGTAAATCTGCTAGATATGGCGATTGTATCTTACATAATGACATCAAAAAATCTCCTAAAAGAGGGATTTTGTTGGATCCATTATCTGGAATATTGATTGGACCGGATGATGCAAAGACCATATCTCGTGGTTCTGCAATAGTAAGTTTAGATTGCTCTTGGAAAGAAATTGAAACATCAATAGATCTATTGCAAAAATACACTAATCTTGAAGGAAGGACACTACCAGTAGTATTAGCAGCAAACCCTGTATCATGGGGCAAACCCGGTAGGTTATCGAATGTAGAGGCATTTGCCGTTTGTCTCACCATTTTTGATAGATGGGAACAAGCTAAGAATATCTTGAAGCCATTTAAATTCGGAGAGGAATTTTTTAGACTTAATGAATTACCATTGGATGCCTACTCAAAGGCTAGGACGAATCAAGAGTTAGCAGAGGTTCAATGGGAGTTTTTCGATAAACCAACTAACGACTAGCGAACACCAGATCCAGCGCCAATATCAGAATCAGTTGTTAGCAGTGTTACTTTCCCTTCGGAATCCTCTGCGGCCAACATCATACCTTCAGACATAATTCCTCGTAATTTTCTAGGTTTGAGATTAGCCACAAAAACGACGGATTTCCCGACCAATTCATCTACAGAATAGTGAGATTTCAGCCCTGCGCAAACGGTTCTTGTGGATTCGGGTCCATCCTCAATTGTAACCACGTACAATTTGTCAGCATTTGGATGATTTTCGACACTGATAATTTTACCAGTTTTCATTTCGACTTTCATGAAATCTTCGAATTCGATATATGACGCCTCCTGAGTATCAGGGCTTGCTATGTCGGCTTCGTTCTTGAGTATTTCATTTAGGTCTAGTTTCGAAAACAACGCTTTTGGTTGCTGTGAAGACCAATTTAGTGGTTTATCAAATTCCAAAGCGGATTCCCATAATTGATCTGCTGCTTGCCCTGATTCCCCTAGACTTGTCCATAATTTCTCTGCTTGGAAAGGCATGAATGGGGCTGTTAAAATTGCTAAAGTTCTGCAGGCCCGCCAACAAGCAGATAATGAACTGAGTGAATTAATTCTCTGTTCTGAATCTTCTTTGTTCAGATAGGTCCAAGGTTCAGCGTGTTGTAGATACGAATTTCCTGATTGTGCAATATTCATGATATGCCTCAGAGCTTCTTTGAATCGCTGTCTTTCCATAGAATCAATAGCAGATTGAAAGCACATACGTATATTATCATAAAATTCTTGATGCATCTCAGAATTATCAAAATCGATTAATGGATTCGAAGTGTCCGACTCTAATCTATTCGCTAGCGTCAACACTCTGTGGACAAAATTACCATAATTACCAATTAATTCATTATTTACCCGCTCCACATAATCTTCCCAGCGGAAGTCAGTATCGTGACCTTCTGGCATATTGATTGATAGGTAATATCTTAACGAATCCGGATCATATCTCTCAAGGAATGCTGGTAACCAAACTCCATGTTTTCTTGATTTAGAAAACTGCCCTCCTTGAAGCATTAAATATTCATTAGCAGCCACATTATCTTCTAGATGCAGTAGTTCATTTGTTTTTCTTGACCGATTCAATCCCATCAATATCGCTGGCCAAATAATTGTATGGAATGGGATGTTATCCTTCCCCATGAAATAGATATGTTTGAGTGATTGATTAGGCTTGTCTATCCACCAATTTTCCCATGCAGATACTCCATCTGGATGATTTGAAGCAAACCTTTCCGACCAAATTCTTGCACAGGTGTAGTACCCTTGTACAGCTTCAAACCAAACATATACACGTTTATTGCTCCATTCTCCATCTTTAATCGGAATATCAATCCCCCATTCCAAATCTCTAGTTACCGCTCGTGGTCTAAGACCCATATTTAGCCAATTTTTTGTCATTGCTCTAACGTTAGGCTTCCAAGTGTGTTGTCTGTTTGATGAATGAATTTCTAATTCAGATTGGAATTCATTGAGTTGGTAAAACAAATGATCAGTATCACGAATTTCAATCTGGGCATTCGGGTTAGATTTAGACCTAGGATTCTTCAGTTCATGAGCTTCATAAGTGGCACCACAAGAATCACATTGGTCTCCACGGGCGTCTTCATTTCCACAAATTGGACAAGTACCTAGTACATATCTATCGGGGAGAAATTTTACGACTCCTGAATCATTGATTTCGCAATATTGTTGCATTGTTTGTTTCTGTAAAAGGCCTTCATTCAATAAATCTAAGAATACATCTTGAACAATTTCCTTGTGTCTTTTATCAGTTGTTCGATTATACAAAGCACCACCATATTCGACACCTCTAGAATCAATATTTTGAGTCCATGAACAACCTAAATCTTCCAATGCTTTGGAATTTATATGGTGGAATTCGTCTACAACTGCTTGTGGTGAAATGCCTTTTTCTTCTGCTGTAACTGTTATTGGAGTACCATGTTCATCAGAACCACTACACATCAGCACCCTTCTGCCCCTAGCTCTTTCGTATTTGTATTGAATATCTGCAGGTAGAGAATTGCCTGCAACGTGCCCAAGATGTAGGGGGCCGTTGGCATACGGCCATGCCATGAATATGGTTGTGTACTCCATTTGAACGACCTTCCAACCTCTGAGGGCGTTATCCTGTCGGACAGTATCATATTTATGTCTGCGTCGATGCGACTAGTTCCGGAGTACGTATTGCTGTGACCCACACTGTACCCATGATGTATCCGGATTCCTATCGGAATCCAGAGGTGATAAGCCCTTGAATCCCTGGACACTATTGACACTTTACGCTATTCTCGCGATTGGAGTTTCTTTCCTTTGTAGTATACTAGAAGCGGTGTTACTCTCAACAACGAGAGGTCACGTAGTAAGCATGACTGAATCTCATCCAAAGTCAAGTAAACAATGGATCGGATACAAAGATGACCCCGAAAAACCTCTAACAGCTATTCTTACCCTGAATACCATTGCTCATACTGTAGGCGCTTTAGGTGTAGGTGGTCAGGTAGCAAGGATATACGCTGATGATACTGATATTGACGTTATTATGGGTGTTGCGTCGGCGATATTAACCCTAGCAGTGTTACTATTTTCAGAAATTCTACCAAAAACCATTGGCACTCTATATTGGAGAAAACTTACAATTTCTTCTGGATACCTACTAAGGATTTTGATTATTTCTTCATGGATTATTGTAAGACCAGTGGAACTCATACGAGGAATGCTACCAGCAGTAGATACTGAAACAGTAACAAGAGACGAGTTATCTGTATTAGCAGATATTGCAGAAGAATCAGATATTATTGAAGAGGATGAAGAAGCAGTTATTCAGAATCTCCTCCGATTAAGGGACATTGAAGTTCAGACAATTATGACGCCTCGTGTTGTTGTTGTACATGTTTCGGCAGACGAAACCATACGAGAAGTTATGGAAAAAATCCCCATAATGGTGTATGGTAGGATGCCGGTAGTAGAAGGTGATGTTGATAATGTTCAAGGAATGGTACTTCGAAGTGAAATACTCAGAAGGGCCGCAGCCGATGATTTCGATACCACAATGAAAGAGATTTCAAGGCCAGCAGTCATTTGCAGATATGATGACTCTGTCGATAAGGCATTGGATACACTTCTAGAAAATAAATCCCAAATCATGGTCGTTAGGGATGAATTTGGAGGCACTGTCGGCCTCGTTACAATGGAAGATGTGATTGAGACATTACTAGGCGTAGAAATCGTCGACGAGGAGGATCAAGTTGCTATTGAAGAAGGCGTTGCAAGAGAAGACCTCAGGGAATTAGCTATGTTGAGAAACACTGAGGAAGAGTAGAACATCAGTCTGATGAATCTTGTTCATCTAGGAAGCCCTTCGACTCAGTCCAGTCGCTTACACTCTCAAGCCGCTTGAGCCATCCCTTTGTTTGTTTTGACTTTGTAGTTCTAACAAGCCAAACCCCACCAAATATAGTGTCCCAAAGACCTAAGTCACCCCGAATTCTATACATTATGTAATCAATTATCGGAGGAATGAGACATAGAAAACCTATGGCGGAAAATATTTGTGAGAACGTAGATTTACCCAGTGATCCGTTTGCCATAACAAGTAATAGAGTGAAAACACCGAATAAAACGAATATGGTAGTCATACCTTTGATGGCTAGATAAATTGACAAAGGCGGTTCGCCTCTTGAGTTGATGTACTGTGTTCGACTTATCCAATTACCCACGGTTCTTTTTCCGGCGTAGGTAGGCATGAATCCTAAATTAAATGATATTAGTCCGATACCAAGTATGACGATAATCGTCGGGTTGAAGTTCGAACCCCATGCAGATATCCCAATTAATGGAAGTGTCCAACCGTAACTTACTGCAAAATCAAATATTCTACGTGTAACTTTTTGGCCAGTTGTTGCTGGTTCAAAACCCTCTGGAATTTCCTTTTTCACCCTCGGTGCCCTTGGTTTCTTTTCCTTCTTGGGTTTAACCTTCTTTGGTTTTTTAGCCGCCTTTTTTGGCTTCGCGGCCGGCGGTTCTTTTACAGCCTCTTTCTTAGCTTTTACAACCTTAGTTTTCGGAGGTTTCTCTTCAGCCTCTATGTTACTGGCTTTTTCTAATAATCCCATATTTTTTCCCTCATTATATTCGTCAGGCACCGTAAATTTCACCCATTGATTGGAAGATTATGAATCCAGGGGATTGGACAAATTCATTTATCTTGTCGTCTGGTAAATCGCCTAAAACGCGATTAATCATGTTAAAGAAATCTTGCCGAGCATCTTCATCTGTTTGGCTGGGGTTATCCCCAACTGCCTGAAATAATGAAAAATCGTCTGATGCTACAAAAGAATTTACAAAATCATCAGGCATACTACCTAAGAGGTCATTAACAACAGAAAAGAATTCTACAAATTGATCTTCATCATTATCTTCCGAGGTAGATTCTGCTTCGAGTTCAGAACCTGATTCATCAAGCTCTTCTTCGTAATCTATCTCCTCTTCGTAATCTGTTTCAGGCGAGGAGATTAGTTCTACAGTGGGTTTGATATCACGCATTTCTTTTTGTTGTTTCTTCCGTAAAACAATGATTTCTCTATCTAATTCTGAACCAAATCTGTCTGAGAACCTATCTAACAAGGTACCAACTTCTCCAGTAGCTATTCGATCAATATGTCCATACATTTGATCTCTTTTATCAGAGGATAAATCGGGGTTTTCGGACCTTCTTTTGGCCCAAGCAGATTTGAAGTCGTCATCAACATCAGAATCTTGGACTTCTAGGTCTGGTTCAGATTCTTCCTCAATTGCTAAATCCTGAGGTGGTGGAGGTGTTGGGAGAGGTGGAATTGTTAGTCCCGGCGGCGGAGGTGGAAGCGGAAAATCCTCCTTCGATTCATCTTCACCATCGGACAAGCGTACACCCCAACATGTACATGTCTAATGAACCCACTATTCAACATTCTGTGGCTTAGAGTGTCTTTTCGGGTACTCAGGGACTAACTCGTTCCCCCCATCCCTTGAGACATAAGAATATCGCCATCGCTTCACTAACCTCAAAAATCTCACCATTAGAGCCGGAAACCTCTACTCCCTCTAAACTAGCTGTAACGTCATCTCTAAGCAATTTTATTCTGGTCGTTTCAACACCGGAAAAAGCAACGGTTTCTAATAGCGGATTGAATGGATTAGAGCCATCCGGATCTAATCTATCATACGGTACTTCTGTGACCCTTAGGCCACATTTCCCGTGTAAACTACCTAAATGTCGTATTACTCTCTTCACATCAACTGTGACATTTTCATCGGTTTCTCCTGCTGTACCTAAAACTACGGATTTGTCGAGTTTTACTAACTCCCAAAATAAACCAGTTTCCTTCCCAAAGACAGCTAAGTTATGATCTGAATTTAGTCTCTCTATACGCTCTTTTGACAAAACCGATTCCGCTAAAGTATTAATCCTGTTTTTACTAACTCCACGTGTCCCACTATGACTGATATTAGGATTTAATAGACTATGAAATTCGTTTAGATATTGTTTGGAATCAGAAGATTTTTCGCCTATTGCTCTTAACTTATCCAAAACACTTTGCGTTCCGATATCGATTCTGTCTCTCCATCCGCTGGCATTCCCTGACAATATGGTATTTACTTCCAAACCTTCGCCTCGAATATATGACACAATTTCTCTTCTAGCATTGGAATCTAATCCCATTAATGACGGGTCCCTAACATGAATATGAAACCCTCTATGTCCGGAAAATGTGAATTGGGCAAATTCCCTTTTCATGTTAAATTCTGGTTCTAAAAAATCATTCCATAAACTCCAAGCTTGTTCTTGAATTAATGAAATCATAGAAGGGAAATCTGCATCGGAAACACCCGGTAAATGGTCGCCATCGAGATCAAATATCAAATCAGCACCTAACCAATCTTTGTCGACCATTTTTCTTTCGGACGGTTTTCGATAATATGCAGTGCTATGAAATGAAGAATGAGGGCCTTTTTGTTGTAGATACGATAGTAATGATTCATCTGAGGAAAATGCTCTATGGCGATCAACTGGTTTATCTCCCCAATGAATGAACATCCATTCTCTATTTCGTAACCTAGGAGGCGTCCAAAGTTCGTGTGTAGATAAACTAGCATAATACCTGGAGAAGCGAAGCGCAAACCTACTCCATCCTCCGGACATAATAACTCGAAAACGAAGGCGGCTGATGAACTCAACGCAAAGATTCTGTCAATCTAGGTTCAGATCCTGTACTTCTTTACCTTCTGTAGACGGAGAAGCACCGGTCTTTTCTACATAGGCTTCCATGCACAAATATTCGCCATCCAAAACTATTGCCTCACCGAAAGTTAGCGCCTTTCCGGTTACGGCACAAACAGGCCCTAGTTGGCCGGATGCTGTAGAGAGTTTCGTAGGGTCAGGCACAACCTTGGGGAGTAGTGATTGCCTATTGATACTTACTTACAATCTGAATGGGGAATACAAGTGATTTTTTACTAGAGGGAGACGCCGCAAGACATGGATTCGAACGATATCCACATTAGAATAGGTCATTCTCCCGATCCGGATGATGCTTTCATGTTCCACGCACTCACAACAGGAGCGATTCAAACACCTGGAAGAAATTATGAACACGTGTTATTGGATATCCAAACACTCAATGAGAAAGCTCAAAATTGTGAATACGAAATATCCGCCGTTAGCATACATTCTTTTCCTAAGATTATCAAAGATTACGCCCTAATGAACTGTGGAGCCTCTATGGGGGAAGGATATGGCCCAATGTTAATTGGAAACAGCCAGTTGACTATAGAAGATGCAAAATCACGTACAATTGCTATTCCCGGTTTGGATACATCCGCATATTTGGCTTTGAGGCTCGCATGGGGAGATGTAGATGTTGAGGTATTACCATTCGACGAAATCTTACCATCCGTTGCTGAGGGTAAGTACGATGTTGGTTTAATTATCCATGAAGGTCAATTAACGTGGAAAGATGAAGGTGTTTGTCTCATACAGGATTTAGGTGTATGGTGGAATGAAAAAACAGGTTTGCCATTACCATTGGGTGGTAATGTTGTACGCCGTGATTTAGGAGAGGAAATTTGCCATACATTAGCAATGGATGTGAAGAAATCGATTGAACACTCGTTACAAGATCCTGATACCGCTCTAGAATTCGCCAAGTTGTGGGGTAGGGGGATTGATGATAATACAAATAGAGAATTTGTCCAAATGTACGTCAATTCACGAACCATCGATTATGGAGAAGACGGTCGTTCTGCAGTTCGGCTATTTTTGAAAGAGGGTCAGAAAATAGGCTTGGTCGATGAAAAATTAGATACCGATTCTATAGAATTTATTGGAGTCGAATAATATGAGTGAGAATATTCCAGAGCGGTCAGAATTTGATTCGGTAGACCCTGCTCCACCTAGTAACGAACGAAGCGTCTCCGACCTGCGAAGAATACTTTGCGATGAAGAACAAAAAATGTTTCAAAGGATGAGGGCCTTATTCGCTTTAAGGAATATTGGTGGAAAAGATTCCGTTGACGCCTTGGCAGCGGCTTATGAATCAAGATCCGCTTTATTGAAGCATGAGATTGCTTACGTCATGGGACAAATGCAAGACTCACATGCTGTCCCACACCTAATAGAACGGCTGGAAGATAAGGATGAAGATGTAATGGTCAGGCATGAAGCTGCTGAGGCGTTAGGCGCCATTGGTGACAGAACCGCTCTGGACGTATTAGAACGATTTGTTGATGATGAAGAAGTAGTTGTTGCCGAATCATGTGAAGTGGCTCTTGACCTTTTAGAATGGGTGGCAAGTAAACGCTTAGATTACTCAGAGTGATCAAGATAATTTAGCCCAAATTGGGCTATCTTCCATCTTACAAACTTCTTTCAAGAATAATAACAATCCTTCGGTTGATTCAGCGTCAAGTGAATTTCTTACTTCATTGTGAAAATAATATTCCATCCTATCATTACTTATGCCCGTTTGATTAGAAGAATTTTCAACAACCTGTATTTTTTTCCGAGGGTTAGTATTGAACTCATGATAGTTATTCATTAAGTCATTATGGATTTTCGCTACTTGTTCTATTGGAGCATCTTTTCTACAAGCGAATACGCCGAAAACCATGGGTAAACCTGTGACCTTAGTCCATTCCCCTCCCAAATCAAGTGAGACTAGTTCGGGATGTTCTGCTGCGGCTGAAAGAGCTCTGTCTCCTATTAGTAAAGCTCCATCGCATATATCCAACATAGATTTCAAATCTGGTCCGGTTTCAACACATTTTGGGTCCAATCCTCTATGCTTTAGCAACCATCTAAGAAGGACCTTGGATGTTGATGAATCAGATGGTAGTGCAATGTCTCTCATTTGATCTATTTCTCTAGAACCAAAGAGAATTACAGAACCTACTGCGCCCATTGCGACAATCCCAAGGTCGGGCACTAACATGAGTTCATCTTGATGTTTTGCGAAATCAGCAGTTGGAATGGGAGCGGTCAAACAATCTTTACGTAGAACGTGCCCAGTTAGCCAGGCTGGTGGGGCCGACAAAATTGACCAACGTTCGTCTAGACCGAAAAACAATGGGTCGCAGTTAGTAAAAGCCACACGTCCAATAACACTGGTCCACGACATGTCCTTCACCATCATGTTAGTACTGGTAAGGAATTATACTCATGTTTTTTCGGGATAATAATTTCGAATTTATTGTATATCGAATTTCTCCTCACTGGTAATTGGTTAGTGTCTTGGATTAACTTAACTAAATCATGAACATCTGAATCTAATGGTGTTGTACTTCCTGCTGAATGCATAATTTCCTCATGACCCACTGTTCCATCAATATCATCTGCGCCAGCTACTAATGCCATTTGTGCTACGAAATCTCCAATATTCATCCGATAGGCCTTGATATGAGGTATGTTGTCCAACATTAATCTAGATATCGCTATTGTGCGGAGAATCTCATTTGATGTTGCTAATTGTGCTTCAGGAAGTCTGGTATAATCTGGCAAAAAAGGATAAGGTACAAAACACTGAAAACCATTAGTCTCATCTTGTAATTCTCTTAATAATTCAAGATGGGTAATTCTATCCTCAATTGATTCTACAGTTCCGAAAAGCATAGTACAATTGGTCGGAATTCCAAGTTTGTGAGCTTGGCGGTGTATTTCCAAATATTCGTCACTAGATTCTTTACCTCTACAAATTCTATCACGAATATTGTCTACTAAAATTTCGGCACCACCACCAGGTATCGAATCTAATCCAGCGGATTGTAATTTTTTCAGAGTCTTAGAAATTGAAAGATTGGATCTCTTTGCGAGGTGTTTTATTTCTACAGCAGTAAGAGATTTAATGTGTATGTGGGGAAATTCAATTTTGGCGCTACTATACAATTTTTGATAATGCTCAATTGTCCAGGAAGGATGTAGGCCACCAACTGAATGAACTTCGTCTATTCTATCTGACAATGGCATAATTCGATGGAGATATTCTTCCACACTTAACTCGTAAGCTTCGGAATGTCTTGGCCCCTTCCTAAATGCACAAAACCTACAGGCTAAAACACAGATGTTTGTGGTATTGACATGTAGATTTTGGTTGAAAAAGATTTGATTGTCGAATCTTGAAACCTTGACCATATTCGCTAACGAAAATATTGCATTGATATCTGGTTCATTGTATATTTTAAGGGCGAGTTGACCGTCGATTCTGCCATTATCAATTAACGAATTAAGGGCAGAAAGAAGTATTGGATTCGAGGATACTGCGTTAGGAATAGGCATCAATCTGAGTACACTTTTCCAATCAATGTGGCCCCCGAGAGGTGCTGCGGTCTCAAGCATAGCCCTGCTCACAGAGTAATCGAAAATATCCCCCATATTCAATCCATCTATAATTTGATGAAAACTTGAGACTGGAAATCATCAAAGGCCCTTTGGATTAGCAACAACTGTGAAACGAACTGAAGTATCTGTTCAAAGTTTAGAGAATGTGGCAAAAAATTGCCGGAGATCAATAGTTGACATGATACACAAAGCAGGCGCAGGACACCCAGGAGGGTCTTTGTCAGCAATCGACCTAATCGTGGGGCTATATGGTACTCAACTAAATGTAGATTCCAATAATCCAGATTCAATCCAAAGAGACCGATTTATTATGAGTAAAGGTCATGCCTCACCAGCAGTATATGCTATTTTGAAAGAGCACGATTTCCTCAAGCAATCAGACTTGGATGGCTTCAGAAGTTTAGGTTCGGTATGTCAAGGACATGTCGACATGAAATGGACGAATGGTGTAGACTTCTCAGCAGGTAGTTTAGGTATGGGATTATCCTTTGGAATAGGGACAGCATTTGCAGCAAAAATGAATGGTTTGGATTACCAAACTTGGGTAATGTTGGGTGATGGTGAAACTCAAGAGGGGCAGATCTGGGAAGCATTCATGGCGGCTAGTTACCATAATTTAGACAATTTACACGTAATAATCGATAGAAACCGAATACAAAACGATGATTTCGTAAATGTCCAAATGGAGATCGGTGACGTTGCCAGTAAGGTAGAGGCATTTGGTTGGTCCGTAAAGGAAATCGACGGTCACGATATGGAAGCTGTTGTCGAAGCTCTGCAATGGTCGATGGATACACCAGGTCCATCCGCCGTAGTAGCCCACACCGTCAAAGGGAAAGGTGTATCCTTCATGGAAGATAACCCCTCATTCCATGGCAAAGCGCCTAATGATGCTGAACTAAAGATGGCAATGGAGGAGTTAGTATGAGCGCACCATCTACTGGCGGAGCCAGCCGTGACGGCTATGGAGCAGCACTACTCAACTTGGCAGATGACCCAAGAGTAGTTGTGATTGAAGCAGACCTAGGAAAATCTACCAAATCTTGCCTCTTCCGTGAATTGTATCCAGAGCGGACTATTTCATTGGGAATTGCAGAACAAAATATGGTACTTGTAGCAGCAGGACTAGCATCTTGCGGGAAGGTTCCGTTTGCTAGTACATTTGCTATCTTTACTGAAAGGGCATTTGAACAAGTCAGAAATGGACTGGCTAGACCTGGTCTCGTGGCTCATATTTGTGGAAGTCATGGAGGCATTCACACTGGTACGGACGGTAGTAGCGCTCAATCTATCGAGGATTTAGCCCTCTACAGAACCATTCCAGGGATGACAGTTATGCATCCGAGTGATGATTTGTCGGCAACAAAATTGACCGAACAATTACTCAACCACCCGAATCCATCCTACACAAGAACTGCAAGGAACAAGACTCCTCGAATTTATGATGAGGACACTGTAAATTCCATACAAATTGGGAAGGGTTCTGTTCTCAAGGAAGGAAATGATGTTGCGATAATTGCAATCGGAGTAATGGTCCATAAAGCACTTGAAGCCGCGGAAAATTTACACTCAGAGGGGATTAATGCGACGGTAGTGGATATGCATACAATCAAACCATTAGACACAGCATTATTGGATCAATTGGCCAATTCTGTTTCAGGAATAGTTACTGTTGAAGACCACTCAGTCATTGGTGGATTAGGATCTGCAGTAAGCGAATATCTTAGTGAAAATAATCCTACAATAATCCGAAAGATAGGTGTGGAAGATAGATTTGGTGAAAGCGGGGATAGTGAGGAGCTACTAAGTCTCGTAGGACTAACTATCGAATCTATTGAAACCGCTGCTAGAGCAATGTTGTAGATTAGGAAATTTCGCCCACAATATTGGGTTGTATTCAATAATAATAGGTAATCGGGGTGGGATTGTGTCTTCTCTGGATGAGATCAAGAACCTTCTCGATGGAACGCTGAATCCCGAGAGTTTGGAAGACAATCTAGAGCTATATGAGATGGCAGAGTCAATCTATGGAAGAGAAGTTTTGGAACAGATGGGAGTTGAGGCCCCAGAACGACCTTCTGAGTCAATAGTCCAGCCAAATGGAGATGCGAAGCATGAGGTCGAAATGCCAATTGTCCCTATTGCCCCGCCGGACCCAATTCCAGAAACTCCCAAATCTAGAAGATGGGGTCTGTTTGTTTTTACTACCATTGCAATTTCACTAATCTTGACCAATTTAGTGGTAGGGTATGGTTCCTTTATTCCACTCTGTGATGAGCCGGACAGTGAGACAAACTGTGAAGATAAATTAATCCTAAGTGAAATTGCAAATTACCAATCACCTAATTCCTGGACAGAAACGATGGAACTAGAACTTATTGAGATTGGAATCCTCGTGTTCCTGTTCGGAATTATGCTATTCTCACTACGTAAGAAGTAAGACTAGTACATCCTTGCCAAATGCTGTTTTCTTGTTGTCATTCTACCGGTGACTACGCAGGGCTTAGGCTCACTATACGAATCAATACAATCCCCTAAGAAAGTAAGTCCTGTTGCTTTTTCTAATATTTCAGCATCAGAATCGTTCCCACCAAAGGCTAATTGGTAGACTTTACCATCTTCTATGGGTTTTGTTAGTTTCCATCCATCTGAGGATTGTTCTATACCGGGGAAGTCTAGTACTAAATTTTCCATATGCACTGCTGCCCGATTTCTAAGTTCAGATTCGGTCGAATCTAGAGAGTCCGAAATCACGGTTAGTAAATCATTCACGTCATGGCTTGCTTTTCCGCCTGTTCTCATGGATAACACAAATTGACCTGATTTCAGGTCCCTAGGGCCTAATTCTAATCGAAGTGGAACGCCTTTTATTTCCCAATCGTAATGTTTTGCTCCAGGTCTTATATCTCTATCATCAACCTTTACTCTGTATCCAGCGGATTTGAGAGCGTCTGCTATTTTGTTGATAGAAGGTATTACATCATCATCGAGATGTTGAGCAACGGGCATTAGGACTATCTGAATAGGAGCAATCTTAGGGGGGAAAATTAGTCCTGCATCGTCGCCATGCATCCCTACAACTGCGCCCAACATTCTTTCTGACATTCCGAAAGTAGTCTGGTGACAAAACTGAGTTTGACCTTCTGCATCTTCGTATTTGAGATCAAACGCCTTAGCCCATTGATCCTTGTAATGATGATAGGTGCCAACCTGAAGCGTACGGCCGTTAGGCATTACTACATCTACAGCGTTAGAGAACCAAGCTCCAGGGAAAGTATCCCATACTGGTCTCTTGGAAACAATTGCTGGGAAACATAGGTCGTGAAGCAAATTTTGCACGATTACTGCGTCCTCCTCTATTTGGGCATCAGCACCTTCTTGATTCTTGTGAGCGGTATGGGCTTCAAAGAAATGAATTTCTCTAACTCGAATGAAAGACCTAGTTTGTTTAGTCTCATATCGGAAGGTGTTGACTATCTGAAATGTTTTCAGTGGTAGATCTCCATGGGACCTGACCCATAATGGAAACATAGTGTACATTGGAGTCTCGCTAGTCGGTCTGAGAAACATGGGTAATTCTAACTCATTTTCTCCAGCGTGTTTAACCCAATACACCTCTTTCTTGAATCCGGCTTCTTCTTCATCTATTCTCAATTCATCTGGATCAACGCCTTCTTCTCTAGCCTTTTTTAACAATGAGACTAAGCGGTTTTCTTTCTCCAACAGATCTTCCGGAACGAGTAGTGGGAAGTTATACTCTTCGTGGCCGGTACGATCCATCTCGGCACGAGTTAATCCATCAATTAGCATCATTGCCTTCCAACCATATGGCTTCCAGACATCCATACCTTTGATTGGATATCTTTTGTCAACAAGGTCTGCAATTTCGACGATTGCTGGGTACCAGAGGTTGAAATCCTCCTTAGAGGGTATTCCTCTCTTGGCCTTGTCGGGACTCGCCATGATTGCTGTCGCCAGCAATAATCGCTTGAATGTGACGCTGAACGAGGAGTCAATTTGGCGAGATTATGCCTTGTATCGCTAGTACCAATGAAAAATCATCTTCTATTTCTTCGATTCTTCCATCATCGTGAACTATTCTGGCTCTCAATTTACTTGGGTCGTTCATTTCTTCCATCAAATTTGCAACAACTGCGTTAACACCATATCGTTCAATTTGTGCCTCTGCCCTTTGAATCAGAGTGTCTATTTCTACATCTGATTCTAACTTGAATCCTATACGGATCGAATCCCCAACTAGATCCCTTAATTCTTCGATGTGTTTCCTTCCAGGGTTAAGATTTAGTTGCCAATTATCTTGACCGCTTGGTTTCTTACCTTGTTCTGCCTCTGTGAAATAATCCAATACTGCTGCAGCATGAATCCATACGTCAGGTTGTGATTCAGTGGCTATTTCCTTGCACAATTTCAGCATACCATCGGGAGTTCCATCCCGAAACACGTTCGGAAGGGAAAATGTGGGATTAGCAGAGGTTTTTCCAGCTATACAAATAACATTGTGACCCATACGATGGAGATATTCTGCAATAATCCAGCCTGTTCTACCTGATGATGCATTTTGAATGGCTCTAACAGCATCAATTGGCGCCCTATTTGCCCCCATTGTAATAGCAATTGATTTGGAGGATTGGGATCTATTTGCGATATGACAAACCTCAGCCACAATGGATATTGGATCTGGTTGTTTCAATTTTCCTTCGTCTACCTCGTTAATTATCACATGGCTACCTTCTTCACGTAATGCATCGAGAAGTTCGGTAGTTACCGGATCATCGAATAAGTCAGTGTGCATTGATGGGACAAAGCAAAGTTTCGATTTACGACCTCTACTTGCGGAGAGAGCCATCAATACGGGTGAATCCATTATTCCGTGAAGATGCTTGGAAATTGTGTTCCTTGTAGCTGGTGCGATTAGAATTACATCAAATGCATCCAATTGCGACATTTCGCTACTCCATCCTTGATTAACAACTGTATCAGAGCCCCAACTTACTGCTAGAGGTGTAATTATCTTGGTTGCTTCTTCACTCATGATTACAGTCAAATCAGCCTGATGTCTGCGCAATTCTCTAGCCAACTTAACGGATTCAACCGCCGCGATTCCTCCTGCTATCGCTAATAATACTCGTTTTCCGTGTAAGGCATCACTATGAATTGCAACGCCGGTGTCCTTCGTCACAACTCCACGAGTAGTAGGTCATTCAAGAGTGCGTCGCCGACCGTTTGAGTCTTAGATGACAATACATTCGATAGGTTGTGGACGATACCAGGGCAAATGACTTGTTTCGTAGGTTGACGACTTTTGGCGTCTTAAATTTACTAATTCTTATCCTAATCATTGCCACAATTTCGACAAACGGTAACGGGATTTTTCTAGGGTTTATTATTGGCTTGGGTATGCTTGTAGTATTTTACGGGACCACTGTAACTATTGGTTTCGCTAAGAAAAGAAATCTTTACGACATTAGATATGCTAATTTTGAACAATTCCTTTCTACGGTTTTCTATATTGTGGGCCTAATCCAAACAATTGTTGGTTTTCTCGCAGTCGAAATCTTTCTCATTATCCAGGGGCTTTTGTTAGTTTTGCTTGGTAATTCTACACGCAAGCGTGTATCGACAATTAGGAATTCTCAATTTATGCAATGGTATAACAAAAGACTCGATTCAGAGGTAATACTCAGAAATGAGGAAGTATATGCTTCCTGTCCAAATTGTGATAGTCTATTGGCCGTTATACCTAGTTTACTTAGTACAAAAGATCGTTGTCCTAATTGTGATGGATTACTAGTTAACTCGATTGAAGAAGAATAAGTCAATATCTCTCAAGTGCAGTAGCGATACCCATGCCCCCTCCAATACACATTGTAGCGATGGCTTTGCTTTTTCCTGTTCTTTGTAATAGTGAAGCCGCTTTACAGGTTATTCTGGCTCCGGAAGCCCCCAATGGGTGACCTAAGGATAAAGCTCCACCATCTAGATTGACCTTCTCAATATCAATTCCTAATTCCTCAATACATGCCAAACTCTGAGAGGAAAATGCTTCATTCAATTCCCAAATGTCAACATCCTCAGCATCCCAACCTGCTCTTTCGATACATAATTGGGAGGCTGCGATTGGACCTAGACCCATTAGTTCTGGAGGACAGCCAGTAACTGACGTAGAGACGATTCTAGCTATTGGAGTGAGACCATTCGAGGTTGCGTACCTTTCACTACAAACAATTGCAAAAGTAACTCCATCCGTCAATGGCGAAGATGTAGCCGCAGTAACTGTTCCGGATTCTTTGAAAACTGGATTTAGTCCAGCCATTGATTCCAAATTACTAGTGGGTCTAATACAACCGTCAGATTTCACTTCAAAGTCTCCTATAGTAATCGGACAAATTTCATCATCTAGAAGACCACTTTGTTGCGCAAGAGCGGATTTTTGATGGGAGGCGAGTGCAAATTCTTCTTGAGAAATCCGATCGATTGCATATTTCTCGGCGACATTTTCGGCGGTTATTCCCATATTGATGTATGCTTCCGGAAAGTCTTCCTCTAATTTTGGGTGAGGAGACCAATTGAAACCCCTCCTTTTGACTCTAGACATAGATTCTATTCCGCCAACAAGAAAGCAGTCACCCCATCCAGCGGAAATCTTTGCAGTAGCAACGTGAATAGCTTCCATTGAAGAGCCGCATAATCTGTTGAATGTGGAACCTGGGACGGTGTCTGGCAGACCGGAAAGAAAACCCACTAATCTTGCAACATTGTATCCTTGTTCGCCTTCTGGATATGCGCATCCCAGTAAAATATCCTCAAAATGAGCCTCAGGGATATTATTCCTAGATAACAATGCTCTAGCTACCTGTCCGGCCATTTCATCAGGTCTAACATCCTTTAGAGCACCTTTGTGAGCCCTATGGAAGGGCGAACGCATCCAATCAACTATGACTGTATCCACGATACTCGGTCTGGTATTCGCCCAATAACCATTGAGTAAGTAGCGTAAGTAATGTGGTTACTTGACCGGCGGGTTCTTCAAAGAAGCCAAAGTCGCGCGATTTAATGATACGAGAATGCCCACATCACGGATTTTATGCAGATGATCACCTCTGTCCTGCTTGTAATGCAGAAGGAAAATTCATCATGAGGACTGGTGAAAGAAATAGCCTTGCTAGAAGACTAGCGTTAGTTTTGAGGCATGCTCCTGAAAAGTTCGATCTAGAAATGGACATCAATGGATGGATTGACGTCAAAGACATTATTCATCAATTCAAAAAAGGTGGCAAGCGATTCCATTGGTTGAGGCCACATCATTTTAGAGCGATAGCAGAAACAGACCCAAAAGGAAGATATGAAATTCGAGGAAATACAATTCGTGCCACTTATGGACACACGGTAGAAATCGAATTAGATTTACCTACTGATAATATTCCAGATGCACTATATTTTCCATGTGACCCTGAACAAGCAGAAAACTTGCTTGACGTTGGAATATCGCCAAGCGGGAGAGCACACGTACACCTTTCTGCAACTATTCGCAATGCTGCCGAAGCAGGCCATGTACACTTCAAATTGCCAACGATATTAGAAGTCGATACTGCTCAAATGTATGCCGCAGGAGAGACTATTTGGCACGCTGGCATCACTGTCTACCTTACTGAAAATGTACCTTCACAATACCTATCAGTTGTGGATAATGACGACCCAGAATATGTCTTGGCACGTGCACGTTGGGAAGAAGAAGAGTGACTTTACTGAAATTCACCACATAATGGGCAGAATTCTAGATCTCCCGTTAAATCCGCCTGGCAATTTGTGCAGACTCCTGTGACTGAACTTACAGGTTTTACCTCGGATTCGTTAACAGGACGGACAGGTTGATCACGCATTACAAATGGATTAGCTACGGATTGTTGCACATTTACCGCTTGTTTGTAATTAATACATTCTTGTATGGCATTTTGTATCCGATTAGAAGTTCGTATCCTTTCATCATCAGACTCAATATTTTCTGTATCCGCTAATCTACTCTGTAACCAGCGTTGGAATATATCGAGTTCCCCATCTGCATTCATGTACCGCGCAATAAACGGTGAGCAATGAATCTGACTTATTCAGAACGTCACTGTTTTAGACGAGTTACGCGATAACACAAAATGTCTTGCCCCTTGGGAAGAACCGGAAACTATGGCCCATGTTCTAATGAAATTTGGTGGTGGCTTAATCACAACTAAGTCGAAGATGAAAACTATAGATCAAAAGGCCATAACAAAACTCTCAGGGCTAATTAAGCAATTATTGGATATGGGCAATCGAGTGACTATAGTACATGGTGCAGGTTCTTTCGGTCATCTTAAAGCTAAAGAATGGAAAATTGCTGAAGGTGCGAAAACATCAATCCTAATGGGACAAAAACGGGCTGTACAATCTATTCGAGAAGATATGTTAGAATTGAATCGTATATTATGTGACTCATTAACAACACTAGATGTTGACAGCCAAAGTTTTCCACCATCACAATGGGCAACGGAAGTTGGTCCAGATTTTTTAGGAAGCCTGACACCAATTGTAAATTGTGACGAAGGTGTAGTTCCGATTACTTTCGGAGATGTAGTTGATTGTAGTGAGCCAAATTTATTCGGCATCTTATCCGGAGACGACTTGATGGTTAGGCTTGGAAAAGAAATCACCAGTATCACTCATTGTATCTTCCTTTTAGGGGATACAGAAGGTCTACTCTCTGCACCACCCTCAGACCCAAAATCGGAATTGGTCCGTATTTGGAATCCAAAGATGCCAATATCAGGGGAACATCACAAACAACAAGACGTTACTGGAGGAATTTTCCTAAAATTAAATTCAGCATCTAAGATATCCGAGGTAGTGGACAATGTATGGTTTATTGATGGGCGCAAACCAGAAAGAGTACTAGAATTATTGAATTCTGGAAATACAAGAGGTACGCAGATAGTCCCTTGATGACCAATTTACCCCACTAGTAATCCATTTCGATTATATGGTGAGTCCTTCTCAAAAGGAATGGTTGACATGGTGGTGCCTGCAACTCCCTTAGATGGACTAGACTCTTCTCAAGCCGAGATGATGGAAGAATTGGTTCTCTGCTTGGACTCAGAAGATAATGTAATCGATACTTCCAGTAAACTTGCTAGCCATCATGGAGAAGGAATTCTCCACAGGGCTTTCAGTGTTCTAATTTTCGATACTCAAGGAAGATTATTGGTGCAACAGAGATCTTCTGATAAAATCACATTTCCATCTGTATGGGCCAACTCTTGTTGTAGTCATCCATTGGATATTGTAGGTGAAAATGACGACCCAATTGAGGGAGTGATAGAAGCTGCTAGGAGAAAATTGCAACAAGAGCTTGGAATTCATAGAACCATTACTAAGGATTGGGATTTTCACCATATTGGTAGATTCGAATACAAATGTCGTTGGGATACAGATTGGGTAGAGAATGAAATCGATCATGTCCTAATTGTTGAGGCGGATTGTGAAGTAGACTTCAACCGTAATGAAATCCAAGCTATTGAATGGGTAGATAATTCTTCTTTGAGTCAGATGATGGAAAGAAAAGGGAGATGGAAAAGTCAGATAATCGCCCCCTGGTTTGAAGCCATTTTTCATAATTTTCTATTATCTGGTGATTTTAATATCGAGGAGGTTGTATCAAACCAGAAGTCTGAGATAATCAGGTGCGGAACTTTGTCAGTTAAACATCCGGAAAATTCCGCAAGCAATGTACTCGCGGCCTTGGGTGAGCATAGAGATATTGTTGAAGAAATTATTCAACAAAATCTTTCGAAAATACAACAAGAACGTCTACGTGGTGCTATGTCTCACCTTTTTACTGGTGGAGGAAAACGATTGAGAGCAATAATGCCCAGACTCGTAGGAGACGCCGTAGGATACGGTCATGAAGGGCATTATACGCTAGGTGCGTGTATAGAAATCATTCACAACTTCACATTGGTCCATGATGATATAATGGACCAAGACCCTATTCGTAGGGGTCTAGATGCGGTACATGTCGCTTATGACAACGCAACTGCCATCAATGCAGGAGATGCAATGCTAGCACTCGGCTTTGAAATGCTAGCTGATAGCCCCCATATTCAAGATGGGCAACTCAGAGATGTAGTAAGTGCGATAGGAGAAATGGTTCGTCACGTTGCAGAAGGTCAACAAGAAGACTTTGAATTTGAAGACAGAGTTTCTGTTTCTGAGGATGAATATATCTCGATGATAGCAGGAAAAACTAGTGCTATGTTCGAAACCTGTGCCGAGACAGGAGCTATTCTAGCTGGTGCGGACACAAACGCAGTCGCAAATATGGCGGATTGGGGACTCAATCTCGGCTTATGTTTCCAAATTATGGATGATTATATCGATATGACTAGCGATACGGAAACTCTAGGTAAACCCGCTGGGAGTGATATCGTTCAAGGAAAGAGAACTTTAATCGCCATTCATGCCTTAGAAAGTGGTGCCGATTTACCAACATTCCGGAAGTTGTTTGGAACAGAGTCTACTGACACCGATGAACTTCCTGTCGCTGTCAAAGAATTGCGAAACAATGGATCTATTCAGTATGCCTTAGACAGAGCAATGGAGCATCACAGAATTGCGCATAGATGTTTAGACAAATTAGAACAAACACCTGCTGTGAACCTACTCAGAGATATGACAGATTTCCAATTGGTAAGAATCAACTAATTAATCAGTATAGTTAACTTCAGTGGGAACTTCTGGTTTCAAGCCCTTCCTTTCCCGAATTTCAGCCACGGTTTTCTCGAATAAAGATGGAGGTAGCATTTCGAAGCCAGCATTTTCTGTATTCCAAACGGCTCGTCCTTGACTTGCTGCGCGAATATCGTTGGAGAACCCAAAGGTTTCTGCTACAGGCATTTTACCAATAACGGATGCTGTTCCACCGTCAACTGGCATATCTTCAATGATTCCTCTTCGGTTAGTTACTTCACGGGTAACCCCACCAATAACATCGTTTGGTGCATCAATACGAATATTTTGCATTGGTTCCTGAATTATTGGACGAGATCGGATAAGGGCACCTTTGCAGGCATTCCTAACAGCAGGTATAGTTTGCGCTGGACCTCGGTGGATTGCATCTTCGTGTAACTTTGCGTCGACTAGTCGCATCATTATACCCATTATCGGTTCTTCTGCAACTGGACCCCTCTTACAGACTTCATTGAATCCCTCAATGATTAGTTCTCGAGTTTCATGTAGGTTCTGTATACCTTTTGTGTCATTTACTAATACATTGGTTCCATGAATAGCGTAAATTTTCCTCATCATGTTTTTGTCCAGGCCGTATTCTGCGAATTTATCACCAACTCCTTTGGCGTCTTTGTTCCTTACGGTTCCATCTCCAAATTCTCCTTCTCGGAGAGCTTGTACGACCTCTATTGGAAGGGGCTCCGCCTCTATGTAGAATCTATTGTGACGATTAGGAGACTTGCCCTCGAAGGCGTGGCCTTTATTGTTAGATTCTATTGACTCTCTGTAAACAACAATTGGTTCGCTGACATTTACTTTGATACCTTGTTCTTCCTCAAGCCTGTATACTGTAATTTCAAGATGNAATTCNCCCATNCCAGCAAGCAGAGCTTCACCTGTCTCAGCGTTGGTAGATACTTGCAGGGAGGCATCTGATTTTGCCAAACCACGTAGCGCATCGATAAATTTCGGTAGATCCTTCATTGCCTTAGGTTCCAAGGCAACAGTAACAACAGGCTCCGAATAATGTCTAATTGCTTCGAAAGGTTCTGCATCCTTATCTCGAGAAATAGTTACTCCGGCTGCAGCACTTCTGATGCCTGTAATTGCAGCTATATTTCCAGCAGTAACGGATGGTACTTGAATTCGGTCGCCACCAACCATCATTGCAACTTGTTGCACCCTTTCGGCCTTTGCAGCACCAATTGCCCAAAGTGACTCTCCGTGTTTGATTTGACCTGAATAAACTCGACCTACTGCTACTTCACCAGCATGTGGGTCCATCCAAATTTTGGTAATCATCAGTGATAGGGGGCCCTCGGCGTCGCACTCCATCATTGCCTTACCCTCTGTAGTTTCGAGATCGCCTTGCCAAATATTCGGTATTCGATATTTCTGGGAGACGAGCGGCGACGGTAGAGTTTCTACTGCCATATCCAATAGAACCTCGTGTACTGGCGCTTTCTTGGCCAGAGCTTTCTGATCATCTGCTGCACAATGTTCAAAAATATCTTTGAAATTTAGTCCAGATTTTTGCATGTAAGGGACTGACATACCCCAGTTATAGTACGCTGAACCGAACGCCACTGTTCCGTTCTGAACCGATACTTGCCAATCTTTTCTTACATCTTCAGGCGCAAATGTCTGTATCAGTTTGTTGACCTTAACGATAACTTTCTCAAATCTTGCCATCATCTCTGGCCCATCTATTTGCAATTCGTTGATTAAACGGTCAACCTTATTGATGAATAAAACAGGACGAACCTTTTCCTTCAATGCCTGACGAACTACTGTCTCAGTTTGGGGCATTGTTCCTTCTACGGCACAGGCTAAAATGATGCAGCCATCAACCGCTCTCATAGCACGAGTTACGTCTCCTCCAAAGTCTACGTGCCCTGGTGTATCTATGAGATTGATGAGGTAATCATCATCTCCAACTTTGTGAACCATTGATGCACTAGCCGCGTTGATTGTGATTCCGCGTGCGCTCTCTTGCTCGTCGAAATCCAAAACTCGTGACTTGCCGGCTAAATCCTCAGACATCATACCGGCTCCAGCGATCAAATTGTCCGACAGAGTTGTTTTTCCGTGATCGATGTGAGCTGCAATTGCTAGATTCCTAATTTTTTCTCGCTGATTCATGACTTCAGTAGCCCTTGCGATGTTATCTTCCTTACGGCCCATTCTACCAACCTCTGGTTGGCTCGGCGACCTGACATTGGTTCATAAAGCCGATTGTATCACTACGTGATACAAACGGAGAAGTGGCCTGTGGTTATACTTGCCATCAACGAGCAGATGCTGCTATGCGCTCAATCTCATCCTTCTTCCCTACTGCGAATGAGGCAACGTCTCCTGCAGCTGCTTTGTTGAGTTCGGAAATAATTCCTTGAGTTAGAGTTCGCGTACTTTTTGCGGTTGCTGATGCACAACCCATAGACAGATTACGTAAGGCTACGTCTAACCTACGACTTGGGGATGAATCTACTGCCTTAGGTTGACTAACAGCACCGAACTTTATCCGAGTAGTTTCTTCACAAGGTGCGGCATTAACTATAGCATCAATGAAATGTTGTAGGGGGTTCTCTCCGGTACGCTCGGCGATATTATCAAGAGCGGCTTCAAAGGCTTTTGCGCAGTGTTGTTTCTTTCCACTGAACTTACCTGTTCTCATGAGATTGTTAATGAATCTTTCAATCACAGATAGTTTAGATTTACCGAACCAAGCATTAGCGTGTCTTCCGCCACTATGAGGGGTACCTATGGTTGTGAGATTGATGTAGGGAGCGAGGCCAGGATCGCCACAAACCACTTGTTGTGCGTCCCATTTATTGAAAACCATAGTTCCAATACCGGCTATTGGTTGAGCTTGTTGAGCCTCTTCCTCTGACATAATGCTCACCTTACAGGCTTCTCCTTACGGCCACGAACCATCTCGTCTAATGATACGCCATTGACCTTGATTACTTTGAATCGGACACCTGGTAGGTCACCATAAGATCGCCCCATTCTACCTCCGATTCCTTCTACTAGAACTTCATCGTGCTCATCAATAAATGAAATTGCTCCATCTCCTGGAGCAAAGGCTGTGAGTTTGTTACCAGTTCGAATTAAGGAAATCTTAACCGCTTTGCGTATACCTGAGTTAGGTTGTTTAGCTTCAATTCCAACCTTCTCAATTACTATTCCTTTTGCTTGAGTGGAGCCACGAAGTGGGTCGTGCTTGAGAACGCCACCTTGGCGCCTCTTTGTTTCACGGTTCTTGAATTTCCTTTCGTTCCAGCGGAACTTCTTACGATCCTTCTTCATCTTTGGTCCTGAGAATAAACCGCGACCCAAGTATAACACCTCAAAGGAACGCCCCGCCGACCTACCCCCCATATAAGAGCGTGACGGACTCACCAAAGGTGAGGGTACAAGTGGCCCCACTTCGCTAACATTGAAGCAGGAGTAACGTCGGGTTGGTCACATGGCCTTTAGGGACCTGTTGGCTGGAGCAACAGAAGTCAATGATGAAATTAGTGTAAATCACGATATGTTAACTCATTCCAGCAAGATGGACCACAAAGCGATTGTGTTTAACAAAATTTCAGAAACTAACGGCCTAAGATCGGCTGTTAATGTTCTAGCAAGGGACCGTATTTGTGCGATTTTTGATATTAGTCCTGGAGAATTAATTGACATACTTGCTTGGGCAATGGCTAACCCCACAGAACCTGAGATAGTTGATATTGAAAATAGCCCGGTTTTCGAAAATACTCAAGAAATTGTTGATTTGAGGAAAATCCCAATTCCGTGGCATTACCCAGAGGATAGGGGTAGGTACCAATCAGCGTCAGTGATCATTGCTGAATATGAAGGTATTAGGAATATGTCATTTCACAGACAATTTCTACGCGATAGGAATCATTGTGTTTCTAGATTTGTCCCAAGACACCTGAGGACTATGACCGACAAGGCAAGAGCTAATGGTGACGAGATAAATATCGCAGTCGTAAATGGCCCCGATGCTACAGTCCTACTTGCCGCGGCAATGTCATTTACCCACGATTTAGACGAGTTAACAGTAGCAGCTGCATTACATCAAAAGTTACATGGAAAGCCGCTCGAATTGGTTACTCTGTCTAACGGCATTCAAGTTCCTGCAGACTCCGAATACGCCATGGAAGCCCGAATTACATTGCAAGATGATGATGAAGGTCCATACGTTGATATTACTGGCACCGTCGATGATATACGACAAGAACCAGTTATCGAATACGATGCTGTACACCACAGAAATAAGGCTATTTTCCACGCTCTAATTCCCGCAGAAGTAGAACATCGCACTCTGATGGGGCTTCCTAGAGCTCCCACAATCAAAGCGGCGGTAAACGCAGTAGTACCATGTACTGACGTCTACATGACTGATGGTGGAAGTGGTTGGCTATCGGCAGTAGTTGCTATAGAACCTCGAAAGGAGAATGACGGTGTCGCTGCTATACATGCCGCATTAAATGGGCATGGATCGATGAAACAAGTCACCATTGTTGACACAGACATAGATTGTTCGAATCCAGTTAGAGTAGAATGGGCATTGATGACTCGTTGGCAACCAGACAAAGATACTATAATACTATCAGACCAAAAAGGGTCAAGTCTAGATCCATCTAGGGATGAAAATGGATTAACCAGTAAGATCGGAATAGATGCTACATTGCCCCCAGGCATCGATAGGAAACCGTATCAAAGCGTACTATGAGGTGTCACAATGGCCACAACCGACCTCGGTTCTAGCCTACAACACCCGCGAAGGAGTCTAGGTAATCGCCATAGAAGTCAAGCTGAAAAATTCCTAAAATTATCTACCAATGATAAATCAAACATTTCTTGGGCAGAGCAAAGTGCTAGGCAAGCGGTTTTACATGACTTCACACATCCAGATAATTGGCGGATTTTGCTAACAATCAAACTGGAGTCAGAAGATTTTACAGGAGCTCGAGCAGTTTTAGATGAATTATTTTTGATTCTTGGGAGGGATCCTAATTTACTTTCCCAGTTAGATGGGGTAGAACTGAAAAAATCAGCAATAAATCTACTTGAGGCCGCGTTATCTATTGACCCCCTCGACCCTGATAGTTGGTGGGAATTGACATCACAAGAAGGTGGGATTGTGGAATTTTTGCAGCGAACAAGAAATCTCGATTTTACCGACCAAAGAGCCAATATTTTATTTTCAAGAAGGATGGAAAGATTACTTGCTGACGGGTATGAAGACGAATATCTAGAGTTGACTAGAAAGTTACTTGCTCAAAGGCCATCAAATCATGAGGCTTGGAAAAAAATGGGGCAATTACACGAAAGACGAAACGAGTTTGATCAAGCGTGGTTTTGCTATGATCAAGCACAGACCCACTCGACTAGTTTGACATCGAGGGACGATTTCAAAATACGGATGGAGTCTTTAATCGACGGAAAAGGGAAAATCGCTTGGAAAACACCTGATATCGCTGATAGGGTTGAATTCCTGACTAGGATGCAGATTTTAGCCAACCCAACTTTGGAAATTCCGAAAGATGAAGATGAAAAAGAAGGGGATGAATTATCCGAAATCGATTATGCCAGAAAATTATTCACCGAAGAAAGACTATCAGAGGCGTTCTTCATTTGTAGGCGTCTCGCGGCAGAAGGAGATTCGGAGGCAAAATCGCTTGCAGAAAAAATTCGTGAGGTAATGAACAGTGAGTGAAGAAGAACCTTGGGTTGTCGTTTGGGCTGTGCCAAAGGAGCCATTTGATACTCCGTGTTGGTTAATGGTCAATCATGTAGAACGAGGTTGGGAGTTGCCCGGTGGAAAGCTCGACGGTTCCGAATCTATTGATATATCTGCATTAAGAGAGTTATTCGAGGAAACTGGATTACTAGGGGTTGCTACTCATTTTGATGAAAATATCCTATCTAATGGCACAGTTGTCAGGGTAGAAATTGATGAGGAACCCCAGCCCTATGGCTGGGAATCCGAGGATGAAAAGATTAGAGAAGTGGGTTGGTGTGTGGAAATTCCTGCAGAATTATATTGGGGAGAAAAAGAGATTCAACGTTTACTGGATTACGATTGGAGAAATTCTAGTAGTCTAGCATCCTGAATGTCTTTTGACTTCTCCAACAAAGAGTTCTTCCATTCTTGCTCATCAAGTATTTCTGCTGCGTCGAGAATTATTCCTAAATCAGTTCTTTCAGTACCGCCAACGTCCTCAGTCAATATAGGGAATATTGATTCCACGACATCGCGTACATCTCGTTCGTTGGCAGGAATCCAAGATGAACCGGGCACCGAACGGGGTCCTGCATTCTCTATTCTGTACAACATTCTTGGAGCGTCTTCTGTAACTTCTTCCAATGCTAAATCAAGCCATTCTAACGATACTACGACCGCCTCTGCTTCCATTTCTGCCTGAAGGAAAATTGCTCTAGCAGTCCAAAGATGCCTCATAGCGGGGTCTAAATCATCCATAGCAGTCAATATTCTGCCAACTTCTAAACGGGATAAACCTCTGATTTCATCAGGAAATCCACTGTCCTTAGTAATTTCAGCATGTATGGCCATAGCCATCATGATTTCTCCGTTATTACTGTGCCAATTTGCCTGATTTAACATCGATATTCCATGCAGAGCTGTATTAGGTGCAATCGCGTTCAAACGTTCAGAACACCAACGTAATTCTTGTCCGGAGGCATCGGAGCCATCAACAGCTAATAGCGCTCTTTCCATTCTAATTCGAACCTCACATTCTAAGTCACGTTCTTCTTTTGAACGGGAACGGGAAAGTAAATCTTCACTGATTATTACTGCTTTTGCTATATCTCCTTCGACTAACAAGCGTTGCAGCCCTAATACATCTCTTTGTAATGGACTTAATCTCGAAAGTAGCTCGTCTGGGCCTTCTAATTGCTCGATTAACATAGATGATGATAATTGGAAAATTAGTTCGTCTGGGATTTCAGAAACCTTAATTGAACCCAAATTCAAATCTGAGAGAACCTTTCTGATGTCCTTCATTGTATCAACTCCGATGATAGTGTGGCCAATAAAACAGATTTCAATTCTACTTCATCGGAAGTACCGGACCAGCCAGCAGCACCAGCATGACCGCCCCCATCCCCTCCTAATCGATGGGCGATTTTTTCCATCAACTCACCGAGATGGATTCCCTGATTAGTAGCAGTTCTATTCGCCCTAGAGCTTAACCTAAGATCTGAAGAATTCTTTTTGTACACAAATGAGGCATGTGCTCCTGCTGCCAATAGTGCATGTGCAACTAAACCCTCGTTAGTACCAGCACGGGTAATTGAGACAATGAATTCTCCAACTTCGTGTATCGTAGAACGTGAGACTGCTTTGTGAATAGAAATGCGTTGTGAATGATTTAGATCTTCAGATTCTACTTTTTCTATTACATCTACAATATCTATTCCAGATGCTTTACAAATCTCGTCAACTCTTCTGTGACAACCCGATTTGCTGTGTTTGAATCGACCAGTATCAGAAATAATTGCTGCAAGAAGCAAAGTTGCTTGGTCAGGATCTAAACCAAGTCCTTCACTTTGGAGCCAATCCCAAATCATTTCTGCTGTAGAGGAATAATCCCCCTTCAATTCCAAGGCACCCTCGGGCCAATTATCAGATGCCGCTGAGTGATGATCAACAATACATAATGGGACATCTGGAAGTTTGAAACCTATTTGGCTAGGGGAGGCACAATCAACTACGATAATTCCAGCCAACTTTCGTGGCAAAGCAGGTCTATTTTGATCGATTTGTTGGTAATCAACCACCATGCCATGAAGTATTTTTTGGGCTAAATTTCCAATATAAATGCCACAGGCCTTAGCGTTCTTGCCTATTGCAGATGCCAGAACAATTCCTGATGCAATTGTATCCATATCCCCATTCCTATGAGTTATGACTGCAATTGGTCCAGTACGAGTATGCGATGATATCCAATCGCTCATTGTACCGAAATTGATCGACATCGAATTTCACCACTCATTCGGGCGACTCAGATGCTTCATTATACTGTGCGATAAGTTCCGATTCCCTAGCACTGAGTGATTGTAAGTGAGCCTCAATAGTCTCCTTAGAAGATTTTAGGTCATTGGATAACGAATCTCTATCTTCTACCTCCAATAATACACCTCCTAGTGCCCTGTAAACGGATCTTTCAGGTGATTGTTCTTTCAATGCCTCAATAGTAAGCGAAATTTCATTGAATTGACTAGTCAAAGATTGAATCTGTCCTCGCAAAAGTTGTAATTCCTGAACTAGGCTCTGTAGTTGCTGTTGATCCATGTTTTCTCAACCCTCTGATTTAGTCAACTGCTTTCAAGGCGTCGTAGGCAGCAGAAAGGCCTCTCATTACTGTATTCCACCGGGCTCGCATATCAACAAATACCGGCTCACTTTCCTCCACTGTAATACAATCTTCACTTCTGGATACTTCCGCTTCGGTGGACAAGGCCGCCTCTAGCGAACTGGCGTAGGAGCTATTGATTTGCAAAGTGAGTTTGAGTGAATCACTCTTCTTCATCGCTGACACTTTCTTCACCAGCTAATTTACGCTCATAATCCAAAGCCGCCTGTTGAGCGATTACGGTCATGTCGGTAGCAGTAGCACCTTCCATACCACGTCGGATTACTCGTGAGTTAGCATCTGTTGCTCGAGTAAATGGTTCCCAAACACCGCCTGAAAATGTGTAATCGCACTTATTACAATGCCAAATTCCAGCAGACTTCCTTCTCACCTTGATGTAATGACATTTGGGGCATGTATACAACTTTGATTTCTTCTTGAGGGCGGCCCCTGCCCTTCTTCGTACACTTACACCATAACGTGAGCCATACTTTGCAGTAGCACCCAGTTTCTGAGTTCTCTTTGCCATTTCACTCACCTTCTAATTTTTCGTTTACTAAATCTCTGAGTTCAGCACACCTTGAGCGAGCCTCATCCATGATATCAGCGAATTCGGCGGCCGTGAAGATTCCCTTTAGACCCTTCTGCAATGAATGAACATGGTCATCATCACCAAGGGTAATGTGTATTCTTTCATCTCCTCCTAATTCCTCTCTCTTGTCTGCATCGTATACAAAACGACCGCCCACCTTGTGGTAAGAACACATTATCGGAGTCTTTGAGACATCAAGCGGCATATCTTCTCCAACCTCAAATCGCTCTGCCGGAACCGTAGCACTTCGTAGTGCTGCAATCGCAGCCAGCCCAAAAGCATCGAATAGATTACCATCGTCTGATATAGCAAATACATCGAGGATAACTTGCCACGCTTTTTCTCCAGGGATAATACACAAATCTTCTGTGTTGATACATCCTGATTCGCGGATTCCACGATCTACAACTCTACCTAATTCGATGGATTCAGCACTAGGAGGGCCGGCTTCCCAATTGCGACCTGCAACAGGCCTTACTTCTGCACTGCACATCAAACCACCTTCATTTGGTCGATCCGGATAAGGAGTCATAATTTGGAATTTAACCCCTGCTAAAACGATAGTATCTCCCATCCTAACTCTAGCGGACCCTTCTGCTCGAGGTAAGCAATTGATTTCAAGCTCCACATCGCGACCTTCGAATCGGTCACGACCGTCGTGCCTCTTATCTTCAGCAGCTAATTCTGCTAGGTGAGCGCGTAACAAACTAGGAACTAATGGTATACTCATCACTCAGCACCCCCTTTTAGGGCACGAACCATCTCTTCGTGAATCACTTTGGCGGCTTCCATATTGTAATCCCAAGCTTCTTGGAATTGATCAGGAGATAGGTCTCCATCCATCTGAAGAAATACTAACTCACCTGTATTGGGTAGAATACCCATGGGAAGATCAGCTTCCCCGTAGTTATCTTCTTCCTTATTCAAGTCACAGACTACAATGTCGTGAACCTTACCACTCGCAACCGAGACCACCATGTCTGTCATAGGAATACCAGCATGAGCCAAGGCGACCGAGGCAGCTGTAATTCCAGCACACCTTGTACCCGCTTCGGCGCAAATAATTTCGATTTCAACACGTATCTTACTTCTAGGATATAGCTCAGTCAAAACTACACTTTCAAGTGCCTCAGCAGTAACTTTGGAAATTTCTCTACTACGTCGATTGAATCCTGGTCGAATCCTATCGGTTGTTGAGAAGGGTGCCATATTGTATCTAACGTCCAATACGGCCCTATCTTGCCTCTGAATTTTTCTTGGATGTGCCTCCATAGGGCCATAAACCGCTGCGATGCAGTCATTTAGGCCCCAGCGAATTCTAGCAGAGCCGTCAGCAACCGGGACTACCCCGGTTTCTATGGATACTGGCCTCACCTCATCCTTAGTTCTGCCATCAAGACGAATCCCGTTTTCATCGATACATTGTACATCTCCATAGCCTCCCATCAGACTTCACCTCCAAATTCTTCTATCTTTGCTTCCGTTAACAAAGCATTGAGTCTATCTCTTGCATTGAGGATACCATCTAGATCACCATCTAACCAAACACGACCATTGTCTCCGGCTACAACTCTACATTCTGTATCTTCCTTGAGTTGGCGGAGGTTATTGCCACCTCTACCAATCAGTCGACCAAGTAAATGTGGGTCGATTTCCTCGACCGTACCTGCACGGATTGCCCGCAGACCCATTCCTTTCATCGTAACTACACTCGAATGATTTTCTTCAACCTCTTGTACTCGACATAGAATTGCATCACCTATATCGAGAACCTTTCTGATTCCACCAAATTCAGCCTTAGAAGGACCAAGGCTCATTGGTAAAATGGCATTGAATGGCGCACCGATATCTACGAACCAGATATTACTGGTACATCCCTCAATATAGCCAATCACTAGATCGCTAGGCCGCGGCACATACGAAGTGCGGCGCGGCTCTATCGAGACTGTTCCGCCTCGATTATTCATTCTTCCTTGCTTCAATGCACGTAGCCGGCCGTTAATGGCAAGAACACCATGTCCGGCTTCGTACTCCCCAGAATCGCCTAGGTCGTCCCCAGGAGCGACAAGCAGGGGTGCTTGTCGGGATCTGCGCGGTCCGCCCGCGCCGTTGTCTCCACTCATGTTATCGAGCCGCGCGACCGACCCACCCTTCATAACCGTATATGCTCACACCTACGGTGTGTAGATTGATGTCCTCAATCTAATTCTTTCACATCTAAACCCGAGCTACGTTTTGATACACGACTAATTAGGTCAGATTTCATACCACCGGGACATTCCACTACACATGCCCAGGAACCATCAGAGAGCCATTCTTCTCGCTGAACCGAATCTCTCAGTAGCTGATGGACCCCCCCGTAGTCTTTTCCTTGAATTCTAAACGCTAGTCTGACAGTGATGAATTGTAGCGGGATTAGGGCACGTATTGCTTCTACTGCATCCTGTACTTGACGCTCAACTGAAAGGAAAGGGTCGACACTAAATCTAGCCTCTGATAATGCATTTTCAATCCTAGTAGGAGGATGTGGCCCACGTGTTTTGGGGTCTGTTGCGGTAGTAGCAATAGCATTGATTATCTGTTTGCGTTTTTCCTCTACCATTTTCTTTCTTTGAGCAGTGGTGAGTTGTATGCTTCCTTCCTTGAGAATTTTCTCTACACAAGTATGCAAGTCTGTGCTACCAAAGATGTTCTCCAAAGCATCAGATGTGGGTCTATCTCCAGCCTTCACATCGGACCAGATTGAATCAGTAGCCAACATGTCCTCCATTTCGACAGAATTCTGGTCTTCCTTCCACTGAGAGACGAGTTCGGGATCGACTAGAATTTCGTACCTACTTCCACCTTTTTCGAGGCGCGCAATGACAGCGTCATCTAGACTTACCATGATTAGTGAGCCTCTTCTAGGCCCTTAGAGCAATCGGGAACGTATTCCCAATCAACTTAACTTACCAAGATGGGTTAATGTATCCTCTTTACTCATCTTAGTGTAACCATTTCCATCTACTACGGCAATCTCAACTGCCTCGTGATTCAAATCTTCATCGATCGACTCCCTAAGTGCCTCTAATCCCATCTTGATAGCGGCATTTTGAGTCATATTTCCCTTCCAATTTGATTCGAAATGGTCGATTACCGTGGATCTTCCACGGCCGATTGCACCAGCATGATAAGATTGGTACGCACCTGAAGGGTCTGTCTCAAACAGATGCACTCCATCGGCATCTACTCCTGCGATTAGTAGGGCGGTTCCAAAAGGCCTAGCTCCACCATATTGTGTGAAAGACTGCATATAATCACACATTTTCTTGACCAATGTGGTAACCGGAATTGAATCTCCGTAAGTCATCCTATTGATTTGACATTGCACACGAGCCCTGTCGACTAATTGTCGGGCATCTGCGACTAGCCCAGAGGTGGTGAATCCAACATGATCGTCAATTTGGTACATCTTTTCAATAGAGTCAATAATCACAAGCTTGCTAGATATTCGCTTGTCTACAATTAATACGACTCCATCTCGGAACTTTAGACCTACAGTTGTTGTCCCTCTTTTTACTGATTCACGAGCGTACTCCACTTGATACAATCGTCCATCTGGTGAGAAGGTAGATACTCCGTGGTCATATCCTCGTCCGCTCGGCTGCATAACTATCGTGCTCATTCCCAAGCCGGCCTCTTATCAACCTTGACCGGAACGTTGTCTAATGATTGCTGAAAATCGTATAGCAAAAACATACCATTTCTGTGAGAATCAATAGTGTAATTGATGGATGAAAGCCTCATCGGCGGAACATGCGAGTAGCTGTTCTGTCATCAGGAGGAAAGGATTCGACCTATGCTTGCTGGTGGGCAATTATGCAAGGCTGGCAGGTCGAAGCGATGATTACAGTGCATGTAACGAGTGATGACTCCATGATGTTCCAATTGCCAAATACATCCCTTGCCGGTCTCCAGGCTTATTCTATCGGAGTGCCTTGGTTACCAATATTGTCCAAAGGGAATGAGGAGGAAGAAATAGACGATCTTGAAAATGGTATCCGTGGAGCAAGTGATGTTGAAGTAGCATTTGAAAGAGTAAAAAATGATACACAAGGTATCGATTTTCCAGGGCAGTTAACCCTCAAAACCGATAACCTAGAAATTGATGCATTAGTGGTTGGTGCACTACGTTCAGACTATCAAAAAACGCGCATAGAACGTATGTGTGAACGGTTGAATATAATTTCATACTGCCCTCTTTGGCACCATATGCCCGACAGCCATATGGAATCACTTGTCGAGCATGGCTTCGATGTTCGTATTGTTTCAGTATCTACAGATGGCCTAGGAGAACAATGGCTAGGTGTCAAAATCGATAAGAAAACACTAGATTCACTTTCTATAATTTCGTCCCAATTTCGATTCAACTTGGATGGCGAGGGTGGTGAGTTTGAGACAATAGTAGTTGACGCCCCACACATGGAGCAAAGAATCGATGTCTTAGGCCGCCCTGAGTGGAAAGGGAATCGAGGAATTTGGGTTATAGATTCAGCAAAATTATCTTGAATGATGGATTGAATGATGAATTACTACATCCGCTAGCCTCAAGGGGGGTAGTCAAGTCGCCGCTATACGGGGAACACGTTGTCAGTCTCACCACTGGATTACCGATATGGACGACCCGAGGCTAAGGAAATCTGGTCTAGAGAAGGCCGACACAGTAGACAATTAGATGTTGAAAGAGCCCTTGTGTGGGCTCACTGCCAACTCGGCCGAGTATCTGCTGAGCATTACGACATGATTGCAGATATTTCCGATCCTGGTATAGTCACTGCCGATAGAGTGGATGAAATTGAAGCAGAAACTAGGCACGATATCATGGCCTTAACAAAGGCTATGGCAGAAAAGGCCGGAGAAGCGGCTTGGTGCATTCATCTGGGAGCTACGAGCAATGATATTGTTGACTCCGCAGTCGCTCTACAAATTCGTGACTCAATCAGATTACAGCGACAGAGTTTGATGACACTGTTAACCACCCTATGTGATTTAGCAGAAAGAGAAAGAGACACTGTAATGCTTGGTAGAACTCATGGGCAAGCAGCGGTGCCAATCACATTCGGCCTTAAAATTGCAGTTTTTGTCGATGAATTTCGAAGACATCTGATAAGACTAGATGAATTGGAATCCCGAGCTATTACAGGAAAATTCCTTGGAGCTGTTGGAACAGGAGCAGCACAAGGTGAGAATGCAAAGGAATTACAGCAACTAATTCTTGAACATCTTGGATTAACAGTCCCTGTAGCAACAACCCAAGTTGTTGGAAGAGACCGCTACATTGAGTGGGTTGGTTGGATGGCAAATGTTGCAGCATCGGTAGAAAAGCTACTTCAAGAAGTAAGGAATCTACAACGATCTGAAATAGCCGAAGTAGGTGAATGGTTCGACGTGGAGAAGCAAGTAGGTTCTTCCACAATGGCACACAAAAGGAACCCTATTACAGCCGAGAATGCTTCGGGATTAGCCCGTATCGTTCGTGCTATGATTATCCCTTCGTATGAGAATGCTTTATTGTGGCACGAGAGAGATCTAGCTAATTCTTCAAGTGAGCGTTTTACTCTGTCGCACGCAATGATATTGTTAGACGATATTTTAGCCAAATCAGACAGAGTAATGGGTAAATGCGTAGTTGACGAAGAAAGAATGTTGGGTAATATCGAATCTCAAAATGGATTAGTTATGGCTGAGAAAATTATGCTAGCATTGGTAGACGAAGGAATCCATAGAGATCAAGCACACGAAATTCTACGAGCCACCTCAATGGTAGCTGTCGCTGAAAATCGCCATCTTAGGGAGATTTGCGGAGAAAACGATACAATTACTAGTGCGTTTTCTCCAGAAAAATTAGACGAACTATTCGAACCCTCGAGTCACCTTGGAGTAAGTGGCGATATTGTAGATGAGTCAATCGAGCTAGCAAGGGCCATGGTTAACCAATAGTAATGCTCATCCACCCTGAGTTTTGCAATTACCATAATGCTTGACCTCGAATCAGGACCAGTTCATCTTTCTGTTGAAGAGGGAATAGGCGGGACTAGCCTATGCCTAAGTCTCACCGCCACGGTTTTACAATCCAATTCTAGAGTAGTCTGGTTAGGACGCAGCCCTCTCAACTCTGAAAGAGCTCAAGCGATATTAGCAGAACTGAATGAAACTCAATTAGAGAGATTATTTATTCTAGAATTTGGCAATAATTTGCTTGCTCGGGCCACTGCTTTGAAACCCCTAATCAATAGATTAACTGATACTGATTTGTTAGTAATAGATGATTGGTGCCCCTCTTCTGGTCGGGCGCCAGCAAACGATTTACAAGCGGTTAGAGGTTTAATTTCTTCAGCCGGAAATACAAGACTAATTCTTACATCTAAGGCATATGAATCGCCATCAGGAGATGGCGATAAATGGAAGAGTAGGGGCTCTCAGTTATCCGGTGTAAGACAAGTCTGGTTATTGAGACAAGAAGGATTTAGGAATCATCGCTTAATAATTGATGGCGAAATTCAAACCAGATTATTGTTGGAAGAATCTGGTTTTGTTCCTGATTAAATCATTCTTCGGATTCAAACTCTTTTGATAGTAAACGGTCTAATTCATCAAGTGCTTTGTCGTCTGGATCCATTAGTTCCTCAGGATTTTTAGCCAGACCAGAATATTCTTCTAAATCTTCAAAAATATTCATTCGTCGGTTTTGACGCAAACGCAAGATATACCAAATCATCAATCCAGCAGTGATGGATAATATCATTGCTAGAATAGTTTGGGTATCGGCCATATATTTCGGAAGGAACCCTTAGGTTTGATTGTTCTGTGCTGTTGGTAAACCTCTTTGTAAGGGTTTAGCCAAATGCCTTCTGTTAGCGGGATTAGGTTCCACCCAACCTTGGTACTGTGAATTAAACGACTCCAATTTTGTTTGCCACACCTTTTCAATAGAATTGCCACATGTTTTACACCGTAGACCTTGACCTACACCAGCGCTTCTCATTGTCTTGTTACAACACTCCGGCCTATTACCTACTCTAGGGGAGCAAGTATTTACTCTGAGCCTCTCTAAATGCACTTCAGAAGAGGGAGAGAATAAACCCATCCATTCAACCTCATCTCCCGGATTTAATCGACGTAATAACGCATTAACTTCCCCACTTTCGGCAAAAGCAACAAGGGTGAATGACGAAGAACCTGTCCAGACACTGACAGAAGAATGACCTCCTTGAACTTCCAGTGGGAAAGAAGATACTACTCCTATTTCACTACCTAGCAAATGGTCATCTGAAATCTGATTTGTTCTATGAATAGCCCAGGAATAACATTTCTCAACATCTTCTCGAATTTGCAAAAACTCGTGTGCAGATTGTAATTCTTCAGATGACTCCGCTCTAATGCCATATAGCACCGGACAATTAGTTCGAGGCATGATCATCCCCCTTCCTGTAGTCGGATCCCTATTCGCGAAAGTAGTAGGAAAATTCTCCGACATAGACTCAATGGCTTGAGAAGATACTTCTCTTGGCGAGCTGATCTTGTCTTCACTTCTCCAGGCGATTAATTCCCAAGTGTTCTGTTCATTTGGGTTCCAAGCAATGGCGGAAGAAGCACCCACTATGCCGTTTGGATCATGTTCAATTGAGTAGATTTTTGTTGAATCTGGTATTTGCTTTTTGCGTACTTTAAGCGACACCTCTCCCCTTACTGCTTCCCAATACCATGATTCTGGATAATCATCTAGAGCTACTAACAAGCAAGGAGATGGCTTTTGACCCGTAACTGGATAAGTCCGTTGTATTTCTTTATTCAAATCATCCATGAACTCTCTGCAGATTGAGTCTACATTATTGAGGTCGACAATATTGACCGAACAAATTGCTGCCAGAGCAGCATTACCCCTAGTTCTGTTTGGGGCGAACGGCCAAAGTCTCACAAGCCTTCTTTCTTTAGTCTCAAAACTAACAATAGAATTATTCAATCTTGTAAGCAAACACTGGAAATGTTCGGTAGTGCAAGCACAATCGATATGGTCTGTGTCATCCAATCCAATCCGGATGACCCTTTTCACATCGGTACCGCTCACGCGGTACCCCCCAGTATCGAATCGACAACCCCTGATATACCGATGTTTGGATCACAACGAATCCCTCTGACACCGAAGTTCTCCGCGGCGGCCATATCGACTCCTCTATCACCCACCATGAATGAGGTTGACTCATCCGGCCTTTCCACCCATTCGGCATCAAATAGAAGTTCCATAGAGGTGAAATCAACATTATTTGATGCTGCTTCGACAAGTTGTCTACCCGCCTCAAGCATCCCTGAATTTGGCTTTCTAGCCCATGCACCTTCCCAAGGAGCATATGGTGAAAATAATATCAAATCCAGATGAGCATCAGAGTCTTCAATCAATAATCTATTCCTTAATTCAGAATGAATATCATCGAGATTATCCGAATCCCAGTGGCCTCTGCCGATTGGAGATTGATTGGTTACCACTACGATTCTATATCCTGCTCTTCGTAAATTCCCGATTGCTAGTCCCGCATTAGGTAACAATTCTACTTCTGCTGGAGAGTTAACGTAGTTTTCACTCCCGACATTAATTACTCCATCGCGGTCGAGATAAGCAATCTTACCATCCCAGTTTTGACCGCCTGGTAATTCGACTAATTCTAGAGGGTCAGTTAATTCCGCAGACTCGCGGTGTGGGGCTAGCATTGTATCACTGCCTGCGATTTGTTTTAGTCGCTTCTTTGACTATGTGATTGATGATTAATTGCATATCCTCAATGCGCTCCATAGAAGTCGTAGGCACTACGATTGCTACATCAACCATACCGGCCAATTTACCACCCGCTCCACCATTGAAATCACCAGTAACTGCAGCCGTTCTACAACCAGCTTTCTTTGCGGCTGTAATTCCATTTAGCACATTGGTGGAATTACCTGAGCCGGAATATGCAATGACTAGATCACCAGATTTAGCGAAAGTGGATAATTGTCCAGCGAATACATTCGCGTAATCTGTATCATTCGCCCAAGCTGTGAATGAGGAAATATTGTCTGTGTGAGAGATTGTAGGGATACCTAGTTCCTTAGACCAATCTCCGGCACTGTGCGAAGGAGTTGCGGCACTTCCACCATTACCAATCATGTGGATACTACAGCCTCTTTCAGCAACTGCATTCAATTCATCCCATAATGCTTCGATTTGGGATTTAGAGACCTCAGAGAGTGTTCTTCGCAAATCACTGAGATAGTCCTCAGCGAATGATTCGAAATCGAAGCCCATGTGTCTCCCTAAGCAAACCGGCGAGGGCATCATATTTACGAGTTAATGGCTGGAGTCGATTCTATGGAGGAGCCCATAGGGGCCGCTTTAGCGGCAATTGCGGAGGTAATAGGGACCTCTGATGAGTCACTCAGATTACTCATTGGTATACTCGGAATGGGGCTTCTGGCTACCTCTTTTACTAAATCTAACGAGACTTGGGTAGGACCAATAGCAGGTTCAGGTTGGGTCTTTCTCGGACTATTCATCTACCTGCTATCAGAATATTACGTGAAAATTGGTGACCCTCTGCTTGTCATAATGACCGCAGGAGCCCTTCCAGGGGGTATTTTCCTAGCCTGGCTAGAAATTAGCAGAATTAACCTCCTAAAAGAAGATACTAGACAATCCCTAATCTGGTTACGTGGCATGGTGGCTTGGTCAATGATTCCCTATCACGTAGTGTACTGTATCCCATACCTCAACATTGCTTTCGTCATGTTAACCGCGCACAGTGCTGAATGGATGTTAGAATTCGTGGGCTTAGGTTCCTATACGATGGGTGAAGTAATGGTAGATTTACACGATGGTGGCGAAATCCCACTGAGTGATTGGGATGGAAGTATGTTGCTCCTTACTCAGCCTTTGGGTGACGGTGGATTCTTTATCCCAATGTATCATTCAACCGGTGAAGAAGTCAATATTGGATTCATCCTAAGTTGCTCCGGTCTGCAATCAATGATTATTTTTGTAGGGGCAATTGTAGCGCTCCAAAACGTACCTTGGAATCGAAGAATGAGAGGGTTATTGATTTCGATTCCAACAATACACATCCTAAACACTTTCAGAAATGCCGGTATTGTTTGGTTAACCGATAGTTACCGAAATTGGCAGTTCTTAGGCTTAGATATGTTTGATTTCTCCCATAGTTATGCAGCAAAGGCGGCTAGTCTCTTCGCAATGTTCTTACTGGCAATAGCCCTATTCGATCTGCTTCCAGAACTTCACCGTAACATAATGCAATTGTTGCCTAAACAATTGAGAGGAGTTTCGAATTCCTCAACGACTCCTGAGTCGTTCGTATAACTTTCCTTTCAACGGCATATCGTGTTCCCAAGCAAACTCTTTCATTACTCTCAATGCTTCCTTTTCTAAGTCGGAATCACCTACGAAATCAGTAATCTGAATCACACCAGCTCTCGTATTTGCCTTGAATGCAGCTACAGGTTCTTCTCGATGGAATACAAGATATGCGGAACCATAGCCAAACTTCTCTCTCAATAAACTACCATAGTAGTGAATCAATGGGTCCGAAGGAGGAATCACAAGGTCTCTAGTCTTGGTTAATACATCCGAGTTTTCTAACATATCGTGGCGCCCCCAACAAACATCGTGCATATCATCAACGAGGAAACCTTTGATGAGGGTGTCATCTTCTTCGAATTCACGCATAACATCTGAAATTTCTTCAGCAGAGAAAGGAGAGCCAGCTAGCCTCTCCACCTGTTTTAGAGTGATGACGGGATAATCTTTCACTAAGTCTCGCAAGAAATCCCGTTTAACTTCCCACAAATCAGAAGAAGTAACTGGCTCAACAGTCTTGAAACCTCCTCGATAATCTTGCACAAGGTGTCCACTTCTAACCAAAGGAGAGATTAGTTTGCGGAACTCTCCACGACGCATAGCATGACGCTCCATGTAAATCGTAGGATCGTGATGTTCTCGGAAGAATTGTAAGATGTCCTCATCTTCTTCAGGAGCCTGGACATTTCTGATAGTCAACAATCTTTGGAAGTGCGGCATTTTTGCCCATACCAAGTGACCTCTCAGATTCGTACCCTGGTGTAATTGGTGAGCTGCTGCCATTGATTTAAGGTCGACACGGAACATCTCACAACGACCTCGAAGTGCGAAATCATCTCGCAATTCATCTAGATGGTCGAGCGCAATTGTTTCGTTTTCATGCCGTGTCTTTTGATGTAATGAATGGTGATGGAAGAGAATTCTGTTAATCTTTTTTCGAGGCATTGGATCAACTACACCACCTCTGATGTACCTCTCTCCATCTCCCATCGACTCAAATCCAAGGTCGGAAAGGATTTGTTGTACATTTTCATCACAATCATGCACTGGGACTCCGTTGAAGGCATGAATGACCGAGACATCGATTAACCTGTCACGATAATTTTCTAGTAATTCATCGAAGGTGCCTTTGAACTCATCGAGATATGAATGTGGGATATTGATATCTTTGATTTCTAGGTAATCATTTACCACGAACATTAGTATTCGACCAACCGGATCAACTCCCTTGAATACTGGATGATACCATCCTTGCTTCAGCATCAACCGAACTTCTTGGATAAACCTAGAACAGAATGGATCCGATTGCGATAGGATTCTCATCCTTCGGTCTTCGGCCATTGGGGAGATTAGCGTCTCTGCGTCTTCATGACTGGAATAATAGTCGGTTGGATCAGGCTGCAGGGCCACTACTCTTGCAATTTTACCTGCATTTTCCAAATCTCTGAGAGTTTCGGCCAGTTCTTCTACCGGACGGGAAACAAAGAACCTAAGGGTATGTAATCTGACTGGCCCGATTCTCTCGATTAGTGTTTTCACTGCCTCATCGAATTTCATCGGTTTTACTCTATCTTGAATTCGATGGAATACAGCGAGGGACCGTTTACGATTTGCCAATTCGATGTATTTCTTTCCGATGACGAGTTGTCTTTCCAGATTAGAAAGAGCACTCTTCAATGATCTTTGAACATGAGCATTTTCCTTGCCTTTAGGATAGCCATCGAATAATTCCATTCGACTCATACCTTCCTTCGGAATTTTTTCCAATAGTTCTTCTTCTAGGGGACCAAGCCAAGGGTCGCCCCTCAGACCCAATACTAACGGCAGTTGATCTTCCATTGTGTACCCTACACGATTGTGCAATAATCGTCCGTTGATTACTTCAGGATCGTGTTTGATATCTTTCCAATCACGGAATCTGTAATCTTTTACACGATGTAACATTTCATCTCTTCGTTGGACCAAAATAAGATTTCTAATCGCGTCGGCCGGCTCTTCATATTGTGTAAATGATTTCTGAAGAATCAAAGTCTGAAGTGTTCGGTAATCAACTACGTCGACTTGGCCTCCTGTTATCCTATATTCGTCGACTCGTAAAATATACTCACCGTCATCGGTCTGTGTGAAGAAACCGATAGATACGAGATTCCTCATCTCTAGCTCTTGCAAAACCGATTCAACCTGACCTCGTGGGAAAGGTAATCTGTCAGCCAACTTGTCCAGTGTACGAGGGCCTTCTGAACCTAGCATATCAAGCAGTTTTAACCTTAGACAATCCATTGGATCGGAAAGATAATTTTCTTTCCATTTAGCCGGTTGACCTTCTTTGAAATCAATACCCATTTCAAAGGTTAGACCTCCTGTATATAGCGAACGAAGGTCATCCATTTCGTCCGCACCTGATACGGCAAGGCAACCCAGTGTTCCGTGTACACCCGCCATTCTTTCCGAGAACCATTTGTCGTCGATTTGTTCGTGACCTGTATTACGCACCTTAGTAATCAGACCACGCTCAGCCAACTCGTAAACCCAATCTCGTAATTGATTGAATTCTACATTTTTTAATTTCTCAGAATACAACGGATGAGTCAGTGATTTCTCTAATCCGCCTCCCATGTCCATTAATCTCAGTAAGCCTGCTGCGGAATCCGGTGTTGCGACCTTGTCCTGATAGTATTGAGCAAGACGCTGTCGGTCTAAATCAGTAGCAAGAGAACGAGCACCTAATAGTCGACGGAGAATCTCTGGATCTATGTCTTTGATTAGGTATGCACGTGTTCGAAGACTCAACAGATCTTCGAATGAGGACATGAAGAGAGTCATTCCAAGAGGAGAAGGCATCTTCACCTTGCGGTGAACAATTCGCACATTTTCACTATCCATCCTTGAAATGAATTCTGCTAATTCTTTCATCTCCAAGTCTGTGTTCATTATCTCATTCATCGCTTCTCTGATGACTACGGAGTCTTCCATTTGCCGATGTGCCCGTAAGATTTGTTCGGCTTTATTTTGGAATTGTTTAGGACTTACTTCATCAGCACCAATTCTACGAGGATTCAACATACTTCGGCTACATACTTCTCGGAACCTCTTAGCAAATAATTGCGAATCAAGCATGTATCTTTGCAGAACATCTCGACTTGAGTCATTCCTGAATAACTCAGGAATCTTAGATATCTCAACTTCATGACTTAATTTAATCATGAAGCCATTTTCATCGAAGGAAATCTCGTTCACTAAGACGTTGTCTTGCACTGCAATCCCAGCGAAAAGATAGCCCAAAGCGAGATTGAAGGCACGGCCTCTGCAAGTAGTTACGATATAGGTTGGTAAAGGTGCAGCGACCTGTTCAACAATTATTCGATCCCTACTAGGAACTTGGAATGTTGTTGCACAGTGTTCATCAAGGTAATTTGCTAGAGCATTAGCAATTGGTTTGTTTAGTCCGTATACATCCATCAATAGAGGTCGAACGTCTCGACCCATACGAACTATGTGCGAGGCTCGTTCGAGCACATCCAACACTTCGTAACTCAGTTCGTTGGTGCGAGAATTAGCCTCACCCGCCCATGAAGGTATTGTCGGCCTGTAACCTGTTGCTGATGTGACATTTACACGAGTTCCTTGAACACTAGATACTCTATACGTTGAACCACCCAGAAGAAATACATCACCATTTCTTAGACTAGCAACGAAGCCGCTAGAAAGTTGCCCGACTAGAGTTCCGTCTGAAGTAAAAACAAGGTAATTATTATCAGGAGCAATAGTACCAATGTTGGTGTAGTAAATCATCTGAGCATAACCGCGCTTTCCGAAACGGTTGTCTTCCCAATCGACCCATACCCGTCTTTCTTCCTCCAACAAATCTAGAACCTCGATATAGTCGTCATAGGGCAGCTCTCGATAAGGCCAAGCAGCAGTTACTAACTCGTAGCCATCGTCTATATCCCATTCCTGAATAATCGTTAGACCAATCATAAATTGGGCTAGAACATCTAGTGAATTTTCAGGGAACTTCAGAAGGTCCATCGAGCCACGGAGAATCCCATTTTGTAGTGCCACCAGTTCAAGTAAATCCTGCGGTGAAGTAGGTAGGAATCTCGCTCTCGGTAAACCATCTACTTGGTGTCCTGCACGACCAATTCTTTGCAGTGCTGTAGCAATTGAACCAGGACTACCGACTTGCACAACACAATCCACTGAGCCTATGTCAATACCCATCTCGAGGGAGGAGGAGGAAACCACACATCGGAGGTGCCCATTTTTCAAGCTCTGTTCGACATCCAATCGAATCGCTTTGTCCATTGAACCATGGTGCCCTTCAACTCCAGCAGTTCCCAAGATTTTCAATTTCTGAACAACAGTCTCCGTCATTTGCCTAGTGTTCACGAATACTAGTGTTGTTGTATGAGCCTCAACAATTTCCTTAATTCTCTCAACATTATGTTCGAGAACCTCCTTGATTGGTAGAGAGGAAAATCTTGGAGTTGGCAAAATAATATCCAGATCTAATTTCCGAGCACCAGACACCTTGGCAATTGCAACATGCTGAGGCTTGGTGTCACTTTCTCTTGAGTCTGAAGCTACAAGAAATTCTGCAACTGCTTCTAACGGCTCCATAGTTGCCGATATACCAATTCTTTGAACATCCGAATCAATTACACTATCCATTAAGGCAAGGCTCAGGGCAAGATGAGTGCCCCTCTTGGTTGGAACCAATGAGTGCATCTCGTCTATTACCATCCACTTCATATCGTTTAACAACGGCCTGAATCTCTTAGATGCAAGAGCCAAACCAAGTGATTCAGGAGTTGTAATCAAAATATGAGGTGGTGCCCTTAGCATCCTTTCCCTTTCTTTCTGCGGTGTATCACCTGTTCGAAGACCTACTTTGATTTCCTTTGCCCTGCTAGGAAGATACTTTTCACGAATTTCAGTTAGCGGACCTATCAGATTTTTCTGGATATCATTTGCTAGCGCTTTAATTGGTGAGATGTAAATGCACTGTACTGAATTATCTAAACTACCGTCTAACGAACGACGAACTAAATCATCGATAATAGAAAGGAATGCAGTCAGCGTTTTCCCCGAACCTGTTGGTGAACATAGTAGCAAATGTTCGCCATTAAGTATTCTAGGAATAGCTAGTTTTTGTGGGTCTGTGAAGTCAGGAAATTTATCCTTGAACCAATTACGTACGGGAGGAGATAGGCTATCGAGCAACTGCTCAGTATCCCAAGAATCTTCTACATACTCTATTTTCGGCATTACTTCCCCTCACACTATGTCCGTACAGGGGAACAATTCCGTACATGAATACTTCGTTTAGATAAACATACAGCACTCCGTACTGAATCAACGTAAATATGGTCAAAAACCATTATTTTCTTGACTTTGGATATATTTCCAAATATGGTTAGTTTAGCCTTGTAAGTCAGTCACATGCAGATGGCTTGAAAGACATGTGAATGGTCACCTCACCGTTGGATATGGCTGACGAGGGGAGACTAGAGAGGTTGTCCGCGATGCTTAGGCGTCGTGGAGTTGTACTCCCAGCATTCGATATCTACGGTGGGGTCTCTGGTTTAATCGACTACGGACCAGTGGGTGCTGCGATTCGAAGGCGATTAACACAGAAATGGGTAAATCATTGGCTAAGCCATGGGGATATTGTGGAAATCGATTCACCAACAATTACTCCAGAATCTGTTCTCGTAGCAAGTGGTCATGTTGGAGAGTTTAACGATTTAATGACCGAATGCAAGGCCTGTGGCTCAATTTTTCGCGCAGACCATTTAGTAGAGCACCTCCACCCTAATGCTGATTCCCTGAACTCAGAGGAAATCGATAAGTTTCTGGATAGCGGAATCGAATGCCCATCTTGTTCCGAAAAAGCATGGACGCCTGCTCAACCAATGAATTTGATGTTCTCCACCACTATAGGGGCAATGAGTACGGGCAGAACCGCATACATGCGCCCTGAAACCGCTCAAGGTATGTTCATGTTATATCCAGCATTATACCGTCATTTCCGACAAAAATTACCCTTTGGTGCAATTCAAACAGGAAAGGGTTACAGAAATGAGATTAGCCCGAGACAAGGGATGATTAGACTACGTGAATTTAACATGGCGGAATTAGAGTATTTCATCGATCCCGAAAATCCTCCAGTTGCGGATCTGAATCGAAGAACAGAGATAGTTAGCCTAGTTCCTGACCCGGATGGGGCTCATGCAGGTGAAACTAGAATGAGTTTTGGGGCGGCTCTAACTGCTGGAATTGTACGTCACCCAACTGTTGCCTGGTTTTTGGCTAGAACTTGGGACTTCTTGGTCGAGGTTGGAATCAACCCTGAAAAGATTCGATTCCGTCAACACGCCAGCACAGAAATGGCACACTATGCAGAAGACTGTTGGGATTGTGAAATCCATGGAGAACACGGGTGGATTGAATGTGTTGGAATCGCTAACCGTACTTGTCACGACCTAGAGAGCCACGAGTCTCACTCTAATGCTAAAGCACTTCGAGCATGGAGGCAGTTTACTGAACCTCGTTCCCAGACTCTAGATAGATTAGCGCCAAATGGTGCAGTAATCGGTCCAACCTTCCGGGGAGATGCAAGTGCGGTGGTGGCTGCTCTAGAAACTTTGACAGATTTACCTGATTCACTACCTTTTGAATTGGAAATTGGAGACGGGAAATCCGTGACTATTGAAGAAGGCATGGTAGAAAGAAGAATTGAGACCGTTAACGTTAGCGGAGAATGGTATACTCCTCATGTAATCGAACCTGCGTTTGGCATAGATCGAATCATCTGGCACGTGCTCGATCATGCTTACGAGGAAGCCGAAAAAGAAGGTGAGGCTTACACATTCCTTCGACTATCAGAAGGGATTTCTAGTGTCGACTGTGTAGTACTACCGTTATTCGACAAAGAAGGTATGCCTGAGTTAGCTAGAGAGATTACCGCCGCGATTAATTCACTTCCGCATGCACGCGCTGAAATGGATTCTAGCAAATCGATTGGAAGGAGATATGCCCGCGCTGATGAAATTGGAATACCCTGGGCATTAACTGTGGACCATACCTCTATAGAAGACGGGAGTGTAACAATCAGAAGGCGAGATGACCAATTACAAGTTCGAGTCTTTACCGATGAAATTCTATCGCGATTGAGTAATGGAACCATTCAGGAATTGTTCTGAAATATTGGTATTTCCACTAGAATCGGACCACCAATCTTCAAGAGGCTCCAAGATAGGATAGGTGCGTGAGCGGAGCCGAGAGCATCGAGGACTGGACGGAAAAGTATCGTCCGACCAGTATGTCTCAGATGGAAGGAAATGATTCACAACTTCGAATGATTGCTCAATGGCTTGATAGATGGGCCTCAGGAAAAATTCCTGACAAGCGTGGATTACTATTGGTTGGCCCTCCAGGAGTGGGAAAGACAACCCTTGCAAAAGCAGTAGCGAAAGAACGTGGCTGGTCAATTATAGAATTGAATGCCTCCGAAGAAAGAAATGCCGCGGCCATTCGAAGGGCGGCTACTAGAGGTAGTCAGCACATCTCACTCTCTGCTTTTTCCGCAGGGGGGGAAAGTGGCGAGAAAACTGTGATTTTACTTGATGAAGTAGATCACTTGTCAGGTGGATTTGCTCAAGTATCTGAGGATAAGATAGACAAAATTCTCTCTCCTGAAGAAGAAGAAAAATCCACTATCAAAGGAGACTCTGGTGGTAAAGCAGAACTACTAAATTTGCTTAAAAAAACAGAACAACCTGTGATTTTGACTTGTAACGATGCTATGAGATTATGGAGTTCTGGACGTCAGTGGCGTAGGAATAGAGACCGAGTAATGCGCTTAGCAGAAAACATCCAATTCAAGAGAGTTGGAAAAGTTCACATGAGAAGGATTGCAAATAGAGTACTTGATGGTGAAGAGCTTTCGATGGACCCAGGCGCAATTGAGGCTCTTATCGAAAACAACCCCGGAGATTTACGAGCATTAGTCAGAGATTTACAAGCCGCAGCTGCAATCGGTGGAGAACACATAGCTCTAGAGGACGTGAGGGCGTTAGCCGAAGTCGCAGAGCGGGATTCTCAAATCGATGTGTTTCGAGCACTTCGGGAAGTATATGCTGCGAATAGTGGACTTAAGGCCAATCAATTGCTAATGAATTCGGATAAAGATCCTGATGAGATGTTAGCTTGGTTTGTCTGGAATAATCAATCGGTATTCAATACCCAAGAACTAGGAGAAATTTCTCAGGCGATGGTCTTGGCAGATCGCGCTTTAGCTACAAAATTCACTAACAGGGCCTATCGATCATGGTATTGGGGGTCGTCTCTTTCATCCCAGGCTGCAGTATCTGGAAAGAGAGAAGACCCCTCTTCTGACCCTTTCCTAACCTACCCTAACTTTCTACGAAGAGGAGGCGAGGCTTGGAGAACCTCTGGGGTTGTTGCATCTCTAGCAGAACAGTCTGGAGCGAGCAAAGCTGCGGTTAGAGAAGACTTGTGGCCCAATCTCTTGGCAGTTCATGATGAAACACTAGGTGGTGACCCAGAGGACTTCTCATTGGCTATGCATTTAGGCTTGAGTGGAGAAGACCACCTTTCTTTGCATGGAATACCTAAATCAAGAAGGGAGGCTAAGAAGATTCTAGCGGCATTCGACGAATCGTTACCAAGCGACGAATGGGAAGAAATCCCGCAACCAACCCAGCAAATCGAAGAGACCAATGCTGAATCCACAAAGGAAGAAAGTGATGAATCTACTCAATTTTCTCTAGATTCATTTTGAATCAAAGGGTACCCATTGATTCATTATGGACTAGGCACAGAAGAATGATGAAGACAAATCCGTAAATTACCTTCACTGTCTTTTGTATATCCAAATGAATACTCAACCTTCACTTCATCGCCTTCGGCAGTTGTGAAGAAATAATTACCCATCGCTAGGGCTGTTGAATCCCGGATAATCACATTCTCATTTTGAAATCTTACTTTGGTCCAACCTTTGATTGCGAAACCGGTATCTTCAGAGCATACACCGTTTTCACCCACAAAGTAAGATAGGGCTGATTCGAATGTCGAACGAAACTGTATCTCGCTCGCAAAAGTAGGCTTGAATAGGACACTACCATCTTTGTAATCATAAAGTGAATCAATGTGTAATTCGGCTCTTTTTACAAAGTCGCCGCCTTCGTCATATGCTGAAGATATCTCTACAATACCTTGGCCCCACCTTTCTTGAGCATCCTCAACATCCTGTATGGTAATCATTGCAAAGCACATCCAATCTTAGTTAGAACCAGCCCATGTACGTGGGTGAAGAAGAACTAGAACAGTAAGAAGTTCAAGACGTCCGAGCCACATTAGAATTGTAGAAGCAAACATGGACAATGGACTAAGATCGGCCCAAGTGGAAGCAGCATCAGCTGGTCCGAAAGAACCCAAACCTGGGCCAGTATTACCTAACAAGGAAATTGATACTGAGGAAACATCTGTTAGAGATAAATTAGGTTCTAGGAAAGAAATCGTAAGCATAGATACAGTCACCAAAACCATCCAGGAACTGACCATTCCGAGTATAATCCAAATTCTGCTTTCATCAACGACATTTTCATTGAAGCGTATTGCAATTACCTTCTTTGGCTGAATGATTCGGATAACCTCGCGCTTTGCTAACTCGAATGCAATGCGTATTCTAAGGACCTTCAGACCGCCTCCTGTGGAACCCGCACTAGCACCAATTATCATCAATAACAGAAGGACGAATTGGCTGAAGACTGGCCATTCAGAGAAATTAGCACTTGAATATCCTGTACTAGAAATCGAGATTGCTTGGAACAGTGAATGGCGAATCGATTCTGCTAGAGAATAGTCGGTAGCTCTGCTTAGATTGAAGGCCATGGCGAGCCAAGCAACGACAAGAATTAACAGATAAGTACGAAGTTCCTCATCCTTCCAAACCTCTCCCCATCTTCCTGATATTCCAAAGAAAAGAAGACTGAAATTGATACAAGTCAATAGCATGAATACCATAATTATCGATTCAATTAATGTATCATCAAATACCATAATTCCCATGTCACTGGTAGCAAATCCACCAGACGGCATTGTGGTTAATGCATAATTCAGTGCATCGAAGGAACCCATCTCAGTAAACTGGTAAAGAACAAGACCCTGGATGATTGTAAGACAGATGTAAATGGCCCATAATTTTCTAGCTGTGCCCTCTAGAGTGGTGCTAAGATTAGATACTGTAGGGCCTGTTAATTCAGCCCTAGCAAGAGCCATACCACCTCCTAGAGCCTTTGAGAAAATGAGAAGACCGAGCATAATTACACCCATACCACCTATCCATTGAGATAATGATCGCCAGAGTAGTAAACTACGCTTTTGGCTGCCGACACAATCTCCATCAAATTCTCCTGAACAAACAGGACTAGTTGATTGATCAATCACAGAGGCTCCCGTAGTAGTAAAACCCGACATTGATTCAAACCATGCATGCAGAGCTCCACTCAACATTTCGAAAAAGGTCGCTTCATTTGCCATGAATTCAAACGGCCCGTAGAACATGCCACCAAGCCAGAAAGGAATAGCACCCAACAATACGACTGGGGGCCAACCAAGTGCTACCGCAGCGAAGGCCTCTCTGTCCCTTACCCGACTACCAACTTCATAACTCGAGGCCTTGGAAAACAACCACTGACTTGCTACGATAGCGATTACTAGGGCAATTGCATAGGTTTGGAGAGCAAATTCCCAGCCATCAGCATAAACTGAATATGCTCCGACTACAGCCAGAGGTAAGGCGAAAATCCGTAGCGTCCAGCCTATTACGAGGCCGATGACATCCCAGCGCATGGCTCAACTCCCCAGAGCTTTCTCCAATCTCTTGAGATCGTCAAGTCGAAGGAATAGCAGCACCTTGTCGCCAACTTGTAGAGAATCAACCTCTGACGGGTTTTGAATGTGAATTACTCCATCCTCGTCCTCGTGTTCAACCATGACTATTCTACAACCTAACTTTGATTCTGCATCAGAGATAGTTCTACCAACTATCTCAGCCTTTGCACTAAGGGATGCTGAGATAGAGATGATTCCGGGCAAGGATGGAATTACCTGATAAGTCCCAGGGACATTCATGTGAATCGATTTCATAATTGAAATTACAGTCACGTGCCTTCGACTAACAGGTCGAGTCAAACCAATCCTTTGTACTGCCTCAACAAGGGCTCTATCTTTGAGAATAAGGCCTGTTCTAGGCACTCCCTTGTCTTTTGCTCGCATTGCGATAGCGATGTTGAGATTATCATCAGCCAATGCTGCAATCGCAGCGTCATGGGTAGCAATGCTGAGTTCTCTAAGTAAATCTCCGTCTTGAGGATCACCGTGAATTACATCTAATCTCTTACTATTACCAATTCTAGAACCTACCAATTCGTTTGCCGCATCTAAATCTGGCTCAATTACCACTACTTCCGCGCCCTCTCCAAGATAATGGGAAGCAAGTGTTGTTCCGAATTGGGTTGCCCCGAAAATTGCAATATTCGGATCTTCAGGCCATTCTGGGTCTTGTAAACCTGCACCAGTTGTAATCGTCATGAATTCCTCAGTCGAACGAGCCACGAAACAGAGCATGTCTCCTTCCTGAATTACCTCACTACCATTAACTAGTGCGCCTTTCGAATCTGCGGAGCGTATTGCATACACAGATGGAATATTGACTATCCAATCAGACACCTCTCCGGTGGTTTTACCGATTAATGCCGAATTGGGCATAACTTCGGCTACAGCAATCCAAGCATTATCACCAAGTGGGAGGATCTCCTCTACTGAAGGTGCAAGAAGCCCTGCTGCCAATTGTTTGACGATATCGTCTGAAGCACAGACAATGTGGTCTGCGCGAGTCCACCTTTCAAGAGGGCCTGCTCCTCTATTCTTGTCAAGTAAAGTAGGGTCTCGAATTTTTGCGATTGTAGTCAATCCTCTTGTTGCCCTATCACCCACCTGCTCACTGTATACTCTCTTTGCAAAAGCACAGCCAAGTAGGTTTACTTCGTCATTATTTGTACATAGCACCATAATCTCTGCATCATTAATTCCTGCTCGTAATAATGAGTCCCGTGAAAGAGCATCACCAGTTACCAATAAGCAATCCAGAGACTGGGATTCGTTGATTGCTTCGGGGTCTGGATCAATCAATGCAACCTGACGTCTTTCTTCTCTGAGAGCGGCTGCTACACCCCTACCGACTTCCCCGGCTCCAGCGATAATGACGCGCATTCTGCATCCATCCCTTAGCAGGGCTCCTATAATTCTGACTTATTGATTTGTCATTTATCAAACATCATGGCACTGCGTGGCTAGTTTCGGAAAATATTCTCAATCTTCCTCAATAACCTTCTCCCCGCGGATTCTGTCAGCCGCCGCACGCTCGTGTCTATCCGAACTTCTGATGGTTCTACGATAGGCCTGAGCGGCCGCTGGAGTCATACCAGATGGAAGCCAAGTTGAGTGTGCTGGAACCCATGACCAAGCAACCATTGGAAGTACTAAGAATATCACAAATGGCTCAAATATCGTCAGAACCGTTGTGACGATTAGAACTGTTCTGACGATTGAACTGGTGAAGAATGTACGAGCTCTTTCGTGTTGAATAATCTTCGACCCTTGCCAACTTGCTACAGAAGCGTGTCCAATACAGGTGGTCAAAGTCAAGATACATGCTAAAGCGATGTTAAACGGCTCAAATCCTGTTGTTCCATCCCAGACTTCGGGATCAAATAATCTGACATTGAGATGTGCAGAACGCATCGCGCCAAAACCAAGTCCTAGAGTCCAACCATACGGTGCACTAGCTCTCAAACCAACCGTTCTAGGTCTTCCCAAAAGAAATAGCGTGAATGCGGATTCTGCCATACCAATTACTAGTGCAATTATTGAAACCTCAACGATATTAACCGATTCCAAACGAATTGGACCTAGTATTAGGGAATCTATGAGGGAAGCGATTAATACTCCAGAAACTAATCCAAACAATAGTGTCTTGAAAGCTCCTGAAAGATCGTAAAAACCAGTCATTCTAGCTATTGTTCCGCGCCAACCAGCGTATACGCCCAACAAGCCAATGGCAAATGCAAGCTGCATCTCCCACATCTCAATAGGGGCCTCAGCCATGACTCCCCGATGTCTCTCCTGCTATCAGTTACACCCTTGACAATTATCAAAATATAAGTAAAACAGCATATTTGGAAGGTATCTTGAGGACTCAGGCTATCGATTATTGCGGATAACGTTCAAACCACACGCTTTGGACCCATGACACATGGCACTGGAGGGTCTGAAGCGTAGAATCCTCGGTTCCGTTGGCTTACTCAAGGGTAAGCGAGAGGTAGATGAGGAAACTGTACGCGAGTTGACACGTTCTCTCCGACGTGCCCTATTGGAAGCTGATTTTAACGTCAGACAGGCCAAGGAGTTGACCGAACGTATCGAACGGCGATTGATAGAAGAGGAGCCTCGCCCAGGGATAAAACTTGAAACTCATGCCATGAATCTGATCTATACCGAGTTAGTTCGGTTACTAGGACCTGCCCGTGAAATTAAGCCACACAATGAAACCGTATTGATGGTCGGTCTATATGGTCAAGGAAAAACCACAACGACCGCGAAAGTCGCAGAATGGTGGAGGCGGAAGCATGGAGTGAAGGTAGCTGTAATCGAAGCCGATGTACACCGACCCGGAGCTTACGCCCAATTACAGCAACTTCTGGAAGATTCACCCGTAGAAGTCTATGGAGAGCCGGATGAAACAGACGCTACCACCATCGTTAGGAATGGAATCAAGGCAGTTGGGACGGCTGATGTTCTAATCATAGACACTGCAGGTCGAGACAGCCTTGATGATGAATTAAGGGATGAATTGGTACGAATCGCAGAGATTGCCAACGCTACTGAGCGATTCCTTGTAATTGATGCTCAGGTAGGTCAAGCAGCAGGACCTGTAGCGCAAACCTTCCATGATTTAGTGGGTGTAACCGGTACAATAGTTACCAAGCTAGACGGTACTGCCAGAGGTGGTGGAGCATTAAGCGCAGTTTCCGTTACTGGCGCCCCTATCGTCTTCGTTGGTGAAGGAGAAAGGGTAGATGACCTTGAGAAGTTCGAGTCTGACCGATTTATCTCACGATTACTTGGGATGGGCGACATCAAGGGCCTAATCGACCTTGCACCAGAAGATCTTGACCAAGAAGAAGCTATTCGTCTCACCCAGCGTCTAATGTCGGGTAGATTTACTCTCACTGATATGTACACACAAATGGAAATGATGAGTAGGATTGGAACTGTTGACCGTATTCTCTCACACCTTCCTGATGGTATGTTTGGAATGGGTTCAATGTCTGCCGGGCAAAAGAAGCAGATGCAATCTAATCTAGCCAAGTATCGGGTGATAATGGATTCCATGACCCAACATGAGAAGGATGAGCCAATTGTGCTTAAGTCCCAAAGAATTAGGAGAATTGCACGAGGTTCAGGAACAACTGAAAAAGACGTCAAGGAATTGCTCAACCAATGGAATCGTAGCCGAAAAATGATGCGGGGAATGAAAGGCGATAGGCGCATGAGAAGACAGATGCAATCGATGATGGATGTCGATGACCTTGACCTAGACATGGGGTGAATGATTGCAACGCCGATTCGCCATAATCGGTCACTTAGCACCGAGTTCGGGGAAATTAAATCTGAATGACTTGGCTGGTGGTTCGGGGAGAATGGATGTATTGGTCAGAGCAGTAAATGCCGCACTATTCGTCTCGCACGGAATTCGCCGTGATACCGACATAACATTGCATCTGTGCGGCGGACCTGGGCCAGATAGGAGAATCTGGTTCAACGGAGAAACGTTGTCAGGTGTAAGACCTGATGAACGCTCAATCGCCGGCCAAATCAAAGCCATTCTCAAAAGACCCGTTCCAGCTATAGGATTACGGAATGAAGTCACGCAAGGTATCTTCGATATTGGAGGGGGGTTACAAGAAACCCTAGCAGAATGGCAAGAAGAAGGAGTCTCGACTTATGTCCTTGACGCTCAAGGAGAAGGAATGGAAACCATATCGAAGAATGGCCCTCTAGGGTTTGTGCTTTCCGATCATCAGTCATTTACAGAAGCAGAGAATCAACAGACTGCGCCCTTAACAAAAGTAAGTTTAGGAAATCAATGGCTGCAAGGTCATGCTTGTATCACAATTGTTCAACATACATTGGATAATTGATAATAAATCAATTACTCAACCAAATCGGCAGTCCTTTTCTGCCCTGTTTAGTAGCCTCTTCAAGTAATTCTTGAGATAATCCCAGAGGATGATTTACGGGCCAGCAAGACAACGGAGTAATTGCAACAGCACCACTGTTTACAGCATTACAATCTGTATTGGGGATATCCTCATCTTCAATTTGTGCGGCCTTGAAACCGTAAGCAACACCTGCAGATTCAGTGTTTGACAAGCCGATTGCGTTGTGATACCAACGAACCCCGAGTGAAACCGTTTGGAAACCATTAGTCCAGGATTCTGGTGCGTTAATATTCAGCATCAAATTGCCTTGCTTGAATTCAGAAAGGATTCGATGATTAATATCGTCTCCCGTGATTTCTGGAGAGGAACCCTCAGGCCGTAGCATATTCTCTGCAACATGAGGCAATACTGCTACTGCCGCCTCAATTACCTCTACTGTAGCCTTTGCAGTATCTGCAAAATCAGAGTGTTGATATGTTGACAAACTGGTTGCAATGGATGGGAGTCCGTACAAACCTGACTCTCGTGCAGCGGAAACTGTCCCTGAATGCATTACATCAACTGAGAGATTTGGCCCTTGATTTATTCCAGAAACACACAACGCTGGTTTCATGTCCGGCACCCAATGTTCTAGTCCACCGTCGATTGCAACGATTACGCAATCACAAGGTGTACCATCTAAGGAAAACATTCTGAGAGGGGGGCCATCTGGTTTTGATAGATTGTCAGCGATATCTTTGCGTTCTTCAAATTTCAAATTTGACCCCAAAGAAAGTCTCATGCTTGTAGCCGATTGTTCAGTAGCAGGTGCCATGACTACGATTGGAAAGTCACGCTCGTGTAAAGCTCGAATTAAGGAATGTAAACCACTGGCCTCGATACCATCATCATTAGTCAATAGAAGACAGGGCTTTGACACAAACCTCGCAAGTAGAAGGACTACATCAAACGGAGGGTTCTGAGGCTTCCTCAGATTCAGAGTCAAATGTGACTAAAGCTAATCCAGATACCATCAATACTCCTCCAATTAATGTCCAAATTTGTGGAATCGAATCTACTCCAACAATCCATCCGATAATTGAACCGATTACAGGCTCCATAATCAACATCATCGAAATTGTCAATGGAGGAATCCAGCGCAGTACAGCATTTATCCCCGTATGTCCTAGAAGCCCTGGTCCTAAAGCGAGATATCCGACATAAAGTATCCAAGTTACGCTGATCCAACCAAACGCACCTGTCATTTCGTCTAAATTGAATGTCAAACCCTCTGAGAAAATAGCCCAAGCAGTGAGTGCTATCGCGGAAACCAATGTAACAGGGAATGCGTAGAGGAAAAGAGGCATCCATCCCCTAACCATTCGACCGATCGCTAGGTAACCAACAACGGTAACCGCTCCCAAAAAGGCTAGGAAATCACCGTAGAGGCTGACGCCAGTCTCGCTTGCTCCCCCACCAACAACAACAGCAGCCCCAATAAATCCAACTAATGCTCCAATCGATTGCATCTTCGTTGCTGGTTTACGAAGCAACCAAAGCCCAATGATAATGACTAGGGGGTGGGCTGTAACGAATAATAGAGAATGAGTAAGAGTAGTTCTATCCAATGACATCAACCATGTACCAAAGTGTAAGGCTAAAAAAATTCCAGATGCAGTTAACAGGTGCATAGAGTTCTTCCATTGCAATTTCAATGACTCTTCAGCCCTCACATATTGCACCATAAATCCAGGCAATAATACCAATGAGGTGGCTTGAAGTCTCCAAGCTGCCTTACTCAGTCCTCCAACGTCTTCAATCATTTCAAAGACAGCGCCAGCACTAGAGACTGCAAATAATGCAACACCCATGATTAACCAAGCGTGCAGGGGAATTGCGCCAGATTCGCTCATATCAGTGATCTCGGGTGATTTTGTAGCGACCCATGGCCTCTACCCATTGAAGCTCGCCACCCGGCTCTAAGTTGAGACCTTCTTCCATTGGCAAGATTAGGTTCGAGTAGGTCTTGTTGTCCATAGCATGAACCTCATTACCCTGTACGTGGGTAATGATTGCTGAACCCTTCTCTAACAATGGAACTTGGATATTGTCAGTAACCGTACCTACGTGAGAACGCTTCTGTTTTGTAAACAAATCTTCCAACTCAAGCCTTGCTTTTGCACTACCGTGTTTACCTGGCTTTGATTTGGAAATACTCAGAATTTTGTATGCACTATCGTCTATAGCGACATACCGTCCTACCTTTAGAGTCCTAATTTCGACACGGGTTGTTCCGGGCATTTGCTCACCTATGAGTAAAGGGGGTTGCTTCGTCTTATGATGATTATGTGTAATCCATCACAGCCGAGGCTTACGCACTAGGAAAGTGAGGTCCCGAGCCGAGGATCGAAATCCCCGGCCCGGGTTTTGCGTTTGCTGAACTAAGTTCAGTCGTTCTTTCTGCGGCCTGATAGACCGACGCCTATTGCTGCTCCGAGGAGAGCTAGGCTGGAGATGACTGCTGTGAATCCAGGTAGGTTATCCTGGAATCTGTCAAATCCAGACTTTGTCTCGTTACCCGCAGAGGCGGATGGGTCGAAGTCATCGTCAATCGCGTCACAATCACCATCTCCGTCAGCATCAGATGGGATGCTGGAACTGAGAAGTGGGTTGCTTCCACATGTATTCTCATCTGCGTCCGATACACCATCGTCATCGTCGTCGGTATCTGCGTTGTCACCAGTACCATCGCCGTCTGTGTCGGTCCACTCGTTGATGTCGTATGGGAACGCATCGGTCGCGTCAGGTGTACTGTCAGCGTCATCGTCAGTGTCAGCATTGTCTCCAACACCGTCACCGTCGTAGTCGGCGGACTCCTGTGGGTTCAATGGGAACGCGTCGTCACCGTCGGCAACGCCATCATCATCATCGTCATCATCAGTATTGTCTCCGATTCCATCTTCGTCGCTGTCAACCCATTCTGTTGGGTCCATTGGGAAGTCGTCGATACCATCGTTGATGCCATCGCCGTCATCGTCAGCGTCTGAGTTGTCACCTTGACCGTCACCGTCTGAGTCCACTGTTTCGAATGGATCTAGTGGGAACGCATCGGAGTCATCGTCGACTCCATCGCCGTCATCATCAGAGTCTGTGTTGTCACCAACACCATCGCCATCACTGTCTAGTGATTCGCTTCCGTCTAGCGGGAATTGATCGACAAGGTCGACTATTCCATCACCATCGTCGTCGGTGTCTGCGTTGTTACCAGTACCATCGCCATCAGTGTCAACCCACTCGGAGTTATCCAGTGGGAACGCATCGTCAGCGTTGAGAGTTCCATCGTTATCGATGTCATCGTCAGTGTTGTCACCAGTACCGTCACCATCGGTGTCGGTGTCTTCTGTGCTATCGTATGGGAACGCATCTTCTAGGTCAGAGATTCCGTCTCCGTCATCGTCTGTATCAGCGTTATCACCAGTACCGTCGCCATCAGTGTCGGTATCCTCAGTGTTGTCGAATGGGAATGCATCGTTTGCATCATCAGTACCATCGTTGTCATCGTCGGAATCAACCACGTCACAAGCCAAATCGCCATCGAAGTCGCTTGGCAGGCTAGCACTGTCAAGTGGGTCACTTCCACAAGCGGACTCGTCGGTATCTAACCATGAGTCGTTGTCATCGTCATCATCGACATCGTAGTCAGCAGGGTCACAATCTGGATCTGCAGCTACATCATCGACTAGACCATCTCCATCAGAATCGGTAGAGATACACTTGTCTAGTGAATCGATATCGTCTTCGTCGATTACACCATCGTTGTCATCATCAGTATCCTCGTTAATTGGTACGAAGATATCTGGGAAGCTGATGTCATCAACCCAAGCTGTGCTGGATCCACCTGAACCGGATGTTCCGAAGTCGAACATGAACTCAATTGTGTGAGTTCCTGGTCCAACGCTCCAAGTCATGTAGCCGCTATCTTCGCCACACCACTCGCCATTGACACATCCACCGTATTGTGAAGCATCAATCTGCACTCCATCAACCCAAACCTTCAGTCCTTCGTGGAATGTTGTGGTAGTGGTTCTCGCTACAGAGGACACCTTCCAATTCCATGTGATGTCTCCTCCAGATGTTACGAAGGTCGCCATAGCAGTTACTTCTCCGTAGTATCCGGAAGCAAGTTGACCTGACATCAAGGAGTAGTTTCCTGTGATTGGGTCAGTTGCTGTTACAGACCAGTCATTGTGAACTGTTGTAGGTGTACAACTTGTAGCTGCTTGACCTAGAGTTCTGTTACCGTATCCAGTACATTGTGAGTAGCTCCAGTTCGTGTTAGGTCCATTAGTTGCAGCACCACTTTCGAAGTCGTATGAATCACCAGGGGTGATTGCTAGTACGTTGTTGGCTAGGCCGTCACCATCAGTATCAGTACTCTTGGTTTGGTCTAGAGGCCAGACATCGTCTACATCGGCTACTAGGTCGTTATCGTCATCCATGTCTTCGGTTAGAGTTGTAACACAGTTAGCGACTAATGTATCAGGCATTCCGTCACCATCGGTGTCTGTGCTTGCACACGAATCGAATGGGAAGTCGTCAGACAAATCATCGATTCCATCGTTGTCGTCGTCAGTATCTCCATTGTTACCAATTCCGTCACCGTCCCAATCGAGTGTCTCGTTTGCATCGTTCGGGAAGACATCGTTAGCATCGAACACACCATCGTTATCGTCGTCAGTGTCAGCGTTATCACACAGTCCGTCACCATCTGAATCAATCCAATCTGGGAATGAGGCAGATCCTTGGGTCGGACAGTCGTCTACACTGTCAGCGTATCCGTCGTTATCGTCATCATCGTCAATCAGTGTTCCTGCAGGTGTAACTGTAGGTGTTGCAATTGTAGACAACTCGGTTAGAGTCGTTGCAACGAATGCTGTACTCGAAGTCCATGTGTAACCAGACAGTATTACTACACCAGATGGTGAAGTGATATCCAATGATCCCTCAGTAGGCCAGAAGTCACTGTCGATTGTGACATCTGCAGTTCCACTTAGTAGAGCGAATGAACAACTTGCACTTGATGAATAATCATATGCACCAATTGAACATAGACTGTTACCACTTGAATCTGTGACATCGATCGCGTGACCACCATCACCCCATGAATCGTACACTGTTAGCAAGTACTCAGTTGGTGCTTCCAATGGAGGGGCCGAGTCTGCCATTCCGTCACCATCGGTGTCGGTCCAGGCATCCAAGTCAAGTGGGAACGCGTCTGCGATATCCATTGTTCCATCGTTGTCATCATCTAAGTCAGCATTGTTACCAGTGCCATCGCTGTCGGTATCGACCCATTCACTTCCATCGAGTGGGAATACGTCAATCCAGTCTAGGTATCCATCATTGTCATCGTCTGAGTCTAAGCGAACGCCGTCTCCACCCCAGCTTACTGTAGCTGTTGCTGTGTTTTCGAGGTCAGTATCGATATACCAGTTGGTAGCTGATTCGTCTGCTCCTGTTAGACAGTCGTTTGCTCCATTGTTCATTAGATCAATATCAATCTCAGAACCATCTGAACAAATCCACTTTGGCACTCCTGTGCTACTTACTCCGTAGTTTGGATGTGCTGTGTTAACTCCTCCGTAGAAGTTCGGATAGCTAGCAACTAGTGCTCCACCCATATTCTCGAAGTCCTGTTGTGTAACAACGGCTCCACTAGCATCGGTGAAGGATACTGCGTCTATGCCGAATTCTTCAGCTGCGGAGTTAGATACCATTTCTACAGTCAAGTAACCTAGACCTGCAGCACTGATATCTCCACTAACTAAGGTCCATGTGTCTTCTAGTCCAGAGTCATCAAGATCTCCAGTCGAGACGTCAACTCTGCTGTCATACAATACTACTGTTGCAGATTCTCCAATGAATGCAACCATGATGTAATCTTGAATACCAGTTACTTCCCAGCTTGTGGATTCAATAACAATCGCTACAGACACGCTGTCTGCGGTCACATAATCGAAGTTCAGGTTGTATGTTCCGTCTGTATCTTCGACAGTGTAGTAGTTCGAACCACTGTATGCAGGTGAAGGATTGTAGATGCTGTTGGTAATACCAATGTAGTCACCATCTGCAGTTCCTATTGCGTCATAGTTGTTCGAGCCGGATTGTACACCGTTGGTATAGCTAATTCGTCCAGTATAACCGATATCACAAGCGGATTGGTCAACTGTATCTGCTAAACCGTCTCCATCAGAGTCGTCAGCGGCACATGCTAGTAGGCTCCAAACGTCGTCTACGTCAGGTGTTCCATCTGCGTCGTCATCTGTGTCAGCATTATTTCCAGTGCCATCTCCATCAGTGTCAACCCACTCGTTTACGTCGTCAGGGAAGTCATCACCAGTGTTAGCGTAGCTGTCACCGTCACGATCTGAGTCAAGTGCGTCGCAGATTAAGTCGCCGTCCATGTCCGCAGGTGTACTTGAAGCATCCAACGAATCGCTGGAAGATGCATATGCACTTCCGTCGTCACAAAGTGCTGCTGTACCTGAATCGTAAGCATCACCTTCGTCTAAGTCAGAGTAACCATCACCGTCATCATCAGTATCTACATCGACGCCTAATGCTGTAGTGGTTGGAACTTGAGTTCCTGATACGTATGTGTATGTACCAGTACCAGTCATTCCACCGTCTCCATAGCTGTCGTAGAGGTTCAGAGTGTAAGTACCAACATCAGTCCATGTGGATGTGTAAGTAGTGTAGCTACTGAATGCTGTAGTCTCTAGATTGTTCACAGTTCCAGATGGATCTGTTAGGTATGCTGTAGACTCACTTGCCCAGTAATCGGAATCTAGTGTAATAGTTAGTGTTCCTTCTGGTAGTGTGAATGTACATGATACTCCAGCGCTACCGTATGATCCAGTTCCAATGGTTGGACAAAGTGTAGCTGTAGTGTATGCATATTCAGTCGAGTTAGGATCAATGTAGTCAGCCTCACCATCACCATCTGTGTCTAGCCAGACTTCTGGATCAGTTCTGAACGCATCATTGACGTCCAGGTATCCATCGTTGTCATCGTCTGTGTCTATACTGTCACACAGGTTTGTACCAGTTGGAGCATTTGTGCTTGAGTCAACGCTACCTGAGTCTCCAACACTGTCACTGTCTGAGTCGACAGGTGTAGATGTTGAATCAGTTGAGTCTGTTCCACAGGAATCTTCCCATGAATCGTCCCATCCGTCGTTATCATAGTCACGTGGGTAAGTGTCATCACCGTCTGGAGTTCCATCACCATCGTCGTCAGCATCAGCGTTGTCACCGATGTTGTCTCCGTCTGTGTCTAGCCATTCGCTTGAATCAAGGTCGGACCAGTCATCTGAATCTGCCCATCCATCACCGTCATCATCAGTGTCGGCATTGTTACCAATTCCATCACCGTCTGTGTCAGTGTTCTCATTTGCATCCAGTGGGTGTGAATCGTAATCATCCAGTATTCCATCACCGTCGTCATCGATATCTTCTGTGAGTGTTGTAGTACATCCATCAACGATAGTGTCAGGATAGCCATCGCCATCTGTATCTACGTTAGCACAAGCATCGGTTGGGAAAGCATCGCTGTTGTCACCATATCCAGTACCATCAGAACCAGCAGGGGCGTCACCGTCGGTGTCATCCCACTCTGCTGAGTTCAATGGGAACTGGTCAGTGTCGTCATTGTCTCCGTCACCATCACAATCTGCTAGTAGGGAACAACCTGTGTTCTCATTAGCATCGAGTATAGTGTCGCCATCGTCATCATTGTCTAGAGTAGTACCAGCTGGGCTAGTAGCAGGTACTCCTAAGTCTTGAATCGAAATCGAAGCGGATTGACCACCGTCACCATAGCTGTCAGTTAGATAGACATCGTAGGTTCCGGCAGTTGTCAGAGTGACCGTGGTACCAATAGCGTACGAAGTCGAATCTACGACTAGTGCTCCTTCGCTTCCGGACCATGAGTCTCCAGATGTAGTAATCACCGCTCTCTGGCCAGAGGCAATAGTTACTGTACAGTGACTGCTCTCTGTCCACGAGGATGGTGAGTCTGCAATTGTACAGGTTGAGGACTCAGTCCATACCTGCAGGTTAGGGAAGTCATCAGC
>JAKUOA010000010.1 GCA_022451235.1 Candidatus Thalassarchaeum sp. | reverse complement strand
CTCATTGATGTAACTCTTTGGTCATGCTCATGTTCCGCATCTGTATCTAGGAATTCCGGGTCCATCTCAAGAGTTCTTTGTAAATCGAAGGATCCTATATCGATTAATTCCTTTGGGTCAATTAGACTATTTTCAGTGTGTAAAATTGGAGCGGAACCATTGATTGATTTGATTTTAGTTTCTACTTCTTTAATCTCCTCTTCCGATACCAGATCTATCTTATTCAACAAAATTCTATCTGCAAAGGCTAGTTGTTCAACCGCCTCATTTTCTACACCCTCCGGTTTTTCTTCTTCGATTCTTGGAATAATGTGTTTTGCATCAACTACGGTAATTATTCCATCTAATTTGTATCGATCGGTCACCCGCTTGTCAACGAAGAATGTCTGAGCAACAGGAGCAGGATCTGCGAGCCCTGTGGTCTCAATAAGGACTCCATCAAAATCCTTGATCCTGTCATGCATTTCATCCAATAATTCTGTTAGGTCACCTCTAACTGTACAGCATATACATCCATTCATAACCTCGATAATGCTTTCTTCCGAACTCTCAACGAGAATATTCTCGTCAATTCCGATATCACCGAATTCATTTTCAATCACTGCGAATTTCATGTTGTGCTCTGTACTTGACAAAATATGATTCAGGAGCGTGGTCTTCCCCGATCCCAAAAATCCGGTTAATACTGTTACTGGAATCCGTGTATCTTTTCGTCCGCTACTCATTGATACGCCTCAATTACAATACTCGCCGATATTATTGGCTATTTAATCAAAACTAATAACGTCGTATCACGGATTTATTAGTCGAAAAATCAGTTTGAAATTATTACGTCAAATAGGCCAAATTGTAAAAGTTCCAATCATTGATTCCAACGAATTGAAGGAGTATCGCTGCTGCGACGTAAGCGTGGAGATACCTCCCGAACTACAATCGATGCTCGACGCAGAGCATGGCCCTACTAAGCAAAAGGCCGCTAGATTGGTTGTAGATTTAGCCGCATCTGCGGGTGCTTCCGAATTCACACGATGCGCCCATGCTCACGTATCCGGTGTCAGCGTAATTACTGGTGGGCATGGTTTGAGGCGCTTCCTTTCTGACCTATCCGGTGACCCAGAAGGTACGGTGTCCATTCCAACTACATTGAATTCAGCGGGTTGCGATCGAGAACAAATTGAAGAAATGGGTATAGATTACGAAAATTTCCTTGAATATCAATTTGAAATTATCCACGCCTACTCTGAATTGGACATCGAGGCCACTCTTTCATGTACACCTTATGATCGTGGAATTGAAATGGAATCTGGTATCGGTTCTTGGGCCGAATCAAATGCTGTTTGTTATTCAAATTCCTATACCTCTCTGATGACAAATCGTGAATCTGGACTATCTGCTCTAGCCACAGCACTGACAGGATGGGCTCCACTATGGGGCCTCCACCTTGAGAAAAATCGAATCCCAAATATCCTTGTGAAGGTAGAAGCCTCAATGGAGAACCTTGCAGATTGGTCAGTATTGGGGGACTGGATTGGAATGCAAATAAAGCCAGAATGGAATCTTCCATGGGGGATGATGCCTCGTATAGTCGGACTACCTTCTAATGCGGATTTCGAGATGCGCAAAGCGTTGACAGCAGCAGCTGCAAATTACGGCTGCCCTATGCTATGGGCTGACGGGCTAACCATGGAAGCGCCCGAGGTATCTCAATTCGAAGGTGAACTGATTTTTTCTGAGAGCGACCTCGCTCAAAGATACTCGGATTTGGCGCCATCAGGGACAGTTGACCTAGTGGTTATTGGTTGCCCTCAAGCAAGTGTTGGAGAAGCGCGAGCAACTGCTGCGGCGGTTCGAGGGCGAATGGAATTGGGGCAGAAAATACCCGATAGCCGACTTTGGGTTTTCACAAGCGGCTATAATTACGATTTACTACAAGCTGATGGCACTGTTGATTTGTTAGAAGAAGCTGGTGCTTTAGTTTTGAAAGACACTTGCCCCGAGGTGACCCCTTACAATCGGTCAAAGTACAATCATATTCTAACAAATTCTCTGAAGGCTGAACATTATCTGAAGAGTGGTCTGAATCGTTTACCAACAAGTGTAGCACCAATTGAAGAATGTGTTGCCCACGCATTTGACTCCAGTCTTTCTGAAGGCCCTCGTCCTGTATTAGGTGGAAAGAAGGCAAAGCCTCTTGCCTCGAATAAAACTCATCGAAATGGCTCTGCAAATATCCATGGAAAAGGCCTTCCTAGTCAAACTAGTTGGAAAATTACTGGTAAAGCAATGGTCACTGATGTCCCTATTACTTACCTTGGATACGTGAATAGAGATTCTGGTGTAATCGAAGAGCCAGGACACCCACTAGATGGTGTTCCAATTGAAGATACAATCCTAATTTATCCGAAAGGTTCCGGCTCTACGGTTGCTCCTTTCGTTCTAATGGGCTTGATTTACACAGGTAAAGGTCCGAAGGGAATAATCAATCGAGACGTTTGTCCACTTACTCTTCCGGCAGCTAGCCTGTTGGCACTTCCGTATGCCCACGGATTTGACACAGATCCTACCCTAGAAATCAATGATGGTGACTCCGTTGAAATGAGTCTTGAGAATGGTCAAGTGCAACTTACGGTTATCACTCGCGCGAGCGAGGATTGATGACCAAAGCGCTTCGCAGAAGGGTTGTGAGTAAGCGGCCAGATCCAGAACCCTGTCGCGATCAGGACCTTGGTAAGTTCGAGGTTACTGTAAGGGATGGAGCCGCCAGGTTAGGTAAGTTATTCACAAGACACGGAATTTTAGAAACTCCAATGTTACTCCCTGTGATTAACCCAAATATTCGCACTATTGAACCCAGAGAGATGTGGGATAAGTATCGAGTTAATGGTCTAATCACAAACTCCTACGTCACATGGAAACATGAAAAATTACGTCAACCCGCACTCAAAGATGGAATACATTCCTTGCTCGATTTTCCAGGTGTAATTGTAACAGATTCTGGAACTTTCCAATCCTATGTCTATGGTGATGTAGAGGTAGGAGTCGAAGAAATAGTCGAATTTCAAAAGAAAATCGGAGTGGACATAGGCACCATGCTCGATGTCTTTGGTCGACCTGATATGTCGCGAGAAGAAATTGAACATGCGGTACAGGAAACTGCAAATCGTGCATTGATATCATTGAACACAGCCGGGGCTGACATGCTCCTGAATGGGCCCGTGCAAGGGGGTCTTCACGATGATCTCAGAGCTCAAGCTGGCGCTTTGATGGGAGAAGTTTCAGGAGAACATCGAGGCTTTGCAGTACATCCAATTGGAGGCATAGTGCCGCTAATGGAAAAACAAAGATACCTGGAATTATTTCGTATTCTTCTTTCCTCTCGTTCTACGATTCCACCAAATCGACCAATACACATGTTTGGATGCGGGCATCCGATTTTATTCCCAATGTGTATTGCTCTAGGTGCTGACCTATTCGATTCAGCCGCTTACGCTTTATTCGCCCGCGACGACAGATTACTGACTCCCACAGGAACTGTCAAATTAGGAGATTTAACAGAATGGCCACATACTTCATCAGCCCTATTTCCTTACACACCTAATGAGGTTCGTGAGATGGAAAAGGATGAGCGTTCAACTCTCTTGGCCCACCACAATCTCGAGGTTACTCAGGCAGAGCTTGCGAGATGTAGGGAGGCCGTGAGAAACGGAACTATTTGGCAATTGGCTGAGCAGAGAAGTCATGCTAATGCAAAACTTCGTGAAGCCTTCGAATGGGTACTAGAGCAATTGGAAGAAAGTGACGAAGGCCCAGTCGCAGAAAGCGTTCTGAGAACCATCGCCTCAAGTGACCCGATTAGGGGTTCGGCTGAGCAATTTTCCGACGACATTGATAGTCGGCCACATCTGCTTCATTTGAATGCCTTATTGGCTATGAGATGGCGCCGCCCTGGATCTTGGTGGGATGGCTCAGATGATAAGGTAGAACGGGTTGTAATATTGTCAGGGGCAGAGCCGCCGTGGCGCGATTCTGCATTAGGTTCTGCAATAAGTGCGTTGGAAGAAGAACCCCGTTCAATCGTACTAATTTCAACCCCGATTGGTCTAATTCCATTCACTCTCGAGGATGTTTCTCCATGGTGTCATATCCAGTGTCCTGATGAACTATGGAATTTGGTTCTCGATGAATCTGAAATCGATACTTGGTTGGAAGACCTTGGAGTCGCAGATTTACCTCTGGATATCCATGTCTGTCAACCCGATCCAGAAGATGAGGCGGGTGGTGAAAATCGAAGAAAAATACGTGACTGGATTGACCGTTGTACCATTGTCGACAAATTATCATTATTATGTGGAATTTCACCTTCAGAAGTTTGTAAATTATCTGATGAAATGACCTCGCGTCGGTCTCGTACAGACCGCATGGTCAATGTCAACTTTGCAGGAGTACATTGTCTATCTCCCCGTTTACCAGACGGCGCTCTTTCCCTAACCTTGGCCGGTGCAAAAAAACTCCATGAATTAAATCCAAAACCACCGAATACATTTGAGCAGGGGATAATACCGAGCGAGTTAGATCACCCAGGGATGCCCCGTGTTTTGTTGATGGATGATGCGATTCCATTTGTTGGAAAAGGGCGTAATGTTATCCATGGTTTCGTTCTTGGTGCCGATCCTCACCTAATTGTCGGTCAACCATGCTTGGTTGTTAGTACAAAAGGTGAATTGGTAGCCCATGGAGTAGCGAATGCAACAGCCGATGATATGGCCTTCTTTGACAAGGGCATTGCAGTAAAGGTTCGAGATGGAGCATTGTAGTAATTCTACGATGCAATTACAATTGCGACGGGGATTAATTCAAGTGATTCAGGCCCTCACATCAAGGCGACTCCCCTAGGGAGTCGTTCAGTTGGAGATGATTTCTTGAGTGAAGGATTTGTCATCGAGACACGTAATTTACGCAAGATGTATGGTCCACACCTAGCCCTAGACGACGTCGATGTTCAAATCCCACGGGGAGCGATTGGAATCTTAGGTCCAAATGGCGCAGGTAAGTCGACTTTCTTCAAGTGCATTCTAGGATTAATTACTACAACATCTGGAGAAGGTAACGTTCTCGGCTATGATATCAAAACTCAAGGCGACATTATTCGTTCAAGTATTGGCTACATGCCAGAATATGACTCACTAGACCCGGATTTGAACGCAATTGATCAGGTCAGATATGCTGGAGAACTTCTCGGAATGAATCCTGCTGCAGCGATGCAGAGAGCCCATGAGGTATTGGAATACGTAGGGCTTAGAGACCAAAGATATCGGAAGATTGAATCGTTCAGTACCGGAATGAAACAAGCGACAAAACTGGCTTGCGCAATTGTTCATGATCCAGAAATTCTCATCTGTGATGAACCAACCAACGGTCTTGATCAACGCTCGAGGGAGTTCATGCTGAATACCCTTAGGAGAACCGTTGACGAGGGAGGTGGAACCGTTCTGATGTCGAGTCATGTAATGGATGATGTTCAGGATGTATGCGACAGAGTTGTTTTGATTCACAAGGGTCAAATTGTCGTCAATAGGCCAATTACTGACCTTGCAGATCAGATTGAGAAAGAGGTAGAGGCAGTAATTTGGGGAGGCGCCTCAAAAATGGAGGAAGCTTTGATTTCGAACGGCCTGAAAGTTAGACGAATGGGTAGAGTCATGAGGGTAACTATTGAGGATGAGAATACTATTGATAGAATCATCTCTACTGCTGCTAAATCGGAAGTCCAAATCAGAGAATTAAAGGAATATGAGCCAGATTTGGAAGATATTTTCCTCTTGATTATGGACAAATTAGGAGCTAGAGTGAAGGGGACATCGGAACTGATGACTTCAAAACATACTGGAGGTGAATAATGTGTCTGCAGAAGAATCTAACACAGATAACTTGCCAGATCAGGAACTTCCAGAAACCCCAACTCCAGCCGATACCGAGTTAGGTCAGACTCGTATGGAAGTCGCTTACGGGGCTGGTGATGGAGATGATGATGCCCAGGCCATCGTTGCTCGTAAAGCATCGATGGGTGTTCTTTACGAGCAAATTTATCGCCCTTGGAATGGAGAACTAGGTCCACGTTGGGTTCGAAATTACGCTATATTTAGACATCATGTATACGGTATATTCAGGGGTAAAGGTCATCGCTACTATAACCCCTTTGTTCGACTTTCAATCTTAGTAATTTTCCTAACCTCTCTTACTCCAATTGCAATGATTTTCCTTTCAGTTACAATTTCCGGAGGGGAGGGTTCTGATTGGCTAAATCGTATGTGGGGCGTCAATAGATACAACCTGTGGGGGCAGGTTTTGGGTTACTTCCCCAGAAATCTCTGTATGTGGCCATTACTAACTGCATTAGTGGTCGGTGGAATGATCTCTGATGATAGAAAGAATGGAACTAGCGCGATTTACTTTTCACGCCCTGTAACTAGAGCAGATTATACCGCGATGAAATATCTATCATCTGCAGTTGTTCTTGGATTTGTGATAGTATTTTCCTACATGCTATACTACACTTCTGCAATTGTTTTCAATGGAGAGGGTTGGGCCTACCTAATCGATACACTTCCAATATTCTTAGGGGGATTACTCGCAGGTATTCTATTGGTCATAACTTACACTTCAATCGGCATGGCTCTATCAAGCGTTAGTCAGAGTCGCTTCTTTGCCGCAATTGGCTTCCTAGCCATTATCTTTGGAACTAAAGTAGTCGCTCTAATGATTGAACTAATCTTTGAAACTACTGTATTCTATATTTTGAGCCCGTACGATTCCCTTGCACACTTAGGCCAATGGCTTGTGGGGATTCCTGCAAATTATGAGCATTCATTGGCACTGTCGATTATCTCTATTTTGCTTTACAACGCCGCCTCAATTGGTTTGCTTGTAACTAGAGTACGTTCACTGGAGGTGACTCGAGAATGAGTACCAAAACCACTCCAGCAGTGTTACTGGAAAAATGCTCAAAATGGTATGGCCAAGTCATTGGAATCAATGATGTATCTCTAGCAATAGATGGAGGGGTTACAGGCATTCTAGGCCCAAACGGTGCCGGAAAATCTACTCTCTTCAAACTACTAATGGGGCGGTTAAAACCCAGTAGCGGAAATGTTCGTCTATTTGGCGTGGACCCTTGGGTTAGCACATCTCCTTATCGCAGAGTGGGTTATGTTGCTGAAACTGAAAAGTTGTATGATTGGATGACCGGACACGACTTCGTTTCTACTTTAGCCCGTCTTCATGGTATGACTCGAGAAGAGGCGAGCGATAGAGCGTCACACGTACTTGATTTCGTCGGGCTTTCTGATGTTCAAAACAAAGAAATTGGCAAGTACAGCAAAGGTATGAGACAGAGAGTGAAAATTGCTCATGCTTTGGTTCATGACCCAGATTTGATTATCCTCGATGAGCCGTTACATGGTTGCGATCCAATAGCCAGAACTAGCATTATGAGCGTAATTCGTGATTTGGGCAGCCAAGGAAAAACAGTCTTAGTTTCAAGTCACATACTAGATGAAATTGAGAGAATTACGGAGCAAATTGTCATTCTTCACAATGGGAGATTACTAGCCCTAGGAAATCTTCATGCAATTCGTGATTTGCTGGACAAACATCCGCATAGAATCTTGATTCGTACTGAAAATCCAAGAAAACTTGCAGAATCCTTCGTCCCTGAAGATCCAGTATATGGGGTCAGATTCGCAGAAGATGGTGCGTTGGAGGTTTTGACCAATGACCTTTCTGCTGCACATGAAGTGCTACCAAGGGTGATAGTTGATTCGGGATTGAAAGTTACCTCTATCGAGAATCCTGATGATAATTTAGAGGCCTTACTAGGGTATCTTGTAGGTGATGCTTCATGATGGATAGACAAGGTAGAGGTCTCGCAGAGACTGTATGGACTAGGCTAGATAGGAAGGCTGGAGCAATTACAGAACTCACAATCCGTCAATTAAGACATCGACTCTCAACCTGGGTGGTCTTGGCAGTCGGTTTTCTGTTGCTTATTGCCTTGCTTGCCTTGTTTATTGGAGGAATTAGGGACGGTTGGGAACCAATCGATAACGATGGTGATGCTCATGATTGGGACGGAGATGGTTACCCAGCAGGTCAGGAATTCAAGTATGGTTCAGATCCATTCGATCGATTTTCGTTCCCAGGCTCAGGGGAATTCGTGGAAGAAGGCTCATTCGAGTGGGGTAGCGTTGGCCTTTATTCGGGCAACCATACTTGGCGGTCCGCCACTGGTATATTCACCTATACATGGTTAGACGATTCTCAAATCGGAGGGGGTGGAGTTCTCGAAGTCGATTCTTTAGAACCCTGTCCAGATGGAGAACTCTTCGAAAACTACTGGTTAGATTGGGGTGAAGGATGTAGGATGGGTGTGGACAGAATAGTAGTTCATGACGCATCATTTGTTGGGAATGGCACATTCCGAGTGGAGGAGGGATATATGGCTCAATGGGGCTACGTTGCCGACTCATTCGATGTTGAACCTGAGCCCGCTTCAAATTATATCGACGAGGATGACATAGATTGGACTGGAGACCCGAATAAAATAAATGGTTTCGATGACGATGGTGACTGTTTGAGAATTGGTTGGCCAGAGGATCCTCCACCGGATTTTGTTTGGTGGAGTTGGGAACCAAACCATGACTCAGATCGTAATGGTAATGGTGTTGATTGTGATGTTGAATGGATTGCTGATTCGAACGGAAATATTGTGGCAATAATCCCGGACGATAATGTGGACGAGGATCCAAGCGAAGAAAATCTGGCATACGAGGATGCACATCGTGCCTTCATCATCGGCACTGGAAAAATCGCCTTTGTTATGATTCTTGGAATCTTCTTACCGCTCTTCCTAGCCTTGGGATTAGTTAGAGACGAAACAGAAAATGGTACTCTGCATTATCTTCTTTCCAAGCCGATTCACCGTGGAGAATTTATCACCTACAGAATTCTAGGTTATCTTGTAGTCGCTGGTGGCTTTGTCCTAATTATGTCGCTCTTGATGGGGTTGGTTACAGCCTCACTAGGACCAGGGGACTCGATATTTAGATTGAAAGATGTAATTGTCTGGTTAGGCATAGCCTTCGCCACTATCCTAGCTCTTGCAGCCTACGGAGCGATTTTCAACACACTCGGACTCCTATCCTCAAGATATGGTGTATACATTGCACTGGTTATTGGGGTGTATGAATTTGTTATGGCGGTACTTACACTGGGCGGTGCAGAACTTATCCCGGTACTTTCAGTCTCTCACTGGACTTTACAATTAATCGACTCAATTGTGCTAATTGTTTGGCCAAACACCATTGAAATGCACATAATCGCAAGCGCCTTCGATCTCCCCTCTGGAATAACGGCTTTTTGGAGCCCTCCTGCGCATACACTCGGAACTGAGAGTCCATTTATTTCAGGACTAATATCGGTAATTGTATTATTACTGATTACTTCATTGATGATTCTATTTGGACAAAGTCAATTCAAGCGTCGAGAGATAATGTGATGTTATAGGGTGACCTTCAATATGGAAAAAATAGAGGGTGACTTCAGTAAATTTTGGCGTTTTGACGTACTACCTCCTATCAATCGCCTTTCTTGGTGGTGGTGGTGGGTATTGGTTCTAGTTCCGGATCCAATTCATCCAGAACGGTCGAGGCAATTGATGGTACTATGGTCATCAAAGGAAACTCCTGCGATCAGAGTTAGTGGCCACTGGTGGATACCAAAGGCAACAATGTTGGTCGACGATGATGGCGGTACTGTAATGTCAGGCATGGTCTGTGCATGGTGGTATGACGGCGAAAAAATGTTTGAGCCACTACTAATGAAGGAATGTCGAATGGCGTCCGTAGATGATAATCATCCACTCTGGCCTGAAGAGGCAGGGGAGCCGGGGCAGGGTGCCGGAGCAGTAGTCCCTTTGACCTCTGCAGACCTTTCTTTTGGATTACGCACTGGTCGTCGTTCTTTCTGGTTAAATCTATCTAGCGATCAAGAAAAGGTGTCAGAGGGTGCCCCTAAAAATTTCAGTGTAGAAATGACTCCATGGTGGGAGCGGCCAAGTACCGCGAAATACAAGAATAATGTCTTTGGTTTGAATATGGGTTATGATATTCAAAGAGTGCATGGTATGAAAGCGAAATTGAATATTGATGGAGATGAAGTAGAGGGTTCTGCATATATCCAGAAGGTAACGGTACAAGCACCCAGCGTACCTTGGTTTTGGGGGATGTTACATTTTGACGACGGATCATATCTCGACTGGTTCATGCCTCATGTTTCACCTTCATTTACAATGAAAGACGACACACCTTGGTCAATGCGTGATTTCTTCCGAACACCAAATGTTGGTTCTGGATTATTCCATGACGCAAAAAGAAATAGAACTGAGAATTTCAAGCGTTGTACTGTCGAATTAGAACGTCAAGAAGGAGAAAATGCCCTAAGTGACGAGCAAGGTAATCTACTCCCTAGATTCAAGATTAAAGTATGGAATGGGAGGACTCAAGTATCTCTCCACGTACGTGCAACATCTCGTGCAAGATGGGTTTTCGACCAGCCCACACGAGCTGGTTTTGTTAGTCATTTGACCTATAATGAATATCCCCTTGAGGTAGAAAAGATTGCAATATTAGATGAGGAGGGTTTGCGTTCTATGGATGATTATGAGTGGATTAGGGGCAATGCAGAACATTCATGGGGTATACTGAACTAATTACTTACAATTCAGGAAGTTCTACGCCGCACCGTTCATAACAGGTATGACAGTGAGAGTCACACGAGGAATAGAGATGAGTGCAGACGAGATAGTTACACAGGCGGCTCAACTGATTACTGGCGGAGACTATGCAGGGGCTATGGGGGTATTCGAGAGTTACATCGATTCTAACCCCGATGACCCAGCCGGTTACCACGGCTGGGCGGAAGCTGCTTTGTTTGATATCCAAGAAAATGGGAACCTCGATGACAAGGGGAATGATAGGATTAACGAGGGTCAAATCAATGCATATTTCCGTAGAGCGGCTAGTATGGCTCCCGATAATGCAGATTACAATGCTGCATATGCCAACGCTTTGGTAGAATTCGACCGAATTCCAATGGCTGTCAGACAACTCCACAAGCTAGTAGAAATCGGAAAGGAATCTGACGAAACTGATGTCTCTTTCCACCTCTATGAGGCCGCAAGAGGGTTAATTGAGGCAATAGATCTCAAAACCAACTTCGATAGAAGTGCACCAATTGCCAGACAGTATATTTCTGAGGCAGTGACCTTTGCACTGTTAGGACTAGGATTTTCCTCTGCTGAAGAGGCAATTGAATACCTTGGACTAGAAGAGTGAAGAGGGTTCGGCGTGTATAGCGACCTTATGATGGTCGCCTTTGGCTATCACGGTGCTAAATTTCATGGTTCACAAATCCAACCGGATGTTCGAACTGTTCAAGGTGAAATTAAGGCGGCTATTGAGAAATTAGGGTGGTGGAGTGAATCCTGTCTCGAGATGTCGAGTAGGACTGATTCAGGAGTTAGCGTAAGGATGAATTTGGCAACAATTTTGCTTCCAAAGAAAATTGCTAAAATTATCGACGAGGCATCATTGGTTTCCGCATTAAATGACCATCTACCAGAAGACTTAGTGGTATGGAGAGCTTGTAGAGTACCTGAGGGTACAAGGTCAAGAATTGCTGAAAAACGGCTTTATGTCTATCGTTGCGATATGATTCCCGGTTGGCCTAAAGAGCTAGAATTTGATGAGTTAAAGAGTGCCTGTAATCTCTTTGTTGGCCAACATGATTTCACTAATTTCTGTAGACTTGATTCCAATAGGAGTCCGATTCGATTTATTGAATCCTGCAAACCTTTGCAGGATGATGCCGGTCGTGTGGTGGGATTCACGGTAGTTGCAGATTCATTCCTCTGGAATCAAATCCGTCGAATGGCTTCAGCGCTTCATAAATTTGTAAAGAAGGATATTCGGTTGGATGATATTACGCTGGCTTTGGACAATCCCAATGAACCATTCGACTTAGGGCTAGCACCAGCCAACGGCCTCATTCTGTGGTCACTTGGACACCCTGAATTTTCTCATAAGTTTGAGAATCTAGAAATCATTGAGGGGATAAGTATGCCACCAGAGGGGAAAAGAGCTCATAGGCAATGGTTGAACTTAGCAAGAATGGAAAATAGTTCAATCTTGGAGAGAGAGTGGCTGAGACTCATCTGAGACGTAAAGTAACCATTTCGTCATCAGAGCAAGGCAACCTTTCACGCAGGAAAGCACTAGAAATCACCTCTGCTGTTTTTGTATGTCGAGTTAAATCAGGGATAAGAATCGCACATTCTATCCAATTTCTCTCATCAGATGAAATACTTGCAGGGAAGGCAGTGGCACCACCAAAAGACGTACCATCCCGCTCAAATCCAGCGATTCTAATTGATTCAATATTTGCTGAAGTTTCACCTTCTTCTAATCCTGCTAGGATTCTCAATTCTCTATAGGTACTGATATTTTCGTCTAAAATATCTACATTTAGAGTTCCAGGCCAAGCACCAGATCCTAATACCGTCTTGAATTGTTCTTGATAGTGACTCTGAGCCATGAAAACATGAGCACGTCCAAGTCCACTGGTGACTGTCCCAGACAGTTGCATAGCCTCGCGTCGAGCCCATTACAAATAAGCATCAGTATTGACCTTACAAATCAATTCTCCAGCCTCTTCGACCGATACTGTGACCAGCGACTTCAATCACACGAGATTGAGGGCTATCCGGATTATTGAGTGGATTCGTATGGTTTAGGTGAATCAGTATTATTTCAGGACCCCCCAATGCCCCATTCTGAACTCTTGCAAGTGTGTCTTCAACAGTGGGGTGTGGCACTTCTGTCATGTCACGACCGGATAATTCATCTCCATTCCAAAAGGTTGCATCTAGTAGAACATGAGTGGCTCCTAGAGCCTGAAACCAATCATTTGGGTTTGAATATCCAACGGATTCCAATGTTTGTTCCCAATCATCATGATCAGGAAGAAACAAAACTCGTTTCTTTTCTCCAGATATTAGGATTGCATGAGTGTCTGAAGTATCATCTCTGTGCGGAACTGGTATGAAATCAAACCTAACTCCCCCTTGTTCTAAGTTAGGTTTCTCTTTTGAATTATAATCGGCTCTTACAAATGGACGCATCAGGTTTCTTTTTTGAAGAATTGAAATCACCGAGTCACTAGCCACAAGTGTAAGATTTTGGCAACCCATTGCTTCTTTTCCAAATTGACCAATTCCTTCGATATGGCCTAAATGGGCGTGAGTTAGCAATACCGAGTCAGGTCTTACAGGGCTATCTAATCCACAAGCATTTGCCCATATTTTCAATTGTTCTGGCAGAGCTCGAGTTGCTTCAATAAGGTGCATTCCCCCCTCATTATCACTAATTCCCAAAGACACCGGAAATCGAGCTCTTTGAGAATTTTCGAATGCTGCAATACAATTTGAGCATCCACATCCCGCTTGAGGCACTCCACCGTCCTGCGCAGTTCCAAGAATTGTCAGAGTGGGCGCTAGGTTGTCCATGTACTGGGAGGTTGCCTAGTGCTGAAAGAGTCGTCGTAGAGTTAGTCTGCCGCTCCGATGAAATCATCAAGGTCGTCGACCTGTCAGGTACGTGAGCGGCGACACCTCATGGATGAAGGAGCGCTTCGAGGCGCTAAAAGAGCAGGGTTTGGAATGGAATCCCCCTACACTCCAATCTGCTAATCAGCCAAGAGTTACAATGGATGGAAAATCAACAATCATGCTCTCTGCTAACAACTATCTCAATTTGACAAACCATCCAAAAATAGTACAGGCAATGATTGAAGCTACCGAAAAATATGGTGCTGGAAGCGGCTCGGTTCGTGCTATAGCCGGAACCATGGATATTCATTTAGAAGCAGAACAAAAGGTGGCTGAATTCAAGGGTGTTGAAGCATCCTTAATTTACTCCGCTGGGTACACAGCCAATGTTGGATTAATCCCAACACTAGTGCAGGGAAAACAGGATGTAATAATTAGTGACGAACTAAATCATGGATCAATTATCGATGGGGTTCGATTAACAAAAGCCCAACGGGCGGTTTACTCCCACAACGACATGGGTGCATTGGAAGCAGTCCTGAATGAGAATTCTAATGCCGATAGAAAACTGATTATCACCGATGGTGTATTTTCAATGGACGGAGATATTGCACCATTGGATGAGATTTCTTCTCTCGCCGAAGAACACGGTGCAATGGTATTCGTTGATGATTGTCATGGCGAAGGGGTTCTAGGGGAAGGCGGAGCTGGTATCGTCGACCATTTCAAATTACAAGGCAAGGTCGATTTTGAGGTTGGCTCGTTTTCCAAAGCCCTTGGAGTTCAGGGAGGAATCGTTGCAGGTTCTGAGGATGTTCGGACACATGCACTCAATCATTCTCGTTCTTGGTTACTCTCCGGTAGTCAGCCCCCGGGTGTTGCAGCGGCCCAAAAGGCGGCGGTTGAGGTTTTGATGGCAGAACCAGAACACCATGCAAGACTTTGGCAAAATACAAATTATTTCAGAGAAGAATTACAATCATTAGGATTTGATACTGGACTATCTGAGACTCCGATTATTCCAGTGATGTGTGGTGAATCTGCAAACGCCAAATCACTTTCTCAATCTCTAGCACAAGAAGGCGTAATGGCCGGTGCAATCACATTCCCGATGGTCGCTAGAGATAAGGCCAGAGTTAGAACTCAAATGTCTGCTGGTTTAACCCGAGAGGACTTAGATCAGGTTCTCAGAATTTTTGAACAAGTCGGGAAAAATCTCGACTTAATTTGAGGTGGTCATATGGTTGAAACGTCTAGTCTATCCCAAAATGAAATCGATGCGATGATGAAAAGAATACACTCTGTACCAATTATTGAGACGTTACAAATGGAAATACTTCGCCTTGATGAGGGGGAATGCGAAGGTCATGTTCCTCGTGCCAAGAAGTGGGATGGTATTTTCCAGACATTCCACGGTGGTTTACTCGCAACAATTGCTGATACCGTAACTTGTTGGGCGATTCTAACCAAAATTGGTTCCGAAGCAAAAGTAGCCACTACTGACTTTAACATTAGATTCCTAAGACCTTGCAATACAGACGTTCGGTGTGTTGCAAGGGTGATTAAGGCTGGAAGAACTATGAGTCTATCAGAAGCGGAACTATATGATTCTGACAATAATCTTGTAGCAGTGGCTCAAGTAAATTACATCAAGCTTGAATGATTTTACTTGTGAATCTATGCCTCTGAGACAACCTCGTCTAGATCTTCATCATCTAATTCCTCAGACTCGACGGAAATTTCCGGAGCGATTGTTCTCTTCATTCCATCAAACGGATCTAGGTCACGATCTATTCGATCAAGCATTCTCCATCTAGGAGCATAGGACAGATGAATGTACAGAGGACCCGGTAAAATTGCTAAGAACCATCCAAGATTACCAACAAAATCAGGCGCCTCTCCAATCATTGCCCAAGTCAATAGAAGCAGACCGATGAAAGGTATTGGGAAAAGATAACGCCGACGATTTTCAAGTCTTACAGGTGGGCGCTTGAATAAACTAGAAATCAGTAACGAAAAACCCCCGAGAATAGCAGTCATTGCGCAAAAAATTAGGCTTATTGTCCCCCAATCAACTGCCATGCTCTCCAAACTAGTCGAATCTTGATACCCTGCATAAGCAAAAGGGGCAATTAGAGTAAGGCTAGCAAGAATTCCGTAAAGGGTTCCAACGAAAATAGGGTGGCAGATAGTCAATGGATACCTTAGAAATAACTGACTAAGAGACCCTCCTTCGAGCATAAGTCTGTGATCTTCATCAAGACCATCCAGTGCCTCACGCCAACCAGCCATCATTCGCCGGCTAGAATCTGATTCTAATACCGTTCCTGTAGGAAAATAACTCAATTTAGTAAATTTTACTTATTTTTCCAAATCGATACGCACAGAAGTGGTTTCTAAATTCCATTTAGGACTATTTTCAGAGGCATCTCGAATGAATGGAATCAACGACACACGTAATGCAGCAACATCAACACCCCAAATACCGTGTTCTATCCCTGACAACCGAGTAAGTAATTTAGAAGCCATATTTACGACACCTCGAATTTTTTTCCTTTCATAATTATACAATAAAGCGGCAATTTGAATTATTCCTTGTACCGCATCGGTCTCGACTTTTTTCTCGAGTGGCTTGAGTGATTTCCAAAGGTCTTCCCAGGATTCATGTGCATGCCAAAATTCACCCTCGTCGAATAGACCACACCCTTCAATAAACAGGTTTTTTTGAGTCTCATCCAGTTCATTCCAAGCCATCAATTGTGAATCATGAGGCTTTGGTTTGTCCCTATCCATAGCCTCTCACTCTCTTACTCCCAAGGACGCAGAGATTATGACGGGTTCCCCGCCGAGAGTAATTGATAGGAGGGTGATGGGGTGACTGATGACGACTCTTTGTTTACGATTACAGAGGCACATCTAGATAGTGGAATGCGTGGTATTCCAGTAGGTACTTGCAAGACCTCATTTGTCGATCCGATAGAAGGAGTCCACTACGTAGGTTATCCTGTAGAGGACCTAGCTAATCTCGAAGAAGAGGATGTAATCTACCTCCTAATGCACAAGAGATTACCAACCGAAGAAGAATCCGAAGCGTTCCGTACAGAACTCGCTCACAGAGCTATGGAAATACCAACTGGTGCTCTCCGTGTTCTAGAGTCTCTAACACCGGGTAGCGGCCATCCTATGGATTGGCTATCCATGGGGATAATGGCTTTAGGAGCAGCAGATACTACCGGCGATGTGCGCACAGATTCGATGAACCTAATCGCTCGAATGCCAGAATTGATGGCGCGAATTTTCCTTATGAGGGGCGGGAAGAAAGAAAATCTTCAACCGAGTAAACCAGAACTTGGTTTGGTTGAGAATTTTGTCCACATGTTGGGGATGACTGGTGATGAAGCAGAGAAGATGAATAGAGTTCTGAGGTTTTTCTTTATTCTACACCTAGACCATGGCGGAGGCAACCTCTCCACATTTACAGGTAAAGCAGTCGCTAGTGGTCGCGCAACGGTTTACGCATCGATAGCATCTGCAATGAATGCACTTTCTGGACCGCTTCACGGTCGCGCAAATCAAGCATGTTTAGAATTTGTACAAAGAATTGGGACCGACGACCCAGATGAAATCGAAGCTTTCGTCCGGGCTGAATTAGCAGCAAAGCGTCCAATATTCGGTTTTGGTCACGGAGTTCTAAGGGCAGAAGACCCGAGAGCAAGATTGCTCATTGGACTAGGTGCAGAAGTTTGTCCTGATGATGAAAATTATCGCATTGTCAAAACCCTTCGAGAGGTCGTACCGCCTATCTTGAAAGAGCACCCCAAAATCAAGAATCCATACCCCAATGTCGATTTGGGCAGTGGTTCTTTACTACATGCTATTGGATTCCGTAAACCTGAGTATTACACTACATTCTTTGGATGGGCAAGAGTTGCTGGTATATGCGCACAAATAATGGATGAGCGCAATGCAAGAGATGGTAGGGGCACTCCGATTTACCGACCTAAGTACATCCCTAGAAACCAACCTCATCGAAGACTAGAGTGACGGTTCAGTCAGTGGCCTTCACCAGAACCTCGGTGTCCAATCAGCCTAGCACAACCCCAAGGTCTACCTTCATGCAAATCATTGGCCCATGACTCGGGGCTTCCGGACCAATTCCATTTTTCGGCATCAGAAATTATAGTATCTTTTCGAACACTATCTGGCATTTCATGCCACATTGGTAAGGAACTTTCAGCCTCCAACAGAAGGTCTGGCCTTTCCAACACATCAGCAGAGTTCAGTACCTTTTTCCATTCTTCATCCAAAGGTTGGCTAGCCGGTCGAGGCCAACGAATATCTCCATTCGGCAAACTATGGATAGTTGGATCGATTAAATCAGAAATTAAAGTAATTCCAGCATCCAACATTATTGTCTCAAGTTTTAGAGGTGCGGGCCAAACATGCAATCCCATTTCTTGACTAACCCTGAATAAACGGTTGAGTCCTTTACCGGTAAGAGATACTGGTGCCCCGGGATGAATGAACCTCTCCCATCCATGCAGGTAGTGTAGGGCCATTCCCACCACTGGCATACCCTTTCGTCTGCGATCTTTAATTAGTCCCGAAACAGAATTTGAAACAAAATTCGGTGAACCAATCAATCGCTTTATCTTGGATTTACCCCAAGACCTCAGATGTGGAGATAACTGAGTATTTGGAAGTGTAACTCCGCTTTTCTTGACAGCCTCTGCAATTTGCGGAGAGAATCCGTAAATCATCGTCGAACGCTTAGGCAACTCAAGATATTCCAACGAATCCTCTACCTTAGTCATCATCGACGCAAGATGGTTTGTATGGTCCGAAATTTTTGAAACAGGATGAGGTACCTTCAATTCGATATTGACAGTTTTAGAGGAACTTTTCCATAATTCAGTAAATTCTGAACTGGCGAGTAAATCATCGAATCTATTTACTCCTTTAGCCGCGATTTCTTCACTATGCATAAGCTCTGGGCACCTTTGGTTTTTTGGCAACTTCTCTTCGAATAGATCGTCGTGCCAGAGCATCAATTCTCCATCGGTGCTTAGCCGTAAGTCTAGTTCAACACCATCGACAAATCTCATGCCGTGTTCTAAGGCTTCAACAGAATTCTCCGTTGGACGGACCCAAGTCGAGTCTGAAGACACATGCTGGCGAGCACTCGGGAGGTATTGAATAAGCCGTTTTCTCCACTAGTTATGCCGCCCTAATGCTCATACCCCTATACATCGCCGCGAGAGTAGGTGAGGATGTGTCAGAGACAGTAGAATTGGATAAAGAATCAGACCCACAAGCAGTGCGAGGATATGCATTCTATGATTGGGGGAAGTCTGCTTTTGAGACCTCTGTAACCGTCGCAGTATTGCCTGCATGGTATGCATATCTTTTCTTGAAAGCCAATGGTTTGACGACTGAAATCGGCTCAATAGAGATGGAAGGAGATGCAGTTTGGTCTCTGTCAGTAGCAATAGGGACTCTAATGGTGGCAATAGTCAGCCCCTCATTAGGAGTAATTGCGGATCGTCGTAGAATCAAGATGTGGTGGCTTAGAATTCTAACATACGTAGGAGCCGGTGGTACATTACTGCTAGCGTTTGCTCCATTGTTGCCAGTCGATACTCAATGGTTATGGTTGATGGTCTGTTTTATGTTTGCTAATATTGGTCTAAATGGTGCAGGTGTATTCTACAACGCATTACTGCCGCACATAGGTACCGATGATGAGATGGATCGAATATCTAATCTCGCATTTGCTTATGGGTATCTAGGAGGTGGATTACTACTAATTGTTCACCTTGGCATGGTACTTGCGCTGACAGGTGATTGGGTCATTCCGTTTGTTATGGCCTCATCAGCAGCTTGGTGGTATGGATTTGCTTTGTTGACATTCAAGTGGGTTCCAGAGCCTCCTATCAAGGATGAAATGCCTGCTTTGGGCTTTAGAGAATCTGCAAAGATGGCTTTGAAGGAAATCCGAAAGACCATTTCAGAGGTACATAAATTCCGTACTTTATTCATCTATATGCTCGCATATTTCTTCTTCATTGATGGAATAAACAGTGTAACTGCACTCGGTGGTATTTTCGGAACTACAGTATTGGGAATTACTACTATCGATCTAATAATCACTATTGTAGTGATTCAATTCGTAGGTGCTCCATCTGCAATTGCCTTTACCTATCTCGCGAAAGGTATCGGCACAAAATCTGCACTAAATGTGGCTTTAGTAGGCTGGGTTGTATTATGTTTCGCAGCACTTTCTTTCGCACCTTTGGAATATACTGAACATTCTGATTACCAAGTACAAATCGAGGAAGTTGACGGTGAATGGCATTACACACCACATGCTAACCTGTACGGGACTCCTATCGCTGTGGAAGAAGGAGACGACGAACAAATTTGGGCGGCAGGTATTCTATCGACTTATGGTATAGCAGTTATTGACGATGATTACGAAGATTCTGCAATTTACAAGTGGGCAGGTTTCAACGAAGACGATGAGTCGATAACATTGAATTTAGGTGCGCTTGATGCTGCTTCTCTTCAAGCTCTAACGGCCTCCTTTGAGGAAACTAGGTTTTCAATTAGTGAAAATGGAGGGACTAGCGTTGTTGGTATCGATCATCCGACTAATCTCGGAGACGGAAAGTTAGACTTCATCCCTAAGGCAGTAAGAAGTAATGTTTGGGAACCTTTGGGCCTTTCCGTTGGTTTACAATTTCTAATCCTTGGTGGGTCAATGGGTACCTTACTTGGAGGTTCTCAAGGTCTTGCTAGGAGTCTCTTTGGTCAGATGGTTCCCGAATCTAGAAGCGCAGAATTCTTTGGATTCTTTGGCTTCTTTGGAAAGGTAGCTGCATTCATAGGTCCACTACTCTATGGCTTAATGACAGTGATGTTCGATAGCAGAGTTGGAATTCTTTCTATTGCCATGCTTATCCTAATAGGTACTGTGATGATGCGATGGGTCGACGTGGATGAAGGTCGAAAGGACGCCATGGAAGAAGATGCACGAAACCGTGGAATCGACCTCTGAGCTAATTACGACTGGTGATTCGCTCTAGCAATAGAGCAACCTCTAGAATAACTAGCATAGGGCCTCCGATTAGGAACATCGAGAGTGGGTCTGGCGGCGAGACAAATGCACCAAACACAGCTGCTCCAAACCACAGAAATGAACGGTTATCGGTTACGATATTCCGATCTAATACTCCTGCTCTAATCAGCATAACAAGAACCAATGGAATTTGAAAACTTACTATCGAACCTATGTATAGTCCGATGATGAATCCAATCCAAGAGCGTAGTTGCCAAGTCGAGTCTAATCCGGTCGTGCTAGCATCTTGTGCTAGGTAATCTAACAAGAATGGGATAAGTATCTCATGCGCATAAACAAATCCTAGTGTTCCTAGAAATAATATACTCAAAATTGCAAAACTAAGTCTTGTATATCCTCCAGTACTAGACTCAATTGCAACTCGCTTTCCTTCCGCGATTATTTTTCGACCATTCAATGCAAGATCACACACTAATGTGACGGCGAATGCAAAGAGTGCAATTTGACTCGCAATTCTGAGTTTTAGAAGAATAATTTCCATGGGTTGGAGAACTATAATCTCAACACCAATTGGACGATACCCCTCGGCATCTAGTAGAATTTCAATCATCCATTCTGCTATTGGATACCCGATAATAAACGCAAAGAAGAAGACCCCAACAAGTAGCACTGCTCTGACTCTTAGGTGATTGAAAACCGCCCTAATTTCTGCTCGAGGGAGCAGGTCTCCGGATTCTTCCACGATACTCGGTAGAGATTCATGTAGGTGAATGATTCGCAAGCCATGAACTGTAAATTTAGTAGAAAAATTACTTTCTTACAATAATAGTCAACAAATCTTCATCCTTCAATAGATGGTCTAAACCAACTCTCTGCCAGTCGAATTTTGCACTTGGCCCCTTTACTCTAGCATAGCGGAATTTCCTCTCAAAATCCCGATGTAATTTGACGCAAACATCTCTTACTGTTGAGGTGTCCTTCACGATAAGTGGCTCTACTAAATCCGCATCTTGTCCTTGTGGTTTGAGATAAATTGACATGAAATGTAAGTTGTCGAAAATGAAGTCTTTCATTTCCTCAATACCTTGGCCAGTTTTTGCCGATACGGGCAATACAGGCCAATCTTTCGGTAACATATCTCTAGACTTCTTGAGGTCCTTATCTGTGGCGAGATCAACCTTGTTTAGAACTACAACAGCATCGGAGTAGATTCGATTCCCTGCAAGTGTATCTACAATGTGATCATCGGTTACATCGGTTCTGAGGGTAACGTTTGCTGAAACAATACCAAAGCTCCGAATTATAGCTTGAATCTCCTCTTCGGATAAATTGGTTTGTTCAAGGGTCGAACGTACTACAATTCCTCCTCTATCGGTTCTATCGACGAAAACCTGAGGTTTGGGCTGATTCAACCTCATCCCCGATCTCCACAATTCCATATCTAGAATATCAAAATGTGAATCTTGGAATGGATCTACAACATACAACACCATGTCACAGCTCCGAATGACATTGAGAATTTCTCGTCCTCTTCCTTTTCCTTCAGCAGCTCCCTTAATCAGACCTGGAAGGTCAAGAATTTGGATTGTAGCACCTCGATGATGTAGTACTCCTGGAATACAGGTTAAGGTGGTGAATGCGAAGGTACCGGTATCCGACTCAACATCTGTTAATTGTGAAATCAAACTAGATTTTCCAACACTAGGGAATCCGACTAGAGCGACCGAAGCATCTCCTGATTTCTTTACTTCGAATCCAGGCCCTCCACCACTTGATTTGGCGTGAGCTTGTGCTTTCTCTTGTCTTTCCCTAAGTGCTGCAATTTTTGCTTTTAATTTCCCAATATGCCCTTGAGTGGCTTTGTTGTATTTTGTTTTTGAAATCTCTTCTTCAAGAGACTTGATTTGCTCATCAATGGTAGCCATGACGAACACTCCTACCCTCGTAGTGGGTGATTCTATGCGCTAGGACGGAGTTCTTCAATTCGATGTAGCGATTAGCCGTAAAAGACGGGAAGCGAGGATTGATGATAGGCGACTCGCAGGGTAGGTTGGGGTGAGACAATGGTCGACGTAATTCTTCGACTGATTGACTCCAATGCTCTCAATCGATTACGCTCAATGAGTATAGAGCAACTTGTACTGGCCTTTGAGAGCGGACGCCTTGGGGGCGAGAGGCCGGCGGGCGATCCTCGTTTTCACCGGGGCTTTTCCGTTGATATCGAAGGTGACTTTTTGGAATGGGCGGACAAATCCAATGGCAACCTAGATGCAGCCTCCTCATTGATTCTTTGTGATTGGTCTAGCGTTGCTGAATGGAGGTGCTGGGACGGCAGATTGTTCCTCTACATCGAACCAACTATTGAGGAGAGGTTTGAGGACACAGATGAATTCCTAAATGCAGATATTTGGCAGAGACTAACCTCTAATCTCTCTACTAAAGATAGACAGTCATACTCGGAGTCAGTCATCCTAGATTGGATGAAACGGAGAGAGCAACTTGGGGATACTTTGAATCCTGACGAAGACCCCCGTATTCTACCCACAATGGAATCTCATAAATCGTTGACAGAGAGCCTTTTTGATTTCATCGAATTATCAAAAGAAGAAGGTCTGAGTTTGTTAATCGGCCGAGAATATTTAGAACCAGAAGAATGGCTTTTGGACGGGGAAAAATTGGCGGAGGCTATAGCATGAGTGACTTGCCATTGGACCCCAATCCTCCCGATAGCGAACCCGATTCAGGGGTTGTGGTACTAGGTAGGTTTCAGCCATTCCATCTTGGTCACGAGTATATGCTAGAATCGGCATCGAAGTGGAGAAATGCAAACAATCCAAATGCCCCTCTTATTATTGCAATAGGGTCTTCTAACCGCCCTCAAAATTTGCGAAACCCTTGGACGCATGAAGAAAGAAGTCAGATGATTGAAACTTGGGCCATATCAAACTCCATTGGAAATTATGTGATATATTCAATTCCCGATATTGACGATCCACCAAATTGGGTAACTCATGCCAGCCGATATCATGGAAAAGCGGGTGTATTGGTTACTACTGATATGGGTACAGCGGAGTTGTACACAGCATCTGGCTGGGAAGTGGTCCTACTTCCTCTAGAACAACGTGAACGCTTTGAGGGCTGGAGGGTCAGGGAGACTGCCAGAATGCTTAGCACCATCGGCGATCAAGATGCAATTCGAGAAGTCTTAGGGACATTAATTCCCATGCCAGTTCTTGAGCACCTTATAGAAACAAACGGTCTGCATCGATTAGCCTTCATGGGAGAAGGCGGCGAGCCTGTAGGCTAATCACCAGTCACCCTCAAAAGTGCATTTAGGGTTGCAATAGTCGACCAAAGTGCCCGATAAAAGATACCCATAAGCCATCATTTTTGCTTCTGGGACTTCCAATACTAGATTATGCGCTAAAGAGTGATGCCACATTGGTCCATTTGTATTTCCAGTTGGCAAGGGAGGAAAATCACCATCAAAATAAGCCGCTGCAGAACCATCTATCGGACCTTCAATTGCCATCACTCCAAACGGATGATATGCTGACCCGTTAATCACAGGAACATTTCCAGTTCTAACGGCTCGATCAGCGGATAAGGTGGTTACTTGTGCATCCATCATCGATGTCAGATAAAACATATCAAATGGCTTCAATAAATCTTCAAAGCCATTTTCTCTGTATGGTAGGAATGTCTCTCCATCAGTAGAATCCCATATCGATTGAAGAAGTGCTATACATATCGCTCTATCCATTCTTGAGGGTAAAGATAGGTCACTGGAAAGGAGTTGGTAGAACACACTTGGGAATTCTTCAGAACCGTAGTGTGTCGACCTCTCTACCTGATGAGAAAAAGAGGTCCCACCAACCCAGAGTACTCCCCATTCTAACTCTGGGATAATTGAAAGAAGAGAGGGCCCACGTAATCCACCAAGAGAGATTCCGATGTAATTTATTGTTTCATAATCAATTAAGATGGTACCATTATGTTTGAAATATTCTTCATCACATTGGCCCCCTGCGATAGTTCTAATCATGGCTAGATGATTAATCACCGCCTGCATTTGCCTTTCTTGTTGATATTGGAATTCCTTCAAATCCATTAATGCAAAGGTCATGGCGTCCTCATCGCCGTCAGAACTCCATCCTTTGAAATCTGTAGCGAGTAAAATGGTTTGATATTCATTAGCTATGGCCCTACCATTTTTGACATATGCATCACTATCTCCAAAAAGTCCATGCCCGAAGACAGAGATAGGTCCTGATGTATTATTTTCAGCCAGAGATTTTGGAATCATCATACTGAAATCGATTTCTCTATTTTCAACAAAAATAGGGTCTCCATCTTCATTCCTCACCATTGGCGATCTTGCGTACTCTGTTTGCATGTATTGAGGAGTTGTTACTGTTCCTTGAATAACTCTGAGGGTGGTGTTGTCCTCACCATAGTCTTCCACAACATTCGTGATTGTACAACCTATACCCTCATCGCCCAATCTGTTCTCAGCATCATCTCTTATTGAAAACAAATCCTTGAGAATAGATTTAGTTGATGCTGTGTGAAACCACCATGCTGATTGTAAGTTACTTCTAGGCACCCCAGATTGTTCTAGTTTTTCGAATAGATATTCGTAATCCTCTCTTTGATTTTCAATTTGAATGGAATCAGTAGTCTGATTATCTCTTAATGCTAAAAATCCATCTTCAGATTGAATCTCCTCTCCATTAATATCGACTAGATTCCTGAATGCAACTGCGTATGCTGCGTCATGATCCAGTCCTTGCAACGTCCTTACGAAAATGAGTGTGTCTTCACCATCCTTCGCTCTGGCGTCTAACTCGATCCAGTGGTGAATAAATTCTCCAGTATCTAAATTCATTAAGATACTAGAATGATTAATTTCTATTGAGGGGGATATGTTGAATTGGTCTGCCATTTCGCTTATATTTGGAATAGATGAAAAAGCGGTAAATATTTGAGTAGATGGACTAAAACCATCGAGTCTATCCAAAATCACCATATTTTCTGATTGAGCGGAGTTTGTATCGGGTATTGCCTCCCCAGTGATATTTAATCTATAATCTGTAATTTGAGATTCATCATCATCTAGGAAAAATCCAGATGGAAAAGGTAGCATACAGTGGATTTGATTGGTAAGATCACAGAAATCATTACCATTTATTTTCAGAATATCTTCTGGTTTTGGTTCTAGTTCAGGAATATCGTTTATGTCGTTTGATTCATTTTCGATTCCATCATCCGATTCATTTGTACATCCAGAAAATAGCATTGAGCAGACAATTATTATTGTTGCAAATTTGCTTAGTCTATCATTCATATTCATTCTAGCCTCCTATTAAAATCAGAATACATGAATTATATTATTTTCTTCCGTATTCTATTAACAATCATTGCGAGTAGAATCAAAACCAAAACCATAGAGAAAACGGGTAATGAACGAACTTCGCTATCTTCTTCAACAGTAATTGTGGGAGGGGATGTGTATACAATGTCTAGAGAAATCACACCCTCCAAAGGTATGGCTGACCAATCTCCTTCATATCCTACTCCGTTTACATCTAAGGTTATCTCTCCTCCATCCGATGTGTCTTTGTCTAGTAACGTGGTGGCGCTCAGATTTTCTCCCCATATCTCAAAAAAGTGATTCAATGTAAGCATATTTTCCACATTTGATACCACGTGAATCGCCTCCTCTCCTGAGTACATAACATGCGTAGATTGCCTACATAATTCGGTATTGAATCCAACATAACTTGGTATTGGGGTATATTCGCTGTCAATTGTTATGGTCACGTACATATCTCGATATGTGGACTCAGCCCAATCGAAGCACTCTTCCGTTATATCTCCTTCAATAAAAATCGAGGCGGGCTCAGTCGAATCTTCGTCTGTGTTGTTTGTTAGCGTTGTCAGAGAAAGTAAATCCTCCTCAGAAAGAAGAGGGTAAGTGCCATTAGGTGAGGGGAACTTTTCGTTTATTGCATCCATCATGTAGTTAGCTAACAGTCCTTGCCCAACTGAAGTGGGGTGGAGGGAATCAACCATTATGCAATTTTTTGCACACACCATCGGTGGGCTAGTAACCTCGTTACCTAAAATCATTCTAGCAGATTTATTTTGCAATAGGTCGTCGGAGGCGGTCATCAAATCGAAAACTTGCACATCATCGCCATATCTTTCTGCAATTTGGTCAAGCCGTTTTGCCCATTCATTACTGGCTTCAGTGAAATAATGATGAAGTTCAGTAGGGAAAATTTGTGTCAAAAAAGGTAGAAATGACATATTCGGTAAATTCCACACTAGTACGTCTATCTCCGAGGCTACCAAAGTGTCAAGAATGATTGTTATGTTTTCATCCAATTCATCGATGAAGGAATAATCACCAGTAATAATCTCAACATCTGAGTCGATAAAGTCCCAAGCTCCTACCATCATGGTTACCAATGTGCCGTTTCCATAGTTTTCGGCTATTGTTGTGTGCCTCCCTGCGTCAATAAGAGTCCAAGATCGGTCTCCACCAACTGCACCCTCGTAATAATCTAAATCCATCAAATTAGCGGCGTGCACACTTGCAAATGGACCTCTGTAGCCAGAAGGGTCCGAACCTAAGGTGCTATCTCCCAGAGACGCAATTGTGTGGTATTGAAAAGTTCTGTTTTCTTCTTCGGGAGTGTTTTCATTTTGCGCTTGCACAAAAGGGGAGGTTGTACTCAAAAGCAATACTGCTAGCAGCCAGAAACAGTTCATTTTTGCAAATTTACTTGAGACCGTGTACATATTTTTCTGCGATTCGATTTTTGATATAAATTGATGTGTAAATTCACTTCTGGAATTAGAACTAAATTTATTCACTGGTGACTATTACTTTCGCAGGTCTCAGAACCCTGTCATGCAGCATATATCCCGATTCAATTTCTTCAACAACCTCACCGGATTCTTGACCATCTTGTACTGGAACAGTAGCAATTGCTTCCATTTGTGTTGGATCGAATACCTTACCAGTTGTCTCTAGAATAGTGACGCCTTCGGATTCAAGGGCTTTCTTCAGAGAATCAAGAGTCATCTTTACACCATCTGCGATTGCCTCATTGTCACTATTTCCATTTGCTATTGCTTTCTCCAAGGCATCGATTGCCGGTATAATTCGAGAGGCCAATCCGGCGGCTCCGAATCGTATTGCTTCGGCTCTATCCCTCAGTCCTCTTTGCCTAGCGTTAGCAGTCTCAGCTTGAGAATACTGTAATTCCTTCTCAAGTTCAGCGACCTTTGCCTCAAGCATAGTCATCTCATCTTCGAGTTCTTCTTTCTCTCCGACGTCTTCCGACTCATCATCAGGCATGGTATAGCGGTTTTGTCGCCCATTCAAGAATCCAATGGTTCAGATGGTTGCTTCAAACACTATTCAAGATAGAAATATTCTCCGCTAGCCTTTTGTTCACGATCTTTGCGACTACCTGGTTTGTTTATTCTAGGTCTATGTGATTCGTGATCTCTACGAAAAGTAACTTCAACATCTTTTAGGAATTTATTCATTCCTTTCCTGGCAGACATAGGCCCTTCTGCATTACCATATGAGCCACCTAATCCATTGAATACTAATAATGAATCTGAGACAATATCAATGAAGTAAATGTCATGGTCTATTACCATCGCAGCTTTTTCATTACTTTCCATAGTCCTTCTGATTGCTTTTGCTGCCTCCATTCTTGCATTGGCATCTAAGTGAGCACTTGGCTCGTCTAGGAGGTATAAGTCGGCTTCCTTTCCAAGGCAAATTACAATGCTAACTGCCTGTAACTCCCCCCCAGACAACTTCTTGGCATGTAGTTGTAACAATTGGTCGACTTGTAAAGGCCTTACAACTTGAGTATGAAACTCACCGCTACGCCACTTCGCTCCAAGTTCTGTATCAAGCCAGTCTTGAACGCTACCATCAAAATCGGTATTAACGTGCTGTGGTTTGTAAGAGATGGTAGATTCCATGGTGCACCATCCTTGATCAGGTTCTAACTCCCCGGCAATCATCTTGACCATCGTAGTCTTTCCAGTCGCATTCGGTCCGACAACACCAACAACTTCGGCGCTACGAACTTCTCCATTTCCAGTTTTTAGTTCGAAATCACCCAATTTTTTTTGCATATCTCCCCATTGTAATATTGGAGTTCCAATTTCCATTCCCCTATCGCGTCCTCTGAGGAATTTGATTGGCTTATCACGAATACGAATGTTTTCTTCGGGAAGATAACCATCTAAATATGCGTTTATTGCAGTCCTAGTAGTTCTAGGAGGTGTGAAAATCCCATAAGCGGATCGATCACCGTATATTACGTGAATTAAATCGCACAGAACATCAAGAATTGCCAAATCGTGTTCCACGACCAAAACTCTGTTTCCCTTCTCTGCTAATTCTCTGATAACTGCTACCATCCTCATTCTTTCATAAATATCCAAGTAAGAAGAGGGCTCATCGAAAAAGTACACATCGGCTTCTTTCAGAAGCGTTGCACAAATTGCAACACGTTGTAATTCACCACCCGACAAAGCATCAAGATTTCGTTCCAAAATATGGTCGATGCCCATTATCCTACTAAAATGAGGCACTTCATTTCTTTCGTCAACTCTCTCGAGTAAATCTAGCACCTTTCCTTGAAAGATTTTTGGGAGCTTGTCGATGTACTGTGGTTTTACGGCGATTCTTACCTCATCCTCTGCAACAAGTCCGAGATAATCCCTTAACTCGCCTCTGGGAAAGGTTGTGATTACATCTTTCCATTGTGGGCTTGGATTTCTCCAATCCCCGAGATTAGGCGTAAATGAACCCGATAGCAAATTTACTGCAGTTGATTTCCCAATCCCGTTGGGTCCTAGAATACCAACAATTTGCTCCTGTTTAGGTGAAGGTAGCCGGAATAATTTGAATGAATTTTCCCCATAACTATGTGTTAGATCAGTGTCTAATTCTTCTGGTAAATTGATGATTTTTACAGCATCATCGGGACAGTGTTTAGCTCTAGTGAAGCACACAGGACAAGCAGTTTCAAGAATTCTACATTTATTCCCATTTACTTGAATACAATCTCTATCACACATTTCGGAATATTTCTTCAAATATGCAAATGCGTTGCTGTTAGGTTTACAACGCTCCTCAAGAAGTATTGCCACCCTCATTAATATCCCTCCGAATTGCTAAGCCCGATAATCTTCCCTTTTGTCTTGGCCTTTCAAAGCCGCTTCTTGCTCAGAGGGCAAGGAAGCGATATCTCGCGTATACATATGCAGCTAGAGAGATTTTCTCCGCCTTTGATAATTGTACACGCTCTGTAAATACGTCACCATCTTTCTTGCCTATTTTCTTTAAGATGGATTCATAAAATGCCATCATTGCTGCCGGTGAATATCGAGATTGTCTATCTAATAATGGAAGCAGTTTGAATGCCTTATCTCGATAACTTTCGGCTTTTTCTATGTATTCTTCAACGAACGGTTTCCAACCTGGGTGATTTAGTAATTCGGCCCCGCTCTTTACATCGTCCTCGCTAATTCCATATCTCCGCAAATCCTCCATGGGGAGGTAAATTCGGTCTCGCTCTGCATCCTCTGCAACATCTCGGATGATATTTGTCAATTGCATGAAAATCCCCCATGCTTCAGAAAATTCTCGGGCTTCCAATTCTGAGTAGCCGTAGATTTCGATACAAACCAATCCAACAGTAGACGCAACTCGGTAACAATAGGAGTAGAGGTCCTCGAAAGTTTCGTAGCGGTTTCGATGGAAGTCGTCCTCCATCCCACTAATCATATCGTCAAGCAATTGGCGCGGGATATTGTAACGCCTAATGGTATCTTTCAATGCGATAAAAATTGGGTCAGTTGAGGTAACTTGTCCGTAAGCACTAGACAATTTCTTTCGGTAGTAGAATAATTGTGACATTCTGTCGTCATAATGGTCTCTAGCAACCACGGGGCTACTTCCCGTCAACCTCTCGATGTGTGTTCGATACTCCACTGACTCTGGGTTATCCGACGAGCCTCCGGGAAAAGAATCGACATAATCTCCATCTGCGATATCATCTGCTCTACGACAAAATGCATAGTATGCGCAGATAGCTTGACGGGCCTCACTGGGTAGATACTTGAATGAGTGATAGAAATTACCTGCTTCTATACGTGTCAACTCCTCACAGTATTCGTATGCGGTCTCAATCATGTATTCTGGCACATCCGATTCGGACCAAATTGCTGCGTCAATGTGTCCAAATGGATTCAGTAATTCACCACGTGTACCTACAACACCCATGAATCGAGCACCTTCTCGGATTGTTTCGAGGGCGGTAATCGAAATTGCTCGAGCCGCTTCTCGAGTTAGGCTAACTTTAGATCTTACACCCTCAATCCCGGGGTTTTGAACATCTGCATCCACAAGTGAAATGCTACGCTCAGCATCGTACCGCATGTCGCTTGCGGAATCGGTGCTCGTGTCTTGAGACATGGTAACGCCGAAGGTAAGCCCTCGTCATTCGCTCTTGAACCTCTCCCTCGCGCGCGTGCAGGCCGCTTCAGCGGCCTTGAACAGGTTCAGATGCCGTTTAACGCTCGATTTGCTGCCCTGCTAAGGATTCTATTCTCCATTCCCTTGAACCTTGTAGAGATTAGGCAAGAAACCGCTATTTTACGGATTCTACTTCTATTGACCTTAATCCTCTCAGATGCATCAAGAACATTGCCATTTCGAAGCAATGCAATAGTGTCTAAACCGATAACAACAGGTAGCATACAAGCCATCCGAAGGCTACGATATTTTCTTGGAATCATTCGAATGTAATTTATTGCGGAATCATAGTGATCACAGGTTAGGTCAAGATAGGAATCGTATAGAGGTCTGAAAACATCAATTGAATCAGGATTGTGTAGGTCCTCATGATTTAGTCCAATTTCAGATAATCTATCATTTGGGATATAACATCGACCTAAGGCTAAATCTGCTGGAATATCTCTCAATATGTTGGTCATTTGTAGCGCCTTCCCGAAGCGAATTCCAAGTGAATCGAAGGTATCGGTATCAGGTACATCTCCAGATAATTCATTTTGCAAGGTAATCGCAGTCCAAAATTCACCAACACTTCCAGCAACCCTGTATGCATAATCATCCAATTCGGCATCGTTTTCCAAGCAGGTTAGTTCCGACCCAAGGGCGCCGAAACGAACCAAATCAAGTCGTTGCCCTGAGATTATAACATTGAGACAGCGTTGCATTAATCGAGAATCTTTAGCGTCCATGTTTCGATATGCATTTACTACGGATTCTAGGTTTTCAAGAAGTCTTTTTTCATCTGCATCTTCTTGTAACTGGGCAATATTGGATAAGTCTATTTTTTCTTCATTTAGCAAGTGGTTTTGATATCCATCAAGAGCTTCAATCAAGGCTTCAACATCCTCGGTTTTTGAGTCTGCAATTGTGTCTGCTAAGCGGGCTAGGAGATACAGTAGACCTACCTGGTCCCTGACACTATTCGGTAGGCTTGTTAGGGTCAAATGAAAAGAACGAGAAGTCGCCTTGAGCAATCCATCGATGTGCTCATCAATAATCTCAGCCATCTTATTCTCACCTCGCCCACAATCGCTTATGTGTTGATTGCTTCGTTGCTTACTTTATTCCCATATTCTCCAATCTAAGCCTTCTTTCTTGGCAGAATTTGGCCAATCCGGCCATTTTTCTTCATGATTCCATTCTGCAAAATCTCTAACTCCACTTTCTCTCAGGTATGTTGCAGCCGCTACGAGCCCAGCTCTCGTCGAAGCCTCTAGACTTGAGGGCCAATCGATATTGATCCAATCACCACCCAAAATAACTCCCTCCCCCGCATCAAGCGGATTCGGTCGGAGACGTTGAGAGCCCGTCTTCATAGAGATGGCAGATCGATTTATTTTAACCACATGAAAATCAATCAAAGCAGGTGAATCAGGGAATGCAGTGTCGATTACTCTTTGATATTCTGTTCTTATCAATTCATCATCCCATTGTAGATAATTGTCTGCGTGAGAAACAGGGCTACAAATCCAATGACCGGGAAGCCCGCCTCTATTTCCATCATCAAGTTCGCCAGAGCGATCGAATAACATCTGTATCAAAGGTTCATCACAACAACTGACAAACGGGATACCTTCTGGTAAAATAGGCCCTTCATGGAATGCATGAATTCCAATTTGAGATGTGTTGCCTAATTTTGCAAGACTTTCTGCGACTTCATGAGATTTCATGCTCGCAGAAGAACCGGTAAGTAGCCTTGCAGTGTCCGAGATTGGAGTGCAAATTATCACCCTGTCTGCAGAATGAAATCTCTCTTTTGTATTGACTCCGGTGACTACACCTGCTTCACGAAAGAGGCTAGTAACAGGGGATGAGAGAAATACATCCACGCCTGAAGCCGCTAATGTTCTCCGTAAACTAGAGCATACTGCATTTGTGAAGTCGTTCGTAAAGCAACCAACATCTAATGCATCGGCATTTCCGATAAGGGCCTTCTTGAACAAGAATATTGCAGATGCGGCACTGGCTTGAGAGCAATCTACATTCAATGCCAATTTACTTATTGGATTCCAAAAACGTGAGATTGCTCGTTTAGTCTGCCCATTGTGTTCTAGCCATTCTAGGAAACTTAACTCGTCAAGTTCCCGTCTTTGCTCATCATCTGTATTTTGGATAGCTTTGACAGCCTTTTGCATTGAGAATTTATCGCCTAGTCCTAGGAAATTAGCATTAAGAAAGGACGCTGATAGATGGTTTGGAGGAGGAAGGGTTCCAGATTGAATTTTCGATATTCTTCTCTGCTCAACCTCGAGAAATGCAAGCAAAGTGGAGTTTTGTAGCTTTACTGATTCTCTCACCTCACATGTTGCAAGCAATTGCAAAAAGCGATCAAAATTTCTGAAAAATACATTCTGAGTTCCGTCAATTGGTCGGTCTATTGCTTCAATATCTACACTACAATAACGGCCACCTAATCGGGGTGAAGCCTCTAGCAGTGTAACACTCACACCCCTTCCTGCAAGAGCGAGTGCTGAGGAACAACCGGCTATTCCTCCACCAATTACAACCACTCGCGAATGCGAACTCACGAATGGCTCGTCGCATTATTTGGATTAAGTCTGACCGTGAATACTAAGCCAAAACTATCGGTCTTCACAGAAGACCGGATTCTTCCAGCGCTACCTTCAACACAGCACCAATTTCAGAAGGGTCACGTGCAATATGAATGCCTGCGGCCTCAAATGCAGCGAATTTCTCGGCGGCTGTTCCCTTTCCACCGGAGATGATTGCGCCAGCATGCCCCATCCTTTTTCCGGGCGGGGCGGTAGAACCTGCAACGAAGCCGACAATTGGTTTACTCATGTTCTCGGCCGCCCATTCAGAAGCATCTTCCTCAGCGGTGCCGCCTATTTCACCAATCATTACTACGGCTACAGTTTGAGGGTCGGTTTCGAAGGCAGACAAACAATCAATGAATCCGGTTCCATTTACTGGATCTCCACCTATTCCAATGCAGGTAGACTGTCCTTCACCAATACTCATGGTTTGTGCAACTGCTTCATACGTCAAAGTTCCTGATTTCGATACTATTCCAATCCTGCCCTTGGCATGGATATGTCCAGGCATGATTCCAATTTTACAACCGCCATTATCTCCGGGTGTAATTATCCCAGGACAGTTTGGTCCTATGAGTCTAATTCCTTCTCTTTCGTTTACGTAAGCGACTGCCTTTACCATATCCAGAGTTGGTATTCCTTCGGTGATGCATACAATGACTCCCTCACCTTTGATTTGGTGGAAGGCATCGGCCGCCTCCATGATTGCCGCAGCAGCAAATGGAGGTGGGACATAGATGACTGAAGCGTCCGCATCAGTTTGGTTAATTGCTTCCATCATAGTGTTGAAAACCGGGAATTCATTACCTGCCAATTCTATATTTTGGCCACCCTTTCCAGGAGTTACACCACCGACCAAATTGGTACCATATTCAACCATCTTTTCACCATGGAACCTACCTTGTGAACCGGTAATTCCTTGGATTAGTAATTTCGAATCTTCTTGAACCCAAATCGCCATCACTTACCACCTCCAATTAGTCCAACAATTGCTTCAGCACCTTCAGCCAATGTCTCCACAGATGTACAATCAAGGTCGGAGGAATCGATAATTGCTCGTCCCTCTTCGAACATAGTTCCTGATAAACGGATTACTAGTGGAACTTGTAATCCCATCTTTTCTGAGGCTGCAAGTACCGCTTTTGCAACAATATCACAGCGTTGAATCCCTCCAAAGATATTGACCAATATCCCCTTGACATTTGGGTCTTCGAGAATTATCTCAAAGGCTTCCTGAACCTTGGCTTCATCCGCGCCTCCACCAATATCAAGGAAATTGGCTGGTTCGCCCCCGTAGAGTTTGATTACATCCATAGTTGCCATGGCTAGTCCTGCTCCATTGACTAAGCAACCAATGTCTCCATCGAGTTTGACGTAGGAGAGGCCGGCTTCGTTGGCGCGAGTTTCAGTAGGTTCTTCCTCGGAATAATCTCTCAAATCTTCCCATTCTTTGTGTCTAAATGAGGCGTTTTCATCAAATCCAACCTTTGCATCAAGAGCCACTATTTCGTCAGATTTTGTGCGAACCAATGGATTGATTTCTACCATTGAGCAATCGTTCGATACGAATAGATCGTAAAGACATCCAATCATATCTACAAAGTCCTCTAATGCTGCACCAGAAAGGTCGAGGGAAATACCGAGGTCTTCCTTTTGCGAGTCTAGTAAACCAGTTGATGGATTCACCCAAATTTTGTGAATAGCTTCGGGAGTCTCTTCGGCAACTTCTTCAATGTCCATTCCACCTTCAGTCGAGGCCATAATTAGTACTTGCTTTTCTTCTCTATCTACCAATAAGGCGAGATAGTATTCATGTGCTATTTCGCAACCAGCCTCGACGTAGATATTACTGACTAATTTTCCTGCAGGACCTGTTTGCTTCGTCACAAGTATGTGGCCGAGGATATTTTCTGAATAGGTTTCAACCTCATCTCGGGAGAATGCTATCTTGACGCCACCCTCCATTAGAAGATCTCCAGAATTTGGACAATACAGGTTTCCTTTTCCTCGTCCACCGGCATGGATTTGGCTCTTAACAGCAACAACTTTTGAGCCAAGGGAATCGTAAGCAGCAAGTGCTTCTTCAACGGATTTACAGTGCACTCCTTCCTGTACCTTTACTCCTGCAGAACGAAACAATTCTTTCCCTTGATACTCGTGAATGTTCATGTCGACACTCCGGCGACTCAACAACCGTCTTTCAACGATGCGCCTAACAAGTGTGCACGAGGCGTCGGGGACACGAAGTGCTGAAAGTGGTAATTGCACCCGCCCAACCATGGACGTAGTGGTTCTAGCGGGCGGGTTTGGCACCCGCCTCAGGCCTTTGACAGAAGGTAGAGTCAAGCCGCTACTAAGAATTCTCGACAAAACTCTGCTTGAGAGAGTCGTTGAGGTAGTACCCGAGGAGATGGTCGATAGAGTGGTAGTAGCGGCAGGCTATGGAATAGAGGAAATGCGTAACTGGGCTGAGAACACTGACCTTCCATATGAGATTGTATTGTCTGTAGAGGAAGAAGCACTCGGCACAGGCGGTGCTATCGCCCTTGCACGCGAGCATTTAACCGGAAAAGGCCCAGTTTTGGTTTTGAATGGAGATTTAGTTTCAAGCGTAGACGTAGTAGCCTTGACTCAGCATCACGAGAAAACTCAGGCAAAAGCGACACTTTCACTCTGGCAAGTTGAAGATCCTAGCCGTTTCGGAGTTTGTGATTTGGATGATTTTGGAATGATCCGTCGTTTTCAGGAAAAACCGGAACCAGGTACTGAGTTTTCCAATCTAATCAACGCAGGTTGCTACCTAATAGAACGTGAAGTGCTTGATCACATGGGTGTTCACAAACACTCCATGGAAAGAGAGATATTCCCTGATATTGCAAAATCGGGAGATATGGCCGGGCTTACATTTGAGGGTTACTTTGTAGATGCTGGAACTCCTTCTTCCTTCATCGATGCAACTCAGGTTTGTATCTCCTCCAGTCGTTTTGATAGCGGGTCCTCGTGCTGTGAATCTTGGTTTTCTGATGCTGTTTGCAAATCAGGAGTGACTGGCTCATCAATTGGAAAAGGAGCCGAATTAGGTGAAGATGTAACAATTAGGGATTCTGTTGTAATGGATGGCGCTCAAATCGGCTCAAGAGTGCAATTGAATAGGTGTATAGTAGGTGAGGGAGCTAGCATTTCATCCGGAACCGAGTTGACCGATGCAGTAATTGGTCACGGTTCGACTATCTGAGCCGAATCTAATCCGTCAGCGTCAAAGAGTGTATTCATCTCGCCGGAGCGTGACTCAACCACTCGTCGTAGTCAATCTGAAGACATACGAGACCGCACATGGCGCCAGTGCAGAAGCATTAGCAAAGGCAATCTCCAGCGTTGAAACAAATGCTCGAATGATTGTTGCAGTATCCGCTTTCGACCTTAGCTCTGTAGTTGCTGCAGCACCTAATTTAGAGGTCTGGTGCCAACATCTAGACCCAGTAGGATTTGGCTCATTTACTGGTTGGTTACATCCCGCAACCGCTGTTGAAAGGGGTGCTAGTGGAACACTAATCAATCACGCAGAGCACAAAGTGGAAATCGAGCATGTAGCCATGTTACTCGACCAAGTCCCTGAAGGGTTCACTGTATGCGCCTGTGCAGCAGACATCGAAGAGGCTCGTGCATTGACTGCATTAGGCCCGGATTTTGTCGCGGTCGAACCACCGGAATTAATCGGTGGAGACATTTCTGTTACAACGGCAGATCCTACAATAGTAAGTGGTACAGCTGCTGCCGTAAAGGAAATTTCAGAGCAGGTTGGAATCCTTTGTGGCGCGGGAGTAAAGAACGGTGCAGACGTTGCAGCAGCGATTGAGCTTGGAACAACTGGAGTTCTTCTTGCTAGTGGAGTCACTAAGGCAGAGAATCCGGCATCAGTAGTCGCGGACCTTGTTTCTTCTCTTTGATTAGAATCATTGGCGAGCTTGCTTTCTAGCAGCCTTACGCCTTCGCAGCTTCTTCTTTCGCCACTTCCAGCGTTGCTTCCCGGCCTTCTTCCACGCACGGGAACCTCGCTTCATGCAGCGCGCCGACCTGCTGGGTGTATTTGATGTAAACGGTGAATCCCTACGGGATTAATCGGCAGAGATTGGTGGTGGGCGCGCCAGGATTCGAACCCGGGTCACCGGCTTAGAAGGCCAGCATGATATCCAGACTACACCACGCACCCATGCCATGCGCGGCACTTCCCCTTTGTGAAACCTGCACCTTGCAATCTACTGTAAGATACTGCTCTATGGGGAAGACGTCTCTTCTTCGTTATCATCGTCAACTGTGCTATAATTGAGTATTCCATCATCTAGCATATCTTCACGAATGTCCGATTTTGAGCGACCAGTTTTCTTGGCAATATTCTTCAATTTCTTGTTAACTCTACGTTGTCCAACGACCAATTCTCTGAAACCATGATATATCCGTAAAATAGTCTCCAAGATTGAAAGTAGTATGAGGCTATTTATGTAAGACTGAGCCAATTGATTTCGATTTTCAACCAATTCTCCAAATTCATTGAATTCTACAGAGGTCGAACCTACTAAGAATACACCAAGAACTGCAAATGGTAGCATCTTTGCGACATCGCGAGACAAGTCCTCAGTCCAATAAGATAAAATTCTCACCGAACCTACTACCGAAGTGGCAATCAACGCATTTCTTGCATGGTCATTTCCATCCGCCAAGAGTGTTAGAATTACTGCCATCACAACTGTCCAAAAAGCGATCAAGATAGGAATTGCTAAAGCGTATTGAATTAACCACGCAGCGGTCCTGAAGAAAGCACGAATCTTTCCGGTCATAGTCTGATTATATTTGCTCAAGTCCAAAGACAGAATATCTCTCCTAGCTAACAATCTGTAGAACATAAAGACGAACCCGGAGTAGGCTGCAATAGCAATAATCGCCATCAATGTTGGAAAAGACTCAGCAATGAAATCGTCAATGAAATTTGAGATATCATCTGTTGTTGGCGGCCAATCCATTGTTCTGTCTTACCTGCTATGAGTTCATGGTGATTTTGCCGGTATTATCTCACATCTAAGCTCTTATTGGCTTCTGAATGGGCGGGCACATTTCGGACATCTTTGGGGTAAAGTGACTCTTCTTCTTTCCCACGTGTGGCCACATTCTCCACATATCCAAGACTGTTCGGGAAGTTCCGCCAGAACTTCTTCTCGTATGCTTCTCAAAACAGGTGATTCGGACAACTTAGGCGCGGGGGCAATTTCGTTGACCAACTCACTATGTTGATTCCCATGATCGACTAATCCGGCAGCATGGAGCAATTCATGGACTAGAGTGTGTAAGTATAGTTTCTCATCATCTTTCAATCGCGGATGCAGAGCGATTGTAATTGGACCTGGTGAGCCCCTCAATCTTCGCCTGCGAAACAATTCATGATGGTCAAATTCGAACCTAGTATAGCCCAATCGAGTATCGGAAGCGTCAGCCCACTGCAAGGAAAGTTGCTTTGTCAGGTGCCGTAGAAAAGGCGCATCATCCCTAGTCAATCTAGATGATAACTCATCGAGTATTCCATCGGGTAACTTTGGGGGTCCATTTGGACTAGTCCGGGCTGGCCCCTTACTCATGGCCTAGCCTGCTCAGTTCTCCTTAAATGGCCGTCGCAGGTCGTNATCTCACTGGGCGTGTGGCGCAGCTTGGAAGCGCGCTTCCTTGGCATGGAAGAGGCCCCGAGTTCAAATCTCGGCACGTCCACCAGTTAAGCATCACGATTTCTTTCTAGATGGTATGTTATTTTTGAGAAATTCAGTGTAAAATTATTATTAAAATAAAACCGTTAAATTAACAAAAAGAAGGTATTATTTCTAACAGATTGTTTTCAAAACCTCAATTTGACGCTCAATAATGGGATATACTATATATGAACCATAGTCTGCATTCCAAGGATGGACTCTAAATTGAGAGCATTATTGATGTGTACGCTGATGATTGCGTCAGCTCTTGCCGGTTGTCTCGGCGGAGATGATGATGGTGACGACGTCGTAGAAGTATTGGGGTGCACTTATGCAGATGCCAATAACTACAACGCCGAAGCCACAAAGGACGATGGATCTTGTGAATATGATCCGGGCTTCGAGCCTGTAGATGGTTGCACCAACCCTGCTGCGACAAACTACAACTCGGCTGCGACCCGTGATGATGGTTCCTGTAACATGCCTGATACTGTAATGGGTTGTATGGACGAAGCCGCGAATAACTTTAATTCCGCAGCTGAGGAAGACGATGGCTCTTGCGATTATGGTATGGCTCAAGGAGACATTATGGCCGCATACGCCGCAGGAGACATGGCATTCTCCGATGCATGGTACAACCTATCTGTATCACGAAAGTGCCGTGACTTGGGTACGAACAACCCGTGTGAAATGACACAAATGACGATTGGTGAGGCAGATACTCACGATCCAGCCGATGCTTACGATTCAGCATCTGGTGACGTTATTTCCAACGTCTATGATACCCTATACCGATACGAGGGAGACGGTGATGGTGGTTCGATTATCGTACCACGATTAGCTACCGGACACACTGTTAGTGAAGACGGTCTAACCTACACTTTCACTCTACGTGACGACGTATACTTTAGCAATGGAGATCACATGACTTCCACTGATGCAGTATACTCCTGGTGCCGTGTTATTGGAATGGGTGCACCATCCTCTGGAGTCAACTGGATTCTAACTCAGTCATTCGACTGTAATGATGCAGATGGCAACCACCATGATTACGGCGGAGAGAGCCTGAGCGTCATCGACGACTACAGTTTCTCAGTAACAATTTCTGCACCTTCTGCCGCATTCGTAGCGACAATTGCTTACACAGTTGGGTCAGTTATCAACTCTCAACTATGTGAGGCTAACAGAGTAATCGAGACTGATGCAAACGGTACAGTCACTTCTGATGACTACTGTCACGAGTGGATGGACGAGGCACAAGTAGGTGCTGGAACCAACGCTTACATGGTCGCTCAGTGGGCTCGTGGTACTCGCCTAGTAATGGAGCCTAACTGGATGTACTGGGAAGAGTCAGACTTCAACCTAAACAGAGTTGTTGTTGACCTAGTAGAAGAGACTCAGACCCGTGTACTTGCTCTGCAAGACGGTGAAGTCGACCGAGCATACATCCCATCTGCTCAGAAGACTGAATTCTGTAACAATATGGAAGATCTTCCAAACGCAGAAGGCAAGGATGGATTCCGCTGCACATACCGACAGACATACAGCGTTGTGAACGTACCATACAACTTCGCACCGAAGAATGACATGGCTGATGGAACTGCAGATTATGTCCTAAACCATGACTGTAATGGTAATGGAACCAACGATTGTAACGTACTAAGTCTGTCTGCTGTTAGGCAGGCACTAAGTTACACTCTGGACTATGACACCATCCACACAGAATCCTACAAGGGCGAATTGATGCCAATCTATGGACCAATCCCAACCGGATTCCCGTATGATGATACACAGTACGAAGTGTTCACCTATGATCTTGCATATGCTGAAGATATTCTTGACGCTGCAGGATTCATCCGACAATACGACTGTGCTTCACTAACACAAACTGGTGCACCAACAGTTGTTGCAGAGGCAGACCGAGATGGTACTGAGTGCAGACTACCAAACGAACTGAGGATTCTGACAAACACTGGTAACGACCAGAGGATTGCTGTAGCTCAGCTATGGGGCCCTGCGCTAGAATCAATCGGAATTGCTAACGACAATACCGACCAGCCTTGGGCTACCGTGATTGACAACTACATCTACGGAAAGTGGGACCTTTGGGTAATCGGCTGGGGACCTGACTACTTGGACCCAGACAACTACTGGTCACCATTTGCAGGAAGCGCTGACATCGGTGGAGACGCCTACCACGGCTACTTCGAGAACGATGAATTGGACGCAATTCTGCTAGATGCTAGGACGGAACAAGATTCAGATGCCCGAGCGCTATTGTATGCTGATGCATACGATCTTTGGGTTACCTCACCAACAATGGCTCTATTGGGTCAGTATGCAGGTGTAGGAGTCGGTTCCGACCACATGTGCCCACCAGCATATGACGCAATCGGTGGAGACTATTTCTTCAACTGGGACAAGTTGGCGAAGGTCTCCGGATCGTACGTTGGCGAGTGCTGATAACTGAAAACCAGATTATTATCTGATTTTACGAAAACCCCCGCGTCGGGCTAGTTCCCGGCGTGGGGTAAATATTCAATTAATTCACAGGCGCTTAGCATTGAAAGAAAGGCAGGTAAGATACACTCACAAAAGTGATTGACCACTTCCTATGGTAGAGTGATTATAGGAGGTGAATTTACATGAAGACGAGTGAATTCATTGTTCGAAGGATTCTACTATTAATTCCAGTAATGATTGGAGTTACAGTATTCACATTTGCAATCGCTCAAATTATTCCAGCAGATCCTGCAGCTATTTTGTGTGGAGAACGTTGTGGTTTGGTCGATCCTGTAACTGGTAAGACAATGTTGGAATTACAAAGAGAGAGATTGGGATTAGATGAACCCGTAATCGAGCAATTTAGATTGTATTTGATTAATTTAGCCGAGGGAGATTGGGGTGAGTCTACAACCTACAATAGACCTACTTCCGATGTCGTCAGAGACGCCGCTCCAGTGACCTTGGAAATGGCACTTTTTGCCTTATTGATGGCTTACCCTATCGGAATTACACTTGGTATTCTTAGCGCTGTTTGGCAAGATCAAGTATTCGATCATATCTCTCGATTCTTAGCTATCGCGTTTGTCTCGCTACCTATATTTTGGTTGGCAATGATGCTTCAGTTGGTGTTTGGTACAGGGACTGATGTAGGTGGAATATGCGACCCTATTTTCGGTACTGAAGGCGGATGTTTCCCTATTTATGGAAGGCATGATGCGGCTCTAACATATCCTGACAGGTCCTCTAGCCTATGTGATACAGCCATAACTGGCATTGCATGTTACCCCTCTTGGTATCCATCAGGTGGTACTGGATTCCACCTAGTTGACAGTTGGTTCGTTACAGATGAAGCACTCGATAACATAAACCCAGAATATGCTTCGAATTACAAATTATTCGATGACACCTTAGTTCACCTAATCCTACCTTCATTCACTTTAGGAATTGCCAGTGCTGGCTCACTGCTACGATATATGCGAGCAAGTTTGTTGGAGGTAATGAACGAGGATTATGTCCGTACAGCCAGAGCCAAAGGCCTCTCTGAATCTCGCGTTATTATCGTCCATGCATGTAGAAATGCGTTGGTTCCAATTTTGACAATTCTCGGTTTCTCGATAGGTGGTGCGATAGGTGGTGCTGTACTCACTGAATCGATATTCGCATTCTATGGAATGGGTAACGTCGCGGTTGATGCAATAATCAATCTAGATTATTCAGTTCTTATGGGTGTGACTCTAATCACTGCTATCATCTTCCTAATGTCCAATTTGATTGTGGATATTCTGTATGGTGTTGTAGATCCAAGGGTGAGGCTAGAATGAGTTGGAAAGACGGCAGTGAAGAAAGGTCGGAAAGCCTCCGTCGGATTAGGGAGAGTGCTGCTCAAGCTAGGTATGATTTCAAGCGTGGATGGAAAATTTATCGAAGATCATTATTGGCAGTTATCGGCTTATTGATGGTCATATCAATTTCGGTGGTATCCATCTTTGCTGATGATCTCGCCGTCGAACATCCAGGTAGGAATTTACAGGATACAAGAGATGTCTGGCATATTGATTACGAGCCAAGGAAGGCTGCCCCATTCTCAGATGAATGTGATACCCGCTACCAGAAGGTATCCCTCACCACACTTAGGCGCTGGGATGCGAATGGAACTAATGCCCTAAGTCCTACTAGGGTCGCAGATAACAACTCCTTCTACGAGGACATACTTGTAGTGACTGAATTTATTGAATTACAAGATCGATATGGAGTAACCCTTGCAAGTGATTTAGTCACCCTTGAAACCTCAAACAATAGTTATTTTTGGATATCAGATGAGTTGATGGAAAATAATTCTTTGACTCAAATTAGACTGATTTACAAATTCGAAAATGATGCTATGCACCACTGGTGGTTGCCAGATGGTTATGATGTGTGTATTTTCGGAACCAACGACGAAGGTCAAGACCTTTTCAGTAAGATTCTCTATGGTTCTAGAGTTTCGTTAACGATAGGATTTACTGTTGCAACACTAACGGTAATTATTGGAACAATCATCGGTAGTATAAGTGGCTATTTCGGAGGTAGAACAGACGAGGTAATTATGAGAATTACAGATATCTTCTTCGCAGTACCGGGCCTAATTTTGGCATTGGCTTTCGTCGCCGCCTTACAAGCGATAGATGATTTCACTCTACCCTTATGGTTTGCATTCTTACTTCCATTATCTGGATTATGTATCTATTTCAGATCTACTATTTTCGATTCAATAATGCCTGGTGAAACATCATTCCCAGAAAGAAATCTCCCACTGAGAGTTATTGTTGTTGTTTCGCTTGTTGTTCTACTTGCATTAGGTGGTCCATGGAAAGATTTCTTCGAACTAGCCGATTCAAGTGGATGGAGGATATTTGCCAGCCTCATAGGCCTAATGATAGTGGGTGGGATATTTATTCTCGATCGTAGATTAATGGATGACATATCTCTCGACGGGGTAGGCAGTAGAACAATAAATTCTCTTGATTGGAGAAATCCATATCGGTATCTCACGTTCAGAACTCTCGTAATTTTCATAGCTTCAATAGCTCTGTTTACTTGGTCAGGAGATGGTGATAATGAAATCACCGTCATCGATAATTTCGATCGACTATGGAAAATTCAGATTGCTCTAGTATTTACCGGATGGCCAGGCTATGCGAGATTAATTCGTGGCCAAGTATTGTATGTCAAAGAAATGACATTTGTTGAGGCCGCAAGAAGCGTAGGAGCACCTTCAGGTCGAATAATGTTCAGGCATATTTTACCAAATGCCTGGGCACCACTATTGGTTGCCTTCACTTTAGATATAGGGGGTACTATCCTTTCAGCATCTGGGCTTTCATTTATTGGTCTTGGAGCAGAACCGGGTGCAGCCGAATGGGGTAAATTAGTCTCCGATGGTAGAGCACATTTCCCTCAAGATTACTGGTTGGTATTATTCCCTGGACTTGCCATCGCCTACACAACATTAGGATTCAACTTACTTGGTGATGGCTTACGAGATGTGGTAGATCCAAAGAATAGGAGGTGAAAGTATGTCGAAACTATTGGATATCCAAGGACTTAGGGTTCATTTCGATACTCTTGATGGCCCTGTTGAGGCATTACATTCGGTTTCACTTTCCGTGAATGAAGGAGAAATAATGGGTGTAGTGGGCGAATCTGGTTGTGGTAAGTCGGTCACTTCATTGGTTACTATCGGTTTGGCGACCTGTGATGTTGATGATGGAAGCATCACCTTTGACGGTGACGAATTAATTCAAAAAACACCTCAAACAACGGAAAGAACACTCTCGTTTTTGAAGTATTTTAGTTCGTTTTTCACTTTGGGATTAATTCTATCTTTATTCTGGACGTTCTTAGAACCAATACAAGGGTTACAAATATCTGCTGTGATGCTAACTGCATTTTCAATCTGCTTCGTCTCAACACGTATTCTAGATGCTCCAAGAAGTAAGCATGAGAAATTTATGCGCTCAATTAGAGGCAATAAAATATCGATGATTTTCCAAGAACCGATGACTGCATTGAATCCCTTGTATACCGTCGAAAAGCAAGTCGCAGAAGTACTGAAGCAACACAATAGGCTCGACGAAGCGGATGCTAATTCAGCGATAAAAATCGGGAAAGCGATAATTAGTCCTGCCGAAATGATAGTGGATGTTTTCCGTAATGATTGGAAGGGTGCTTTACCCATCATCATATCTTTCCTAGTAATCTTAGCAATTCATCAAACCGACAACGCTGATTTAATACTTGGATTAATTGTAAACAAATACGTAGGAATAGTATTCTTAGCCTTGATATTACATCTAATTTTCTCGAATATATTTACAGGTAACACAGAGTTCACTGAAACCACCCTAATAGAGCCCATAGGGATGGAACCAGTAACAATCCCATCAGGAATTCGATTGGCAAATAACTGGGTGAATTCCAATTTTGCATTTATTCTTGTATCTTGGTTTGTTATTGTTGTTCTGTTGTGGATTCCGTATGGTGTGCTAATGACAATAATACTGAGTGTTGCCATACTGACAATCCCTCCTATCCAAATTTCTAATTATTTTAGGCTCGATTCTGCACATACACGACAAGTAGTTAAAATCCTCAAAGAGGTCAAAATCCCTAACCCGGAATCTGTTGTTAAGATGTATCCACACGAACTATCTGGTGGAATGCGACAGCGGGTAATGATTGCTATGATGATGGCTTGTGAACCTAAGTTACTGATTGCTGACGAACCTACTACCGCACTTGATGTAACAATACAGGCTCAAATTCTGAAATTAATGAAGGATCTCAGAGATCGAGAGGGCACTGCAATCATGATGATTACTCACGATTTGGGTGTAATTGCAGAAACATGTGATACTGTAACAGTCATGTATGCAGGTCGTGTTGTAGAAACTGCATCCGTCACAGAATTATTTGCAAATCCAAAACATGCATACACTAGAGGATTAATTGCATGCACACCTAGCCTTTCGTCTGAAAGGAAGTCGATACTTCCTGCGATTCCGGGTCAGGTAGCAAACCCTTCAGATTTTGTGGAAGGATGTAGATTCTGTCAACGAATGGAAAGAACTGGTGAAACGTTGCTAAAGATTCCTGATTACAAAGAAATCAGTCCAGGTCATTGGGTGGAAATGTGTCCTATTTGCTTGGATGAAAATGAAGATAAGTGGGAGTGAACAAATGTCTGACCAAGAGGAAATACTCATCGAGGCAAAAAACCTGAAGAAATATTTCCCTATTAAATCGGGTATGTTTTCTTCGGCAAAAGCTCATGTTAGGGCTGTTGACGGTGTGGATTTCACAATCAAAAGAGGAGAGGTCTTTGGCGTGGTTGGAGAATCGGGCTGTGGTAAAACAACCCTTGGCCGTTTGATTTTACGATTGATACCCATTACAGAGGGAACAATCCATTATTCAGGTTCTAATATTCAGGACATGAAAAATGCTGAGTTACGCAGGAAGATGCAAATTGTATTCCAAGACCCCGGCGGCTCAATGAATCCTAGAATGTCAGTACGTTCGATAATTGGTGAACCCTTGATTGTTAATGGATTAGCAGATGGGGCCGAATTGACCAAGAAAGTGGGTGAATTACTCGAAATCGTCGGCTTGAAATCTAATCACATGACACGTTTCCCTCATGAGTTTTCGGGAGGGCAGAAACAGCGAATTGCTCTCGCTAGAGCACTTTCTCTGGACCCTGAATTTATCCTTCTGGATGAACCAACTAGCGCACTAGATGTTAGTGTACAGGCTCAGGTTCTGAATTTACTACAAGCGATACAAAAGGAGAGGTCGCTAACTTTTGTGTTCATAGCCCACGATCTTGCTGTTGTACGTCATATTTCAGATAGAGTCGCAGTGATGTACCTTGGAAAGATAGTAGAGATGGCGGATGCAGATGAAATTTACAACAATCCTAAGCATGCATATACAAAAGCACTAATTTCTGCAATACCCAAACCAGACCCAAGTTCAGTAGTCGATAGGGAGGTGCTCAGCGGAGACGTTCCTTCACCAGTTAATCCTCCACCTGGATGTGCATTCGGCCACAGAGTAAATCACCCAAAATATCCTGATAGTATCGACTTAGATTTATCTCTAGTCGAAGTCGCACCTAATCATTGGGTCCAACCATGCCCATGTTGCACCGAAATATGAACAAAATCACTTTGCGTTGAATCTGTTCCGCCATTTGTGGAAGAGAGTCCGGAAGATGCTGACTTGTTTATTGACAAGCAACAGGAATCAGAAGCGGCATTTTGGCGTATAAAAAAAGCCATAGATGATTGGCGAGATAATAGAATTAAGCGTGTTATGGCTCAAGAGGGAGAGGGTGTATTTCGTACACTGGGTCGCGTTTTGTACATTATTTCTTGCATCATATTCAACGGATTAATTCTGATAGAATTACCAATTTACATGGGTCGCTCAGCAGCCGCTTGGACAATTTACATACTTCTTTTGATATTTGCAGTCAGGCTGCAGTATGAATATTACAAGAAATGGTTTGAAGTTGATATTAGTCAGATTGAGTTCGAGAATCCTTGATTGGAAATAAGTCAGTGTCAATCCTCTCGAACCTTCTGAAAGAGGGGACGATTAAGCCCGCCATCGTTGTGAGGACCATTACAGAGACAGCTAGTGCAAAGGTAGTCAGAACGTTGGTAGTCTCAATCATCCAACCACCCATTAGAGGTGCAAACGGAATGAAAATTAGAGAACCAATCGCATCAAGGGAATTGACTCTACCCCTCAGGTGTTGGTCCACACTATCCGACATAGTAGTTCTCCAAATCACTCCGAGGGTCCCTCCTAGAATACCCTCGATAAGAACGAATACTAGTATCAACAGGAATGGTATAGGCATCGCCCACATCAGCATACACCATGCGATGCCACCTATCAGCACGTAGAAGACTAGACCCCTGGTTTTTTGCGGTATAGGTCTTATGCCAGCTAACAATGAACCAATCATCGCACCCCCTGCACCAACCGCACCGAAGATTCCGAATTCCTTTGCTCCAAGCCCTTTGTTCTCAACTATGAACGGAATTCCTATTTCTATCGCCGAGTCACCGATATGCCAAATCATGAACATAGCGATTCCAGCAAATAGCCATGGCTGGGTTTTGACAAAAGCCCACGCTTCGGCCACTTCTTCCTTCAGACTCTCAGCATCGTTTTCCCTCTGAATAGGTACTTCTGATATAGTCCACAAAACGGCTCCACTAAAGAGGAAGGTTAGTACATCAAGGAATAGGCATACCTCAATCCCCCACCGTTCTACTGTGAATCCTCCAATGAGTGGACCCAACATCCAAGCTAATGTCATGGCAACTCCTCTAAGGGCGTTAGCCTGAGGTAGAATTTCTTCTTCAACTAGGTCAGGAACTAAGGCTCCAATGGCAGGAATCGAGAAGGCACCGGCGCCTCCGGTAAGGAATGTGATTACGAGTAGAGTATTGATCACATCGAAGCCAGCCATCAATGCAAACATCGCTAATGCGACTAGTACCGCTTGGGATAAATCTGAGATGAGAGCAACAGTTCTTCGAGGCATCCTGTCTACTACCATACCTCCGTAAAGAAGTAAAGGAAGGTGTCCCAGAAAGTAGGCAGTGAAGACCATTCCATAGGCCTTGGGCCCACCAACTTCGGCAATGGTCCACCCCATGCCAATGATGAATATTGAACTGCCTAGCATGTTGACGCCGTTCCCAATCAATAAACGGCGAAAATCCGTTATCTTCCATGCATCGGCTAAACTCACAACAAAACGCACAAAAAGCCACATTTCAATCTGCTTACTACTAGCCGATTAGGGATACAATATGTCAATCGTTATTCGTTTGCCAATAAGAACTGCTTTTTGGAAATAATTGTTAGACGAAAAAATAATATTTTGTATAATAATTATTCAATTGTATAGTTTATACATTCAATAGTGAATTATTGAATATTATTTATTCGATATATTGAACACATCGTGAAATATATTAACCGTAGATTATTCGGCATCTCCTATGGACGTTAAGGCCAAACTTGAGTACATCTGGTTAGATGGATATGAACCTACACAGAGCATGCGAAGCAAGACGATGATTAGATCAAATTTTGGAGGAACCGTGGAAGAGTGCCCAATGTGGTCATTCGATGGTTCATCCACACTTCAGGCAGAAGGGGGAGATTCTGATTGTCTACTGAAGCCTGTATTTATTTGTCCTGATCCTGACAGAATAAACGGATTCTTGGTCATGTGCGAAGTGATGAATGCTGATGGAACTCCTCATGCCTCCAATGGAAGGGCAACAATAGAGGGGGATGATGACGACTTCTGGTTCGGATATGAGCAAGAGTACTTCCTGTGGGATCCAGAGACCAATCTACCTCTAGGTTTCCCTCGCGATCAAACACCTCAAGGACAGTTCTACTGTTCAGTCGGTGGAAAGAATACATTTGGCAGGGACATTATAGAGGCGCACCTGGATATGTGCCTGGATGCCGGATTAAATGTCGAAGGAATAAACGCCGAAGTTGCAGTTGGACAGTGGGAATACCAGATCTTCGCTAAGGGGGCCAAGGAAGCAGGAGATCAGATTTGGGTATCCAGATATCTGGCAGAAAGGAATGCTGAGAAATATGGCCTTTCAATAGAATGGCATCCAAAGCCACTTGGTGCTACTGACTGGAACGGTTCAGGAATGCATGTCAACTTTAGTGACGGAAGGATGAGAGATGAAGGTGGAGAGGAGCTCATGAGTCAGATATGCGAGGCCTTCGGTCAGAATATCAAGAAGCATATCGATGTCTATGGGGCTCACAACGAGCAAAGGCTAACCGGTCTTCATGAGACTCAAAGCATACACGAATTCTCCTACGGAGTATCAGATAGAGGGGCCTCAATTCGAATTCCAATCGGTACAATCGAAGATGGTTGGAAGGGCCGATTAGAAGACAGACGCCCATCGTCTAATGGGGATCCCTACAAGATTGGCGCAGTCGTAATCACTACCACTAAGTCATCTTACTAGATAGCATCCTAGCTACCTCGTCAGCACAACCCCAAGAAAGGGTCACTCCTGCCCCTCCGTGTCCATAATTATGGATTATCAAGGTGCCATTTACTTTCTCGGATTCTAGACGAACTTCACTTCTTGAAGGACGAAGCCCCACAGATTCCCCGATAATCTTGCTACGGTCAAGTTCTGGCCACACCGCTTCACATTTTTGTAGGATTGTTTCACGGTCAGAATCACGTAATTCAAGGCTCCAGTCATCACTTTGAGCAGTTCCTCCAAGTACTGTACAATCTCTTCTAGGTATGGTGTAGGTCAGGGTCTCGGGTTGTTGGTCAAACCGGCCAAATCCTGGGTCTTGATTAATGTAAATAATTTGACCACGAACCGGTTTAACCTCTGTGTCTTGACATAGTTCTCTAGCTCCAATGCCGCTACAATTGACAATAACCTCTGCTGAAATTTCGGCTAAATCTTCTACAGCTTTTTCTTCGATGATTCCACCCAAATCACGTGTGCGTTGTAACAACCAAGGCATGTAGTGATGCATTTCTATGATTGGCGATTCAAACTCCCATCCAAAAATCCAACCTTCGGGAATTTCATTCGAGCTTAGCACTCGAAAGTGAGTTATATCATCCCTCCAACCTGGAAGTTCCACAACTTCACGCAGATATTCCCTGCCAAATCTCATCGTGATTCCGGAACTAGGTTCGGCCTCCCCTAATCTCATCAATTCAGTGTAAGTTTCGGCTGCCCACCGGTCGGTTTTTTCAACAGGGTGAGCTAAAAATGGATACCACAATGCTGCAGCAGTATCTGAAACTAACTCCGGTGAAAATTTTCTAGCCATAACTCGAACATTATGGCCAGCCTCCAACAACCGAATTGCGGATGACAGACCGGATACACCAGCTCCAATCACCACGCAATCCATATCTCTCCGGAGTTGAACAAACACTTCACATCAACGGTGCATAAGTGTCTTGAGAGACGCCATTATGTCGAGTCTAGTCGATAGTATGCCGAAGGTCAGAAAACCCAAGGGCGGATGGTATATCCCTCGCAAAAAAAAGCGCCGAACAGGCCCTAGAGTAGCCCCTAGTGAAAAGGGCCTTCCACCCTGTCCTGCATGTGGGGAGTGGTCGATGCAGAAGGATAATGATCGAGTTGAGTTGTATTGTGGCGCCTGCGGGGCAATCATGGGTTCAAGCTAGAGATTAGGGCTGAACCTCATATGGGACGCCACCTACCGAGTCTTGTCGCTGTGATGAGGAACCGCACCGGATGCCTTGGGCGTCGCGAGTGATGGGCGATCTGAGCGGCACTAGGGTGATTCCATGTCTAGGATAGTCACAGATGCAACTGGAAAGAGGTATTTGCTGGAAGATCCAGTGCCTCTAACCCAAGCACCCGGGAACATACAATTGGCAACAAAAAGTAAGCCATGGAAAAATTACTGGAGAATGCTGGGGACAGTGATTCTTGCGTTTATCTTGATTTGGTTTGGTCTTAGTTCTGTTATTGCTGGTTTAATCTACAGGGAAGTCGTGATTACCGGTTTAGGTGCTATTTGTTCCCTAATTCCTCTTCCGTTCCTAATTTTCCTGCATAGGCCTAAGTTAGTTCATGTTAGGATGGCGACGCCAGACCCCTTAGGAAAAAATCACCATCCCTTACCAGAGGGAGGTTCTCTCAAGACTCCTAACCCAACAATCTTCCAGCGTTTTGTGATTACAGACGATTCGACTCTCGACATGCCACCCCTAGGTCAGGTATGGGGTGCTTTCATTGCAATATTGGTAATTGGCGTAATGTTATCCATTCCATTAGTTCTATCGCTTGCATCGGGTGATGAGGATTTCCTTTCCATTGTTTACCTCCTTTCTTTCATCCCCGTTCTACTTCTTTCTATAGCGGCATTTTCTATACCTGTATTTGCCTGGTGGGCGACCTCCGCGAAAATAATTGGTTTACCGACTAAGAGAAGGGACGCTGAAGCCTGGATGATTGCTGGAATGGCTTCAGCTCTTCCTGCATTAATTGTCAACAGTTTCTTCTTCCCCCGATTTATCGGATTTTTTCAAAGTGGGCTTTCGGATTCTACTGTAATGGCTTTGACCGCAACAATTAGTGCACCATTAGGGGAAGAGATTTTCAAATTATTAGCAGTATGTTTGTTTTTACCTTATATCCGTAATGCAAAAAAAGGATTCCAAGTTGGATTTACCGTTGGATTAGGATTTGCATTAATTGAGAATCTTGCCTATATCTTGGGAAGCGTCTTCGGTGGCGCTCCTTCTCTAACCCTAACAGCACTAATGAGAGGTGTTGGTTCAATTCCCGCACATGGGTTGTGGACAGGAGTCTCAGGATTTGGGTTAGGCTATTTCTCACAAACTACAGATGCAGATAAGCGAATGAAGTGGCTGATTAATCGATTTAGCATAAAGTCAGTCGACTACGCAGAAAATCTAGGATTTGACATAGATGGTGATGGAGACTATTCAGGCTTTGATGAATTTAGGCCGACCTTTGAAGAAATTATGGCAAAAGACGAGGTCGAGTCTAATTGGAAATTAATCGACAAAAAAACAGGGAAAGCAATCGATGCCGCGGGTGTAGAGACGATAGAAGTCAGCAATGCATTGGTCACATCGTGGGATGCTGCAAATCTAAGGAAAGAATATGGATTCAGAATATTACCTCCAAAAAATGTTCTGACTTGCTTGGGTATCGCAATTGGAGGACATGCATTTTGGAACGGTACTTTGGTTAGTATTGAGAAATTAGGCGAGTTAATTGGGCTCGGATGGGGTGGAGTGTTTATGCTAAATCTGGCTTGGGTTGCAATTCTAATTATTATTTTACTAATTCTCGCTCGTGGTATATTCAAAGGGGTACGTTCTCTACCTGCGACATAAGTCGCATTGGGGAATCCTTCATCACCCTCTGACGTCGTAATGGTAGGGTAGGACATGGACCCCACAAGTGACCAGATGATTTCTGTCGGACTAGTATTCGGCTTGATGATGCTGTCGGCAGTACGTGGAATGCTCAATACAACTGGATTAATTGCCGCTGCAATTGTAGGCCTGACAGTATCTTTGTTTGGTCATTGGACGTGGTTAACAATTCTAATTTCATTCCTTGCAGTCGGCTCATTAGCTACTTTGTGGAAGTATGAAGAAAAGGCTGCTCTGAGATTAGCAGAGGAGAACAAAGGAGCCCGTGGTTGGCGGAATGTAATGGCCAATGGTGGTGTGGCTTCACTAGTCGCAATCGCAAATTTCGCACTAGATCAACCAGAGTGGGCTTACTTGGCGGCTTGCGCATCAATTTCTGTAGCCGCCTCCGACACCTTAGCATCGGAAATAGGTAGTCTGGACTCTAGAACTAGAAGCATCATCAATCTAGAAGCCGTGCCTGCAGGAACCAATGGAGGTATGTCATTGACTGGTACATTTGCAGCATTAGGTGGTGCAGTAATGATTGCATTATTGTCAGTTAGTCTTGCTTCAATTACTGATGTTGAAATTCCTCTATTGACTATGATGGTAGTTGTTACATCAATCGGTTGGCTTGGTTGCCAAGTCGACTCCATTTTAGGAGCCTTATTTGAGAATAAAGGGATAATCGGAAAGCACACTGTAAACTTCCTTGCAACGCTATCTGGTGCGTTAATGGCTATATTTTTCCATATCCGCTTCCTCTAGGAGGAAGCGTGTTCCAAACCTAAAGAATCCGCTTAAGTCGAATACAGAGAAGCGCGAGGTTTGAATGCCAGTCCAATGAGGGGTCGAGTGAGAGGTGTAACCGTTGTTCAGGTCAAGAGCGCTAACAACAGCAATTATTTTGCTTCTAGTTGGGACATTCTTCGCTAGCACAACTAGTGCCCAAGATACAGAGGAATTTGGCCCAGGACTAGAAATCAGTATTCCTCAAAATCACAATATTTTCCTTCACGGCACCGAAGAGACGCCAGAACTTCGCAGAGATTGGCCTATTCTTACAGGAATTCCCGGGGGTTCAGCCAGTTTCTCCAAAACAGCAGGGGGGCCTCAAAACCTTGTAGAGGTTCAAGGAATTCCCATCGTAGAGGCACTTTCACTAAATGGTACAGTCACTGTTGAATTGTATGCTTCATTAGAGGCAAAGTCTCCAGTATGCAGGCAAACGAATGTTATTCCAGGTTCTCCAGCGGGTGCCACAACTCAATTCTATGTCACCCTACGTTGGGGTTCTTTCACCCTCATCAATGGTATGGCAACGAATTTTGTAACCATGGAAGAATCCTATACGCAATCCCATATTTTCCAAGTTGAAGTACCTGTTGATGATGTTGATTTAGGGCCAGGGGATGCTTTGTCTCTGCAGATTTCCGTCCAACATGATTGTGTTCAACCGGGCTCATTGTGGTGGGGCACCTATGATGCAAAAAGTGGAATCACATTTTCTGGGGAATTGATTGACCCACAATTAGAGCAAGTCACTGATTCAAATCGAATAACCAGAATTGAATTTACACCCATTTCTCCTTGGGGGCCTTCGGATTTTTCACAACAAGTAATAGAAGTAGTGGGGCCAATGGATAATTACGAATCTATGGTTCATGGATTCGGTCAAGAGGATCAAAGATTGGAGCACTTCGAGTCACCTCATTCCTTTAGGGTAGGTGAAGCAAATAGGACCGTTCTTACTTGGTCAACATCAAAATCCTTGGAACCCGGGTTGTACATGATTGATGGTTGTTTCAAACTTCAAGATCAGGACCCCGCTGAACCTTGTGATGTGATTGGTGTATTGAAATTCGAAGTAAAGGAAGACCCTCAGGCCTTATTGAGTGGAACATGGGTAGCGATAATGATTCCACTTGGGGTTATTGCTTGGCTAGGCGCTTCAATGAGGGAGGCTATGTTGCCTCTTCCCGCTTATGCAGTGATTTTTGTACTCGCCATAGCGAGTATCGGCCCTGCGACCCATCTGCCAGACATTGATGCTAACTCACCACGTTCCGATGGTGCAGCACCATCATTCACTCTACTCGAACATGGTGGCGAGGGGTCTGTCTCTTTGTTTGAATTACTATCAGATTCCGACGCTGTTGTTGTTGGTATTTACGTACCCGGTTCTGCCAACGCAAACCGGCAAGCAAATGATTTCCAAATGGCTGATGCATTAATTGACAGAGATATTTCCTTCGTTCAAATTGCTACTGGAAAGGGAGTCAGGGCGGTTGATTTGGACTCCCATTCGGAAATAATAAACGGCTCTTGGCCATTATTGATGGACAATGCTGATGCTAGTGTTGGTAAGTCCTTCCCTAGTGGAGCGAGTGATGCAGTGATTATTATCGATGCAGCAGGTTTCATCACGGATTGGTCACCTGGAACTTACTCAAGTTCGGAGATTGCAGACGCTGTTGACGAAGCAACGAAGGGTTCTGGGCATAGTGTATTTGACCCACTAACCTTGCTTTGGGGAACGGCCTTACTTCCTTTGTTCGTTCTCGCAATGCCACGAGAGAGGAAATATCAGAAACCGGATGAAGTTCTTCTCCCCGGCTCGGGTATATTGTTGACATTGCTTGCAGCAGGTGTTGGATTTTCCCTATGGGCAATACCGATTTCATTGATGGCCGCTGCCGGCTTAGGTGCTTGGTGGATTTGGATTGAGTTGATCCTTGCTCTAATTCTAACCTACCATGGTTTACGAACCCTAATTAGCGGCAGAATTCCTGAGATTGATTGGATTTCGAAGAGGATTCACTCTAGTCTGCCGGAGCAGTATAGGGATTGGAGAAAGGCCTCATCTTTTAGCGACGATGTCCATCTAGGAATCTGGGTGGCTTGGTTGATTTGGTTACGAACTCCTGATTTGGTAGCTCAGGGTGTAGGTGCAGTAGCCCGTACTGGAGTCCTTGGAATAATCCTCTCTGTATTCATGTTACTAGGTCTCATCCTCGCTGCAGGTTTGACGGTAGTAATCGCTCGTGCTATAATCGGAATAACCGGTCCAATTCCTAGAACGCTTGGTAGCCTGAGTGTAGGAATTCGCCCAAGAGCATGGGGTCTGGCGAGTGCAATATTGGGGTCCTGGTTACTTATCAGTCTACTAGTTGGCCCTGTATTGGGTAATTTTTGATTTGAATAATCAACTCTTCTCTAAACTAACCAACCGAGAGCATCATAAGAGTGTAGCCACTCGTCTAATTACAGATTGGGGGTATAGTATAGCCCGGTATTATTACCGGCTCCAGACCGGTGGAGGGGGGTTCAAATCCCTCTGCCCCCACCATAAAACTCAGCGATGTCATACCCAATATCTTCAGATTCATAATGTGGTGGGATTGATGAAGTACGGCCGTTCGTCCTCGCTCAATGGACAGAAGGTCGATTGCAGTAGCACTGGTACTTATTCTATTGTCACCACTTGCTGGAAGTATTGCGGTCCCTAGTGAAAATTCTAATCATACTCCCTTGGACTCAACAGGGTTTCAATTAATTGAAGAAGGCCTTACAACTGAAATCCCTATTCAGGAGCCAATTTGGTGGGACTCTAACCTAAATTGGTGGGAACACACTTCATTGGATTCAGATCGTAACGGAATCCATGACTCATTACAATTGGCAATAGGTCCAGTAAATGTAGGTTTATCTTATTCACGCGAGGTTACAAATTTAGACAAAGAAACATTGGAAAATTTGGGTTTTGATGTCCAAATTGAGTTACCAATAGTTAATGCGTTATTGCTTGGAGATGTTGACGCAAGTAAGATTTGGGAATTAGCCGAATTAGATGGCGTGGTTATGGTAGAGCGATACGGCTCCCTGGTCTTCTTCGGAGATATCCAAACTCTGGCAGTAAAAGCCAAAAATTCTTCAGAATATCCGGTTGCTGCATGGGATTTTGGAGTAACCGGTAAAGGAATAAATATCGCTATGGTAGATACTGGTGTTGACAATGAACATCCTGGGCTAAGTACGAAATTTGTAGCAGGATATGATGCTGTTTGTTTCGTACATTCAGATCCACAGTGTATACTTGCAGGAGGCCGCGAGGATGATGGGTCATTCGATCCTGATGACGGTAATCAACACGGCACTGCTTGTATGGGCATGGCTAGCGCAACTGGTATCGAGGCTGATGGCTCTCAATCTGAATTCTACGGTTCAGCACCAGATGCTGGTTTAGTGGACGTACGAATAGGGACCGATGTTGGTGCAGGGCCATTTGAAAATTATCTTCTGGAACAGGAATTTTACGAATCGGCAATGAACGGACTACAATGGATTATCGACCATCGAGACGATGCTTGGCCTGGGGTAGAAGAAGAGAGTCATGGAATTGATATCATCTCTCTCTCTTGGGGAATAACTAGTCACGAGAATGGGGGTTCAGATGGAACTGATATGCATAGTAGAATTCTAGATGAGGCTATGGAATTAGGAGTGGTTGTTTCTAACGCTGCCGGTAATGATGGAGAGGACAATGATGGACTCTCTGGAATGAGTGCCTCTTCTCTTTCAATCACCGTAGCTTCAACCGACGATCAGAATACTGTTAACAGGTCCGATGATACGATTGCTGGATATTCTTCCCGAGGACCTCGCAAAGACAATGGAGATGGGAATCCGGTCAACGAATTAATTCCTGAGATCAGTGCACCTGGCACTAACATAATTCAAGCAGAAGGATGTGTTTCAAGTGGAGGGTGTAATAATTTCCTAGGCGGAGATGCATCTCAGAACACCTACACCGGAAGGGGTAGTGGAACCTCTTACGCAGCCCCTGCAGTAACTGGAATCGTGGCATTGATTTGGGAAGCGAACGAAAACTTGACTCCATTACAAATCAAAGAAGTCCTCAAACATACATCTGAATTGCGAGGAGAAGCCAGTGCCCCAGAGGTCGATCCGTATTGGAATAGAGAATTTGGATATGGAATGGTAGATGCTTTGGCAGCGGTAGAACTTGCAATATTCCTTCGAGACAGCGGACAGACCCCATTAATCGATCCTACATTACAGAGTCACAGGCTGAATCTATCCTCGGATGGAGTGATCAATATGACGGGTCACGCTTGGGGTCAGGCAGGAAGTATTGACAGAGTGGAATATCGAATTGATGGCGGAGAGTGGATGGAGACTACTTATTCCGCTATGCCAAGTGAAATAGGCGCTCTGACTCCCTTTGAATGGCACATCCTATTGGAGCCACAAAAACTGATTTCAGGCAATCATACTGTGGAGGTACATGCTGTTGCAGGCGCAATGCATTCACTACCTGTATTCTTCGAAATTGAGGGGACAGGTGCGGCTTCAGAATCGATGTCGATTCCACCAATTGCAATCGGCATTGTGATTGTTGTCGCATTGGCATGGGTTGCATCATTAGTGCTAATCCGATTACGTTCAGATGACGAGATTGAGGCAATAATTAACAGCGTTAGAAACCGAGATGAGATCGAAGAAGTTGTTGAAGCAGAGTTACTCGACTCTGAAAATTAGTATTCATTACAATTCCGTGAATATATCAACTCAAACGACGAATCCGAAGGATTCGAGGGTGTTAGTTCAAATGCTCATTCTATCCTCCGTAGGTCATGGTCCGGTTTTCGGAACGCGCGAACAGCATTCGTCCTACAGGAGTTCGCCGAATGTTCGACATGGCCGGCGATGACGCGGTCCAGTTTGGTTTAGGTGAACCAGATTTCCAACCACCAGATTTGGCTATAGACGCTTTCGAAAAGGCCATGCGAGAAGGACGAAACAAATACACGACTACTGCAGGACTACCAGAACTAAGGCAAAAGATAGCAGAGACATGGCATTATCTTTCTCCAAATCTCGACGAATCCAATGTCTGCATCACAATGAGTGGAACAAACGCCTTGCTAGATATTTTCCTCGCCCTCGTTGATCCTGGAGATGAGGTTCTAATTCCAGAACCATATTTTCCATTATATCCCCCCGATGTGGTTATTTGTGGAGGTCAACCGTCGCTTTATCCCTGTAGATTTGAGAATGGTTTTGTGCCAAAAATTGAGGATTTAGAGGCCCTGGTAAATGAGAAAACAGTGGCTATTTTGTATAATTTCCCAAGTAATCCCACTGGGGGTAATGTCACTCCAGAGGAACGTGATGAATTACTTGCTTTTGCAGACCGTCATGATTTATGGGTCATCACCGATGAAGTATATGACAGAATAGTCTACGATTGTGAACATGTATCCTTCCTAGGAGCCGGTTATGATAAGGTCATAATGATCAATTCTTTCTCCAAAACCTTCGCTATGACAGGTTGGCGAATCGGTTACATTCTCTCTGAGGATTTAGAGGCGATGACACACATAACAAAGATGCAGTATTACGTCACTGCTTGCAGTAATGATGCCATGCAATATGCAGTGCTAGAAGCAATGGAAAAAGCTTCAGATTACCCTGCCAAAATGTGTCAGGAATTCAAGGCTAGAAGAGACCTAATCTGTGATAGACTAAACGCAATGGAAGGAGTTTCATGTCATGTTCCGACTGGAGCGTTCTATGTATTCCCCAAGGTTGATGTGCCCGGAATGAACAGTGAAGAAGTAGCAATGGCGTTATTGGAGGGAGGTGTTCTTTGTAGCCCGGGTTCTGCTTTTGGAAAGGCAGGCGAAGGGCACCTTCGATTCGCATACACCATCGGTCGAGAAGACATCTCACGAGGCATGGACCGAGTTGAGAAGGTCTTGGAAGAACTTCGTGATATTTAGTAGGTGTCGCATTGTCTGGAATCGAAACGCTGTTCTACTTTGTCATGGGATTTTCAATATTCAGCTATGGTGCTGGCAAGTTAGATTCTAAGATAGTAATAGGATTTGCAATTATAGCCATTGTTGGACTATACATTACGGGGCCACATACATTCCTTTTCGGAATGATATTGGCTACTGGCTGGTCTCTGTTGAACACGGGTGTAGAGCGGATTTTTCCAACCTTAAACTAGTCATCAAATAACCCGAATGGCAGATCAATCATTCTACTTTCATCTTCTTTAGATTTATCATTAATTCCCTCGCTTTCTTCAGTATTAGTAGTGGGATTCGATGGTGATAATTCATCCAAGGATAAATCGGAATCATCCTTATCTCCACTCGAAGAACTATCTTCTTCTAGCAAATTTCGATTCAGATTCTCAAGTCTTTCTTCAGGATCACACATCCAATCAGGCATATCATGTGCGCCGGCAAGAACCGAAATGGTGGTAAAAACCGCAACAGGAAGTACAGAAATAGCCACTAGGAAATCAATTATTGCAGCATCAGGAATTTGGTCAGATGGCATTATCGATTTCATTAATACAGCCTCAAGTTGGACATTATGCCAGGCTTGATAATCTACCTCTAATCGTTCTAAGGATAACTGTAGCATCACTCTTGCAATAATCCAGAAAATTATGATAGGAAGTATCCAAGAAAATTTAGAGATTTTGGCGAGAATTTTCCTAAACCAAGCGGCAATTCCAATAAGGTGTCTTGAGTACATTGGTTGTATTCTAAGGCCAAACCATAGTGCGATGAAGTAACCAACCATACCTAATTCAAATGCCTGTTCGGGTTCAACAAATCTTTCAGGTATTCCTTCCATAATTAACAGTGGAATTGCGATTAATGCAACCTGAATGGGTATTGCTAGAATTTGTAATCCTCCGTGGATTGAGAATAAATCGTATGTGTCGGTCTTACTACTAACCAATCGTGCCATTTTCCCATAGGGGCTTCTCTGCAAGTTTAGTCTCGCTCTATCTATTAACTCCGGTGTATTGACGTTTCTTCTTAGGCCTAGAACAGTAAACCATCCACCTCTATCTACAACGCTTGTAGGAGAGTAGGAACCTGCAATCAGAGCCAGAATTAAAGAAAGTGAACCATACATTAATCCCGCAATAATTATCCAATCTAGAGCCGCTAAGTCGATATCGAATGAAAGTTGATCCCCATCGTTTTTTATTGACAATAAATAGGTAAGCGAGAATCCTATAATCGGGGCGATTGTAACTTGTCCGAGAACTATGATGACGAGAACTAAGCGCGGAAATAATGGGTTTGCACGCTTAGCCATACTAGCCGTCGCATCTACCAAGCAACATAAGGCCTTCATAGATTGAACAACAATGGATACCCGTTACTAAACATCTCAATGGTTAGCCAATAACTAGTCTGATGCCGCCCGTAGGGCGGCGCACGCACTTACCGAACCTTCATACCCGAACCGATATCGCAGAAGTTCGTTGTCCATGCGTAATCTGCCACTTACAATTTTCGCCATTCTGATGGTGACTACCCTTTCGCCATTGGCATTCGGTCCTGCACTGGAACATAATCCAACTCGTGAAGTGTCACCAAGAGCACTGATTGATTTCGGGGTATCCGACATAGAATTGGGTAACAGTTCATTACAGGCTCGTGAATGGAGTAATCCTGATGACAGCATTGTTCAGTATGTAATGAGAGATGAATTGATTCAGATAAATGTCACATTTACTCAGGTAGGAACATCCGGACAACCGGCTAGTGCTATTGGAAAAATGCAAATCTGGCATCCTGTCGGGGTTATGGTCGCAGAATGGTCAGTCAACATGACTCTCTCAGGTGGCCAGTCCTTTAGAGCCGAATTTTATTGGACGCCAACCGCAGCACAGAGCTACCTCGACGATGATGGATATTTGCTAGGGGGGATTATTCTCCGAGGAATTGTCGACGGCGGTCTTGCCGATGATAATTACGAAAATAACGAATTTGATCGATTGATGCCAGTTGCAATTTGGAACGACCCCATGGAAAACGGAATTTGTGGAGATGTTGATGGAGATGGAACAATCGATTGTCCTAATCAACTAAGTTACAACAATCCAACATGGGTAGGCGCTGGGTACGATACAGACGGTTCTGTTTCTGACGACCCCGATTACTATGGTCATTGGAGAATGGATAATTCTTCAAGCGCCATAGGCGAAAGGCATTGGAGAGTATCTCGACCAGGCGCGGATTATGCCAGCAACAGGATGGACAGACTTTGGTGGGGGTGGCTGACTCCATTCGACTCCTGCGAGGATCCAGGCCATGGGCTTGGAACCGGAACTTACGATCCAACTGTGTCAACAATTTATGCCAACTATTTCTGCCGAGCACGTATCCGTGGATTCGATTACCTGAATTTGCAATTAGTTACTCATGCATGGGGTAGCATGGGTCAAGGAGATACAATTCGATTAGAGGCAGATGCTGGTAATGAGGAATTCTACAATTATACCGCAATGCCATTGTCAACAACTTTTGGAAACTGGACTCAACTTGTTTGGAACATGACGGACGTTCATCCCACAGGAGATTACACCGTGGCTTTCAGATTTGATTCCGATTCATCATTTGCGACACAAGGAATCCATCTCGATGGTTTCCTCCTCTTTGGAATAGAAAGAGTTCCTGAATATACTCTCGACGTTGAGTGTAACGATCCTCTTCCCAATGCATACATCGTGATTCCTGCAGATCCCACGCCTCCTACTTTAGGGTGTACTGTAAAGAACAATGGATATGTCGATATTACACTTCGAGTTTATACCGATGTTTCCAACCAATCTTGGATGTGGGATTTCCCACTCAGAATCGAGTCTAACCACCCAACTGATTTCGATAATAATGTTGTGACAAAGAATATCAAACCACTCGAAACTATGGATTTATGGGTAAATCTAACAATTCCAGATGGAGCAACAGTACAAGAGGTAGATTGGTATGTTCATATTGGAGATGGATTAACTAATTTCTCTAAATGGACGATTAATCTTCCAGTGGACGTAACTGCGTCCTATTCATCATATCTTACTCAAAAGACATTGGAAAATCCTGCGATCACCTTGCTTCCCGGAGAGACAGGTGATGTACTTATGACGCTGAAGAACACTGGTAACCAGAGGGCGATTTGGAACCTAGGAGGGACATTTGCCGACAATCGTTGGAGTGCATCCAATCTTGTTTGGACCAATGAGACCGGTGTTGAGATTACTAGCATTGAGATGGACCTAAACGAAAAATTGGAACTCAATGCTCGGATTACAACACCTGACGAGATAACTCCTGGGGAATATGCGATAACCCTAATCGCTAGCGGTAGAGCTCCGGCTAACTTCCAAACCGAATGGACGATTAATGTAGAAGTCCCAATAGATCACGATCTGAAACTAGTGCCTCAAATTAGGGAGATGATGGCACCTGCAGATGGAGCTTTGCGTTGGATAGAAATTCAATTGGTCAATGATGGTAATTCAGAAGAGGCCTTCGATTTATCAATCGCCGCTGACTGGCGCTTGGGATTGGAGATGAATGCTGAACAAACTCTCGGAATTGACCCATTCGGAGGCGACACCAGCGTTCTGTTGATGTTCCCTATGCCTTACGGAATAGAGAATGAAACCTACCAAATTTGGGTTCATGCAACAAGCACAATTAATCCTGAATATCAGAGGAGCGTGCAATTATTGCTTACAGTCCCTGAAACATATCTTATTGAAATTCCAGACCTAGACCTAACAAATGAGGTCTATCGTGCAGGAGATGATGCTAGAACAATGCGATGGGAGGTTTGGAATAATGGCAATATGCCTGACAAATTCCTCGTTTCCTTCGATAAGAGTCACGAAGATATCACAGTTTTTGCTACTGGTCTAAATAATGGAAAGACGGATTGGATAGAACCAGGTTCATCTGTTAATTTGACTGTAAGTTACTCCTTTGACCAAGGCGCTGATGGCGATAGGACAGTCACTTTGATCGCCGAAAGTCAACAAGCAGGAACAGTAGGGCAAACGGTTTCGGCAGAAGGAGAAGCGGACTTCAAGGTAGGACAAGTTGGTTGGCTTCTGGTCACACCACCAGCAAGTATGGTGATTGAAGATAAGGGAGAAGTCACCTTAGAATTCTCAGTACAGAACCTAAACCCATCTTCAGAACAACTAATGCGAGCAGATATCGATAGAATCACCGAGCCAGAATTATTCTTCAACGTTTTAGATGTTAGAGTTGATAGTGAAGATCGAGATTTTGTCCTTCCAGCAAATGCAACAAAGATTGTCACAGTCACAGTCGACATAAATCAAGAGAACCTTGACAATTTGGCAGAAAACACGATGACCTTCAATGTAATTTTGACCGTCGACTCTGACATTGACAAGGTATCGGCGTCAACAACAATACAACTTGTCAAAACAGTCCAAGTACAAGATGGACCAGATGTAGGATTCATGGCTAAACTTGCTGCTAATATCATATTTGTAATTGCAGGATTGGTGGCGATGATTGTTGTGTCGATAATTACATTCAGGGTCGTAAAAGAGGCAAGGGCACCCTTAGAGGAGTACTCCAGTATCGAGGATTATTCCCCGAGTTTTGTCAATCTTGGAGATGATACTTCGGTTCCTGCTGCTCCAGAGTTACCAGCCGCGGATGAGGTTGCCAATTCCATGTATGGCGGTTCAGCTGAGATATTTGAGAATAAGGCTGCAGAAATGCCACCACCACCACTACCAACTGATGAGGAACAACCTGCGCCTGAATTTGCTTCTCCAGATGAACCAGAACCTGAGGTTGAGGCTACTGAAGAAGCAGAATTACCTCCAGGTACCCCACCAGTCCCCGAGGAAGGCCTACCACAGGGATGGACCATGGAGCAGTGGGCCTATTATGGTGAAAAGTGGCTAGAACAAAACAAGGACGAGTAATCTCCGAAAAATGAGTGACTATCTCTAATCGCCTGCTCGCGCCTACGTGTGCGAGGCCTTATGACCCCCACTTGGGTCGGCGGATTGCTGGATTCTGGAGCGTGATTTCCGATGTACAACGGTCAACAACCAATTTTCATACTCAAAGAAGGTACGACTAGAACGAGTGGTAAGTCTGCTCAAAGCAACAATATTGCTGCCGCAAAAGCAGTTTCTGATGCGGTTAGAAGCACCCTTGGACCAAAGGGCATGGACAAGATGTTGGTAGATGCAATGGGTGATGTTGTAATCACCAACGACGGCGCAACTATACTCAAGGAGATGGACATCGAACATCCTGCTGCTAAGATGATTATTGAAATCGCTAAGACACAGGAGCAACATTGCTTTGATGGAACAACAAGTGCGGTTGTAATCGCTGGAGAATTGCTCAAGCGGAGTGAAGATTTGGTTGAGCAAAACGTTCATCCAACCGTTATTTGTGAAGGATTCAGGCTTGCTTCAGACAAGGCTGCTGATCTTATCGACTCACACGCCATAGAGGTCAACGAAGAGAAATTACACGAGGTCGCAAAGACCGCATTAACGGGAAAGAGTGCGGGCGCAGTCAAGGAGTTTCTTGCTGACATATCCGTAAGGGCAGTATTGGCAGTGGCTCAAGATGCCGATGATGGAGTAGTTGTGGATTTAGATGACATCAAGATTGAGAAAAAGCAAGGTGGCTCTATCAAGGATAGTACCCTTGTGGACGGAATTATCCTAGACAAGGAAAGGGTACATTCCGGAATGCCTCGCTCGCTTGGAGATGCCAAGATTGCATTGATTAATTCTGCAATTGAGGTGAAGAAGACTGAGGTAGATGCAAAGATTCAGATTACAGATCCAAATATGCTTGCTCAATTCCTCGATGAAGAGGAAGCCTTCCTCAAGGGTCTAGTCGATACAATCATCGCCAGTGGTGCTAATGTTGTAATTTGCCAGAAAGGAATCGACGATCTTGCTCAACATTACATGGCAAAAGCAGGTCTCTTCGCTATTCGCCGAGCAAAGAAGAGTGATATGGAAGCCCTATCGAAAGCAACTGGTGGAAATGTCATTACAAATATCGACGACCTTAGCGATGGAGATCTTGGTCGAGCTGCCAAGATCGAAGAGCGAAAAATCGGAGATGCGGACATGGTATTCATCACCGGTTGCCCACAAGCCAAGAGTGTTAGCGTACTACTTCGAGGCGGTACAGAGCACGTTGTAGATGAAATCAGACGTGCCTTCGACGACGCGGTAGGAGTAGTTGCAGTGGCCCACGAAGATGGAGCGGTCTTGACCGGCGGTGGTTCGGTTTTGGCTGCGATTAGCCGAGAGCTACGTTCCTATGCAGAAGGAATCGGTGGTCGAGAACAGATGGCTATAGAGGCCTTTGCCGGCGCTCTAGAGGTTATCCCACGAACTCTAGCCGAGAATGCAGGATTAGATCCTGTCAACACAATCATTGATCTTCGAAAGGCGCACTCAGAAGGCCTCTCCTCACATGGTGTAAACGTCTATGATGGCGGAGTGGTAGATATGGTAGATAGCAAGGTCTACGAACCAAGTCGAGTCGTGGAGCAAGCGGTTCAAAGTGCATCTGAGACTGCTGTAATGATTCTCAGAATCGATGATGTAATTTCCAGCAAGGGAGCGGGCGGTCCCGACCCTGCTGACTTTGATGGCTTTGATATGTAGGGTCAAATACGACCATAGGTCGTAGCTCTGGTTTACATCAAGTTCAAGAATCGCTTTCCGGTGGCATAACCATCAATCGGGGCTGAGTTAGGAAGATGGCTATAGTCAGCGTCTATATCGAAGAGGGTTGTATCACCTGTGATGCCTGTGAAGAGACACTCCCAGAAGTATTCCATGTGACAGATGACACCTGCTACATCAAGGCCGATGTTCGGCTTGATGGAGGCTATGATAGGAATGAAGGAAAAGCTGGTCTTACGGTCGAAACAATTTCTCAGTTCCAAGATGATATTTTCGACGCAGCCGATGGTTGTCCAGTTGATGTCATCATCGTGGTCGAGGGCGGAGAATCTGAGGCAGCGGTCGAGGAAGAAGCGCCAGCTGCAGTAGTAGAGGTTGTAGTTCCGGAGCCAGTGGTCGAAGAGACTCTTGAGGTGACCGGAGATGATCTTGGAGAACTTCTGAGTGCTGGGGACCGAAGTTTAGCTATCCTATTTGGTTCACAATCAGGAAACTCTGAGGCCTTGGCTGCTAAGTTTTCCAAGCAGGCCTCGAATTACGGCCTCGAGGGTACAGTCTACGATATGGATGGCTTTGACTTCGCATCTCTATCCGCAATGAAGCGGGTACTGATCATTTGCTCAACTTGGGGTGAGGGAGAGATGCCGGACAATGCCGAAGACCTATGGCAGGTTGCTCAGAAAGCATCCGCTGGCTCTCTCAATGGAGTTCATTACTCAGTTCTAGCACTCGGAGACACTAGTTACGAATTATTCTGTGAATCAGGAAAAGATTGGGATGAACAACTCGAGAAGTTAGGTGCTACTAGATTGGTTGACCGAGTTGATTGCGATGTTGATTATGAATCTATGGCAGCCGCTTGGGCACTTGATGCAATGGCGGCTATGGCCGCAGTGGACGGTACTGGTGTATTCCACGAAGATATGGTAGATGCAATCAAAGAATACGTCGCAGGTGGTGATGAGGGTGCCGACGGAGAAGACGGATTTACTGTACCTGATATTACCGCAGAGTCTATACAAGCAGAAATCAGCATCTTCCGATACGACCCTGAGGCTGCAACAACCGGATTGGATACCTGGGTTTGTGCAATGCCTGGTCACTTGAGCCTATTAGAGGCGCTTCGAACAATCAAGAGTACTCACGATGGTAGCCTTTCATTCCGTGATGGCACTTCCGATGACTCAACCACAGCGATTTGTGTAAATGGCCGTTTGGTTCTACCTGGATTAGTTCGTCTAGACACAGTAGCGCCAACTAGAGATGGCACACTCAGGCTACGAATTGATCCCTTGCCAGGATTCGAAGTAGTGCGAGATTTGGTAGTCGACCACTGGTCGATGGAGCGCCGAAGAGAATCTACTCAACCTTGGATGATAGCCGCAACTCGAGAAGGAGCCGCCACCATGCAAGGAAACATTGGTTTGATGGAGCCTAATGTTGCAACCGCTTTACATTCAATTACTGACTTTGGAAGCCCAGCCTTATTGCAGGCATCTTCTGACGCAGTTCCTCACGCAAATGGTTACCTAGGACCTGCAGTTTTGGCGTCTGTTTGGGCAAGGAGAAATGACCCTAGATCCTCTGCCTACTATGTCGGGGTGCTTGACGAAATATTGGGAAGCTCTAATGGAATCAAGGCTGAAACAGATCTTACGAGTATACGAAGACAGAACGGCTCGGGATTAGTTGTCTCAGAAGCCTTGCTAGATGCGAAGACACATATCTTGGAGCGAGAAGCATACAACGGTCGTCATGGTAAGCACGTTTGGTGGTATACTTGGACACTGAAGTCAAGCGGAAAGGTCAACGATACCGTGCTATATCGTCAGGTATTGGGTCCAATCGGCCTCATCGGTAATTTAACTTCTGGAGTTACCGCTCGAATGATGAGCGGCTTCACGAGAACTGGCGGAGATATGATTACTGATATGCTGGCTTTCATTGCCCCGCCTGCAGGAATCGGAAAAATGCCGCGACAATTCAATTCTTCAGTCAATAATCACCACGAAGTAGTGGCTATTTTCAATGAATTGGATGGTAGGTTCTGAGGTGATAATGTGGCAGTGAAATATGCATATCACCCGGGAAACGTCTCTCATAGCAGTTCTCCAGAGGTCGCTGTAACAATGGAGTCCTTCGCGCGTGCAATGGGCATTACTCTAGTCCCGCTTCCCGGTGCAACAAGTTGTGGAGCTGGAATTGTTCGGCAAGCAAATCGTAGGTTACAGCTGACCCTCAACGCTCGAACGTTTGCTATGGCCGAAGCAGAGGGGCTGAACATCCTGACTCCATGTGCCGCAACCGCTGGAAATTTACAAGAGGACTTGATGGCATTACAATCCGATCAAATCCTCATGCAAGAAGTCAATGAGACTCTAGATAACACCTGTGGATTAACTATGACTGGCGAGGTTGAGGTTCACCATTTATTGCACGCAATAGTCGATGAAATTGGTCTCGATAAACTAGAGGAGAAGGTAAAGAATCCAATCGATTTTGCAGTGGCTGGATACTATGGCCCAAACATACAGCAAGAAGGTGCTTGCGGCGACGATGATATTTACGATCCAAATTACCTCGAGCAGGTAATTTCTACTATAGGTGGTACTCCTGTAAGTTGGGAAGCCAGGACTCAGAGTGTGGGTGTACCTGGTCTATTTGGAGAAGAGCCGACAGTGATGAAACAAGCCGCTGAGGCTCTATCCGAAGCCAAAGCAGAGGGCGCAGACATGATTGTTAGCGCTTGCAATCTCTCACAAGCTGTACTTGATATTTACCAAGGTAAAGCAGGTCGAAATACAGGCCTTTCAACTAATATTCCAGTGATTCATCTATGTGAGATGCTTTCCTTTGCACTTGGATGCCATAACAAGAGATTAGCACTCTTGAGGACTAGAATCGCAGTAATTGGTGATTGATTTCAATCTTCTACAGGGTTAAATTGTTCAAGACCGGTTTGACCTTTTGGCCTGAATGCCGATGGAGATAGTTGATCTGAGACAGTGGAAGGTTTTTGTTCAGTTATTTCGTCAACTTCCTTTAGCACGGGACGGTTTTTTTTCCTAACTGCAATTACGAACTCGCTTGCAGAAATTTTTTCTCCATTCTCGCCCACAGAGAAGTTACTCAAATTAGAGAGGTCAATATGAGTGCTACGGGCCAGTTTACGTCCAACTCGGGCAACTGCTCTTTGCATATTTTCTTCGCGCCTAAGGGCTGCCTGTCTAGCACCTTCATCGCGGGTATCTTCTGCAATTAATACTACAACATCCCCGTCGCGATGCCTACCTGTTCTTCCCCTTCTTTGAATCGTACGAATTTCACTTGGAACTGGCTCATAGAAGATTACTAAGTCCGCGGTTGGTATGTCCAATCCTTCCTCTCCAACACTAGTAGCTATCAGTACATTACCTTCACCTGAACGAAAAGATTCGATTCGCTCAATCTGTTGTTTAGGGGTCAAACCTGTTCCACTAGACCGTTTACTCTGGCCAATGAACTGTATCGGTTTTGCACCCTTTAGGTCAAGCAGAGCTTGTTCCAATGCAGTGACTGTGTCTCTAAAGGTCGCGAAGACAATAATTCTTGATTCTGAATCACGGCGAAGTCTTTCTCTGATCAACCTTCTAACCGCCCCAACTTTACTATGTGATTCTGACATCTCTGCTAGGCTTTCCCGAAGCGACCTGACTCGCGAATCTCTAAGCAAATTTCGAGTATTTTTCTTTTCAGCATCTTCTCCGTATTCCTTCCTATCGAGGAATTCTTTCGCCGCTGCTATACCTTGGCAAAGAAGGTGGTTTATTAGGTGGTGAAGGGACATGGCTAGGCCAATTCGACTCATGGACCCGTAAGCATCTGCCTGGCCTCTTCGGACTGCCAAATTGGCTCGTTCCATAGCATTGGCAAGACCTCTATGTGTTACTGGACCGGGCATCACATATCTGCCTAATCTTCTTTCTCTTTCGACAATGGTTTCCTGCCATCGTATGAATGGTTCTACTAGTTCGCGAATCTCATTTGGAACCCTAACTCTCAATTCTTCAATTTCGAGATTTGCTAGGTGTTCTGAAACCATATCATCTTCCGATGTTCGTAGGTGGATTCGCCCTACTCGGAGTCTATTGCAAATTTCTTCTACCTTCTGTATATTCGAACCTGGACTTGCAGTCATTCCGAGAATCAGTGGCTCATTTGCAAACTCTAGGTATAAGTCAGCAACCTGCGCCTCGGCACGTTCTCCCGTCGAGTGATGCGCCTCGTCAATAATCAACAAACAACAATCTGAGAGATCTAGTAATCCTCGATTGACATCGTTACGAACAACCTGCGGTGTGGAAACAACCAATCTGCCCTTATTCCACATACCTTCTCTTTTGGATGGAGGAATAGCTCCGCTCATCGAAATGGGTTGAGTCGAATCCTTATCGAATACCAATTCTAAATCGTCTAGATGTTGTTTTACTAGAGCTGCAGTTGGAGCAATCATCAATGCCCAACCATTTGTTCGCTCTAGCATTTCCGCGATAACCATCCAAGCCACTGCGGTTTTTCCAGCCGCTGTTGGTAGGACTAGTAAGGTCGAACTAGACAATGAAACATCTACAGCTTCCAATTGGAAGGCCCTAGCCTCGACTACCCCCTCTTGGAGTCCGTCGTGGTGAAGACTAGCTCTCATGGGCTCTGTGATTCGAAGTCAGGGTTCAATAATACTTCCACTACTCTCTTTCGTTCACATACACCCCGTAGGGGTGGAAATTCTTGATGCCCGATTCGTTCATATAGAGTATGGAGGTCGCAAGGCCGCTCACTACGTGAGGCACCAGACACCACAGGGCTCTGTATTATCACCCCAGAAACCCGATTCCAATCGGAAATCGGTTTTCGGTGTCACGGTTCCTCCCTAACGTGGTAGCCCGGTCTGAATCCGCTACGGCGGCAAACTTACCGGTAATTACTGGAGGACAAACAATGGCCGACCGACATAATCCCCGCCGAGGTAGCATGGGCTTTAGCCCTCGAAAGAGGGCAATTCGACCCTATGGAAGAATTACTTCATGGCCTGACAGCGATGCAAGTGAAATTCGAGTTCAGGGATTTGCAGGATGGAAAGCCGGAATGACCCATGTCTTGATGAGAGACACAAACCCTCAATCAACCTCGGCAGGTCAAGAGGTTCGAAAGGCAGTAACCGTTGTTGAGGCGCCTCCGATGAAGGTTCTAGCCATTCGTGGCTACCACATGACTCCATACGGGATGCAAACTGCAGGAGAAGTATGGGCTAATTCTGAAGAAGGTCCAAGTGGGCTTCACCCACGCTTCGCTAACCAGACTCGCGGAGAGCGAGATCAGGAAGAGGGTCGTAAGCCAGCAAAGCGTGCTGGCCGAATCCCTGTCAGAGATGGCGAGTCTAATGGAGAGGCATTCGAAGCACTGTCCGGAGTATCTCTTTGTGAGATTCGCCTTATCGTTTCTACTCAACCTTCCTTAGTCAAGAGCGTACCATCGAAGACTCCCGAAATCATGGAAGTTGGTTTGGTTGGTGGAGATAACTCCGAAAAGCTCGAATGGGCTAAGGGGCGATTAGGTGGTGAAATTACCATTGCAGATGTCTACGATTCAGGTCAAGAGATCGACGTTGTTGGAATCACCAAGGGTAAGGGATTCCAAGGTGTTGTGAAGAGATTTGGAGTTAAACTACTCAGTCACAAGAACTCAAAGAAGCGCCGTCAGATTGGAAATATGGGTGACTTCGGTACCGGTTACGTCCGAAAGACAATCCGTCAAGCAGGTCAGATGGGATATCATCAGCGTACAGAATTGAACAAGCGCGTACTTCGAATTTCGAATCCAGACGAGTCCGATGTAACCCCAGCGGGTGGCTTCCTTCACTATGGAGAAGTCACCAATCCATACATGATAATCCAGGGCAGTTTACCAGGTCCCGCAAAGCGCCTACTGCGCTTCCGTGACGCCGTTCGCCCAAATTCGAAACTACATGAAATAGATCTGACATATGTCAGTACTTCGAGCAAGCAGGGAGTGTGATAAAATGAAGACAAAGTCATACAATCTGGTAAACAATGTCGAGCAAGAAGAAATGGACGCAGGTCTATTAGCGGAAATGTATGAAGTTGAGGTAAAAGACGGTAAGTCTCTTACTCTACCTTCGGTATTCAGTTCAGAGGTTCGTGAGGATTTAATCCGCCGAGCAGTCCTAGCCAGTAGAGCGAATCGCAGACAGGCTTACGGTCACCGCGAGCACGATGGAAAGCGTGCACCACAGCCAGGAATGAAGCATTCAGTAGAATGGTGGGGTAAGGGACGAGGTGTCTCTCGAATTATGAGAAAAGCAGGACAGCGTACTGCTGCTCAGAATCCACATACACGAGGCGGCCGAAGAGCTCACGGTCCTATGGTCGCAAAGGATTGGACGCAGAAAATCAATAGCAAGGAAAACGCATCAGCGCGAGACTCAGCAATTTCAGCAACATCCAATCCAGAAATTGTCGCGGCTCGTGGCCATCAATTTGACAGTGGTGTTAGGTTCCCAATCGTAATTGACGGATATGTCGAGAGCCGCGAAGAAGGAGACGAGAAGTATTCTATAGAGTCCATTCCACTACAGTATTCAACTCGAAAGTTTGTTGCTATGATGGAAGGTCTTGGACTAGGTGAAGATCTAGAGCGAGCTCGTACCGGTCGTAATATACGCGCAGGAAAGGGCACAATGCGCGGCCGCAAGTATAGGACACCGAAGAGTGTTCTATTGGTTGTCGCTCAATCTGACGGCCTGGCAAAGGCCGCTCGAAACGTTCCAGGCGTCGACGTTGTCGCTGCTAAGGATCTGAGCGTAGAGGACCTTGCTCCTGGGGGCGATGCAGGTCGTCTCACAGTTTGGACCAAGGATGCAATAGGGGCACTGGAGTGATTGACATGGTTGACCCGTATGATATTATTCAAATGCCTTGGATTACCGAGAAAACTCTCGAGGCTCGTCGAGTCGCAGACCAAGAGGGCGGATTTAGGGAGAATAACAACAGAATCGAATTTATCGTTAGGCGCGAAGCGACAAAAGCGGACATCAAAGCAGCAGTTGAGAAACTGCTAGATGTTCAGGTTGCAAAGGTCAACACGAAGATCACTATTACAGGCAAGCATGCATCTGTGCGTCTTGCCGATGGCTACGATGCGGAGGATGCAGCGCTCAAGCTAGGAGCGTTCTGATGAGGTGATATTATGGGTAAGCGCACACGTTCACAACGCCGCGGTTCAAGTCCAAAGAATCGGGTATCAAGTCACAAGTTCCCTGCTGCTAACCGCATCCCACGCGTAAGCGAGAAAATGGGGGAGGTGACCGACCTAGTTCACAGCGCGGCTCACACAGCCCCTCTTGCTCGTGTCAAGTTCGATGATGGAACCACTGCTCATATTGCCGCACCAGAAGGTGTTTCAGTTGGTCAAGAATTGGCTTTCGGAGATAACGTAAGCTTGCGACCTGGTAATGTGACTAAACTCTCTGAGATTCCTGAGGGGACTCCGATCTGTAATATCGAGTCCCGGCCCGGAGACGGTGGAAAGTTCGCTCGTTCTGGAGGGAACTCAGCGATTCTTGAGACTCGTATGGGTGATAAGGTCAGGATTCGCCTGCCAAGCGGTGCGATGAAAGATCTTGGAGCATCTTGCCGTGCCACTATTGGTGTACTTGGTGGACACGGTCGAACCGATAAGCCACTGATGAAGGCCGGTGCTGCCCACTACCGTGCAAAGGCACGTGGAAAGCTCTACCCAACGGTCAGTGGTGTTGCAATGAATCCAGTTGATCACCCACACGGTGGAGGTAACCATCAGGCGGTTCATGGACCTAACTCTGTCAGCCGCAATGCGCCACCTGGTCAGAAGGTAGGAAACATCGCTCCACGTCGAACTGGACGTGGAAGGACAAGGGAGCAGTGAGGTGTAAATTATGGCACGTAAGAAGAAGATGTTCCGCTCATCTAAGACTGCTCGACGTCAGGCTCGAAAGCGTCGCTCGACAATTGCTGAGCGCCGCAAGAAGGAATTCCTTTGGCGTGGATTAAACATGGAGGAGTTGAGTGCACTTCCACTATATCCTCCAGAGGATAACCCAGAAGCACCATGCATCGCTACACTGATGCCTTCTCGCGCCAAGAGGTCACTATCTCGAGGTCTTTCCGAGGAAGCAGAGAAATTCCTGGAGAAGATTCGCGCAAATGGTGGCTCAAAGATGGTCAAGACACACTGCCGAAGTATGTACGTATTACCAGAGATGGTAGGTACTACAATTGGTGTACACAATGGTCGCGACTTCGTCAAGGTCGAAGTTATTCCAGAAATGATAGGACACGCCTTGGGCGAGTTCGCTCCAACTCGTAGGTCGGTAACGCACACCGGTCCTGGTGTAGGTGCTACTCGGTCAAGTAAGCACGTGGCATTGAAGTGAGGTGAATAAGAATGAGTCGAATTTCAGGTAAGCCACAATCCGGATACACTCAACTGCTTGAGGGTTCTAATCTAGCTACTGCACGTGCAGTGAATCTAGACATCCACCACAAGCATTGCTACCAAATTGCCAAGTTCATTCGCGGAATGAATGCTGTCGATGCTATCGAATATCTGGAGAAGGTGATGGACAAGAAAGAAGCGATTCCTTACACTCGCAGATCTAGGAAAGGAAAGGGTGGAAACACCATGGCTGGTCATCGAAAAGGAAAGATGGGTCCAGGGCGCTATCCATACAAGGCATCGAGAGAATTCATCAAACTGATTAACAGTGCTATGGAAAACGCTCGCCAGCGTTACGATACAATCGATGCCGAAGACATGGTAATCACTCACTGTGCCGCACACCGGGGTCAAGTCCATACTGGTTGGAAACCCCGCGCGCAGGGGCGTGCTACACCCAAGAACCACTACCAAGTCAATCTCGAGGTTTTCTTGGAGCACTTCGGCGATGAAGAGGCAGAGGAAGACGAATTCTGAGGTGAATATGATGAGTAAAGTAAACACAATTCGAAACATCGTTCACCGCAATATAGAGCGCCAGTTAGTTCGAGAGTATCTCCTAAAGGAGACCGAGCGAGCTGGATTTGGTGGCCTTGAATTCAACCGAACTCCTGATGGGACTAAGGTCACCTTACACGCCGAACAAGTCGGCCGGGTAATCGGCCGAAGAGGTAAGGTTATTCACGAATTACAGCGCAGACTGCAAAGTGATTTCAATCTGGAGAAGCCCCGTCTTGAGGTTAACGAAATCGAAGAACCGCGTCTAAACGCACAGGTAATGGCGAGTAGACTAGCATCATCTCTTGAGAGAGGTTGGTTCTTCCGCCGAGCTGGTCATAGTACTTCTCAGAATATTATGGACGCTGGTGCTCGTGGTTGTTTAATTATACTCTCAGGAAAGATTTCCGGTGCTCGTCATAGGGTTGAGAAATTCCAGAAAGGCCACATTAAATTCTGTGGTGAAACTGCTATTCAGTTAATGGACCGAGGGTTTTCTACAGCAGTCAAGAAACTAGGGACAATTGGTTGTACTGTAAGAATCATGAGACCCGGGGTAAAATTACCACATGAAATATCTATTCAAGATAGACAAGAATCGGGCTTAGGCCCAATAGAAGAGGTGTCCATGCTGGAGATTCCAGATGAAGATCCCGAATTATCTGCTCAGGTAGAGGAGACTGAAGTTGCCGACAGCGAAGAAGTCGCCGACAGTGTAGTCGAAAAGATGGCACAGATGGAATCTGAAACCACTGAAGAATCAACAGATGCTGGAGAGGAGGAGTGAAAATGGCACATATCAAGTCTAGAGATATTGACCAGATGAACCCTGAACAACGCGAGCGCCGACTTGCCGAACTAAGGGAAGAACTTCTCCAACTACGTGCTCAGCAGGCTCTTGGAGGTTCATCCTCTGATCCGGGCGCCTACAAGCAAACACGAAGGAGCATTGCACGTCTTTTGACGAAGATGTCTGAGGAGAGTAAGGAGTAGACTCAAATGGCAGGCATTTGCAATCTATGTGGTCTACCTGATGAACTATGCATCTGCCAAGAAATAGCAAAAGAACAACAGAAAGCAATCATTTCAACAGTAAGAAGGAGGTATGGAAAGATGGTAACAATGGTAGAAGGAATCGATGATTCTGCTATCGATATTGGGAAACTTGCAAAGTTGCTGAAGAGCGCTTGTGCGAGTGGTGGTACTGTAAAGGGCCGCACCATCGAACTCCAAGGTGAGCACAAGAAGCGTGTCGCAAAGGTCCTCGAACAGAATGGCTACCAAGTGGAGGTGCGCTGAATGAGTATCATGCATACAGCTTGGTTGGCTCGAGAAATCGAAGTTGTTCGAAGCCTAGATCCAAGTCTAATGGGAGTAAGAGGGATGATAGTTGAAGAAACCCGTAGAACTCTAAGAGTTAGAACACTTAGCGGAGAAGTCACTCTTCCTAAGGATGTAATCACATTCACAATCGATTCAGAGAAGGTCGAAATCGATGGCGCTACCGTCACACAGAGGCCCGAGGATCGCATTAACCGAAGATATAGGAGGAACTGAAAATGAAAGATATTGGAGTAGACGTCCGTGCCCCCGTGGGCGAATGGGATGGTGACCAAAATTGCCCATTCTACGGTAGTCTTAGGCTACGTGGACAAATCATTGAAGGAACCGTGTCGTCTATTGGAATGAGTAATTCGATTGTCGTTCAGCGCGAAGTTACTCGATACATGAAGAAATACGAGCGCTACGAGAAGAGAACTCGCAGATATGCTGCACACTTGCCATCTTGTATAGGTGAGGTTGCTAGTGGCGAAACGGTCCGAATAATGGAGTGTAGACCACTTTCCAAGACTGTCAAATTTTGTGTAATTGAGAAGGGGGATTCTGAATGAGAGGAGTAGCTGGTAAGTCAACAGCCGGATTACCTAGCATGGCTAAGATGGATTGCGTTGACAATACCGGAGCTAAGGTAGTTCAACTGATTACTGTCTTGAAGAAGGGCGGCGTTGCTCGCCGATATCCTTCTGGAGGAGTTGGAGACATGATACGTGTCACAGTCCGTCGTGGTACACCAGAGACTCGTCGTCAAATATTCAACGCAGTTATCGTACGCCAGAAGAGACCGTTCCGCCGAGTTGACGGAACTTGGGTACAATTCGAAGACAATGCTTGCGTCATTACGAATGAGCGAGGCGATGTCAAAGGGTCCGATATCAAGGGGCCAGTCAGCCGTGAAGCGGCTGAGCGATGGCCGAGGATTGCCGCTACGGCAAAGCAGATTGTGTGAGGTGTGAGGTATGGTAAGTAAGAAAGCAGGAAAACAGCGTCAGGCACAGACTGACGCCCCGATTCACGTCCGCAGGAAGCGTATTCGCGCTCGCTTGGTCACTGAAGACCCAGATTTAGCGATGATTCGTACGGTAACTGTGAGAGTTGGGGATGAGGTGGAAGTTTTGCGTGGAGATTTTGGATTCCCAAATAGTGTAAAAGCAGATTCACGTGGAAAGAGACTAGGGCAATCCCGCGGACGTGCAGGAGTTAAGTCGAGTATTGTTGGTGTTGATACCAAGAGTGGCTATGTATTAGTCGAGGGAGTTACAGCTAACACCGCTGATGGAAAAGAACAGGCACTACCAATTCATCCATCCAATCTTATTGTTACCAAGTTGTATGATGGAGATCCACTTCGCATAAAGCGAATCATGGAGAGAGCCAATGGGGGTGCTGAACAATGAGTAGCAGCCATATGAAGAGATTAACAATGCCACGAAGTTGGCCACTTACTCGCAAAACCGACATTTGGGTCCAGAAGCCTAATCCCGGTGGACACAGCGATGAGATGTGCATGCCTCTAGGGCTCATATTGCGTGATGTGCTAGATCTCGCTCACTCAAAGAGAGAGGCCAAGCGCATGATTGCAACTCGTAAGGTCCTCGTTGATGGAAGAATCGAAACCGATGTAGGTAGAGGTGTGGGGCTAATGGATGTTCTAACAGTGGGTGATGATAACTACCGCTGCATTCTGGATGAAAATGGAAAACTCCGATACCGTTCAATTTCCTCCAAGGATTCCTCAAGCAAACTTTGCCGAGTTATGGGCAAAACAACAATTCGTGGTGGAAAGACTCAGATTCACCTACATGATGGAAGAAATATCACTATCGATGATGCAAATAAATACAATTCCGGAGATACGCTAGTGATTTCACTACCTAATCAAGAAATTTCAGGGCATCACAATTTCTCAGAAGGAGCTTTAGCATACTTAACAGGTGGTAGCCACATTGGTAGCACTGCAAAGGTTGTCTCAAAAGACGTAAAGCGCTCATCAAAGGCCAATGAAGTCAAATTCAAAGAATTCGGAACTGTTGCAGATTACGTCTTCTTGATTGGTTCCGAGAAAGATTTACCGCTGGAGGTGGAAGCATGAGTGATACTGCCAATCCAATGTTAATTCCTAGAATTACTAAAGTCACCGTGAATATCGGTGTTGGTGAGGGCGGAGCTCGCTTACAACTCGCCGAGAAGGTACTGGAGCTACTTACTGGTATGAAGCCGGTTCGAACTCTAGCCAAAAGCACAAATCGTGAACTCGGAACTCGAGAAGGCGCTCCAATTGGTTGTAAAGTAACAATTCGCGATCTAACTAATGCCGAGTCCTTTCTAAAGGACGCCTTTTGGGTGAGAGAAAACACCCTCCCAGCATGGAATTTTGACCAATCTGGAAACCTATCATTCGGAATTGCTGATTACACCGATTTCCCAGAGCAGAAGTATGACCCAGACATAGGTATCTTCGGCATGGACATCAACATCGTACTCGAACGCCCAGGTCACAGGGTATCTCGCCGCCGCCGCCGTGCGGCAAAGGTTGGGGTGCCTCATAGAGTGGGCAAGAACGAGTCAATGGAGTGGTTCAAAGAACACTTCGGACTTACCCTTGTGGAGGAGTGAAGTATGGCAAGAGATCACGGAGAAAGAATCGGCAGAAGCATTGGGTGCCGCCGCTGCGGACGCAAGCGCGGCTTGATTCGTCGACATGGTCTGAGATTATGTCGCCAGTGCTTCCGAGATGTGGCACCACAAATTGGTTTCAAGAAATATACATGAGGTGATGAAGGATGCAGTTTGACCCATTGAGTGACGCATTTGTCCGCATCTTTAATGCGGAGCAAGCAGGACATTACGAAGTGACTGTTAACCCAGCGAGTAAGCTTCTAGGAAGTATGCTCTCAATAATGCAACAGTCAGGATACGTAGGAGAATATCAGAAGATCGAAGACGGCCGTGGAGGGGGATTCCGTGTAGAGTTGATAGGAGCAATCAACCGCTGCGGTGTAATCAAGCCACGACACTCTGTAAAGAGGACTGATTATGATAAGTGGGAATCAAGATATCTTCCTGCACAGGATTTCGGTCTTCTAATTCTAACTACTAATCAAGGTGTTATGAATCACCACGATGCGAAGAAGGGGCGTGTCGGCGGGCGTTTGCTCGCGTACATTTTCTGAGGAGGAATTAAGTATGCCAAAGTTGGATATGATTTCACACAGTATCAAACTCCCAGATGGAGTTTCCGCGACAATCGACGGTCACAACGTTACCGTAGCAAAGGATGGTAAGTCATTGACCCGTGAGTTCCGTCATCCTCGCGTCGAGGTTCGAGATTCAGCCGATGGGGTGGAGGTGTTCGTTAACCTACCACGACGCAAGGAAAAAGCACTTGCTGGCACCTGGGCTGCACATCTCAACAACATGGTCCGAGGCATTGATTCGGGCTTTGAATACAAATTAAAGGCGGTCTATTCTCACTTCCCTATGACAATTAAGGTTCAAGGAAATGAAATGACTATCACCAATCTATTCGGTGAAAAGGTGCCTAGAGTCGCAGCGCTTCCATGGTCACCTGCTGAGGTAGAAGTAAAGGTGGCAAATAAGACAGATGTTACAGTCATTGGAGCCGATCGTGAGAAGGTTGGACAAACCGCAGCCAATATTGAGCGTGCTTGCCGAATCAAGAAAAGAGATCGACGTGTTTTCCAAGATGGAATTTACATTGTATCAAAGGGGAATGAGTGAGGAGGGATCTGAATGGAATACGAGAGCATGACAGTCGCTGAACTCAAGGATTTACTTCGTGATGCTGGCTTACCGGTTTCTGGAAAGAAGGCTGACTTAATCGCCCGATTAGAAGAGGCTGCTGATACGCCTGCAGAAGCAGAAGAATTAGAGGAAATAGTCGAAGAAGAGATGGATGTCGAAGAAGATGAATTCGAATCTGATGATTTCTTTGAAGACGAATGGGACGACTTCCACACTGCCCGCCAAAAACCAGTACTCGATGATGATACAAAGGCTGCATTAGCAACCCGTGCCGCTCAGAAGAAGAAGACACCATCCTTCCGAAGGCAGGAATGGTTCCGCTACAAGCGTCTTTCCCGCACTGGTTGGAAGAAACCTCGAGGTGACGATTCCAGCCAGAGAAAGAACCGCAAGTACCGTTCAGCCCTAGTTCGAGTCGGGCATGGGAAGATAGCTGCAGCACGAGGACTACACCCTTCTGGATTTGAGGAGGTTCTAGTCAACAAGAGCAGTGATCTCGAAGGTTTAGACCCTGAGACGCAAGCGGTTCGAATCGCCAAGACAGTAGGTAACCGAAAGCGATCTGCAATTCACGATAGAGCTGACGATTTGGGTCTGAGAGTTCTCAATCGACGCCGTATCTCACGTAGGGGTGACTTGCGATGATGATAACAAATCAAAAGAGGCTCGCGGCTGCTATCTTTAGCCAGCGCGAAGGACGCGTTGTTGGTGTCCATAGAATTTGGATTGACAAGGACTACCTAGACGATGTGGCAAATGCTGTACAGAAGGACGATGTCCGCAGACTAATTGATGAGGGCATCATCAAAGCTCGTCCATTAGTTGGTACTAGCCGCTCCCGTGCTAGAAAGGCCTCAACTCAGAAGTCAAAGGGTCGTAGAACAGGCCAAGGTTCCAGAAAGGGTTCATCAAACTCACGAAACCCACGCAAGGAACGCTGGATGAGGGCGATTCGTGCTCAGCGAAGAACTTTGAAGGAAATGAGAGGAGATGAATCACTTACTTCTTCTGAATATCGTTACTACTACAGGAAGGCTAAGGGCGGATCATACCGTTCTGTCTCCCACATGAAGTCGAATATGGAAATCGACGGGATCAAGCTCGGAGGTGAGCAATGATGGCATACGGAAAGAATCAGAGGTTACGCTTCAAGCGTCGCCGAAACGGTGAGACAGACTACCGACGCAGAATGAAGATGCTCCGCGGAGGTTTTGCTCGTGCTGTTGTTCGAGTCACAAATACTCAGACAATCTGCCAACTGGTAAATTACGAAACAACAGGAGATACTATCCAAGTATCAATCGATGGGCACACTCTAGTTGAGAAGCATGGATGGCCAATCGATGCATCTCGAAAATCAATTCCGGCAAGTTATGTTGCTGGATATGCGATGGCAAAGGCAGCTATTGCTGCAGGTCACAATGAAGCGATTCTCGATATTGGTCTTGCGGCTTCAACCCCTGGTAACAGGGTATTTGCAGCCCTCAAGGGAATGGTAGATGCTGGTATGGAGATACCACACGGTGAAGACGTATTGCCGGATGACGATAGAATCAATGGTTCACATATCGATGACTCGATTGCAAAAGCGGTTGATGCAGCAAAGAAATCAATTGAGGAGGCCTAATCATGAGCGATGAAGAATCCGAAATTGTAGAGACTGCACCAGCAATCGCCCCTGGTCTAGCCCTAGCCTTGGCTGAGGAAGAAGACGCTCCCGTCCGCCGCCGCCGTGGCCCAGACCCATTAGCCGCCCTTCGAACTTGGCAACCTCGTACTCGTCTAGGACGAATGGTCGCAAACGGTGAGATTCTAACTTATGAGCAAGCACTAGCTACTGGGCTGCCAATCCGTGAAGTAGAGATTGTCGATGCACTACTACCTGGACTTGAGGACGACGTTCTTGCAGTCAACATGATTCAGCGAATGACAGATTCAGGCCGACGTGTAAGGTTCAACGTACTATGTGTGGTTGGAAACAGTGATGGATATGTCGGTTTGGCCATTTGCAAAGGTAAGGAAGTCGCTTCAACTATTAAGAAGGCAATCGATAAGGCCAAACTAAATCTAATCCCAGTAATGAGAGGAAATGGCTCTTGGGAATCTGGTGGAGGTCCTGGTACTTCGGTCCCACTGAAAATCACAGGACGCTCAGGATCAACTAGAGTAACTCTGATGCCTGCTCCATCAGGTAAGGGTCTGGTTATCGGAGACTATGGTCGTAGAGTTCTACAATTGGCTGGAGTGACCGATGTTTGGAGTCGTTCTGCGGGACAAACACGAACTACAATCAACTACGCTAAGGCTACCTTCAATGCCCTTGTTGAACTAAATAAAACAAGATTCAGCGAGGGCGATAAAAGACGCCTTAATATCATAAGCGGGAGGGGTAATCAATGACTTTCCTAATCGTAAGAGTTCGTAGTGATCGTGGAGTTGAGCGAAGCATTCGTGACACAATGGCGATGATGAATCTAACTCGAGTTAACCACGCAACAATTGTACCTGAAAGCTCTACTTACGCTGGAATGCTTCAGAAGTCCAAGGACTTCGTTACATGGGGTGTAGTAGATGCAGGCACAATCGAGAACCTTCTCAAAGAACGTGGCCGAATGGTCGGCGACAAGCCAGTGGACGACGCTGCAATAAAAGCGGGATCAGACTTTAAATCGGTCAAGGATTTCTCAAAGGCATTAGCATCTGGAGAGGCTACAATGAAGTCTGTTGATGGACTAAAACCGGTTCTTCGATTACACCCACCAAGAGGCTCAAAGGGCTGGGGTGGAATCAAGAGAGCTTTCTCTGTTGGGGGTGCTCTAGGATTCCGAGGCGAAGAGATTTCTTCTCTAGCCGAGAGGATGATTTGAGGTGAATTAAATGGTATCAAGAACAAACAAATTTCGAGGCCGCTCCCGTTACCACGGTCGCGGTAAGAAGGCTGGTCGAGGTGCGGGTCTACGGGGTGGACGTGGTAATGCTGGAATCAATAAGCATCGCTTAATGACCCGTCTGAAGTATATGCCTGGTCATTGGGGAATGCACGGTTTTAACCGCCATCCTAAGTTGAGAAATGTCAATGTTAGCATCAATCTAATGCAAGTTTCTCAGATGGCCGAAGGAGATTCAATTGACCTAACAGAAATGGGCTATGACAAACTTCTAGGCAGTGGTCGTATAGATCGCGCCCTAAACATCTCAGTGGCTTCTGCAAGTGCTCGCGCAATCGAGAAGGTAGAAGCAGCTGGTGGTTCAGTGAACCTAAGCGACGACGATGATGAAGAATGGGAAGAATGGGAAGAAGAGTGATTTACACTGTTCACAGTTGAATGAGAGGTGAAAAAATGGTTGAGCGCCGTCCTTCAGTACTTGGGGTTGTGGCTCTCTCAGTCGTTTACTGGGGTGCTTTGGCATGGTGGCAACAAGATACATTGTTTGGCACTGACTCAGATGCCCAAATGAAGGCAATAACGATGTTTGCTACATCTTTCCCATACATTGGTTTCGTAATATGGGGCACTTCTAATGATCTTCCAGAAAATATAGCTGAGATTCCGTATGTCGGACGTATGCTTAAGCCAGTAATTTGGCTAGCATTCATTGCATTCTTCTTCGGATGGGGGTTAGAAGATTCATCAACTGTTGGATTCTTACTAGTCGGTGTAGGTATTCTTGGTCTTGGAGCCGGTCTTGCGTTGGCCTGTCTAATGTATTCCGGTCCAGAATCTAGTAGACTGTATGCACTGCAACGACTAGTCGATGTATATCCATCTATAACAAAACCCGATGGCCACGTTAGATTCAACCAAAAATTGTGGACTACAACACTTGTCCTAATCATCTACTTCATGATGACAAACGTAATGATTTGGGGTCTTTCTGAGTCTACACTCGACGTGTTCTCATCATTCCGTGCAATTATGGCTGGCGCATCTGGTTCGATTATGCACCTTGGAATAGGCCCTATCGTTACTGCATCGATTATCATGCAGCTTTTCGCTGGTGCAAAGATCATTCAATTAGACCTACAGGATTCTGCAGACAAGCAACTCTACCAAGGTGTGCAGAAGATATTGGTTCTATTGATGATTCCAATTGAATCGATACCTCAAGTATACGGGTTCCTTGACCCACATGAGGAAATCATCATTCAATATGGCCTAGGTTGGGCGAATGCAATAATTGTGGCTCAACTATTCATAGGATCATACCTTGTATTCTTGCTTGATGAATTGGTCAGCAAGTGGGGTATAGGAAGTGGTATTTCTCTATTCATTGCTGCAGGAGTTGCTCAGTCAACCTTCGTTGGAACATTATCACCTATAGCAACGGTACAGGGTAGCCCTTACTCATTACAAAATCCTCCATCGGGAACTCTTCCTATGATTTTCTACACTCTTAGGACAGCAACAAATTCTGAATTAGTTTCACAAAATGGTTTCGAACTGATATTATTGAATCATGCAAATCCTGTTGCAGCATTGATTTCTTCGATTATCGTGTTCCTCGTAGTTGCCTACGCAGAATCAAGTAAACTGGAATTGCCATTGACACATGGTAAAGTTAGAGGTCACAGAGGACAGTATCCAATTCGACTCGTCTATGCGAGCAATATTCCTGTGATTTTGATGGCTGCTCTTTTAGCAAACGTCAATATGTTCACTTTGCTATTCTGGTCACATCCAGTCCTTTCAACTGTACCAATATTGGGTAAGGAAGGCTCCTGGAGTATGGCTCATTGGTTTGGGTCATATGAACCAGGGGCCACAACACCATCGGGTGGATTTGCTTGGTACTCCTCTATGGTTAACGGTGTAGGTGATTGGTTGATTCCGTTATTGAATCAATCAGGGGATGCTTATGGTCACGAGCTTTGGCAGATTATGGTGCATGTTATCGTCTATGTGACATTCATGACAGTAGGGTCTACGATATTCGCGAAGTTCTGGATTGAGACAACAAACATGGGTGCAAAGGACGTTGCAAAACAAATAGAGCGTACAGGAATGCAAATCCCAGGATTCCGAAAGAATCCAGTTGTTCTAGAGAGAATCCTAGAGAGGTATATCCCACCTGTAACCATCTTCTCCGGTGCGTTCGTAGGTCTTCTAGCGGCAGGTGCAGATCTGCTAGGAACTGTAGGTAATGCTACCGGTACTGGTTTGCTCCTAGCGGTCGGAATTATCCTCAGAACTTATGAGCAAATTCAGAAGGAACAAGCCATGGAAATGCACCCTGTGTTAAGAGAATTCTTTGGCGCAGAATGATTTCTTTCCACTCGGAATTAATCATTTCAAATGTCTAGAAAATTGAAGCGCGGCGTTTATATCTCAATACTAAGGAATAGCCGCGCAGCACATCGATTATCAATCTCGGCCTTCTCGTCATATTCATATACATAAGGTCGGTCGGCGACCTGCTGCGTCAGACTGGCGTTGGAGACTGAGGACTCTAGAGTCCGGTGATGTTCTCCATCAAGTCAGGCGCACGCCGAGGAAATGCTGCCGCGAACTTAGTTCGTGGTTGAGAGGTGAACCACGTTCAACTTGACCCCCGACATAGGGGGTGCAAGAAGCAGATTATTTCGATTCAAATTCAAAAATAGAATCGGTGATCCTGCGTCAATTTTCAATAAGAATCAGCAAAACTTGTGATCCACTCGATACTTCCGTTAGGATTGTGATTCCGCTCACGCGAAATCCGGTTGATCCTGCCGGAGGCTACCGCTATTGGAGTTCGATTAAGCCATGCGAGTCGAGAGTCTTAGGGACTCGGCGTACCGCTCAGTAACACGTGGGTAACCTGCCCTATGCTGGGGAATAACCTCGGGAAACTGAGAATAATGCCCCATAGTCCACCATGCCTGGAACGGTTGGTGGATCAAAGCTCCGGCGGCATAGGATGGGCCTGCGGCGTATCAGGTTGTAGGGGGTGTAACGTACCCTCTAGCCATCGACGCGTACGGGTGTTGGGAGACATAGCCCGGAGATGGATTCTGAGACACGAATCCAGACCCTACGGGGTGCAGCAGGCGCGAAAACTTGGCAATGCGAGAAATCGTGACCAGGGAACTCCAAGTGGCTGGGGTAAGACCCAGTCTTTTCTTGACTCTTCAAAGGTCTTGGAATAAGGGGTGGGTAAGGACGGTGCCAGCCGCCGCGGTAATACCGGCGCCTCAAGTGGTAGTCGATTTTATTGGGCCTAAAACGTCCGTCGCCTGTTT
>JAKUOA010000001.1 GCA_022451235.1 Candidatus Thalassarchaeum sp. | reverse complement strand
GCTCCACCACCTGGAGACTCTGAGGTGGTCAACGATATCTGTTCAACGTGGAACAGCCAAAACGGAATATGTGACGACTACGATTCTAATTTAGATGCAACATTTACTGAAGAATGGATTGAAGGACAGGTTCGGATGGTTATGGAAACTGCTTCTACTATCGAGATGAGTATTGAATTTGGGATCCATGAGCTACCGAGAGATGAATTGGGGCTTCTTGATATTGACCTAGAAGGAGATAGTAATCCCTCTGACGGGATTCCAGCAGATTACATCAGAAACTACCGTGATTTAGCAAGAGATGGCTCGTCTGTGGAAGATAAGATGATAGATTATGTAGAGCAATTAATCCAAGAAATTGTTGATGAAAATTTCCCAGGTGCTACCATTGGTCCAATTCAACCAACATCTGAGATTGCATTCTTCTCACGTCAAGAAGCAGTTTGTACTATGAATCCTGATATCGACTCAGTAGATGAGGAATTAGATAGAGTAAACGACCCATTCTATCCTCCCATTTGTTTACGTTCTGAGTTATCGTTAATCATCGACCCAACAAATATCGGAATGGACCCGAATACCGGAGATGTAGATAGAATGATGGAGGGATTAATGGTGATGGGAGGCGAGGTAATTTCGAATTTTACAACAATCGCATCTTCAGGACATTATCTCGAATACGTGATGATTCCTCCTTCATTTGCTACAGTTTCTTCAGTTAATTCTCCAGCAGAAATATTTCAACTAGACCAAAGCGAACAAGCCGAGACAGGAGCAAGGGTTTCCATCAACAATCTTGCAGGTTCGTCTTTTTCAGCGCCCACTTTGGTCAACTTGGTCGCAACTCTCGATAGTGGGGTTTCCCCTCCCGACTGGCAAAATGAAGCCGGGCCATCTTTACGATTGGAGGTATATGTAGATCTTAGAGATAGGATGAATAGCCGTATTTATCTGAATATTTATGTTCACCATCTTAATGCTGATGTTCTTGCTGATTGGGGACTCAATCTCGAAANTTCAACAATTAAACTAGACTCAGTCACCTCAGATGGAATAAGAATGTTTGACTCCGAATTAGATGTTGACGTTTATGACATGTTGACATCTTTTCCAATAGAATCTCTTTCTGAAACATTTACAGAATATCTCGGGGTAGATGTTTTATTCCAAACTCCATTTTTTTCTACTGCACATGATTCAGGTGGATTAGATTTCATTCACCAACCCGGTTCCACCTGTCAAGAAAATCTGGCTTACAGATATTGTTTGGGAAATTCTGGAGCAATGGCAAGTACCTATCCTGTAATTTTACAGACTGGTACAGTTCCGTCTGAAATGCAGGTATCAAAAATCGTCAACCAGTTTATTCAACATGCTGAGGGAGATATTTCAAGTCTAGATTTATCCATATTAACCGATGAAGATTTGGCTTCAATAATGAGTGTATTGGAATTAGAATTAGAGGTAGACCTCTCTTTCCTTAATGATGGGTTACCAGAAAATTTCCCCTCCACAGATACTAGCATGTATGTGCTTTTACCCGAATGGTTAGATCTGGATGGTTCAGATACAGACATCTTAGAATTTCATTCTAATTCTACTGCAAATGAAAACCTGGGTATACGAGGATCTAGATCCTATGATTGGAAGCAGGCAATTTGTCTAGAGAATGGTCGAGGAGGGGCGGGAGACCCTACAGAATGCACCGATGATAGTGAAGATTTGATTTGTAGTTCGACACAGGAAACCTGTGTTTCCATGGATGTAGAAATGGAAATTGAGAGACTGGCAGTTAGAGAAACGCAGGCAGCTGTAGAGTTTGAATTTACAGCAGATATCACCCTTGAAATATATCGACTAGGAATAAATCTAGTTGACGAGGAAAACATGGAGATTAGTCCCATTCCTGCAGATATAATACGTAGAATAATTGCAATTGGAGACAGAAAACCTGGGGGTTTATTGTCGGGTTCAGAACAACAAGCAATGATCCCATTATCTAGTGGTGACTACAATTTTGAGGTTTCAAATTCAGGGCTAATTGGTTTGTCTAATGCACTAATGGATGAGATCGAGATAGCATTCGAAGAATTAGAAAAAATAGGTTCCCAGGAGCTCATTTTAGGTACAGAAACCCTAGAATCAAACTTGGATATTGAACCACTTCCTATCAAATTAGAAATACCACCAATGGAAATGCCAATGAATATGGAAATTAGTGATACCAACCCTATTGAGATAGGCGTCAGAGTTTCGAGTTCATCGTTAACAATCGCTCTTTTGCACAGTGTTGAAGATGAAGTAAAAATTAGTTTAGCACCGGCTACAATTGAGGCAAATCCTCTAGCATCTGCTCTTACCGACCTAGGGCTAGAATTCTCCGATTACGGGGTAAGTTCTGAGAGCGCGATATTCTATTCGGTAGTCCCACCGATAATGGAATATACACTTTGGGGATTAATCAAAAGTTCCGCTCGGTTAGAAATCACAATGCCGGATTCCATTAGAATAAATCATTTCGAAAGTGAGAAGGGATTGGGTTCTGTAGGCGTAATTGATGGCAAACAGATTCTAAGTTACCGGACACCTGTTTGCCCTGAGGCGGAAAATTGGCCGCAATGTTATCGTGAACATGATACGATTTCTTGGAGCGTTGAAGTTAGTTATATGTTCATTCTCGGCGAAGTTGTTCAATACATATTGGTAGTTCTAGTATTCCTAGGCCTTGCTATTAGTAGGTGGAAACGTCGAAGGAACGCTAGGAAGGCCGCTTCCAAGAATGCAAAAGAGGCGATGGAAGAAAAAATGTTGGAATTGGAACTGGCCGCACAAATGGGTGAATTAGAGGAAAATTTAGCAATTGAAACACCTGAAGCTACCGAGACCGAATCCTCCAATTGGTGGGACCAATAAGAGCCGATATAATCATCCATGCAGGTAAGTGAATATTCGCTGTGCTAAGGCTCTACCAACCCCAGGGGAAGCAGCGAGTTGCGCTTCTGTGGCATGTTCGATACCCTTCATTCCACCGAAATGACGCAATAGTGATTGAATCTTCTTTGCTCCAAGACCTTCGACTTCTTCGAGTGGACTCTTCAACCCACCCTTCGAACGACGTTTTCTATGGTAGGTGTTGACAAATCTATGCGCTTCGTCACGAGCATAAACCAAAACTCTAGATTTTCTGTCTAATTTCACAGGATCTACTTCCGGTCGCCAAAGAGTTTCCTCTTTCTTCGCCAATGCTGCGATTGGAAAACGATCGCCCAAACCATGGGATGTTATCATTGCATGAACGTGTTTCAGATGAGTTTCTCCACCGTCTAATAACAATAAATCTGGCCACTCTTGTTGACGCTTTAACCAACGTTCAACAACCTCTTGCATCATTCTTAAATCATCTTCGAAATCGGTTTTTACACGATATGTTCTGTACTCCTTTTTTGATGGTCGCCCATTTCGAAATACTACAGCGGCCCCGACCCTTTCTTTGCCCTGAATTTGAGCCATATCGAAGCATACAATGTGGTCAAGTGATTCGAATCCGTGTACTTTCGCGGCTTGGTCTGCAGCCGCTTGTTCCAAGTTCCCAGACCTCTTGGTTGACTGTCTAGCGGCCTGAATTTCCGCGTTAGCATCTGCCATCGAGCGTAATTTCGCCAATTCACCGCGCTGAGGATTGCGTACGCTCACTTTCTTGCCTCTTCTTTCACTAAGCCAGTCATTCATTGAATCGGTTATTGGTGCCGGGACTAGCAAGGTCTTCGGCGGTCTGCGATTAGCATAATGCTCCGACAATACTAGAGAAACCGATGCCACGATGTCCCCACGATGAAGAACAGGATAGCTGACTTGCCCCTGAATTACTCCATCTTGAGTGTGTAGAATCAACACGACTGCTACTTCTCCTACTGAAGAGAACCCTACTGCATCACAATCCTGGTAAAATCTAGAATGAATTACCTGTTGCGATAAAGTGGTATTTACTGCTTGAATTAAATCTCTTTTTTGAGCCGCTGCCTCGTAATCGAGTTCTGCAGAGGCTCTGTCCATTTCCTCCTGCAATGCTTCGATAAGCACCCCTGCATCTCCATCTAATACACTACGAGCAGCTCTAACTTGTTGGTCATATCCCTCAGGCTCTATACATGGTCCATGGCAGAGTCCAATATGCATTGCAAGACATCCGCTAGGAAGTAACTCTGGGCAATCGCGAATACCGAACTGTGAACGAATTAGTCGAATTACTTGTTTTGCTGCACCGGCGTCTGGAAATGGCCCCCACCGTTGGGAATTTTTTGGAGGATGGCGGGTGTAGATTACTCTCGGGTGCTCATGTCCAGTGAACGCGATGAATGGGTAGGATTTGTCATCCATCAGCATAGAATTGTAACGAGGTTTGTGTTTTCTGATTAGTTGTCTCTCAAGGATTAATGCTTCAGAAGGATTCTGTGTAACGATATACTCTACATCATTAGATTCAGCGACTATTGTAGGCACTTTTTCCCGTTTTTGTTTCGCAGCAAAATATGATCCAACTCGAGAGCGTAGATTTGTCGCTTTCCCAACATACTGAACCCGCCCGTCAGCCCGCTTAAACAGATAGACTCCGGGCTTGCGCGGGAGGTCGAGAGAGTCCGGATTGACTGCCATGGGCATGACTCGGTAAAGGTCAACGCCCATGAACTGATGGCCTCGCTGAAGATACATGCTGAGCGAGACACAGCGGCGCCTATTGCTTCGTTTGGCTGACTTTGGAGCGGAGATTGAGAGTGCTTGGGATGTCCCTAGAGCACTATCACTCCCTGGCCTTGCGGAGCATCTTGGGCTAGTTCGCTCGGCAATTCATACACCTCTGAAAGAGTTGGAATCCTCGGGTTTGATTTCTACTCGTTCGGCTCACGTTATCGGCGGGGGTGCTCGTCGTCGAACCATTGTACATTTGACGGATTCTGGAAGGGAGCGAGCAGAGAATCTATCCGAGGAAGAATTACCCGATAAATCACAAAGCCTCGCTACTGGCCCACTCCCAAATCCAATACAAATTCGTGGTAGAGGAGAAGAATTGGATAATTTATTGACGAAATTATTAGCGGGGGAAAATTTGCAATTAACCGGTCTGCCTGGAATTGGCAAAACCAGCCTTACACGCTCCGTTGCAGATTTATTGATGGAGCGAGGATTCAAAATTCGCTGGGCAACATGTGACTCAGACAGTGATGCTTTTGCAATCGGTTCAATGTGGCTAGGTAGAGATTCCCCTAGAGATCCTACAGCAATTGCATCTGCAGCAAGTGGCAATAAAACAGCTCTAATTATTGATGAGGCGCAGGAATTACATCCTCGGCACTTGAGTTCTGTCAAATCACTACTTTCGGCCTGCGTCGAAACTTCTACAGGAGTTCTCGCAGCAGTTCGTGCACCAAGCCCGTTCGGAACTTTGTCCGGCTTTGAAGAAATTAGAATACAGGGATTGGAGACTTCTGATGCTGTCGAATTATTGCCAAATTCAATCGCTGGTGAAACGGCAGAAAAGGTTGCAAAAGCATTGGGTGGCCATCCTTTGGCGCTACATCTATGGTCTCCTGATGAAGATATTCCGGAGGAAGGTCTGGCAGTACAAGAATACGTCCAAAGCACTGTTTTGAGAAGGTTAACCAATGAAGGTCTTGGTACCTTGGATGAACTAAGTCTCTCACCATTACCGCTATCAGTAGAGGAATTATTTGTTGCAGATGGAATCGCAGAATTGGATGATTCAGCAGTTCTCCGATGGATGGAAAGTTTAGTCGAACCTCATCACCTAATTCGCAACGTTCGTCGTGCAACTGTGGAAGAAGAAATCGCCCGAGGTTTGCATACTAAAGCAGCCGAGATTTGGTCGACAAGAGTGGGTACGAGGGCTAGAAGAATTGAGGCTCATCACCGATTGAATTCTGGAGAGAAACTCGATACAAGATGGTTGGCGGAAAATGTGGTAACAATTTCTCGTGAAGATAGTGCGGCAGCAGCCGTGCTGATTGATGATGCGATACAAGTTACCGATGATGATAACCTACGTTATACTGCAATCGATATCGCCTTTGAGAGAGGCGAATCAGAGGTCGCCTCTGAACATATAGATTCAGTCTCCGATAGCCCACAAAAATTAATCAGAAAAGCAAGGCTTGCTCGGCTACAAGGTAATATTGAAGAAGCTGAAAAATTACAACAAAATGCGCTTGAATCGTTATCTCCGGCTGAGGCAGTTAGGGCAAAAGTTGCTTCCTTAGTTCGAGCTCACGACGACAGGTTACCTGGTCAATCAACAAAAGTCCAAAATTCACACATTGATGATGTAGATTTGTCTAGACTTCCGAACACTGATCTCGCCTCTGCTAGCCTAGCACTCGATTTGCTCAGACACGCGGTTGCTGTAGAATCCGGAAGTGTCGAAACCCTAGCCAATGTTCGTTCATCTTTGGTAGCCCAAATGGGCGAAGATCATCCACGCTTGGCTTTGATTGACCTACGCGCTCTAGTCACTTCTAAGGCAGAGGGGTCATTGGATGCGGCTAGGAAATATATCAATTCTGAAGAAGAGAATGTCGACAAAATTATTGCAATTCATATGTCACTTGAGGCAACCTCTCCTTCACATCCAGATTGGTTAGTTTCTGCCCATAACAATGCAATCGCAATTGAACTGAGGCCTGAAATTCCATCTCACAGAAGAATAATGGCTCAGCGTTGGTATTGGAGAGGAGTGCTTGAACCAAATATGCGATTGTCTCATTGGAGAGAAGCAATCAGTCGTTTCAAATCGGCTGAGTGCCCATCCGCTGCTTCTGAATTATTGTTGAAATTAACTCGCTCACTTTGAGAGAGTAAATTCAATCGTCTATATCTCTGCGCCGATTAGAGTCCTATTTTCGGCGATTCCATCAGGGGGGAAACAATACAACGAATGAGGCGAGCCGATTCAACCATGCGCGCGAGGGACGGTAGCACAGCCGGCTTCGCAATATTCGTAATTGCATTGTTACTAATTTCTTACAGCCTCCCCATTGTCGCTACTGCTGCAAACAGCAAAAGTACCACTGTTTGGTCAGGAACGGTACTTCTTCCTGATGGCTATATTGTAGGTGCTCAGGATGTCTTAATTGTGCAGGAAGGAACAACAATTCGTTTGGGTTCCGATGAGGATATTTCAGTGGATGGCCGAATTATGGTTGAGGGTACTGAAGATGACCCTGTAATCTTAGAATCAATACTTGGTAAGCATGATGGGATTATCTTCAACCAATCAAGCCAAGGTCTTGGTTCAAGTATAGAAAATCTTACGATTACAGATGCCGAATTTGGAATCACAATCTACGGTTCTAATCCTCAGTTGACCGATATTATTGTGGAGAATGCCGACAGGGTCGCAGTTGACTTATTTGAAGGAGCAACTCCGATAATCAATAATTTAGAAATTAATGGTGGCGGCCAAGATATCCATGGCTTTTCTAGTAGTTGGAGATATGGAATAGGACTCTCTGTGGGAGCGAACTCAGCTCCAATTCTCAACGGGCTAAGCGCTGATGGTTTAATCACCCGTGGTGTGAATTATTGGGGCAATTCAGGTGGCTTACTTTCAAACCTAGAAATTAGCAATATCTCAGGGGCTACGCTTGCCGTTGGAACGGGTATCTGGATTGAAGACTCAAGACCATTAATCACCGACGTAGATATCCAGCGATCCGACAATGGTATTTTTGTTCGACATATCACAGATAGTTGGGTGACTAGGCCAACATTCCAAAGGGTTGTGATTGAGGACAGCATGTACCGTGGAGTGATGGTTGAACAATATAATCACAGTCAATTCAGCAATATACCTGCCCATGCGGTTTTCGATGATTTGGAAATACGTGGCACTGGAGGTTTGAATGCCAAAACCTCAGGATTGGGTTTTTCAGCATTTGAAGTCAATACAAGCGGGGTCATTGTAGACAATGCCATAATCGAAGACAACCCAGTTGTCGGCTTCAAGGCATATCTAATCGGTTCTTCCACTATTATCAATGGGCTAGATTTACACAATAATGGAAAACCACTTGCAAACACTCCAATTAATGATAGGGCGGGATTATTTTTGCGTAGCGTTAACTGGGCTCCGGTAATCAATGATCTAGTTGTAACCAACTCCTCAGGGCCAGGTATTCTATTATGGAAAGGAGGTGCAATGGGTCAAGATTGGTGGGCCTCAGATAACGGAGCCAGTGGTGTTGACTTCAGAGAATTTCATCCACAGGTAACGATTCTCAGAAGCCTAGATAATGCAGGCCATGGAGTGTCGGTTAGAGATTCTAGTAATGTCGAACTATCTCATGTTCTGACATCAGGAAACGGTATTGGTTCTAGTCTTCCAGAATCTGGAGCGGGGCTATTTTTTGATGAGGCAAATGATGTAATGAGTGGAGGAAAGAATGTCACCTGTTTCACATGTATATCGAATGGAGATCAACATGGCATAGTCGCTAGAGATAGTATTGACCTACAATTGATTGCTGTAGAGGTTCATGACCCATTAAGCGGCCCTGCATTGGATATCGATAATACTGGTCTTGTCCGAGATGGCATCGTAATTATCGATGATATGAGAATAAATTTGAATCAAAGCAATTATGCAATCCAGTTACAAGATGTAAATGCGGAAATTAACGGTGTTGACCTTTCAGGAGATAATCGCGGTGTATTTTGGAGGGCTGGAGATGCAATAACCTCCTACCTATCTTCCAGTATAATTTCAGGGAATGGTGGTTCATGTTTCGATATTGTCGACCATTCTGAACTTATCGTCAATAACTTAGGATTAGCTTGTGCAACAGGTTCCAAACCCACAGTCGAATCCAGTTTTGTTAACTTCACTGATTCAGGTTTTATTCCAGGAAGTGGGCATGAGACTACCTTCCATCTAGAATCTTCAAGCCATGTTCGTTGGATTTCCTCCAGTTCTATTTCAGACCCAACAAATACCGCCACGGACAGCATTCTGGACATAATGTGGTTGATTGAAGTGCACGCAGTAAATCAGTTATTGAGACATATCCCATTCGCTGAGGTTAACCTATCATTTTCATCTTGGGAATCGGATGAGACTGCTACTCTTCCCTATCATGGCTTCAAGACACTAGGGCCCTATGTTGGAAATCGTTGGGTTCCATCTCAAGGGTGGTCTGTCGATAATACAGCCTATCTTGGATGTGATTATGACGGAGTACACAATGACTCTTCATCGATAACCTTGAATGATGATTTGTTGGTATATTGTAGACTTGAATTAACCAATCAACCGCCATTCATAATTTGGCCTACACCCGAGGATGAGGAAGAATTCCCAAGTGGTTCATCAGTCATTCTCGATGCCAGTGAATCCTGGGACTTAGACGATGATCAACTCACTTATACTTGGATAAGCAGCATCGACGGCGATTTACATACATCTTGTTTTGGAACCTTACCCTCTGGTAACAATGGCTCATACGTAGTTACCAATAATCCCCCCGAAACAGTTGACGGATGCTTATCTGATGGTGAGCAAGAGATTATCTTGGAGGTTTGTGATAGTGGAAATCAATGCGTCAGTGAATCCCGAACGATTGAGCTTTTCAATCGCCCTCCATCCTTGTCCGTTTCCACTTCCCCTAGTATCTCATCTTGGGGAATAATGCATCTTGGTCGAACTGCAAATGCAACTATCTCACTTGAGGGAAGCAGCGACCCTGAAAATGACTCACTAACTTGTTGGATTGAAACAAATTACGGATTTTCTACAGCAACCAATCAAGGTTGTCCAATGATTTTTGATATTGATTTCCCGAATGCACCATCGCAATTTACTCTTACAATTTATCTTTCTGATGGAAATAACCCAGATGTTACTTGGAGTTTTGATGTTAAATTATTCAACGAAATTCCAGAGCCAGAATTTGAGGTATTACGAGCCGGCGAAACCTCAGCTCACCTCATCTTATTGGACGGCTCTATGGTAACGGATCCTGAAGGAGATGAGGTTCGCTTCGAATTCTGGAGCGACTTGGACGGATTACTCTCTTCGGGCATCACTCCTGGCGATGAAATCGAATGGCAGGGTTGGTTGACGAAGGGATTGCACACAATTACCATGTATACCAGTGATGATAGATCAGGGCACGTAAATACATGGAACTCAATAACTGAACAAGTAAGTGTAAACAACTCAGTTCCGATTTCAATAATTGCTCAACCAGCCGATCAAACACTCACTGATTCTGGTGAAATAATTCGCTTTGATGCCACAGGCTCTGGAGATTGGGATTTGGCTTGTAGCGATTTGCCTGACAACGGCACCGGATTCGTTTGCAGTCCAACCGCGGCATCTAGCAAGGATTTGGTGAGCGTAGTCTGGACTTCGGATAGAATGGTAGAACCGATAGGAAGTGGATGGGTAATAGATTCTCGATTACCGAAAGGGTATCACACAGTGACCTTGACCATAGACGATGGCTCAACTGAAGTGGATACCTCATCAATTGTTGTAAGGGTAGAGGAATCGGCTCCAATTCTTGTACTAGATTCACCGATTCCGGAAGTTGAAGTTTATTCAAACTCTCCAGTTCTATTCGATTTCAGGCAGTCATTTGACCCAGATGGAGATGAATTTACAGTTACCGTAACCTCAGATCTTCTAGCCCAACCAATTCTTCAAGATAAGACGACGGAATACTGGTACAATGACTATCTTCCTGCAGGTGAACATCGACTAACCTTCGAACTAAGGGACTCAACTGATAGGGTCCGCACCCATACCCAGACTCTATTCGTAATGGAGACCGGCCCAGTTGCACTAATCGATGGATTGCTCGATAGCCAATACATCCCTCCCGGCTCTTCAATCACTCTAGATGGTTCCCAATCATACGATTATGATGATGATATAGTTCTCTACCAATGGACCACTGGAGACGGTCAGACACTTGGTAACAGGGAAATTATCGAAGTCGAATTTACTCCAGGATCAATTAGAATTGACCTATTAGTGAAAGACTCGAGAGGAGCGTCCTCTACCACATCGGTCAATTTGACTATTGGTGCATCTTCCCCTGTTCTAAGTGAAATGATGATTGCACCAAATGAGATAGATCTCGACAAACCAACTCAAATGAGAATCACAGTTAATCTCGAAGATGCTGATGGAACAACTCAGGAAGTTAGAGGGGTGATGAAAATTAGTGGCTCAGAACTAACACTGATCTTCCAAGATGATGGAATGCGAGGCGATGACATCGCTGGAGATGGAATTTGGACTTATGTTGGTACTTGGCTAATCGAAGAGGAGGGTTGGGTCAATGTTGAGGTTTGGGCTATTGATGGTGAATTCACCAGTCCAGCCCTTGTAGAGACTATCTCAGTCGAGAAACCCCAAACTACCTCGTTAGTATCTTGGCTAGCGGGTAGTGGACTTCCGTACCTTATTGCCGTAGTGGTAGTCTTCATCTTACTCGGAATGGCCTATCAGAAGCGAAGGAATGAAGTAATTCGCCGAGACTTAGAGTTGATCGAGTCATGGTCAACCTTTGACCCTAGAGAATTGGATGACGAATTCGATTCCGCCTAAAGATTGAAGCCCATACTCCTTCTCTTTGTAATCATGCATGTAATGACCAAAGTGACACTTGGCCTCGGCACCGTACTATTTGTGATTAGCAGTATAGCTTTTGTAATAGGGGGTGCAGAATTGGACTCCGCTTTGGAAGAAGTCACTCCAAATAGTGTAGGTTACGAATATTGGACAGGAGATACTTCTACTGAGTTTAATGGGGAATTAAAGTGGTCATCGGTGTATTATGTATTTGTTGAAGAAGGTTATGAAGTAGATGTAGAGGTTTCAGGTAGTGGTTATTTCGAATCCTGTGAAGAATATGGCGATTGTGATGATTTTGACGTATTTCCAGGATATGATTACATTGGCGATCTAGAAGTTGATGTATCTGGAGACTATGAAGTTGATTTTTCTGAAACAGAAGGCCGAATTATTGACGTAAAAATTACTGAAGAAGAAATTCCAGTCAGCGGACTTCTGGGAGCATTCGGAGGCTGTTGTGGCATCTGTGGCGCACTTTTCCTCCTAATTGTTGGAGGTGTTATGGCCCTAACTCTCAAGGATCAACCAAAGGTTCAGACTAGTATTCAGTTTGATAATGACTTGGTGGTTGTTAATGAGAATCCTGAAGGTTCAGAATACGACCAAGACGATTCTACTTGAGAATCTACTCAGGGCCCCAAGGCGTGATTTGTCGAGTCAGCCCTAGCCTGTGGGTGAAAAGGAATCTGAGATTTAGCAATCCATCTCCCCAGGTGTTGATTTCAGCCTCTCCAACTCTCGGTCGGTATGGAACACTGACTTCCGCGGTCTTCTTCTTGCCAAGGTAACGGCGAGCACGGATCTTGAATTCTTGAGAAAGAGGCATCCCATCGTGGCGAGGTCGGACCCTCTCGTCCTCGAAAATTGACTTACGGAATACCCACATTCCGCTCTGGGAATCATGGACTCCATACCAATACAGGACCTTTGCAGTAGTAGATAATACCCAATTTCCAAATCCGTGTAATCCGGGCATAGCACCTTCTTCGGCTCTTCGAAGTCTATCACAGGTAATCCATTGCAAATCCTCTTGCATTAGTTTACGAACCAAATCAGGAACTTCTTCTCCAGGGTAGGTACAATCTGCATCCATAGTCACAATCACATCACCTGGTGCCATTGCAAATCCGGTCTTGTATGCGCGACCGTATCCCTTGCGGGGCTCTAGATAGACGCTAGCACCTTCTTCTTCCGCCAACTCTCTGGTTCTGTCAGTAGAGTTGCCATCGACAATCAGGAAGTCTATCTTCTCACACCAACCATCGTTAGGAACAGAGCGAATAGTATCAACGATGGCCGCTTCTTCGTTACGAGTTGGGATTACCACAGTAACATGAACGGGGAGTGGTCCAGACATCTAAATCGAATTTGGCGACCTAACCGACCGCTATGAATCATACTGGCGTTAGGGCTACTGGAAATCATCTAAAAAAAGGCCTAATTTAGCGAAATCTCTAGCGACGGGAAGGCCATTCGTTTGAAATGAGCAGCCCTTGAGCGATAGATGGTTGAGATGGGTCTGCACATCGCTATGTTGTCGGCTGAATACCCTCCTAGATGGGGTGGTATGGGTTCAACAGTTTACCATCTTTCAGCTGCCCTAGTCGAGCTTGGCCATCGAATAACGGTGATTACACGAGATGGCGGCGGAAAAGCCCTAGAACAACAGGGAGTGAATATTCGGGAAGTGAAATGGCTATACGCTCCAATGGCATTTACTAAATCGTACGGTAAGCATGCACTCACAGATCTCAAGAAATTGCACTCTGAAGATTCGGTCGATGTGGTTCATTTACACTGTCCAATGATTTCTTGGACAGAATCGCAATTCAAGGATTGTAAAGAAAATGTTGCTCCAATCGTCTCATCTCTTCACGGTTCATGGCTTGGAGAAAGAGATGGTTTGCGAACAGCAGCCGAGCAGAAAGAAGCCGCTGTATGGGCCAATCCAAACGACCTAGCAATTCTGTTAACTGCTGGCCATTATGCTAAATTTGAGCGGGCTGCAGTTAACGGTTCAGATGTCTGTGTGGCAAATTCCCATGCCACTAAGGAGGACTTTCTTGAGAGATATTCTCCTCCAGCAGATTGGAACTGTCAGGTAATCCATTGGGGAGTAGACACAGATATGTTTCATCCAAGTGTTACTCCGAAGGATACTGAAACTAACCATCTCCTTGCAGTAGGTCGATTAGCAGCTCGCAAAGGCTATGGTTCTCTCCTACAAGCCTTTGCTGAAGTAAAGCAGAGAAATCCGAATACAGAACTTCTAATTGTAGGCCGAGGCAACCTGAAAAAGAGACTCATAAAACAGGCAAATCGTCTTGGGATTTCATCTGCTGTACGAATAGAATCAGGAATGCCCTTCGAAAAACTGGCAGAAGAGTTTCGTAATTCAGATGTTGTTGTATACCCTTCCTATTACGAAGGACAGGGTTTGATACCTCTTGAGTCAATGGCCTCTGGAACGCCAGTTGCAACTGTAGACCATGGTCCACTGCCGGAAATGGTCGATGATTCTGTTGGGGCGTTATTTACCATGGCAGATGTCGATTCAATGTCGAGCGCAATCCTCAGTCTTCTTTCTGATCCAAAAAATCTCGAAGCTCGTGGTAAAGCGGGTCGTGAAAGAGTTCTAGAGAATTTTACGTATGGCCAGAACGCCGAGGATTTTTCACAAATTTATTCTCAATTAGCAAACTGATTCTGGGGAGAGGTTGATGGGGGGTTAACCTCACGGAACTCTATATGGGCGCAACAAACAGCAGGTCATTCCGCGGTGTAGAAGTCAGTACTTTGAGTCATATTGCAATACTTCTGTTGATTTCAATTCTGGCAATTATTCACCTAAAACCAATCATTCAACCGCTAGTAGTTGCGACTCTGTTGTTTTTCCTAATTCGCCCCCCTGCTCAATGGTTGGAGGAAAAATACGGCCACCCATTGGCAGCCTATGGAATCCTAACTACCGGTGTGGTGATGGTGTTCTTTTTCGCTGGAAATCTTCTCTATCAAAGTTTACAGGCTTTCAGCGGTGAGGCAGCGGTACTTGAGGAAAAAATGACTGAGAAAATTCAATGGTTTTCCGATATTGAGATTTACGGTTATTCAATTGATACAAGTGCACTTACTGGATTAGTTACGGTTGAACGAATCAATACAATTACCTCCGAATTCGTAGGGACATTAGCGGGATTCACTGGAAGTGCAATCACGGTATTCATCTTCCTAATTTTCATTATCGTTGAGGCAGAAACTCTTCCAAGAAGACTTCAAGCCGCCTATCCTGATGAAATGGATAGATTTTCCTCGATTGTCCAAAACGCTGGTGCGGGGATTAACACTTATGTGATAACCAAGGCGACTGTAGCTTTTGGTCAGGCAATAATTGTAGCAATTATCCTTAGTTATATGGGAATTCCTGGTTGGTTTATGTGGGCCTCAATCACCTTCCTTCTAGACTTCGTGCCATACGTAGGGGCTCCACTTTCCTTCATTCCTCCAACGATAATTTCCTTTATTCTGTTTGAGCCTGTAACCGCCTTGCTTATTCTCGGGGCGTTATTCGGAAACCAAGTTGCATGGGGTCAATTTATCGAACCTCAACTTGCCGGTCAGAGGCTCGATATGTCGCCAATAGTTCTATTGATTCTAGTCGCATTTTGGGGCTGGGCATGGGGGATTATGGGGATGATTCTCGGGGTGCCTCTTGCTGTAATTATGAAGTTAGCATTGGAGAGTGACCCAAGAACTCGCCCAATCGCAATGTTACTATCTTTGAACCCAAATGCAAGTGATGAATCTTGATTTTAATTTAGGACTGAAAAATAATTGCCAGAATCCCATCAGTAGTAATACTGATTTTTTCTCCTATTGATTGGTTATGTAGACCTTTGGTTGAGAAATTTAATGGCTCTGAATCCAGATTCCAGCGGGCGCCAGTTATGCTAACTTGTTGACAGGATTCTAATGCGAATACAGAGAATTCATCTCCATTTGGAATAATAAAATCTAGAGTTCCATCATCAGGGTGTAATCTCTTGGTAATTCCACCTGAATGGTGTAGTTGAATGGATAGACCCACAGGGGCCTCTGTTAGAGTAGCCCAAGTTCCGAGGATATGATCAGGGCTACCTCCATCAATTCCTACAACGTCTACTTCAGTGAAGCCTCTGTCTAACAATAGGTAAAATGACTTTGCCAAATCGCTAGATGAATCGTCTGAGAGGATAGTCGAGCGATCTTTCCAATCTGCAATATTGACTGAATCTAAGTCTCCTAGAACCTCAGTTACCTCAAATCCTGCTGCAATTGCTTTGTCTGCACCACCATCGACCCCGAACAAGGTTGCTCCCTCGAGTAATTTACTGATCATATTGAGATTGGGATTTTCTCCATTGCACCAGAGAATCGCCCGCATCATCTCACCTTTGCAGTTACTTTACCTTCGACAAGAAGGTCAACATCTTCCAATGCTACAGTGGCCTTTCTGCAAACACCTCTGATATGAAGTGGGACATTGACAGTTCCACCAAGTGCCATATTGTTCCCGAAACTGAAGTATATCGCCCCTCTTGAAACTAAATCTTCCAAAGGATTACCGATGATTTTAGCCCTAGGATTCATTCCAAAACCAAATTCTGCCACATTACCTACCATCGCTGCTTTTGATGGCCTAAGTCCTAAGCGAGTATCCTCCAATTGTTGCCAAATCGCTTCGGCTTTTTCATCACCGCTAACATCAGTAATGATTCCTTCCTCAATTAATATCGAGATTGGTGTTTCCAATTTTTCACCTTCCCAAGAACCATCTATGACGATTCTACCAGTTGCAGTACCTTCCTTTGGTAGAACAAATACCTTTCCGGCTGGTAAATTTGTGATTGCCCCAGGACGATTACAAATTCCATTGTCTTCCAAAATCCATCGTCCGCCAGTAGTGAATTTCAGATTGGTTCCCGCCTCACTGGTTACGTGAACTTCTCTCCTTCTTCGAAGTATCGAATTGAGTCCAGAAATTTCTTTCTGTAAAGCATTGTAATCTGCAGTCATCCCTCCATTTGCAAAAGTATCTGCATCTATGCCTGGCAGTGAAGCAATCCTCACATTCTCCCGAGATGCATTAGCTCTCGCTCTCGTGTGAGTAAGTGAGTGTTTAGTTGCCATTAATACAACATCTTGGCGGCGCATTAAGTCGGCGACAGGATTTGGAGGTTCGTTCCCTTCTCGATGACTAGGCGGCATCATCATCATCAATACTCTGTCAGTAACTCTAGCGGTCGCTTCGTAGAGCGATCTTCCAATCTCTGATGACTCTGGATCTGTGAGGATTAACACAGATTCCACCGGCCTCACTTGCATACAAGTTCGAACAACCGAACGTGCGGCGGTGAGCATAGCTTCTTCGCGCTGCTCCTCAGCACTAGCTTGAGCCTCAACTGCTTCGTCCATATCGACAACCTCTCGAAGGCGGCCCCCCTTATTGAAAGCCGCTCCGGAATGTCAAATCATCTCACCAAGCGCCTCTTATTCTACTCAGCATACGAATAGCCATGAATGGGGTATCCGCAGTTAGGGCTTATACACTAATTGCGATGCTTGCAATAGTGGCCGGTGGATGGATGCTAAATGAGGCCCCAGAAGTAGATTTGATGGAAGAGGAAATGGATAATTTTGCTGAAATGGAAGCGACTCCAGCCTCTGCAGAAGACGATTCCGAAGGCGATGAGTCTCTGGAAATGCGAAATGGCGGTGAAAAAGATGAAACATCGGATTCCCAAAACAATCTCCCTGCAAGTCTTGTTGCAGGAGGGGGGGCTGCTCTTGGTTCTCTTGCAGTCGGTTCGATTCTCTTTGAAGCGATGCGAGTCACCGTCCTAATCGCCCTTGCAACACCTCTGCTTGCGAGGATGAAAGCAAATCGCGAGGATTTGCTTACCCGTGGCCGGGTCTTGGGTTATTTGGAGGCAAATTCAGGAATTCACTTCTCTGCTTTACGAGACGCATTGGGTCTAGCAAACGGCGTAACAGCATACCATCTTCATACCCTAGAAGGACAAGGTGAAGTTATTTCTTGGAGAGATGGAAAATTACGTCGTTATGCAGTTTCGAGTCTCACTAAGGAAGAATTGAGTAGAATCCGTAATCCAATTGCGGGTACCAGACTAGCAATCCTCGAGGTATTGGCGGATTCTGGTCAAATTGGATTGAAGGGAAGTGATATCAAAACTAAGTTGCAGATTTCGCGTCAACTACTAAGCCACCACCTTAGCGAGTTAAAGTCTGCAGAACTTGTTGAGCCAGCAAGTGAAGCTCGAAGACCAAATTGGCGTCTATCTTCGATTGGCTTGGAGACACTATCCAGTAGTCGAGAACTAGCTAGATCCGAGGCCGTAGGCTAAGACGGATTTCGGCATACCTCTCCGTATTCCGGAAACCAATTTCTCACAGACTCGCAGTGTTACGAATAGAGGTGAATTGTCTTTGATGCAGGAATGGAAGTTGCTTAAGTCTTAGACCACATTGTACTCGGTTGATGACCTATAACGCGGACATACATTTTGCTGCGCTGATTTTCATGGTCGGCGCAGGAGGCCTAGCCTCCGTATTGGAGGTGGGCGTAGCTGAAGAGACGAAAGCCCAGGAAATTGATGAGGATGATACAGATGATCCCGCCCCATCAAATGAGTTGAACCTAGGTGTTCCGAATAAGTTTGGTCCATCCTTAGATTATTGATATGTCAAATCATTGAACCAACCGCTTGATATCTAAAACTCAATTCGGAATTTATATGATGCAACGAAACGCTGCCATACTCGTGCTAGCAATGATGCTGACATCTGGATGCCTCGGTGCAGTTGATGACATAGAAGATGAACTAGATAGAACAATCCAAATTATCGTAGAAGATTATCCACAATTAGATCTTCCAGAGAGAACTCGAACCCAACCAACTTTGCAGACATATGACGAATGTGATGCATTATTGCTGGACCTCAAGAATTCTCTTTTCGATGAGATGTTAGTACGATTAGATCAGGAATCCTACTACCACTGGATAGGTGGCCCTTGGATGTGGAGAGATGGCGGAGTAATGTTTGGCGACGACGTTGCAGTAGCAGAGTCAGCCGCAGACGATGGTGGATCAAATTCAGGTTCAAATTCAGCCTCAACATCTCGAGAAGGAGAATTCTCAGGAACAAATAATCAGGAAGCTGGTGTTGATGAGGCTGACTTCCTCAAGACAGATGGATTCCACATATACATGCTGAACGGCCAAAGTCTAGTCATTATGGACGTGCCAGAATTTGGTGAAATCGGCCTTTCCTCAGAAATAGAAATCGAGGGCAGCCCACTGCAGATGATGATTGATGGCGACAAACTCGTCATCGCTTCGATGATTTATGCCTGGAATCTTCCAGAAGACCATCCTCTTCGCGACCTTCTGATCGAGGAGGTACAATGGGGTGAAGGAAAGGAGACATACACATACTACCGCACTCAGAACCTAGTGAAGTACACAATTGTCGATATTTCCGACAGAACCGCTCCTGAAGTAGATCGTGAGTTGTACATTGAGGGCTACTACCACACCGCACGAATGGTCGATGGTACAGTCCGCTCGGTTACTCACAACTATGCTAACTTCGATGGACTACGATACTGGGTAGACCTACCTAGTGAATATTGGGAAATAGAAAATGAAGAAGATAGAATCGCTGCATGGCAATTCCACCTGCAAGAGACAATCCAGCATAATCAGGATGTAATCAATGGACTAACGCTAGCAGACTTCGCTCCTCAGATGTATGAAATGACAGAGTCTGGCATTGCTTCTCTTCCAATAACATCCGAGGATTGCTCAGAATTCGCAGCCAGTACCGACAGTGTCTCCAAAGGATTCACTTCAATCATCACTTTCCAGCTATTGGATTCGGATGTTGAGATGGAAGTAGATCACATCGCTTCGTCTTGGGTACACGTGTATGCCTCGCAAGATATGCTAATCCTAGCAGAACCTGCTAACGATTGGTGGTGGTTCTGGCAAAACACTGATTTTGATGATGCAACAAATATCCATGCATTCGATATCTCAGATTCGACAACAACCAGCTACCTAGGATCAGGCCGTGTAGATGGAACCGTGCAAGATCAATTTTCTATGTCAGAATATGACGATTCAATCAGAATTGCAACTACATCGGACATTTGGGGTCGATGGTGGCTCACTGAAGAGGTAGATCCTGAAACCGGAGAACTAGTCTTCAATGGTCCAACCAACGGAGTGACCGTTCTTCAGCACGATGGACAGGTCGGACTAGATGAGGTAGGTAAGGTCGATGGCATCGCTCCAGGTGAGACAATTTGGAGTGCCCGCTTCATCGGTGAGAGAGGATATCTCGTAACCTTCGAGACCATTGACCCACTATGGGTAATCGATCTTTCAGACCCAACCAATCCGACCATTCTTGGAGAATTGGAAGTCCCTGGGGTCTCAACTTACATTCATCCTGTGGATGAAAACACTCTGCTTACAATTGGTATTGGACCAGGTGAAGATGGACTAGGATTGGACTGGTCTATGACTCAGATATCACTATTCGATGTTAGTGATCCATCTAACCCAACTCTGGCAGATTCGCTACCTCTTTCTCCTGCTTACACAGACGAAAATTGCGATGATGTTCGAACATGTGGATGGTCATGGTCATGGTCAGAGGCTACATATGAGCACAAGGCATTCACCTACTGGGCCCCTGAGAACTTGCTGGCAGTTCCTCTTTCCACCTACCGATATACCTACGATGTAGATGGAGGATATGGCTACGAGTATGTCTCTATGCTGAAGTTGGTCAACGTAGATGCAGAGAACTTGAGCCTCTCAGAACATGGAGAAGTAGATCACTCTCCATTCTACAACAACGACGATTCAGATGTACATTGGTGGTTCTCTTACTCTACCAACATCCGAAGGTCGATTTTCATGGGCGATTATGTCTACGCTTTCTCAGCTCTTGGAGTAACCATTCACAGCACTTCTGACCTAAACCCAATCCAAGAATTGGAAATTCCAGGTCACGAATTACCTGATTGGTATTACTACGAGGAAGATGATGTTGAGGAATCAGAATCCGAAGGTTCCGATGATGGAGCGGTAGAGTCTGAATCCAATTAGTTGAATTTCAGAACTCTACCTGTACTTCCTGGCCTGGCAATAGGCGTGCCCCTAAGGGGTCCACCAGCCTCGCGCTTGTGAACAAGGTCACCATCAACTATGGTGTACGTTGGCCAACCTGTCAATTCCATTCCATCATATGGTGTCCAACCGACTTTGGTCCATGTATCGGCATCGGTAATTGTTCGGCGATTTTCTAGGTCAACCAAAGTCAAATCGCCATCGTAGCCTTCGATAAGGGAGCCTTTGTTTTCCATACCGTAAACTCTAGCGGGACCGGCACACATCCACTTTGCTACATCATTGATGTTACACTTACCATTCATCGCATGAGTAAGCATCAACGGTAGAGATGTCTCAACGCCCGGCATACCAGCTGGAGCGTTTGGATATCCCACAGATTTTGATTCAAGGGTATGAGGTGCATGATCTGTGACCACGCAATCAATCGTGCCATCTTTGAGTCGCTTCCATAGAGTATCTCGGTCTTCAGTATAGCGAATTGGCGGATTCATAAGGGCTCTAACTCCTAGAGATTCCACGTCATCTTGGTCGAAAGTCAAGTGTTGGGTACAAACCTCAGTGGTGATGAGGTCTCCTTTGTTTTTGTTTAACCAGTCGGCTTCAGTTGCACTTGTTAGGTGGACTATGTGCAGTCGATGATCATGGTCTTTGGCAAGAGCCGCGGCCCTCTTTGTGGCAATGAAAGCACATTCTACATCTCGGCATTCCGCGTGTAATCTGATGTCTGTCTGATTACCAAATTCCGCGATACGTTGCTGAAGTCTTCCCTCGTCTTCTGCATGGGTTGCAATTATACCACCTGTATTTGCAAAAATATTTTCCAAGTCTTTTTGTTCATGAACGAGTAAATCCCCAGTGCTACTTCCCATGAATATCTTGATTCCGCAAACTCCGTCCATGCCTTCGATATCTTGTAAATCTCTGACATTATTTCTTGTGGCACCCGCAAAGAACCCATAGTGAGTTACAGCCTTCGAGCCAGCAAGAGCGATTTTTGCTTCCAATGTTGATCGATTTGTAGCATTGGGTACATTGTTTGGCATATCCAAGAAAGCTGTGATGCCTCCAGCCGCAGCGGCTCGACTACCGCTTTGCAAATCTTCTTTCTCGGTATTACCCGGTTCTCTGAAGTGAACGTGTGGATCAATTGCCCCTGGGAGTAGGTGTAATCCAGTAGCATCAATCAGCAATTCATGATCTAAGGATTCTAAACCACCTCCGGTTGCTATTGTTTGGATAGAACCATTGGTTACTCGAAGATCACCTTCGACAATGGTATCTGCCAAAACTAGGGAGGCATTCTGAATCAAGACATTGCCTTGCATGGTTGGTTCAGATGTTGCCGGAATGCTGACATCTCAAGACTGTTCCCATCTCTGAATCGGAATTATGTCGTCCCGCGCGCTTCAAATAACTGAGGCATCAGCGAGGGGACAGCGAGTTGGAGTAGCCAGGTTATCTCGTCGGGCTCATAACCCGGAGACCGGTGGTTCAAATCCACCACTCGCTACCAAATTTACGTTGGAAATGTTCGTGAGGATTAATGTAAGTAAATGAAAACTGAAAGTGAAAAATACGGCCACTGCGAGTTGATATAGTGTTTAGTACACTTTCAATTATCCAAAAGGGGTCCTTCTGTTGTTCATATACCGGCTAGCATTGAGGGATAGTGAAGGAAAGGTGAAAAAGATGGCCGAGAAGACCGCAAGTGAAAAGTTAGATGAAAAAGATGGCTCAATAGTGATAGACGCAGATGAAGAGCAGGCAACCATAGATGATCTGCCAGGTGTGGGACCTGCGACGGCGGAAAAATTACGCGAGGCTGGTTTTGAAGAATTACTCGCTATCGCGGTAATGAGTCCAAATGAATTAGCCGAACAAGCCGAATTGGGCGAAGCGGTCTCTTCTAAGATCATCCAGGGTGCCAAGAAGATGGCAAACATCGGTGGATTCGTATCAGGTAACAAGTTACTGGAACGCCGTAAAGAAGTCCAGAAATTAACGTCAGGTTCAGCTGCACTTGACGAATTATTAGGAGGGGGATTTGAGACCCAAGCAATAGTCGAGGTGTATGGTGAGTTCGGTAGTGGAAAGACACAGATAGGTCATCAATTAGCCGTTAACACAATACTACCTACTGAACAAGGAGGATTTGATGGAGAGATATTCTACATAGATACAGAAGACACATTCAGACCCGAAAGGATAGCTCAGATGGCAGAAGCTGTCGGTTTAGACTCCATCGCGGTTCTTGATAGAATACACGTTGCTCGTGCCTACAATTCGGCGCACCAGATGTTGCTAGTAGATGAGATCAAAAAACTCTCGAAGAATATTGATGTCAAGCTGGTAATAGTAGATTCACTCACTAGCCACTTCCGCGCGGAATATGTAGGACGTGGAATGCTAGCTACAAGGCAGCAGAAACTCAATAGACATCTGAAAGAACTCAAACAGTTATCGGATGTCCATAATGCTCTAGTTTTGGTAACTAACCAAGTTATGTCGAAACCAGACGCAATGTGGGGTGATCCAACAAAGGCCATCGGAGGCCATATTGTAGGACACGCCAGCACTTTCCGTCTCTACCTCAGGAAGTCAAAGGGAGGGCGAAGAATTGCCCGACTAGTCGACAGCCCCAATTTGCCTGAGGGAGAGGCTGTGTTCACCGTGACTGCCGAGGGTCTCAGGGATTGATTCTTGAGAGGCCCTCGGGGTCCGAGTGTGAAGTCATGCAGGTAATTCTGCTAGTGCTTCATGGATTTCCCCAATGAGATCGCCAACGTAAGATTCGGAAAAGGATAGTTCTAGTCCGCTCGCTTGAAACAATTCAGTCAGTCCTCGAGTGTAACCCAATGAAAGGCCGGCTTTGTATCTATCAAGAGCGTCTTGGGTATCTCTTCGATGGTACTTCCACATCTGTAGGGCACCAAGTTGTGCAATCCCGTATTCCACATAATAGAACGGCACCCCGAATAAATGCCCCTGGCGTTGCCAGGATACTTTGTGTATATCCTCAAATCCAGTCATGTCTACATTTGGTCCAAAACGTTCTCCAAGCTCCAACCACTTCGCCGCTCTCTCTTCCCTCGAGTGATCCGGATTTGCGTATACCCAATGTTGGAAGGCGTCGATTGTCGCCATCCATGGCATAAAGGAAATGATGTCTTCTAGGTGCTTTCGCCTTGCTCTATCAGCATCTTTACTCTCATAGAATTCTTCCCAATGAGGATGGGTTAGAAGTTCCATCGACATACTAGCTACTTCGGCGAATTCAATAGGTGAATCTCTCTCATGGATTAGATCAAGGTGACCGGAATAGAATGAGTGGAAAGCATGGCCAGCTTCGTGTATCATGGTCTCAATATTCCGCTGAGTTCCAGCTGCATTCATGAAAATAAATGGTAATCTACTCTTTTGCAAATAATACTGATATCCACCAGGTGCTTTTCCCTTTCGACTATCTAAATCAAGGCAATCATTAGTATCGAGTAGGTCGAAGTAATCCCCTAGTTCTGACGACATGTTGTGGAAAATACGAGAGCAACCATCTACCATTTCTTGGATATCATTGAATGGTTGAAGTGCTGGACGACCTTTTACATCGACTCCCATATCCCATGGTCTTAACGAATCAACTCCTAACTCACGCATTCTTTCTCCATCGGTTCGATGTCGCAATGGTTGGCAAACAGTTTCAATTGACTCGTGGAACTCTAAACAATCTTCGATAGTGTAATCGAATCGGTGCATTGAAGCGAACATATACTGTTGAAATCCTTCAAAACCAGCGTTAGTAGCCATTTTATGCCGAATCTGAATTAATTCATCATAGATTTCTGATACTCTTTCGTTATCTTCAAATCGTCTCTCAGAGACTGCTTTCCAAGCCGCCTCTCGGATAGTCCGATCTGTATTCTCAAAGTAAATGGCCATTTGAGCGAAGGTCTTCAGTTCTCCATCGAATTCTACCATTTGCGCTCCGCATATCTCATTATATTCAGTGACAAGTTTCGTTGCCTGTGTGCTTAGTGGTATATTCTCCTCTCGAAATATCGCAATATCAGTCTTTAGTCCCTTGACCAATATACCAAACCTCTCAGGCAACTCATCCAATGCCTCGTGTTCAACAAGTCGGCGATTTAGAATATCACTGTACTCTGATAATTTTGGTTGGACATTTTCTACGAACTGCATCCAGGATTTTTGTATCTCCTCATCATCTGTGTGGCAAGTCATATCGATGTAGAGTCTGGCTCTAGCCTCTGAGATAACCTCGGATAAGCTAGATCTATCGGCAATGAAAGTTTCTAGACAATTTGAGCAACTCAATTTACGATCTCTTAGGTCATTCATGAATGGTTCTATGAATTCCCAAGAGGAACCATCTAGATCGTCTGGTACAAAACTCATGGTCCCACCTCAATCTTTTCTTGCAGACATTGGCCCAGTTGGCAAAGGGCCTTCGTTACGACTGTATTTTTGGCGCTTCCACTTTGATGCGGCCTCTCGACCAGACGCTCTGATATCATCAATTTGTTTATGTTTTGGATTTTCCCTCTCAATCCAACAAGCGGTACAAAATCGCTTACCCTTGAAATCAACAAAATTACCCGGTGTACAACTTTCACCACAGACTGTGCATCTTCTGTAACCGTAGAATCTAGACATATTATCGAACCGACCCTAGAGGCCCTTGTCTATCAGTTTGACCCCATAGGGGTCAAGTGTTCATATCTGCCATTGCTGCGTGTAACATAAATGCAGATTCAATATTCAATAGATTAGAGTCTTCGATTTTAGATTGATATCCTAATCTTTGTAATCCAATGTTGGTTGGTATCGGCCTTTCAGTTATTAGATTGGATTTTAGATGAAGAATCAAACGATTTGCATCTTGAGCAGCATCATTGTATGTGTCTCTTGGTATTTCCACTGTTTCATTATCCTTAGTAAATGGGTAATCAGTGCCAAACTCTGGAAGGTAAACAATCCACGCATTTTCGTCACCCTGCATTAGTCCAGCACGCTTGAATGCGATTCTTATTTGATGAGTGCCAGAAATCAATCTAAGGAATTCTGTGTCGACATTATTTCCAACCATTGAGTTCCGCAATTCCCTCCTTCTAAGGGCGTGCCAAACCGTCCATAGATGAATCTCACTTGCGGCGGCGGAGTAAGAGAGTAACAACCAGCGTTGGTTCGGCCTCCATTCATTGAATATTGAAATTACATCTTGTGGATCATCTAATGGCTCTGGAAAACGTATTCCCCATGCGGGGAACCAAGGCACTCTATGGCCCTCTGCCATGCTTTCCGATGGGGTCTGATTGATGAATTATACAGTTCAACCTAGTCGTCTAATCGATCTAGACGCAGCCTCCACCAAATTATCCACTAGGCGAATACTCCAACCCCTTTGACTTGCTAGATTCTCTCGATCCTTTTCGGTTAATGACGCGATATCGGCGGCGTTCTCAACGCCTAGTAGAGCAACCATCTCTCTAGCCCTTGTTCGGCCAATCCCTCTAATGCTAACTAAGCCAAGTAGGTCCGATTTACAGCCATGTCTAACCCTTCTATGTAATTCGCTGACTAAATCCACTAGAACCTTATGTTGTGAGGGGCCTAATTGCCTTAACTCCTCATCATCGTTGAGAATTTCTCTCATAGAATATAGTAACCATTCGGCCAAATCAACTCTGCTCCGTACATCGCCTGGTTGAACATTCCAATTATTCTCGAGATCTTCCATCTTCGCCTCATTAATCCAATCTTCAAGCACCAAAACGCCCTTCATTCTACGTTCAATATCTGCATCCACGGCTTCCGTTAGGAACTCTCGCTGGTGAGAATGGATAGCCGCATGAATTCTCTCTGCCTCTTCTTTCCTAGGCCAAAGGGCAAGAAAATCTGGAGTACAGGCTACTAAGTGAAGTAAACTCATTGGAGATAGTTGGCGTACATCATCGGTTCCAATCATTATTTTCATTGCCTTTTGTATTCCATCGTGTATCATTCTACCAGAGATTGGATTGAGATACAATCTAGCGACACGATGACCAAGAGGAGTGGAAGAGTATGTCATTGAAGCAGGGTCGGGCAGGCTTGATTCACTAGTAATTCTTTGACTAGCCCTTGAAAAACCAAAGATTGCTGGTCCTTTCCTAGGAGGTAGTGTGCTTGTTGATTCGAGTTCTGATTTTGATATCTCTAAGCCAGGTACACTTTCTCCTGTCTTAGCCCATTCAGGCATTTCATCTTGCCAATCTTCTGCCTCAGATGTAAAATTCTCTCTTTCTTTAATTCTTGATAGAACCTCATCAGATTCTCCTTCTCTAGTAATCATTCCATTTTCTGCCAACCATGCAATAACATCGTCAAGGCGTGCTTCCAAACTCTGTTTATTCATGTGAGTAGCAAGGAAGGTTTGGTCAAAAAATCGTGAAATTGAGTCCCTATCTCGTAATCCTCCTGTTGCCATAATCGAGAGAAGATGAGTCAGTAATGCGGGGTCCTCTTCCGCACGAATTGCCGAGGGATTAGCTAATTTTGATGTAACTTCTTCAGGTTCACTTAACATATACAGTTCGACGATATTCAATTCATCATCCTCGTCTTTTGCTAGTATCCATGCGTCACCAGAGTCGTCAAATTTAGGTCTCCCAGCTCTTCCTAACATCTGTCGTATTTCCATCACTGGAAGAGGCATTGAACCTCCACCAATAGAACTCCATCTTCTATGATCTCGAATGATTACTCTTCTGGCTGGCAGGTTTACTCCCTGTGCGAGGGTAGGAGTTGCAACAATTGCTAGCAAAGTCCCCTGCCTAAATGCCTCTTCAATAGCCTTCCTTTGGTTATGAGTTAGTCCAGCATGGTGGAATGCCACACCTCCTCTAATCGCTTGTACGAGTGACCTACCCATAACCGAAGTATCCTCTCGACGAGTTAATCGCTCGGCGAGATTGTCCCACTTATCCATTAGTTCAGTATCATACTTCGTCGAATCATCGGAAATCTGTTTTCTAATATGTTTAGACAACTCTCTGGCTTCTTTTTGGGCGGATACTCTAGAGTTTACGAATACAAGCATTTGTCCACCAGTAGAATATGAATCATCTAGGACTGCTTGCAACCTTTTTGTGTTCCTTCCTTCAATCATTCTAGGTTCTGGCCATTCCACATGATGGGGGCCATCTATACGATGAATCTTGACATTAAGTCCTGTTAATGTTCCCGATTGGAGTTGTATTGGCCTCCAACTAGATTGGATTAGTTTAGCATCTAACCAATCCGCCATATCTTGAGAATTTCCAACCGTCGCTGATAGGGCAATGATTTGGGCTTCGGGTTGTGAGTGACGAATTCTGGATAGAAGAACCTCCAACGTTGGCCCTCTAGAAATATCGTGTAATAAATGAAATTCATCAGCCACTACTACACCAATTTTTTCCATTACCCCATCACGAGTCCGTAATATCGAATCGAGCTTTTCACTCGTGCAAACTAGGATATCCGAATCATCGATACCACTGGTTTCACCACTTCTATCCCCTATTGCTATACCGACCCTAAGTCCGACTAAACTAGCCAACTCCTGTAATTCCTCGACTTTCTCAGATGCTAAGGCTTTGAGTGGAACGATATACAGGCCTCTGGCTCCATTTAGGTCAGAAATTAGCCGTTGTATCATTGTCAGATGAGCGACCAATGATTTTCCGCTAGCAGTGGGAATAGTAAGCATCACATTGTGCCCAGCCAGTGCGTATGGTAAGGCTTCACGCTGTGGTGGAAATAGCTCTTCAATACCCCATTCAGACCTAAGGTGTTGGATTATTCTCTCATCCACCTGCAGGTCTGAGAGACTTACCTCTGCGAGATCTTCGTCTACCGCCACGTAGCGACTTAGAATCCGCCGTTCTAAAGGATACCGAATCTAATTGCTTAACCCAGATAAAAAACTAGAGCACACATCAATAACATGAGAGATGCGGGAGTCGCACGGCTTAGTGGATCTCCCTTTGTCTTCAGGTGACAAACGACAGCGCCTGCCATCAAGATACCCATTCCAACTGCGGCAAATTGCACTAATGAAGAATACCAAATACCCAATATTAGCAGACTTGCAAGAGTCAATTTTGTTGCACCGATAACGTATACTGACCACTTTGGCAACCCGTATATTGCAAATTCTTCAACAATATTCTTTGCATTTCCAGCACGGAAATCGGTTTCCAGTCTTGGTCTGAATATCCAAACTGCAATTATCACAACTGCAATAGTGATTTGTAGAACCATCACAAGTTCATCCATCATGGCCATTAATTAAGCAACTTGGTGTATATACTCTTGTTCTGAGCACTTTACTTACTAATTCCATCGATGGTATGCAGGATGCCCTTCTTTTACCGCAACGAATAGACCCTCTCCAATGGCACATATTTTCCCATCAGAGGTTAATTCCATCTTGACTTTGGCTCTATCATCAGCCAGTTCTATTACCTCTCCAGTTACTATTATTTCATGTCCGAAAGGAGTTGGTCTACGGAGTTTTATGCTGTAATTGGCAGTAACTGTGCAAGGGGGCTCGGCCTCTCCAGATTGGTCCATGAGTGCAATCGCAGCGGTCCAATTACCATGACAATCCATCAAAGTTCCAATTATCCCTCCGTTTATCATACCTGGAAATGCTTGATGTTCAGGAGAGGGGTTAAACCGCATTTCTAATCCATTTTCGCTCCTGAAGGAGTGTATACGCAGTCCTTCTGAGTTAGCCGGACCACAACCAAAACAGATGCTATTTGGAGCGTGTAACTCTTGAACAGACTTCCCCTTTGCGGCACTCATTGTTCATCCGGCGCAATAAGCGGAATACAAGAATTACTCAAGAAAAAGCAAAATTTCACTCAATCCTTGTATGCTAATCCTCTTATTTGGTTGACTCCACAGAGTGGTATTGGTGGATTCCGAAGAGACACCTAAGTCATCGAAAAAAGGTGGCGGGAACGCTCGAGTTCCAAGGGCAAAGAGGCGGCGCCATCAGCCAATAAAGGTCTCAAATCAAATACCAACAAGTCGAAGAAAAGAGATTGAGAAAGCATTGGAAGAGCCTAGCAGTACTCCGAAATCATGGTCTCGTACTAGTGGCTGGAAATCTCATCGAATTGGACGTAAACTTGTGAAACCAGGAACAATTCGACAAATTGAATACGACTTAATGGACATAGAAATTGGTGAATCTTGGCCCATTCCAATTACTGTAATTCATGGTTCTCGGCCTGGACCGGTAGTTACCCTAATCGGAGCACTTCACGGAAACGAATTGGTTGGTCCGTTAGCATTGACTTACTTACAATCGCACGCGATCTTGGGAGAGGATAAGCCGATAGATCCTACCACGGTTGCAGGAACCATTCGGATTATCCCAATTGTGAATATGCCGGGATACCGTCGTCGAAGCAGATACATGACTGATGGCAGAGACTTGAATCGTTTCTTCCCAGGCAAAGAAGATTCAAACACAACTTCTAGGGTAGCAAACAGATTATGGAATGAAATTTTCTCTAAATCTGACCATATTCTAGACCTACACACCGCGGCTCTGGGCCGTACAAATATGCCACAAATTAGAGCCAACTTGGCTAATCCAGCAAGTAATCGAACCGCCCGCTCCTTCGGAATCGAGGTAATTCTAGACAGTGAAGGTCCGAAAGGTTCCCTAAGAAGAACCGCTGATAACCATGGAATTAGTTGTATTACCTACGAAGGTGGTGGTTCAGATGAAGCAGACCCTGAATCTATCCAGATTGCTATGTATGGGGTTCTGAATGTATTGAGGAGTTTGAAAGTGATTCCTGGTTATTCTAGTCGACCACGATTTCGACTACTCGCATCTGGTTCGGTATGGGTTCGTTCGGACTATGGTGGTCTCCTAGATGTATTGACTCCTGCTGGCTCTTGGGTAGAGAAGGATGAATTGGTTGCAACTGTCTCGGACCCCGAACATCCGGGAGTTTCAATGGAAATACGCTCACCCACAGATGGTCTACTGATTTGTACAGCAACGCATCCATTCGTAACTACTGGTACTCCAATAGGTCACTTATTGCCGATTTCAAAAGGAGTCAAGACCGTAAAGAGACGTTTGGATGATGAAGGTGTGCTAGTGTTAAGTGGAGCCGATGGAGAACCTCCATGGCGCGATGATGATGAAATCGAGGACATCTCGGTTGTAGGTGAATGGGAAGGTGGGTCACCAGATGCTGAGTGGGGCGAAAATCTCCCTTCGGCTGCCGAAGAAGAAGCTGATGAAGCCTGAGTTTCATTCTTCTTCGGACAAATCCTCAATCATTACAGGAGTGGCATCGACTGTGACTACAGTTGATTGAAGCATCGGAACAGATTCTACCATAGGAGGATTGTTATCACTGTGTTGACTCATTAGAGCGCTGAGATCAGGAGCAGATGGCAGTTCAACCGCCCGATGCTCGGGAGTAACGCCTGGTGGGTTTTGGTTAACTTTGAATTCAGCATAGGCCTCAGCAATCATTCTGTTTTCTCTAATCTTCATTCCGGCAAATGCCACTCCTCCAACAAGCGTTAGAATAACGAAAAGAATAACAATAATTCCGGAAGTAGAGCCTAAGAATGAGAATAGGGATTCAATCAAAGTTGGTGCTGGGACGTAGACTTCTACATCGATAGTCCACTGTAGCTTGGTTTCAAATCCAGAATCTGTTATTGTGAGATTTAGTTCTCGCAAACCACTGCGCTCAGAGCAAAGAATTTCTGCTAATTGCCACTCCTTCAATTTGCAATCGATTTCGTTTAGAATTAATGTCTGACCATTTTCACTCAAGTTAGCAGACAAAATTACCCCTTCCATCTCCCAGACCATTTCCTTACTAACAGTACTTGGGATACTTCGAATATCGATACGAAGTGTATCATTTACAGAGTCCCAGTTTGCGGTACTAGTTCTGCTAAGAGACGATTCGATTAAATCAGCTCGATTCAAGGAATCATCGACAACATCGTTACAATCATCATCCCAACCATTCCATGTCTCAGTAGCATCTGGGTTGATTGTTTCAATCAAATCTTCACAATCTTCGAAGGCATAGTAACCGTCTTCGTCACGGTCATGATCGAAGACCAATGGGTCTGAGCCGGTTTCAATGACTTCCTTTCCATCACTCATTCCGTCATCATCAGAATCTGAATCTGTTGGGTCTGTAGATAAATTGTGGAACTCATCGTAATCCCATAGACCATCTTGATCTGAATCAATAGTACGGAAGTCCTCGTCTACCTGATCATCACAATCATTGTCCTTTGCGTCTAATGATTCTGCGAGTAGAGGAGCTCTCTCAGCATCATCATCCTGACAATCTTGGAACCAATACCAGCCGTCTCCATCATCGTCAGGGTCAGCCCAAAGTGGATTCGAGCCATACGTCTTTACTTCGAGCCCATCAGGTAATCCATCATCATCGGTATCGCCATCATAGGGGTTACTTGTGATGTTATGATATTCGTCGTAATCATCTAATCCATCAGAATCGGAATCCAAGTCCCAAAATCCATCGTCGATTACTAGGTCACAATCGTTGTCTTTGTTGTCTAATAATTCAGGCAGGGCTGGATTACGATATTCGTCTTCGTCGTCACAATCTAGGAACCAATGGTATCCATCAGCATCCGCATCTGGGTCGTAAGATAGAGGATTAGAGCCATAAGTTTCCACCTCGATACCATCCTCCAATCCATCATCATCGGTATCAGCGTCTTCAAAATCGGTTCCATGGATGTGGTATTCTGGCCAATCCAACAGGCCGTCTGAATCTCTGTCTGTAAAATTGAAACCTTCATCAGTTAAATCGTCACAATCATCATCAATTCCATTCAACCTCTCGTATGTCCCCGGATTAACGTCTGGATTATTGTCGTTACAATCTTGGAAATGATAGAATAAATCATTGTCGGCATCGGGGTCGTAGTCCAGAGGATTAGTCCCCCAATAATTTACTTCTAATCCATCTGAAAGTCCATCATTGTCGCTATCTGAATTCATAGGATTTGTTGCATAGTTGAATATTTCTTGCAGATCGGTCAACCCATCAGTATCCGAATCGCTCGCAAGAGGGTCAGTCCCGTGAATCATAACTTCATCATAATCTGACAAGCCATCATCATCAGTATCGGCATCATAGGGGTCAGTGCCCCAAACTTGAGTTTCATTTTCGTCAGATAGTCCATCATCGTCATGGTCCCAATCATTATCCACTCCATGGAAAATCAGTTCCCAAGAATTCAGAGTTCCCATTCCTCCACTGGTGGAATCACGTACCTTTAGTGTCCAAAGACCCATGCTCGATTCACCCCAATGATGAACTGTGTTGAATAGCCAATCAGAATAGTCGTCGTTACTATCGCCGTTACTTACCGCCAACCAGGATTCAGTTCCATCTGGTGATTGCAATACAATGTCTAAGTCACCACGGTGTGTGTGGTTGATGTCTACAATAACATCTACACTTTCTATCGACAGTTCGGTGTTTACAGTGATTGGAAATTCGCTCCAAGACTGATTTCCATCAGGGATATCGAAGTTAGGCAAATATGGGCCATAGGTTGAGTTAATTTCCTGATCTAGAGTTGTCCAATTCAACGCCATGGACACTGCCGCTCCGGCATCTACTGCACCGAATCCATACTTGTGAGAGACATCGTGACCTGCTCCATTAGTGTTCCAAGAAGAATCGTTAGGGTCATTCATTCGTGAAGTCTGGACTAAAATTTCCTGAACGTCTCGCCAGGTCAAAAATGGATTTGCATCATACATTAGGGCGATAACTCCGGCCGCTAATGGTGTGGCGCTGGAGGTTCCTCCGAATGTGTGGGTCACATTTCCACTACCGTTGTAACCTCCACTTCCTACTATGTCGGTGGTGGTTATTCCCTCACCATCGCCATTTGAGTGAGCTGCAACGAGGATATTTGCACCAGGTTCCGCATAGTATGATTGTTCTCCTTCGTGAGAGATTGCGGTTACTGCAATGGTGAATCGGCTGTTTGCATAACCATCTTTGTTGGCATCATCATCACTTCCTAACCCATTACCTGCAGCCCATGTTATGGAATTGCCCAACCCTTTCCTTCCATTGTAGGCATCTTCCTCAAAAGCAGCTAGAGTAAGTGGTCCCGGTCCTGATAGTGTTTCGCCATCATCCGAGGGACCCCAAGAATTTGAGTAAATATCGATATCATCGTTTTCAAAGGATAATGCATCGGCTTCTGTGCTGTCGCCAGACCAACATGCGATTAAGGTAGAACCACCTAATGTGGCTTCCCACGCCGCTCCTGAAACATATAGTGAGTTATTTCCTACCGCTGCGGCTACACCTGCAGCAGACGTACCATGACCATTCCAGGAACTTGGCGCGGGATCACTATCGTCGTTACACCAGTCGTAGGAGTAGTTAGCGTCGTAGTTATCGATAATATCGGGATGTTGGTGGTCCAAGCCATCGTCAACGATACTGATTACTACACCTTCGCCACGATAATTGTCCCAGACATCTGTGGCATTGATATCTTCTCCACTCAGTCCTGATGTCTGACCTGTATTTTCAAGATGCCATTGTGAAGAAAACTCTGGATCATTGGGATTATCTCTTGGAAATTGTTGACGCTCCACTAATGGCGAATAAGATTCTATATGACCAATTTCAACCAACATTTCGAGTTCGTCAATAGCCTCTAATGGGTCATCAAAATACCAAATATAAGCCCCTCTTAAGATGGGTGCAGGTTCCACGGATTCTGGCTTTGCTAAAGTCAATGGCTGCTTTTCCAAAGGGATTTGGGTTACAATCAACCATTGGTTGGTTTGGGATAGTTCTTCAACGTTGTATTGATTGAGATTCTCTACTCTGTCGAAGGCCAATTGAACCGCTTTGGAGTAAGTTGGTAGGATATTCTCTCCACTCACTTCAAAGTCAATATTGTTATTTTGCCCTTCACCAATCGTTGCCACGACAGGTGATACAAGCATCAGAACAAGGAGCATCGCTATCGTACGCATGGGTCGACTTCGATGTTGTAGGGGTTTTAGCCGTTGCCGATGCATGGGTGGTAAGCGCATCGCCTAAAATTACTAATTAATCAGTTGTTTTGATTATATTCCGATATAGCATGATGAACTTCATCATCATCCATCAATCGGCGCTGATTTTTGGCCACCTCAAACATATGAGCGACTAAATCGTCATCTGCTTGGTAACCATTTTCTTCCAGCCACCAGATAATGTTTGAACGCCCACTCATATGTCCAATTCGAATAACCTGCTTGAGGCCATAATCCTGAGCAGGCACTCCTGAATATACACGGTCTGCTAACCAATGATCCCCCTTTTTCATAGCCTTGATTACCGCGCTAGCATGTACTCCAGTGCCGGTTTCAAAGGCATCCTCACCAAAGACAGGATAATTCCGAGGAAGAGCCACTTCGACATACTCATGCGCCTTTTTCATGTATTCATTTAGGGCAGTTAAGTCATTTTCGATAACTCCCATCAGTGAGAGATTGACTAGGGTTTGATCTAGTGGAGCATTCCCTGCTCTTTCTCCTACACCCAATGCAGTTCCGTGAATTACATCCGCCCCAACTTCAACAGCCGCGAGGTTGTTTGCAACACCCAATCCTCTGTCTTGGTGACCATGCCAATTGACTTCGATATCTCTACGTTTTACTCCTGCGTCAGGAATAACTTCGTCTTGAATAAAAGTGAGCAATTTGCGCACTCCATTAGGAGTTACATGACCACAGGTGTCGCAAACACAAATTCTGTCCGCACCCAATTCTATTGCTCTAGTGTACACCGCCTTGATTTCTTCCGGCTTTGAGCGGGTGGTATCCTCAGTAACGAACATCACAGGAATATCGTTGTCTACCGCAAAGGTAACCGCTTTCTCAGCCGTACTTAGGATTCGTTCCATAGTCCAACCTTCTGCAAATTGTCTGATGGGGCTTGTTCCGAGAAATGCACTTGCCTGAATCTGCCGCTCGTGCTTGGCTTGCAAATCTACCAACGGTTGGATATCTCCTACAACAGTTCGAACCGCACAACCTGGTCTCAAATCGTAACTATTCTCACCCATGTGGGTAAGCATTGCATCTATGTGACTGACATGGAATGGGCCGGCTCCAGGAAGACCAAGGTCAACTTTCTGAATTCCTAACCTTTCCATGTAATCGATTAATTCGATTTTCTGTTCTATAGTAGGATTACGCGCACTCGGGCTTTGTAGCCCGTCTCTTAGTGTCTCATCATCGAACCAAACATCATGTGGGTGGTCAGCAGAATCTCGCTGAATTTCGTAGTCTATGATGTTCCAATCATAGATGAGTTCTCGCTCATTCATTCTCGACCCTCCGGCCGCTTGATGCGTACCACGGCCGTCGAACAGGCGGGCAGGCGTTTGAGGATTTCCTGAATTCAGGCTGAAATCTGCGATGAAGGCGCTTTTGAGTTCCATTCATCCCTAGCAATCATTGTAGCCGCCAAAACTGCTCCTAAAATTGATCCTTGTAAACCAGCACTTGCAGTAACCACAATTGCAAACATCAGGGCGAGATATATCATTGAAACAAAGAAAGAGCGAGACGCGGAAGGGATTCTTCCAGAAGCAGTACGAGGCTCATTTGCGTCGATCATGAATACTGTTCTGGCATACCACAAAGTGGCAATAATTGAAGTCCAACCAAATACATGGTAGATTGTATCATACCTATCCATTCCGCCCATAGCGATGGGTGCAAATCCTGCTAGAATAAGCAAGAAAATAGAGTATAGCTTCATTTCTATCAGAGTTCTTCTTGCACCTTTAACTCCAGGCATCATTGGAATTCCAACCGAGTTGTATTCCTCCGAACGGTATAGCGCCAATGCCCAGAAATGAGGTGGAGTCCATAGGAAAATTAGCAAGAGGAGATACCAAGGCATCAAGCTCCCCAAATCAAAAATTGAAATTGCAAAATCTTCTACCGAATCTAGATTAATAGTCAAGTCACCTACTGCAGTAGCCCAACCGATTACTGGTGGAGTTGCACCAGCTAAACCTCCGATGACTATGTTTTGAACTGAGGTTCGCTTAAGCCAGATTGTGTAAATGAAGACATAGAATAGGATACTAAATGCAGCCCAAAAAGCAGCTACTTGGTTAGCAAATTCAAGGAACCAGATAACTCCCGATACCGAAATGAAGATTCCAAAAATCAGTGCTCCATTTGCACTCACAGTACCAGTTGGTATCGGTCTTTTTGAAGTCCGTTGCATAATTGGATCAATATCTCTATCGTACCACATATTGATTGCATTAGCACCTCCTGCTGTAAGATAGCCTCCAACGAAAACAATCGCCATGGTACGAATGGATTCATTCCAATCCATATCAGAGAATCCCGATACTTCAAGCAAATCGTGAGATAATACCGCACATAGTGCGGTAATCTGCAGAAGAACAACTACTCCTGGCTTAGTTAGAGTGAGCCAAGCCTTAGCCGCACTCCCGGTATCTCCCATAGCGCGTCCTTAGGGTGTGTACCCTTCAATTCGACTCATCACAGGGCCTCAGGTTCAGGCTCATGTAGGGCGAAGGCAGAGATAGCCAGCCAAGAGGTTGCTAGAGTAAGGAATGATGTGCTGCCAACCAGCAGATGAATCAGAGAAAGCATTTCGCGGAATGTTTCATTATCCGGCGACCAAGAAAGGATGTACAGGGCTCCGATTGCAATATTCAAGCAATATAATGCAGTTGCTGCCCAAATCCAATTTCTGAGGATTATTCCATGCTGGTGCTGTATCTGTTCATTTCTAACATACCAAGAAGCAATTAGTAGAATGCCTCCAACAAATGCAACCAACCATCGATGAATAATTTGAGATTGATTTTCTAAGTCAACTATTTCTGGAAGGTAATCTCCGTTACAAAGAGGCCATGAATTTACATCTCCTGATACACCACATATCTGATCTGCACCGGGTGTTGTAGCGACAAATACTCCAGCAAAAACTGTGGTAAAGGTGCTAAGCCCTAACCACGCAATTCTATTTTTCCACTTAGAAGCGAGGATTGGGTCAAATTCTAACCAAGGTGGTTGAACTCCCTCATCTCGATTTATGCAAATCCATAACCAAATGAGGGATAATATGAATGCAAGAGCACTTGATAGATGCATTGCTACACTCCAATGAACATTGTCAATTTTAACGGTCAACCAACCGAGTGCCCCCTGCCAAATGATTAGTCCAAGCGCCAAGTTGGATGCGAAAGTGGAGCTTTTTGACGTATCTTCATTTCGACGTACGGTTAGCCAGTTTAGAATTACCAGAGGGCCAAGAATTGCTCCTGCCAATAGTCTGTGAAACCACTCCGTAAAAATTTCAAAAGTGGTGTATCTATGATGTTCACCGCGAGAATCTATTTCATCCGGGTTTTCATTCCACCATGTTTCTTGCTCCTCGGGGCTAATATCGAACCCCCATGTGCCGAAACAAGTCGGCCAATCGGGACAGGATTCTCCAGCATCTGAGACTCTAATCAATCCGCCAACAGCAATCACTAGAAATGTAAGTACGATTAAACCAGCGGTTAGTCTCTTGGCATCGACTTTCTGAAGCATTGCTTACCACCTCTGAATGGACGATAAGCGGTAGAGCCCTCACTCTTCCTCAATATGAGGGTCCACATCGATTGGAATGCGGTGAGATTCGTACTCTAGCGTTGCAATCTTTAGAGGGTCAAGCACGAATCTTGCTTGTGCGTCCTCTGTTCCAAAAAGCTGGACTAATTCATCCATGAAATTCTCACGGAGTTCTTCTTCGGATACATATAGTGGTGCACCCATGCTAATTTGCAATGCCCTCGCACCTATGATTCGAGCCTTCTCGAAGCGAGTGTGCTGCCGTACTGGAGTAACCATCGAGGCCGGCGACCCAAGACCCCCCTATTAGCCCACCGGCTAGTCTTCGCCCCCTATGGGGGCGGATTTCTAGCATACTTTAGGCTTCAATCAGCATCCCAACAGCGTTGCCGCCACCAAGGCAAATTGTTACAATTCCAATACCACCATTATTTCGATTCAGGGCATTTACGAGAGTCATCAGGCAACGTGTTCCAGTTGCTCCAAGTGGATGCCCAATCGCTACCGCTCCTCCGTGTGGATTGAATCCCTTATCTGGGAAATCAAATGCATTCTGAATGGCACACGAAGCCGCTGCAAAAGCCTCATTATGCTCTAAAATATCGATATCAGAAATTTCCAATTGGTTCCGATCTAAGAGCATTTGAATAGCTGGAATAGGCGCAGACATAACCCTATTTGGCTCTACACCAGATGTGATGTAATCAATGATTCTAGCAAGTATTGGCCATCCATTTTCATTGGCGATTTCCTCAGAAGCGATTAGAACGGCTGAACCTCCATCAGACACCTGACTTGCGTTACCAGCGGTAACTTGTCCATCATCCTTGAATACAGTTCTAAGTCCAGCGAGGCCTTCGATGGATGTGTCAATTCTAATTCCTTCGTCTCGCCCCAACTCGTCGATAGAAACAACCTCTTCTGCAAGCCATCCATTTTCCCAGGCTGAGTCAGAAAGTGTGTGCGAACGGAGTGCATACCTGTCAGATTCCGAACGAGAAATATCCGCTTCCTTTGCGATTGTCTCGCCGGTAATTCCCATCATTGATCCATCATAGGCATCCTTTAGACCATCGTGACTCAAAATGCCGGTCAATTCTGCAAATGAAATTTCATCACCACGCCTTGCCCCGCGAATAAAATGTGGTGCTTGACTCATGGACTCCATCCCACCAGCAATTACAACATTGGATCTTCCAGCCATAATTTCTGTTGCAGCGACCATTACTGCCTTGAGGCTTGAACCGCATACTTTGTTGACGGTAGTACATGGAGTTGAGTAGGGTAGTCCAGCAGCTATCGCTACTTGCCGAGCAGGTGCTTGTCCGGCTCCTGCTTGCAGGACCTGCCCCATGTAGACTTGATCAATAATTCCGCTATGAGGGTCTATTCCAGCTCGTTCCAATACTCCCTCTACAGCCAATGTGCCCAATTCTACCGCGGTGTAATTGGCTAATGCTCCACGAAAACGGCCGAAGGGAGTTCTCGCATATGCGCATATGACCGGAGTCGACACAGGCGAGGCGAGCGAGTTACTCCCCTTGAAAGATGCGATGGATGCACCGCCGCTATCCCTCAGTTTTCGGATGAATAACCGTAAAATCCGGCATTCTTCAATTCGGGTCTGAAATCAGGTTTTACAAGTATGGTTCGAACAGCCCAGAGATCTTTGAAGATACGATATTGGGAGGTTGCATCGAGATAATCGACACCACTAGTTCCACCCGTTCCAATCCTTCTACCCATTATTCTCTCTACCATTCTTGCGTGTGAATGTCGCCATTTGACCATGGACTCTTCAAGTTCTACAATTGCATCGATTAGAGTTCGTGGCCAAGTTAATAATGGCAATTCTCTGTATGATTCGATGAATAATAATCCAGCACGGGCGCGGCTGATTTTTCCATCTGGCTTGAGGAAATCAATAGCACCTTGGTGAGATGCGGCAAAGCGCTCTGCCGCCTTTTCGGAATTAGAAGCACCATACCCCGACATTCGTTCAGCGGCCTGCTTCCCTATGTTTTCATGTGAACTCAGATGAGCATCGATATACTCTGTAACGGTATGATCGTCGCTATCATTTCCTGCTAATGAACCCATGATTGGAGTCCTAGAAACCCATTGTAGCAAAGACTCACTTAGGGACGGTTTGGACGCGACATCTTCCAAGCGAGCGAGAATAGCAGCATCTCTTTCAGAATTCTGTGCTAACTTGCGAAATGTACTGATAGGGTCCATTCCATACAACCTATCTTCATTGGCCAAACCAAGTAAAATTTCGAATTCGCGCATTTGGTAGGATTCAAATCCAGACGCAGTCCCAAGCCCGTCTCTGAATGCTAAGAATCCTTGAGGTGTTAGGGTTTCTAATACAGTCCACTGATTTGCCATCAAACGAAAAATCTCGGTTGTACGTCCAAGGTGGTCAACTGCCCTTGGAATAGCATCCTCTGGAACATGGTCTTGTGCGAGAATATCTCGAACTTCGGTTAATTCCCGAATTACCTGTTTGAACCAAAGTTCAAAGGTTTGGTGGACGATGATGAAATGCATTTCATCTGGACTTACCCCTCTATCTTCTCCTTGAAGTTCTAACAAAGCGGGTAATTGTAGATAGTCTCCGTATGTCCAATTGCCCTCGCTGCCTGAGCTGCCCATGCTGTCCGGATGACGCTTCACGCTTGAATCGTTACCCTAGCCACAGTTCGGAATAGGAACTGTATAAATCATAGAATTTAGACGACAAATTATGGCTGATAGATGCGGCGGGTCGCGAGAAAAGTCGGAAAACTTTCGGCCTGCGAGGCAACTTCATGTTGAAATTGGTCTAGATTTACGATTAGTTGGGGAAGCCGATGCAGAAGAATTGTTTTCCGTTGTCGACTCCAACAGAGAATACCTCCGGGAATGGTTACCTTGGCTTGATGCAACGAATAGGATTGAAGATGAAACCGCATTTATTTCGAATTGTCTTGAGGAATATGAAAAACGAGAAGGAGTATTTTACACAATCAGACTAAATGGCAATATCATTGGAACCATTAGCCTAAATTGGATAGATTGGGGTAATAAGGGGGCAGGAGTTGGGTATTGGCTGTCTGAGAACCAAACTGGAAATGGATACGTAACGAAATCTTGTATTCGATTGATGGAACATTGCTTCGACGATCTAAACCTGCACAGATTTGTGCTTGAAGCAGCGATAGACAATATTCCCAGCTGTGAGATTGCGGAGAGAATAGGCATGAGGTTGGAAGGAGTCACCAAAGATAGAGAGTGGCTATACGATCACTATGTTGATGCCAAATTATACGCAATCACGAAGCCCGAATGGGATAAAAAGCGCGCTTCTTGAATCACCCAATTAACCCGTGATCAATAATTTCACAAGTACCAGAAGGCAAGGTTGCTAAAACATCATCTTGTGCTAGTCCTGTCGCTTTTGCAATTCGATTGGCTATGGTTTCTTTCTTTTCAGTCCCTGGCCGAATAATCGCCCATCTTTGACATAATTTAGACACCCCTTCTATGGTTCCTGATATTGGGATAGGGATGTTGTTAACGATCGCAAAACCAACCGCTATTTCCATTTCTACATCTCTGTACCAAGTTCTTTGTCCTCTGACAACAAATGCACCACGTCCAAGCGATTCCCCACTCTCGGTTTGTTTCGAAACTTGCGCGGGACGAGCATGAAATGCGGTTGCTGCGGCGCTACCACTGCCCCATGCACGAGACCAACAAATTGCCAATTGCGCAGCTTCTTTGATAATCTCAGCAGGTAGATTCTGGGCATCTTCTATTGATCCAGCAAAATCTTGTGAAATTTGTAATGATGTAACACCTTCCGGCCTGAATCCTATAGGGTTAGGTTCTGTTTCTAATCCGTCGTGTAATCTGAGAGAACAAGATGGAGCCCCATGTAAATCGGCATGCACATAGAGGTCGGTAGAACGCAGATATTTCCTGACCACTGTATCATTGCCCTTTGCATCACGACCGCCAACAATCATTCTACCATCCGACAAAATACCCCAGCGATGTTTTTCGAACCAGAATCTCTTGCTACGCTTTCCTATTCTGACTCTTCCAGCAGCGGCTTCTTTCTCTCTCTTAGCTGCATCCTTGGCGGCTTGATTTTCCGTTCTTTCCAAAGCCACCCTAGCTCCTTTCGCTTTATCCTTCAGGGTTCTAGCCTGTTCGAAATAAGTCTGAGCATTTTGATGGACTGAATTTTCTACAGATAGTGTTACACTTGCTCCCGGTTCGTTATCCTCGTCAGGTAACCTAGCCAAAATGGTCCGTTTTGCTGGATTAATTCTGTCTATCCATGCAACATCTGAAATCTTTGAGTCTAGAGTTTGCCAGCCTTCGTTTGCAATCAAAGAATTTACTTGACCAAGTAAATCGTCTACATGAGTCCAGTTATCCTGAATCGATTTTGCTAATTCCTGAGTCAAAGCGGCTTGAGATTCAAATCGCTCGATTGCTGAACGTTGCTGAGCAGCCCTTCGGTCGAGCTTAGCTTTCTGTTGCGTATCATCTTCACCTGCCGCAACTAGTTTCTCTTCTTCTCGACGGATGTAAGCGATTGCATCATGTGCTCCAAATATCACATCGTATGCTTCTGATAAGTCTGCGATTTCCGCTCTAAGGTTTGAATCCATGAATGGAAGATTTATTGGCGAAAATTCACTGATCACTCCACTGGCAGAATCTCTGGCTTGAGGATCATCTTCTGCCGAATTCCATGATTTTAATCCTTCTTTTTCTTCAAACCAGATATATGCTCCTTTTCCTTCTGCCAACTCACCAAGTAAATTATTCATAGATTCACTGAGAGCCTTTCTCTGAGAGTCCTCAAGAGAATCAGCGGGGTCATCTGAATCGATTTCTGCGGCACTACAAATCGCATTTCCATAGATTCGGCCAAGATTTGCACGTGCCGCAAGTGTACGAATCAAAGAATGATCTGAATTATCTAACAAATTATCCAAACCACTCTTGTCTAGTTCCCTAGGGTCCAAAGTTTCAGGAGGAGGTGAGTACGGTTCACCTCTCTTTAGAGCACGGCTCGCATATTTTGCGTGTGTTAATGGCTGAATAATCACGTCATTATCATCTAGGAGCAAGACGTTTCCATCCCTAAATAACTCAATGACTAGTTTGTATTGACCTCCTCCGTGTTCGAAGGTCAAAAGCACTACTCTGTCGAAGCCAATTTGCTCCACCTCAACCAAGCGTGAATTCCCTAGATGTTTTCTCAAAATCATAGCAAAAGGAGACGGATTGTTTGGCATCGGCCTATCTCTTCTAGACATATACAACCTTTTTCCGCGCACAATTACCAAATCAACCGAAGGTTCTCCCTTCGGATTTAACCTCAAAACAACTTGTTCGTAATGTGGTTGGTAGGCTTTACGTGCGCGGGTTCCAATCATTCCACGTAGTTCCCTGACCATGCGGGCGACATCGAATGAGGACGACTGCGCACGCATGGCTATCATTACGAGGGCAAGCGCGCCCTTCATCAGACAATCGCTTGATATCTGACGGCTTAGGCCCAATGACAATGGCTGGTATGGGGGGGCTTCGTATGGGCGATGGAGTGCCATACGTGCATGGTCCAGAAACCATGGGTGAAGTTGACATAGGTCTCAGAGCCTTTTGGTATCGACCAATGCTACTTCGGAATACTATCGATGTAGAAGTAGATATTGATTGGGGAATACATTGCAATGCAGATGCACTAGCCGAGCAGGCGGCAGTAATGGCAAACCGAATGAATGAGGATGGAATTGAAGAGGCTGAAATGTTAGCCTTAGATTTAGCATTCATTTTCGGATTTGACCATGAATACTTCCATCACCGTTTCGATTCAGGTCTGAGTTCTCATGTGATGCGAACTCATGCTCAAACTGGCTCATTACCGACTAATTTTGGTGTTTATGAAGAATTACATGATACCATTTCTACTCATAGAGAGGGGCCTGAATGGTGGTTGCTGACAGAAGAAGCTCTCGCCAACGCACATATTGCAATGGATCCGACTAGACTTGGTGGATTGAAGGACGCCTTCATCGAATATGGTTTACTTCCCGAACCCGGAGATCGTTCTAGAGGACCATACGCGGCTTGGCGATTCGTAGCCTCAGATCCTTGGAAGTTTAATTGTCTAGCACACCACACTTGGTTACAGATTCTGACAGGAGAATTGGATCCTCTGAACATAATTCCTGCAATTGAATCAATTACCCACGAAGGTGGGACTGATGCTGCATTTGACGCTCTTGTTGATTCTATTGTAGATGCCTGTGAATTACCTGCGGATGAAGACTCGGTACCAGATCGCGTGCTAGGACGAAATGGAACTGAGCATCTCTTTGCTATGGGTGGTGTGCCTGATGGTATGCTCCGTCGTCTCGAGGTTCCAATGCATTTCCATGGTGGTGAGGCGAACCGTATGACAGAGAGATACGGCCCAACAAACCCAGATTGGCCATATGCAATTATTGAGAATCTCTACGATAAATTGGGGCGATACGACGACGTTCCAGTAGACCCATGGAGTGGGGACGACCCATTTTCTTCAATGGCTTGAAAATCAAGCAGCGTTTTCCATGAAATCTTCGATTACAGATATAGCCGGCGCCTCATGTGCAAATTGATTACTTTCGATTTCAATTAATTTGGAGTTTGGGATTTGATTGCTAAGTTTACCGGCATCGGAGTGGTCATGTAGAGTGTCAGAAGATGCTCTGAGAATTCCCACCGGGGAGTTAGTATTTGAGAAATCAAGATTCATTTTATATTTTCTAAAAACCAAGGAACAAAGCCTTAGTCTATCGATTGGCGCGGCTAATAGAGTACGTCGATAACGAATTCTTTGGCCCTCTTCCTTCAAACGCTTATCCAGATACCAAATTACAAATTTAACCAAAGCATTGTACAGAAATAATGGTGCAGGAATTAGAGGTCTAGCCCAAATAGGGGGGGTGAATGCTAGGTTTGGAGATAAAACAACTATACTTCGAAAAACTAGCATTTCTTCTCTGAGCCCCTCAAGTAATAATGTGGCACCTAATGATGAACCCATGGCGTCACATTTTGACGGATCAAGGCCTATCTTTTCCAAAATTATTGGCAAATCGGATGCTATATTTTGAATTAGGAAGGACTCCTTAGAAATTGTTTTATCAATTTGACAACTTCCTTTTTCTCGAGTTTCTATGTAAACAACGGGTCTCAGCTTAACCCACTCAGATAGAATCGGAAACCATCCCTCAGGTACAGAATTCCAACCTGGCACCATTACGAGAGTTCTAGCGTGTTTACAATCTTCATTTTTTGGAGTCCAATGTAGGACTCTTAGATTGTATCCCGTATTTCCCTCAATCCATTTCTGTTCAACATCTGCTCCGTCAAATTCTGGAATTTCCTGCCACAATTCCGACTGCATTTCATTTCACCTTAACAAAATTCCATATTCCATCTTCTTGACGAATGTTTCCACTTTCCTCAAGTGCAAGTAAGTGTGAATAGGTTTGATCCATGGCAAGATTTGGATGAGCATCTGGAGTATCTGCGTATGCTTCACGGGTAATCGAATCAAGACTTCCGTCACTTGATTTCACAGCATTTAATACTCTCAAATGACGTTCTTTACGATGATTCAAATAACGTGTCAATAATCTCTTTGGATTTGCAACCATGGGTCCATGACCTGGGAATAGAAGAGGTGGATCCAAGTCTCTCAGACGTTCTAATCCTGCAAGATACTCATTCATGTCTCCATCTGAAGATGGAACTAGAATTGTGCCGAATAGTACAGCGTTATCTCCACTTACAATACCTGCTTCCCCAACCAAGCAAATGTGTCCAGGACAATGACCATGTGTTTCGATAACGCTCCAAGTTTCATCATCAATCTCGATAATATCTCCCTCGCTAAGAGTCCTATCGGTTTCGCATTTTGGTAAAACGGAAAGAGTTTCTTCACTGGCAAAAATTGGTGCTTGGTAAATCTTGGAAATCTCTGATAAATCTCCTATGTGGTCGGGATGTTTGTGAGTAAATACAGTAGCAATTATTTTACTTCCAGAATTCTCTATTTCAGCCACCTTTTTGCTTAGTATTTCCAAGGCCTCAATCGACCTAGCAGCTGGGTCGACAATGATTCTACTTCCGCCAGGGTGGCCTAAAACATAGCAATCTGTATGGGTTGCTGGAGGAAGTGTGTCAGTTGGTATTGGTACTAGTTCCACACCATTTGCATATTCGATTCTATGATACCCGCTTGGAGGGTTTTTGGCTAATTCAGAGAATCCTAACTCAACTATGTCACGAATAAGTGTGACTTGAGGGGGTGGTAGCTTTACTTTGTGAGAAAGCCAGGCGTGAAGCAGTTCGGCTGGCTTCCACCATTGAAATTCATCAAATTCAGAACGACCTGTAGGTAATTTTGGTTTAATTAGATTATTTCCAGTATCGACATGATAGAATCGATTCCTATGGCGAATTGGTGCAACCGGTGGAGTAGTTCTTTGTGTAATTTGTACAGGGTTGAAATTGTCAATTGATAATTTATTTTCAAAAACTAGTTTCGACCATTCTGATTTATTTTCATTGACTCGATCGATAATTTCAATTTCAACATTCACAAAATCCCCATTACCATCGGGTACAACACCTACTTCTTCCAACATTTCTCTCAATAGTGCGATTAACCACTCACGATCTTCTCTTTCAGAAAACCAAGAGGGGTTGGATTCCGCTACCTTTCGATCAACCCTACTAATCCCACCGCCGGGAAATGCCCAAAAATCGGGGAAACTAGGGACTTCAGATACTCTATGACAGAGTAGGATTTCCATGTTTTCTCCTGAATTTCTACTGATTACTGCTGCAGCCGAAGGTCGTGGTTTTGCGACCTCGGCCGAGGGTAATTCAACCCCCTCTGGCAACTCACCCATGACTCAACGAGGGGGTTGACCGCTTCAATCCAGCCCTGAGCGTAGCCTCTCGGCAAACTCAAGTCAAGCATCTCTCAGGAAAGAACATGAGCGCTGGCGACTTTGACTACATTACCATTGGACATACCAATACAGCCACAGGCCATCGCGAGCATGAAGTGCAAATGCCTAGGTTTGGTCTAGGAGTTTGGCAAATGTCCGAAGGGGGCGAATGCCGTAGCGCTGTTAAGCACGCAATCAACAATGGATATCGACTAATCGATACTGCAAGATCTTACGCAAACGAAACCGAGACGGGAGCGGCTATTCGAGATAGCGGGGTTGCAAGAGAGGAGATTTTTGTCGTAACTAAACTACGAAGACCACATGCGACGAGTTATGAAGCAGCTTTAGAGCACTGTCGAAGCAGTCTAGATATGCTTGGCATGGATTCTATTGACCTATATCTCGTTCATGCTCCACCTGAAGATATCGACGCTAGAGCAGAGGTTTGGAGAGGAATGGAAGAATGCCTCGCTCGTGGATGGACTAGATCGATTGGAGTAAGTAATTATGGCGCTCATCATCTAGATGATATGCGAGCTTATGCCACCATTTTACCTGCCGTCAATCAGGTGGAATTGCATCCTTGGAATCAGCGACCTGCGCTCCGTGCAGCAACAGAAGCCATTGGGGCCAATGTAATGGCTTACTCACCGTTGGCAAGAGGTCACAAAGTGGAATGTGGTAATCTCACAAAGATAGCAAAATCACTAGGATGCACACCAGCCCAAGCCGCAATTAAATGGGTTTACGATACTGGTGCAATTACCATTCCTAAATCTAGTAATCCCAGTAGAATAGATGAGAATCTTGCAAGTTTGAAAGTAGATATTAACGGTACAGAATCTGCGTTTAATCAATTAGAAGAAGCCTATGTTTCTGGTTGGAACCCAACTGCCGAACCTTGAGGAATAGAAATGAGAGACCCCGAGACTATTGAGGAAGAATTAGCTCTGTTCGCAGAAGCTATAGAAGCTGGAATTGACCCTTTTCCTGAACCAAAGAAGGAGACTCCTTGGGCTAGATATGCCGTAGCTTGGTTTATGATTATCCTAATGATTTCATTCGCTTCTAGATTACTCAACCGTGCACTGTGATTTGTTTGGTAGTCCCTCCCGGATTTGAACCAGGGTCATGGCATCCAGAGTGCCATATGATGGACCGCTACACTAAGGGACTAGCGACTCGCCGAGTCGGGTCGTATATTTCAACAAAACCGCTCGATAGATTATCGACTCAATTACTCAAGCGCGGAAAGATTGGTTGAGTTCTTTCAGAGCTGCCTTACTTGGCCTTAATTCATCCTCAGATAAATCTACTAAAGGAGTGTCAGTAAGGCCCAGTGCCTCGTCAGCAGTCTTCATCTCTGAATCATAATAGAGAAGTCCCGTTACGTGCTTTTCATTTTCTTCAGCCTCATGAATCGCTGCCAATGCAGCGACCGGATTACCTGGGTCGTGATCTTCCCCAAGTGTTTCTAATCTCAGGGTTGAACCATCAAAGAGGCTGATATCCTCGAATTGGCCTTCCGGAACTTCTACCTCTTCGATCGGAGTAAAGTGTGGGATGTAATCAACGGTATGAAGTTCCTCTTCATTCCCCTTAACGTAGTTGTAAGAACGGTATGATTCATCATTATTTGCGAAAGTAACACAAGGTGAAATCACATCGATTACCGCCATTCCCTTGTGCGATAAGGCGGCCCGTAAGAGTGCAGTTAACTGCTTTTTTGAACCCGAAAATGACCTTGCTACGAAGCCACATCCAAGGTTAATTGCCATCTTACAAAGATCGATTGGAGGATTTTCGTTGGTTGCCCCCTTCTTTTTCTTCGAACCCTTTTCCACTGTTGCAGAGTACTGACCCTTTGTCAGTCCATAAACTCCATTATTTTCGATAATGTAGACCATGTTTAGATTACGTCTAATCGCATGGATAAATTGTCCAATTCCAATTGAAGCGGTATCACCGTCGCCAGATACACCGAGGAAGGCGAGGTCCTTGTTGACCATGTTTGCACCGGTTGTAACCGAGGGCATTCTACCGTGTACTGTGTTGAATCCGTGAGACTTGCCTAGGAAGTAAGCAGGAGTCTTGGAAGAACACCCGATACCCGACATCTTGGCAATTGTTTCTGGTGCAATACCATTTTCCCAAGCGGCTTGGATGATTACGTTGGAAATTTGATCGTGCCCACAACCAGGGCATAGAGAGGAAGGCCCTCCAGTATAGTCTGCCTTTGGTAGGTCGATAACATTGAGTTGAATCGGCCTCATACTCATGCAATCACCTCTTTTGTATCGCCAGACAAGGTTTCCAATATCATCTCAGCATATACCCGGGCCCGCGGAGGAATTCCATCACTAAAGGCGACGGAATGCAATTTGCTTAGGTGTTCAACAGGTAATTCTTTGCGAAGAATTCCGAATAGTTGTCCATCTCTGTTGATTTCTAAGACTACCACTTGGTCATGTTCTGCTATGAAGCGCTCTACCTCTGAATGGTATGGTAGCGCTCTAACTCTACAAGTGCTGACCTTCATGCCGGTAGTTGATTCTAGAATATCGTCTATTTCTGTAATCGTATTCTCGACTGACCCGTAGTAGATTATTCCCACTTGCTTATCGTTTTCCTCGCGCATAACTGGAGCAGGAAGTTTGTCCCTTGAGCCCTCGATTTTACGCTTCAAGCGTGCCACTGTTGCAGCGTATACTTCAGGATCTTCCGAATATACTCCATCTTCATCGTGACCAGTTCCTCTGTAAAGAATCGGCTCTAATCCGCTACCAGGGAGAGTTCGGTATGGAATTCCATCTCCGTCTACATCTCTATATCGGCCAAAATTCTCGATAGCATCGAGTTGTTCTTGAGTCCTGATTACCTTACCTCTGTCCAATTTCTGATTAGGGTATTCGAATCCTGCTGTAACCCAACGGTTCATTCCCAAATCTAAGTCTGAGAACCCGAATACAAGAGTCTGGAATTGTTCTGCTACGTCAAAAGACCGCCAGCCAAATTCGAAGCATTCATCGACAGTTCCTGGAATCAACACAATATGTTGAGTATCTCCATGGCTGGCTTCGTAAAGCAAAGTTAGGTCACCTTGCTGAGTTCTGGTTGGCAACCCGGTTGAAGGCCCGACTCGGTTGACATCCCAAATCACGCCAGGAACCTCTGCGAAGTAAGCCAATCCAATGAATTCGGACATCAAGGAAATACCAGGGCCACTGGTACATGTCATTCCTCTTCCGCCAGCCCAACCGGCTCCGACTACCATTCCGGCAGCTGCTAATTCATCTTCAGCTTGGATAACTGCACAAGTAGCCCCACCATCTTCCGCTTCACGAAGTTTTGGCAGCCACGAAATAATTGATTCAGCAAGTGAAGAAGAAGGGGTAATAGGATACCAAGACAGCATATTGATTCCACCGAAAATACATCCCAAAGCCGCCGCTTCGTTACCTTCGATTAGGAATGTGTTTGGGTCTTTATTTCGGGCAGTAACAGAGTAACCAATATCACAATTCCAGTTTTCTCTAGCAAAATCCCTGCCCTCCGAAATCGCCTGGAGATTCAATTCAATTGCCCTTTCCTTACCCTTGAATTGCTGAGCCACAGCAGAAGCGATTGCTGATTCTTCGATACCGAGAGTTTCAGCAAGTGCCCCGACATAGTACATGTTTGCAATCATTCTCGCAAGTTTTGGATTAATTGAGCGAGCCATCTTTGTCATTGGCATTCCAAGCACAATGCAATCATCTCTTTCAACTGGTAGTTTTACATCCATATTGTGGATGATAATTGTCCCGGGCTCAGCCTTCTCCACATCAGCCAGCCAAGTATCCTTGTTCATTACAACCTGAATGTGTGTGATATCTCCCGGAGCCTGATAACCCTCATCACTAGCTCGAATGATAAACCAAGTTGGTAGACCAGATATGTTGCTTGGGAATAGATTCTTCCCACTGACAGGGACTCCCATTTCAAACATGGAATGAAGTAGAATCAGGTTCGCAGACTGCGACCCTGTTCCATTTGCAGTTGCAATATTGACTGTGAAATCGTTGACGGTATTTGCCATCGTTTGAGGTCTCCAGGGGGGGTCTGTGTGCACATGCGGTATGCTTGCGCAACGTGCGGCGTGTTAATTCCGGTATTAGCCGTTCCCGTTCCGTAATTCCTCAATCCCAAAGTCATGATACAGTCATAATCACGCTCTAAGGTTTGATTTCCTATCCGTTGCGGTTTTCAAGGGGTGTGTGTTCGGCGGGCCTATGCCTACAGGACCGAGCGCTCTGAAGGACGCCCTGTCCCGAGCCAAATCGATGATTGATTCCGGAGACGTAGATAATGCTCTGGAACTACTTAGAACCGAAGCATGGGGTGCAACTGAAAATAACTCTCAGAAGGTACAGGTAATTTCCTTGGCGGCCGAGGCAAAGATTGCCAAAGGCGATATTGACATGGGCAATCGCAAAATGCATTGGCAAGATGCGCACAATAGCTACCAACGCGCGTTAAAACTCGAACCATCAAACAAAGATATCCGTCGTGCTCAGAATAAATTAGCATCGATGATGGACGAGCAATCGATTTCATTGGGCAAAGGTTTGCAGTTATTCGATGATGGAAATCCAACACCAGCAGGACTTGCTGCCGTATTTGTAGGGATAATGGTGTTCTTAGTTGCCTTCAAATTTGCAGGAGAGTCGCTTGAACAGCCATTGGAAAGTACCGAAGTTACCCTACAAGTCTCATATATTCACCCTGATGATCCAAATTCTCGCGTAGAGGGGGAAATCGTCATACAATTGTATGCCTCAGAAGCACCGAAGCACGTAGAGAACTTCCTGTATCTAGTCGACAATGGAATATATGACTCAACAATCTTCCATCGTATAATTGACGGATTTATGATTCAAGGTGGAGACATTGATGACATGAATGGCGCAGGTGGCTATGCAGGAGTTTGGTATGGTTACTGTAATGGACAGATATCTGGAAGCAATGGAGAAATTTACACCTCTGAAAATTGTCCAAGAGATGATTGGACTGTACCTGACGAGGCGGATAACGGCCTCTTGCACGAACCAAATGTAATTGCAATGGCAAAGACCTCTGCACCCAATACTGCTGGTAGCCAATTTTACATTGTTCCATCCGATAGTACACCAAGTCACCTTGACGGTGTTCACACGGTATTCGGAATGGTGACTTCGGGAATGGACCACGTTGATGCGATTAGCGAAGTATCAACTGGTAGCAACGACAAGCCGGTTGAGGATGTTCGACTAATTCAGGCCTACAGAAATTGATATTGCCATAACCTCGGCTATCGGATAGAATACTTCCAATAGTCACATTGATGGAGGGTTCCCTAACCCACTAAATCAAGAGGTATTGGGATGAAGGATTCAGAAGGCTTTGATTCCCTGAGATCATTTAGCAAATCTGACGGTACTGAAGCCGACTTTCACTCACTTTCCCATCTGCAAGAATTAGGTCTCTGTGACCTTGATTCTCTTCCCTTCACAATTCGATTATTGTTGGAAGCCGCATTGCGAAAGTGCGATGGTTTCCTCATTACTCGTGAAGATGTTGAACGCATCGCATCTTGGTCACCTACAATGACTCCTGAAGAAATTCCATTCTCACCAAGTCGGGTGATTTTACAGGACTTCACGGGAGTACCTGCTGTTGTCGATATTGCTGCCCTCAGGGACGCAATGGTAGAGTTGGGCGGAGATCCTGAGAAAGTAAATCCACAAGTTCCTGTCGATTTGGTTATCGATCATTCCGTTCAGGTTGATGTATCCGGGTTATTCCCAGATGCAAGAGAGAGAAATTTGGAGATTGAATACCAACGAAATATGGAGCGCTATGAATTCCTTAAATGGGGTCAGCAAAGTTTGGACAATTTCCGTGCAGTACCTCCCGGAAGGGGGATTGTTCACCAAGTAAATCTAGAGTGGATTGCTAGCGTAGCTAGAGATGAAAATGGTGTTTGGTTACCCGACACTTTAGTTGGTACAGATAGTCACACAACTATGATCAACGGACTCGGAGTTTTAGGTTGGGGCGTTGGTGGAATTGAGGCTGAGGCGGTAATGCTAGGTCAACCAATTTACATGCTTCTTCCCGAAGTTTGTGGTTTTGAGTTAATAGGCTCTCTCAGACCTGGAGTTACAGCCACCGATATGACACTCAGAATAGTGGAGATGTTGAGGGCTCATGGTGTGGTTGGAAAGTTTGTAGAATTTCATGGTTCTGGACTCGCAAACCTAAGTCTTCCCGACAGGGCAACAATTGCCAACATGGCTCCTGAATATGGAGCGACATGCGGATTCTTTCCAGTCGATGAAACTACGCTAGATTACATGCGACTTTCTGGTAGAGAAGAGTCTCATATTGAGGATGTTAAACGCTATCTTTCAGCTCAAGGAATGTTCCATACATTGGAAACTCCAACTCCTTCCTTTACAAGTAATCTATCGCTCGATTTATCGACCGTAGAACCCGCATTGGCTGGTCCTAAAAGGCCTCAAGACAGGGTCGATCTTTCAGCTATGAAAAACCATTGGAAAACAAGTCTAAATGCACCTGTTGGACATAGTGGACATGGCATTCATGAAAGCAACAATGATTCCTCTGCTAAAGTTGGCTCTAGAGGGGTTGATTTGAAACACGGTGATATCGTAATCGCCGCAATTACGAGTTGTACCAACACCAGTAATCCAAGTGTAATGATTGCCGCTGGTTTACTGGCAAGAAAAGCCAGACAAGCGGGCTTAACAATTGCACCAAGTGTAAAACCAAGCTTGGCGCCTGGTTCTCGAGTAGTCACCGAGTATTTTGATGCGGCTGGACTTACTGAGGATTTAGATTCACTCGGTTTCAGTGTCGTTGGATATGGATGCACAACCTGTATCGGAAATTCGGGACCCCTGGACGCCGATATTGAAGCAGCAATTGATGAGGCGGATTTGATTGTTGGAAGTGTACTTTCAGGAAATCGAAATTTTGAGGGGAGAATACACCAGAAGGTCAAAGCAAATTATCTCGCAAGCCCTCCTCTAGTAGTTGCTTATGCAATTGCAGGAACACTAGATGTCGATTTTGAGACAGACCCGGTTGGTAACGGCCCAAATGGCCCAGTGATGCTAGCCGACATATGGCCGAGTGATGATGAAATAAAGCAAACCATAGCTAATTCAATCGACCCTGAAATGTTCCGAAGACGCTACTCAGATGTTCTGCAGGAACCTCGATGGGACGCGATTAGTAGTTCTGAATCCGCCTTATATCCTTGGGCCGATGAATCAACTTATGTTCGCCTCCCGTCTTTCTTTGAAGGAATCCTACCTGAACCTGCTCCAATAGAGCCTATTCACGGAGCTAAAGTTCTGCTCAAGTTAGGAGATTCTGTTACCACGGATCATATTAGTCCAGCCGGCGCATTCCCCCACCATGGGCCAGCGGGCCAATACCTCATTTCGAAGGGTGTAGAACCTCGAGATTTCAACTCCTTTGGTAGTCGTCGAGGTAACCATGAAGTGATGATGAGAGGAACTTTTGCTAATGTTCGAATTCGTAATCATATAGCTCATGGGACCGAAGGCGGATTCACTACTCATTTCCCAACCGATGAAGTAATCTCAGTATTCGATGCAAGCATGAGATACCAAGCTGAAGGAACTCCTTTGGTGGTCTTAGCGGGTACTCAATATGGTACCGGTAGTAGCAGAGACTGGGCCGCCAAAGGCACTCTTCTCCTTGGTGTTAAGGCAGTAATTGCAACCTCCTTTGAGCGAATTCATCGTTCCAATCTAGTTGGTATGGGGGTGCTTCCATTGACCTTCCCTGAGGGGGATAACGCAGATTCTTTGGGTCTTGATGGAACTGAGACTTTTGACATTCCTGCTACTGCTGACCTAATTCCGCTATCCTCCATAACCGTCAAAGCGACGAAGGAAAGTGGAGAGGTTATCGAATTCGATGCAGTCGTAAGACTAGACACGCCTGTTGAGGTCGACTATTACCGAAATGGTGGAATCCTTCAGGCCGTTTTGCGCAATTTGGCAAATACTTGAATTGAAATCTGATAACTTAGCCGGTGATTACATGTCTGACGAGGAAAACATCCGCTTCTCCTTCCGCTCAAACGAGCATGAAGTAGAAGTTGTAATCCAAGGCCCTCCGTCTTGGGTTAACCTATATCGGGAAAGAATAGGCCTCGAAGGGGATATCGGATACACACAATCGGTTATTTCCTCAAGTTCAGGAACCTCTGATGGCTCTACACCTGTCAAAGAGGCTAGAGAATTACCGGGGCCACCCCCCGACCCAAGTCGATTACCATCCATTGTCAGAGTCGTCGGAGACCTTGACATAGATGCCGGAGTTGCAGAGTTAGGCGTCCCTGAGAGAAGCGAACCGAACCTAGCAGAGATTAGCTTATTTTTGGAAGAATTGGAAGAAAACCCCGAGCCTCTATCCGATAACATGTCTGGCGATCCAATGGCGGAATCTTGGATTCAGTTAGTCATGACTCTAGTGGTTCGTGAACACGGTCACACCTCTCTTTCAGTAGGCTCAATAGAGAGTTTATTGGGGGAGCGAATTAACCGTTCAGGATTAGAGTTACAGATGTTCCTAGACAGGCTTTGGCTTCTCGGTAAATTGGAGCGAATACACGGTGGTTCCGAGACTCAATACGCTCCAAATCCCAGTTGGCTCGAAGCGAACTAATTATACTGATTAAACCCATCAACCCCATAGGGGTTGGAAAAACATCTCCCCATTAGGCATAATAATGAAATGAAATTCGGCGAAGTCATGATGTCCCTGTCTAAGAACGCCCGAAACGAATCCAAAGAAGGTCGAATAGCGATTTTCTTGGTTATGCTGATGTTAAGTTCACCAATGTTGTCATTGGTTCCATCTGTATCAGCATCCCACATTACCGACTATGCCGTACAGAGAGACCCCTCTTTCATTTCCATAGGAGATATTGACTGCGATGATGATAACGATATAGTATCGGCCAGTTCAATGGGTCACTTCATTACGGCACTTTACAATGATGGTAATGGAGGATTTGGAGACAGGCAGGACGTCTTCATATCAAACAACGATTCGTTCCGTGCTGGATTCAGGGATACAGCCGACGGAACCAGAGTCTATGTTGCCGATGTAGACGGCGACGGTGTTAACGATGTTGTATACTATCAACAAAACATTCGATTCGTAGGAGGGCCAATGGTTCCAGGAAATCTAACCGTACTTTGGGGCGATTGTAGCGAGAGAATCAACAATTGGAATCCTTCTGAGGCAATCACAGTTAGCAATCCGTATCTTCAGGACATGGATGTAGAGGATATTGATGGTGACGGAGATGCAGATATTGTGATGAGTGTGGTTGACCCTACTTTCACTAATAATTACATCAACATATACAAGGGCCCGGACCCAACTCAAATAACGGCTCAACAAACCATTCCAGTGCCACTTACTAATGGACTACACACGAACTTAATCCTAGGACATTGGGGAGAAGATGTTCTTGGCGGAGGTGGCCTTCCTGGTGGTGGTGTTGGAGATTGTGAAGATCTGGACATTTGGTTGCTACGCTCACCTCCGTACAACACTGGTGTTGGATTCTCGAATGGTCACTATGACAACATGACCGTGCTTGAATACGACTGTACTCTAGGAACTTATCCAAACCCATTGGATGCAACAGCAAGTGGCGTACATAATTTCAAGCTGGACGCAGACCACAACTATCCTTTGTATGGAATCGATATTTCCGATACCAATGATGATGGAGAGGTTGACCTAATCGCCGCTGTCGATGGAATTACAGGAAATATATCCTATGCAACTCGATCCGGTTCATCATGGAATACTCAAAATTACGTACCTCTTGGGGATTATCTAGGTGCCTCGCTTACCATTGCTGATGTAAATCGAGATGGACACATGGATTTCTTCGTTCCAACGGAAGTTACTCTAACTCGCTTGCAGGACTCCACTGCACAGAACCAAACATACTTGCTGGTGGATAACCTAAGGGAAATCAATACAGTAGAAATCATTCTTGGTAATCCAAACGGAAATGGGTATCTTTCATCGCTTTCCTTTGACGTTGGCCGCCGACCAACTATGGCAGTCCCAGGTCAGCTAGCCGGCGGAGAAAATAGTGCATACGAGATAGCCATCGGACAGCGAGACAGATCATACAGATTCGCAAACAGCGCTATGTGGCTTGATACTCAAGGTTGGGCTGGAGCAGGTGATTTCCTTTCAGTCCTCAGTCTCGATAATGAGGATGTTGGAATTACCGAGGTAAGCATTGCACCTGCGGCATACGATCCAGCGACTGGAGCAGCCATGATTGGTGAGGGGAACCGTTTTGTCAACTTAACAGTCAAAAACACTGGCCTAAACCCTATTTCTGGTTCAGTTGATGTCGATTTAGAAGTAAAGGAAGTTCTTGATGGAATTGACACTCTCGTCTATTCCAACGACTTTGAGGGTAACATAGACAATACTAATTGTCCTGCTTGTTCAATTGCCCTAAAATCCTACACAGGAGAATATAGCGAAGGTTCATCATCGTGGCACGAAGAGTGGAATGCATCTACCGATTCTAATGGTTCAGCCACTGATGACTGGTGGGAAGCCGACAGAAACCCAACCACTTACATGTGGGCTGGAATGGACCATAATGACCAGGATAACGATTCAGGTTACTACAACAATATGGACGAGGCATTCATCATTGAGAATGTCGACTTAACGGGTGCAGATGCAGCATATCTGGATTTGGATCTGTTCTGCAGCGCCGCATTCTTTGAGTTGTATCTCGCTGAGCAATACGCCGTAGTAGAGCGATGGTTGTATGAGGACTCCTGTGGTATTGAGGTTTGGAGCGACGGCAATGGATGGGAACAGGTTTTCTTCACAGGAGGCTGGGATAATGAGAGATACTTCCGACTTATTGGCTTAGGATATGATCCTGAATACAACACTTACAATGGAAACTTCTACACCGAGACCGTAACAACCTGGACCAGTTATTCCGGTGACGATGCAATTGACCTTACTCGCTATGCAGGTGAAGTTGTAGACATCCGCTTCCGCTTCCGAAGTGGTTTGATGGGAAGTGTCGGCCCAGATGGATCGTCTCAGGAAACGGGACTAGATGGGTTTGCATTTGACAATATTTCTATTCGCAAAACCGATGTTATATTCGGCACCGAAGAAGTCGTAAGCCAAACTCTGTCATTCTCAGATTTCGCAGCTGGTGCTACCGAGGAAGTCACTCTTAATGCTGATTTCATCGACAACCGAACATATTACATCAAGACAGAATTAACCAACCCCAGTGGATTTGATAATGCAGATGCAACAAATGACGAGGTAAAATTCCAGATCACTGTCAAGAACCTATTCGATCCAGGTGTTGCAGAGGAGCCATGGATTAGTCTTGAGAATGGACTGAGATATGCATCTGGCGATCGCGACATAGAGATTCGAGTTCAGAACTTTGGAAACACGCTGACAGACTTCCAATTGGAAACTGTAGTCAAGAATGCTCTCCCTGATCTAATCGCAATTGAGGATTTCTCAGGATTAGAACCTATTTGGGAAGATGATGGAAATATGAATGGAAGTCGCTTAGATGACACCAATGGTGACCATCCAATGTTACCACAAAGCAGAGGTGTGTTCAATTCCTTTGCATATTGGTTAGGCGACCCAGACACAGGTTATGGTGACAATTGGGACGAGACTCTAACCCTCGATCCTTTCCCGGTCGCTTCTGGTGGAACCGACTTCACTTACCTAACATTTGATTACTTTGCAGAGGGTGACTTCCTTTCAGATCAGCAAGGGAACATTCTAGCAATACGTGACGCTGCTGGCCTAGAAATTGAGTGGTCTAAGGGTGGAGAAATCTATAGTGGAACCGTTTGGGGAAGCTGGACAGATCTTAACGAAAATGGACTAAGGCCTTTCCAAGATGGTAGCGGTCTAGGTGCCTGTGAAGATTTCGACAACAATGGTCGATATGATGAGGTCGAATACATGGGAGACCATTCCGACCGATACGAGTCTGTAGTTTGGTTTGATTCCGAAAGTCTAGTTAAGTCAGTAATCATTGATATGACTCACATAACTCTGCTAAACCAGACCTCTAACGATACCTTCGAGTGGAGGACGGAGTGCACAGATCTTTCCGGCTCGGAAGTCACCTTAACATGGAGATTCCAATCAAACGACGATGGGGTCAATGGAAATGCTGGTCTTGCCGGATTTGCAGTCGATAATATTCGTATCGATGAATTCACTTTCGAGGATGATGGAACTTACATCAACGACGTCAATGGACTTGATGCATCGGAGCGCGAAGACGTTACGGTGGCAACGCATGACTTCAAATCGGGAATTTACCGAATTGATGCAACAACACTATTCAATAGTACAATTGAAGATACATCATGGTATAATAAAACTGAGATTACCACCGCAAATAATCATACCCAAATTATCTTCAGTATCGCAAGCGCGGACATAACTTTGATGCAACCAAATGTGCTTGATTGTGTTTCTGATATCACATACAAGTGCGTCTACACATATGATTCAGTCTCTCAGCACTCATTCACCGTTCCTCTTCTGAATGGTGTAATCGCAGGCGAGTATGAGGTGAACATGAAGATTGTAGATATGACAACAGGTCAAACTGTTTACGAACAGCCGGCAGATAATGGGCCGTTTGATCTTGAAGCCCATGCTCGAGACTTCGCTAATTGGACTGCACCTTACAACGGCTGGTACGATGGTCATCAATACAACATTAGTTTCTATGCTATATTGACTGAAGATGGAGAGTCATCAGGAAATGATCGATTCTTCGAAATAGAATTCTTTGACACTGTTGATGTCGCAATTCTGTCCAATCCTACTGACCAGAATCGTTTGCAGAGAGTTAAGCAGGACCTAGAGTCGATGGGAATGACATATACTCAGTTGTCAGTAAATGATTGGGATAGATACGCAACCGAGAACTGGATGTCTCATTATGAGAAAATCTTGCTACCATGGCAGACTGATTACAATGTCGAGTACGGACAATATTACGAGACACTAGCTTCTACTAGAGAATCAGACGGTCTATCAGTTACAGAAGTCCTAGAAGCATACATGGTTAACGGTGGAACTGTTCAGATTCACCTTGGGCCATATCGCAACGAATATCAGCCAAATAGGCTACCTTTCGGAATGGACATCGCTATGCGAAACCAATGGAATAACACAGTCACAAATGATGACCTAGTTATTGTCGATGCATACCACCCACTGATGAATAACGTCGATACTGCAGCCTTTGCAGGCGTTCACGGTGGCGCATACGTCGCATTAGCGGGTCTCGATACAGCACAGGTACAATTCGACCAGATTCCACAAGTTTGTGGCGGTCGAATTAGTGATCCAACCGGAACCTTCCATACTCTAATGCGAAGTGAATCGTTTGACTCACAGTCGTTACTTTCGATATGTAATCGCGGAGCAGGTGGAATGATTGTTACTACCCTTGACGTTGAGAATCCAAGTTTCTCCCAACCATTTAGTGGAACCTCTATGCCACTGTTATCCAATATGCTCGACTATCAAGTAACTCCATACCCAAGCAACTTCGGAATTGCGGGCGATGGATTTGACTTGACTGTGAACGGAGAAGCCCCTTCGATTGACACAGTTACAGGTGCCTACGCAACCATGTACATCAAGTCGAACTCTGAACTGGATTTCTCTTTCTTGACTTCGGATTCATCCTTGGCTGACGGTATTATTGCCGATTGGACATTACAATCTACAGACATGAACGAGTCGGTTACAGGGTGGGAAGGAGAAATTATCGATTTCGGTGAAATTAGCCATATTCGTCAAAACAGTGCAAGCATACCTGCTCTTGGTAGCTTCTGCGTTGGCGATTCGAGTTCCACAACTGGATGTAGAATCGGTGCAGAATGGCTTCTGACTCTGTATTTACACGATGACGAGGGCCACACAAGAATCACTTACATCAATCTAGTAACAGATGATACATTGGCGGACGAATTCCGACCTAATGCAGATCTACAACTGATTGAGGACAGCGTTACTGATGAGTACGTCAGTCTTGAAGGAAGTAAAACCGTTGGGGGCATAGATTGGCCAATTTATCGAGTTAGATTAACCGACAGCGGTGACATCAGTCTATCCTTCGATTCTTCAGCAAGCTCTGACGATGATGCACCTGAGGGCGAGAGAGGAATTGAGATGTTTGAGTATCGGGTGTTCTTCGATTATCCGGTAGATTCCTCGAATCCAACTCTAGAAGGTCACAACTTCCAGGTACCGAACGCAGCTGGTGGTGACATGTGGAATTATGTATTCCGTAACATGACCAGCGATGGAACGCTTGAGAACCAGATTAGGCTAGAATTGATTGTATACGATCGAGCTGGAAAGCAATCAGAAAAGGCACGAATCTACTTCATTGTAGTTGGCGAGGACTTTGGAGACGAACCGCCAGTTGTGGATATTACTTCACCACGTTCTACTGATTCTCAGAGTCAAGATTTAGTCACAATCAATGGTATTGTAGAATCAGGTGCCGAAAACGGTGTCTTGATTGAGGTGGCTTTAGATTCAGCCCATTTGGATTTGACTCCCTCTCCAAAGGCTACTCAGAAGGCACTAGGAAAATACAATTCCACAGGTCCAGCCTTACTTGCAGACGGGGACACCTTCACAATCACTCTAAACATTGCAGATCTGTACTTGGAGACTAGTGGAACACAGGTCACAATATACTGGAGAGTTGTTGAGGGAGACGGAAGCCGGTACACGTTGGATGACCAGTTCAAAATCGACTTACTTCCTCGATCAAGCGACCCCTGTGCTCTGAACCCATCAAGCGATGGTTGTGAGTCAGAAAGTGGTAGTACCGACGTTATCATGTTCGCTGCTATCGGACTTATTTTGGTTCTAGCAATTGTTGGTGTAACTCTAGTTGTAGTTAGATCGAGAGGTAAATCAGATGATGGCCAAGACACTGTTGAACAGTTTGGTGGTGTAGAGCAAATGGACCCAGTCGAAGCATACGTCCAACAGATGGTCGGACAAGGCTATGACGAGGCTACTGCGAGGCAATATGCCGAGCAGTATTACGCAGCATATTATGCCCAACAAGAACAAGGCGGCGGCAATTGAGTAAACCCTCGAAAGGGGGATGCTCAAAACGCACCTTGAAGGCCTGTTGGTGACCGCCGTAGGCTATGGACACGGGTGACACATACACTGTGGCAGATCTATCCCTAGCAAAGGCTGGTGGCCTAAAGGTAGACTGGGCCCGAAGTAGAATGCCGGCTCTAGCAGTATTACGCGAAAAGGCCGAGAAAGAACTGCCTTTAGCTGGCCAAAGAATTGCTGGTTGCTTGCATGTTACTAAAGAAACCGCTGTACTAATTGAGACCATTGAGGCCGCCGGCGGCAAGGTCTCTTGGTCCGGTTGTAATCCGCTATCTACTCAAGACGACGTAGCGGCTTGGCTTGCGTCTGAGGGTTATGATGTACATGCTTGGTATGGTCAAAACACCGACGAGTTCTACCAATCAATAGATCGTACTCTGGAAATAAATCCAACACTTACATTAGACGATGGCGCAGACCTAATTTATCGAGTACATAGCAAATTTCCAGAGCTAGCAGAAGACGTAATCGGAGGTACCGAAGAAACAACCACGGGAGTTCACAGACTCAGAGCGATGGGTGAAGCGGGAGAACTCCTCTATCCCGTAATTGCAGTCAATGACGCATCTACCAAGTGGGACTTCGATAATGTACACGGAACGGGCCAATCAACCCTTGACGGAATTATCCGAGCGACCAGTGTTTTGCTAGCAGGCAAAACCTTCGTGGTCGCCGGATACGGGCATTGTGGCAAAGGATTAGCCAACCGTGCCCGTGGTATGGGCGCCAATGTAATAGTCACGGAAGTCGATCCAATCGCTGCTCTGAAAGCAGTCATGGATGGATACCGTGTGATGCAGATGGATGATGCTGCAAAGGTTGGCGATATTTTCTGTACAGCAACTGGAATGAAGGATGTAATCATAGGGCGTCACTTCGACATTATGAAAGAAGGAGCAATCGTTTGCAATACAGGGCATTACGATTGCGAAATCAATATTTCACATCTTGAGGATAGGGCCAAGAAAATTTACACGATTAGAGAAGATAACGAAGCTTTCCAACTCAAAGATGGCCGTACTATACATTTGCTTGCTCGTGGAAGATTGGTGAATCTAGCCGCAGCAGAAGGCCATCCAAGCGAAGTAATGGATATGTCATTCGCCAATCAATTCCTAGCGCTTTGTCGATTAGCGGCTGAGGGTGAAGGATACGACAATATCGTATACGACATTAGTGCCGAACAAGATAGTGAATTGGCAAGATTAAAACTCACAGCAGAAGGAATTAGTATCGATAGTTTGACCGATGAGCAACTAGCCTATCTAGAAGATTATTCTGCAGGGACATGAGAAACAATTCAGAGTTAATCTTCGGATTCCTCAGCCTCTCCCCACCAACTTTCAGTATTTGAAAAATCAGGTAGTTCTGGGCTCCACTTTTTATCAATAATTTCGTCTGACTCTATAATTCTACTATGACGGTCTTGGAAGGCTTCAGTTCGTTTTCCAATCGTATAATTGTAGAGTTTACTACCGCGAATTTCAGTAGGTACACATATCTTTGCTGAAGTTGCCTCTACATCGATTGCCCTTTCTAAGTCGAGTGCGTGTCGGTTGAGTTTTTGCAATAATCCAGCACCAGCTCGACTTACCCCCATAAATAGCCCTAGAATAATCAAAAACACCAAAATGAAGCCATATTGACTGCCTCCAAGTGCACTCATGGCTATAGTACCAATAATGAATACAATTGGAGCAACAAAAGTGAACAGGAAGAAAGTCTCAGAGAGTGGTTTACGAGTTTTCATTCGACCGATTATCTCCCATCGAGGATGTTTGGAATTTTGTGGCCTGAATATTTCCTCTTTCTCCATTTTGGCCGCCTTGTCAACCATCTGCCTAACTCGATCCATATTCATGAGTTGCTTACGGTCTGGTTGTTCCATTTCCGAGTCGAACATGATTTCCAACAACTCGCTAGCTTCAGAATACATCCCAAGTCGTACAAGTATGGCAATTTGTTCGATTAGTGGCGTCACATCTTCGGGGTTGACTTGCCTTCTTTGCTGCCACCACTCAAGTGCTTCTTCTAGCATACCTAGGTGGTCAACGAGAAGAATTCCTCCCAATGCCCATGATTCTGTATCCTCCGGTTCCAATCTCACGACATTTTGTAATGCGGAATAAGCACTAGCCGCTTGTGGTAGAGTAGGCATATCTTGCACACCTCTCCTTGCTGCTGGAAGAGTCATCCTTGCGGTCATTTTCCAAGCGGCGGCATGGTCTGGCTCCATGCGGGTGATTCGGCGACATAGATCGAGGGCTTCCAGCCTCTCACCAGCCTCTTCAAGCTCGAGAACATCTTCCCAGAGCATATCCGCCTTGTTCGCCATAGGTCTTGCTCAGGATTAGACAAAATGAATGCTGGGGTGACCCAAACTCAGCGCCTACCGCTACCTCTTCCTGGTCGATTGCCTCTAGAACCACCTCGACCAGTGCCTCTGAATCCAGATCTTCGTGGTTTACTTGCGCTCCCTGGCGCTCGTCCTCGTCCTCGTCCAGATGGACCTCCTTGAGGCCTAGGGCCTCGGTTTTGGTTGGATCTACTTCTCGATGGGGGCTTTCCACCTGAACTAGGCCGACTAGCATCACAGCGATTGCATTTATCTCTGAAGGCAAAGTTAGAGTTGTTGCACTTAGGACAAGTCCAATCACCTCCTTTTTGCTTATTGTTACCACCTCGTTCAAATTTTCTTTCGAATTTCCTTCCTCCATCTCGAGGCCTATCTGCTTCACAGCGATTACACTTCTTTCGAAAGGCAAAATTAGAATTGTTACACTTAGGACAAGTCCAATCTCCGCCTTTTCTGTCATTATTTCCACCACGTCGCCCATCACGGCGAGAATCTCTTTTCGAGTAACTATCTCTTCCACGACCACGATACTCTCTTTTCTCTCTTGGAGCGATTTCAACCGGAGAGCCGATTGTGCTTGTGACTTCTATTTGATCTGTAATTGGATGAATGTGAACAAACGCCCCATCAATCGCTCCAATTACTGAATTAACCTTACCAATCGGCTTTCCACCGATTATTCGTAAAGTAGCCCCAAGTCTCGGCGCACGTCCCTCAAAGGAAACGAGGAGGCCCCCTTCATGCGACTCTCTGTCCACGGTGCCTGAGAAGCTCACGAACTCAGTCGCGTCGGCCCGAGTATATGAGTGCGGCAGATGCCGCAAGAATCAGACCGGCCAATCCCATTGAGGGAAGAACCGAAGAGTTGTCCTTCGGTGGTTCAGGTTCAGGTTCTGGATCAACGAACAAATGAGTATTGTCAACGCTACGTTGTTGACTTGAACATAGGCCAGACTCATCACAGGCTTGAACCTCAACAATATGCGATCCTTCTGTCCAGACAGAGAAATCAATCGCAGGTGTGGACCACATATTCCCACTGACTGTAATACTTCCAACTGAGGACCCATCAATCATCAAGCTGAAACTAATCGTTTCACCATCGGGATCGGAGAATTGACCACTCATCGACCATGAATCACCATCCCACCCTTCGGTGGTGACTGTCATTATTGGAGGGCTGCTGGCCTTTTGAATCCCCAAATCATAAGTCGCTTGCAAACTATAAACTCCTTCTCCGGTTACTATTACAGCGACATATACTGGACCGGGGACAAGTCCCACCACAGCAATATCTTGAGTTATTTCCGAGCCTTGAATTGAATATGGGCCGTAATATGTTCCTGCCTCTTCGAAGCTTGAGGAAAATCCGATTTCTACAGATAGATCAGGCCAGCCATCGGTTGGAGAGAGAGTAATCGGATGTGGGTCTGATAGTTCAGTATCTGTAGTTGAAATTTGGAACGGAACTCCTACATTCCAAGTTCTATTTCCTGAGGATTGGCCAGAACTGTCGATTGCTTCACAGGTGACCTCTCCTGCCTGACCTCTTGGTACATCCATCGACAACTCTCGTTGTGAGTAGGTAATTACTAATCCTGCATCACCTCTACAATTCATCTCAAGGTTCGATACTCCAGCCTCATCATTGAACCAATTTTGAACTTCATTCCAGTCCGCGATAATCTGTGCTCCCCCACTCGCACGAGGGAACCAGGCTCCATCTGTCGGTGCGCTATCAGTCCAGACAGGAGGGTCGTCCACTGGGATTGGTGCAGTTGTAAAGTCGGCAAACAGGTCCTCTCCTACAGGCCACTGAGGCATGTTGGGATAGAAGGAGTAAGTTAGACTTCCATCTTCGTTTTCATTAAGTTCATAGCTGCTAGAACCGTCACCAATACAACTACCTCTCAGAGGAGCCACACCAGCAAAATCACCCATATCCACTTGCACGTCTCGTCCTTCACATTCCTCCCACATATCTAGTCGGAGTCCTTCGGTTACGGGGAATTTGATATGATATTCAGCCCCACTCATGTTTGAGGCATTATAGGCTATAGTGAAGTCACTTGGATCATTTATGCCTGAGATTGTCATGGTGGCATTTAGCCATAGCATCATTCTACATTCATCTTGACCGCTTGATGAATCTACGTCGGTATCGCAATCTCGGTCACTATCCGGATATACCGGAACCTCGTAGCAATCGCTACCACTGCCAATTCCTGAACATTCTCTCGATTCCGAATGTCGAGGAGGGACTAGATTCCACTCTTCGACTAGGACCTCGTCTTCGGTCCAAGATGTGTTTTTCCAATCAGTACCGTCACCTCCTCTGTGAGGACTTCCATCACGCATACCCATTCTAGTAAACGTGTATTGAACGCACTCCGAAGCAATAGCTCTGACTCCTTCCCTTTCGTCGGTAGAAATCCATCCATCATCGCCACTTGGGTAGATTTGTGCAATATATTCATCTAAACTCTGTCTTACATCATCTGCCAAAGTCCCATTTACCCACGCAACTGCTTCAATTTCGGCAGAACTCCAATCATTGGCAATAGTGAAATTGAATACTGCTTTAGTATACTCAAACATATCCTCGAAAGTAAGGACGCTACATCGCTCCTCCAGCGTAGGCTCATCAGGGCCGAGCTGTTCTCTTCTGTCTTGAGATTCATCAAGACCACCTTGTTGGTAGCCGATTTGTAACGAAGAAATCATCATTCCAATAATCGTAATCATGACCACGATTCTAAGCGCGCCTTGGCGTCTCATCACAATACTGGAGCAGGAATCACACGATATTGCTATCGGCGGCAGCGGATTGAGTGATTTGTATGATTTCTCCAGTCCAGAAAAAGACCAGAAGCTCCCCATTAGCCCCTTCTCCAAACCCTACAATTAGTCCCCCTACGTTACCAAGATAGGTCTCTTTCCATGTGTGATCTACACCATTGGATAGAATCCATAGCGAACCTGAACAAAAGTCTCCAAACAGATAACCACCTTGGTCTGAGATTATTGTATTCTCAATCCAAAACCCTCCGGTTATGGAACAATTTCCGTTATTGTGACCATAGACAAAGACCGGGTCCGTATATTCGTTATTTTCAGACATAACCCCTCCTTCACAACTTCCGCCTTCGGAAAAATCACTGAACCCTTCTTTTTCTGACCACCCAAGGTTTGATTTGTTTACCAAGTTTACCAAATTAATTTCTTCCCAACAATTTTGTCCGACATCTGCAATCCATAGTTCCTCATTAGGGCCCACGTCGAATTTCCATGGATTTCGCAAACCATAGTGCAAGATGTAGGAGTTTTCATTTTCTGAATCCATAACCGGATTAACCTCGCCGTTTGAGTATTGGAAGTAAACAATAGTGCCTAGTAAATTTTCAGAATTTTGCCCATTCTTTTCTGGGTCGTTAGCCCCACCTCCATCTCCAATTCCCCAGAGGTATTCTCCATTACCCAAACCAAGTAAATGCCCCCCGTTATGATTCCTGTATGGCTGTTCGACGGTTTTCAAGACGATTAACGAGTCCAAATTTATCACATCATCAGTAACAACAACTGATGCTAGAACAAGATCTGCGGTATTCGCTCCTTCACAACTCCCTTTTTCCACATATGATAACAAGAGTTGTTTGGTGGAATTATAGTTAGCATCGAATGCAAATCCAAGCAATCCTTGTTCTGTATGGCATCTATTTACAATTTCACTTAGGTCTCCAGCTTGTATTAGTTCACCATCTTGCCAAATTTTCACCATTCCACTGAGATAAATTATCCATAATTCGTTGGTTTGAGGATTTACTTCGGAGTGATGAGGCGTCCCCGTCCCCGGAAACAAATTAGTACAAGTCAAGTCATTAGCTAAATTGCAATTCGTTGTTTGGGGATCAGCCCAGTCAAAATCATCTCCATCGTCTGAAAAGCATCCAGCAAATAGGGATAATATCAACAAAATTAGGATTGGAATCGTCACTCTCATTTAGAAGCCTCGACGTTGGTACAGAACGCTAATTGGTGTTCTATAATCAATCCTCGAAAAATGCTTGTATTCCAGGAACGTTCTCTACAGCCGCACCATATGTGCCTAGGTGAGCAGTAGCATTCGTAGCAACCATCCCTTCAGTGTTTAAGACATCGGAGAGTATCTTCGTACCTTCTTCATCATTATTCATATCCACCAATGCATTTTGAATTAGTTCGACCATTTCGTCATTCATAGTCGAGGGATTATACAAAGCGGGGTGACTCGGTGCTTGACCAAATGGCTCGAGCATAACGAGCTCATCTCTATCTAAACACCAATCAGGACCATCTGCAATTCCGTCCTCATTTTCGTCACAGTAGAGCATATATGCTGTATCCTTGACTAAAGCAACGTCTCCGCGATCAGTCATCATACACTTCATTGCACCCTTGTATCCAGAATATTGAGTGCCTCCGTCTGGTATGCTTGAATCTTCGTTGAAGAAATGCGTCACTGTATCTCGTAGTGAAGTAATTTCTTCAGGATCTCCACGTACCTCAGCATACCCATTTCCAATCAAGTATCCCATTGGAATCAACATCCCAGCACTTTTCAGCCATCCTGTGTGGCAAGACGTTTTTCCATTCATCAAAGCAAATGGGTCTGTATCTGGATCATCATCTAGGTATGCGTCTGCAATTTCAGAGTCCTTTTTCACCCAGGCTGCCGCATTATAGTACGTCCTTTGATCAAATTTCCACTCAGCCGCTAGCACGTCCAAATCGTAAACTTCCCATGCAAGCCAAGCGGCCGCTCCATCTACAAATCCAATATCCGCATTGCCATTATTGATAGCCTCGATTATCGCGCCGGAATTCGATACAGGCATTATTTCAACATCCATACCAGTCAGAGCACTCATTTTGTCTGCCAAGTGCTGAGGGTTCTCTTTTCCAAAATACAAATAGTCATCTTGTACCTCAAAAGCGATTGTAATACAGTTATCTTGATCATCACATTGTTCGTAATTAATGTCGAAAATGAGATACAATACGGTCGCAGATAGCACTAATCCAGCGAGCAAAAGTGCTTTGTTAGCTTTGGCCCAACCAGCCCAACTAGTTTTTTCCATACATCTCCGAAATCGGTTTGTTTGATAATGTTTAGGGCACCCTAAACTAACGATAAATAGTATGTTTAAATCTCAACCAAGCATCATTCTCAATTCTTCTACAGATCTCAGTTCATCAAAGTAAATAACTTCCAGGGCATCAAAAAGTTCGCTATCCCCAATTTGCTCAACCATTGGTAAAATGTCTCCATATGTCTCGCTAGCTTTCAACTCAGTTTTGTGTGCCTCTTCCAACATATCTCGGAAGTCCATTGAGTGTAAAATAGGCTCTTCTGCCCTCTCCGTAGTGGCCTTACCGTGTAATTTCACTATAGCGGATCTTACGGTTGAAGCATGCGCAATTGATTCTGTTACTTCATTATTGAAGAATACCGAAAGTTGTAATCTATGAATCCCTGAAACGTATGCGGAATAGTGAGCATACATTGCAATAGCCCTCAATTCCCAAGCGAGAGCATTATTTAGCGCCACAATTAACTCATCAGTATTGACCATTTTCTTCAACATTAGGGTGAGTAATGGGGTTCATAATCAATTGTAGGAAAAATTAATTCAAAATAGTCATCATTATTAAATCCCGAAAAACCATTTAAATTGAGCAAATTTCCACCTAAAATAGGATTTAGAAGCGCTGAAAAGGTCCAATTTATGGCGGCCAACTCTAACGAATTCTACGTCCAAATCTCGAGTAAATCGCTCCCAATACTCCCTGGATTCACTAGGAAAAGATTCCAAGAATCTAGTTGGAGTAGCCATCAGTTTCCAATTTGGTTTACTAGAAATCGCAGTGATTACGGTTCTTCTAGCGGCATCAGTTCTCAATTCTTTCACTTCAACCATGACATCTTCTTTCCGGTCACCCAATATTTCAACAACTTCTGAAAATGTAGGTATCTTTACCCCCAAATCCTCACCCGCTTTCATTATTTCAGAGAAATTCAATTTGGCGGTTTCGATTAATTCTCCATCTGCAAGTATTTGATCATCATGAAAGACAAAAATTATTCCATCCAAAGATTCTCTAATATCAAATTCCCAATACTTAAATTTTCTATTATCTACCTGTTCTAATGAATCCATAAGCCCGTCAATGGTATTTTCCATTTTGGTACCAGAAGCCCCCAATCTATGCCCCAAATTCCTCAAGACTAATCCTCTCCTTGTAACTAAAACCAATATTTACGAATAGAAATGAGTAAAAAACCTCGTCTCCAATTCAATTGACTGCTCATCAGTTATATGACAATTTTCCACGCATGATTCAAGAGTTTAGGGCGCCCTAAATTTCATATACGATTCGCTATCCGGCCGGTTTAGGGAGACCTAAACTATGAATAGAACAATGACTTTAATGATGACTTTAGTATTAATCGGCAGTGCGATTGCCGGTTGTGCAGGAGATGATGTAGATCTTGATGACGCAGATGGAGGATACACGTATGCTTCCAACGTTGATAATCACCGAATGTTAATGGGTGATGTCTGCGATATTAAGGACCTCTCTGGTGCATACGATTGGGACGGTGTGAAGGATATCTATGATGATGGAAAGCACGCGGAGAAGTCCGACGGTTCCTACAGGACCCTCATGGGCTTCGCAGATGCTTCCGGCAAGAACCACGCCTACGACGCATACTATGATGCAGACGGCTCATGGAATGACTTCGTATCCGCAGCTATTGATGGCACAGGTCCTTTCGAGGGAGAATCTGACACAGTCAGAGATCAAGCAGTCGAAAAGGGAATCCAGAATGGTGTGATGACTGCTTATGCAATCCATGAACTCAACGCTGCAATCATCAAGGCGGAAGCAGGAAACTGGGGGGCCGATGACGCTCAACACGCTTGGGACGAAGGATGGGCTTTCTACCATGGTCCTGACGATTCCAACCATGATTACGATGGATGTGGGCCATATGCAACCGCCGCCAAGAGAGGTGGCAACTTTGGGACTGGTGATGCTACAAACATCGCTACTCTAGCCGCAATGAACGCTGGCTTGACTGCACTCCAGAATGAAGATATGCAAGGAGTAGTCGACGCACGCGACGAGGTTCTGAAGAATATTGTAATCGTCTACTCACAGGCTTCTGTAAGGTACGCATCAAAGATGACGGACGACCTAGCTGCTGGAGATACTGCAGACTATGACAAGCACCAGGCAGAGGGTCACGCCTTCTACAGGGTAATCGAGGCATATGTCGCTGAGTACACTTCGATCTGCTACAACATGGTATCTCACACGGTCTCATCGGATAGCTCACAGGCATCCTGCGAGGCATACATGTATCTGGAGAACTACACTTCTCCAAACGATCCGAGTGGAGAGGAATTCACAGGATGCTATAATTCAGTGACACACGCTCAGCATGAGGGTATGTCAGAGGAGGAGTGCGAGGCATTTGGGTGGTATGCTAATTACTACAATGACAAGATTCTCGAAATCTTCGATCTGAAGAATGATGGAGATGCAACAGCAGATTACGAAGCGGATATCCGCTCCTATCTACAGCCAGTCTGGGATGCATTTGGCATCACAGCCGAAGACATTGGAACTCTCCAATGAAGTACGTAACCAGTCGATAAGACAAAACAGTTGGCAGGGGGCGTATCAGCGCCTGACACCTACATTCGAATTTCGTATTCGAACGCAATAGGCCCCCTGTCAACAACCTTAGCCAATAGCATTGGCAATACCCGTTGGCAGGGGGGACTCTAACAGCGTCACATAGGAGCAATCTGTACACATCACAGGTTCCCCTGTCAACACCAGGATTAAACTGAAAATTATGTTATTTCCTTCAGGACTAACATTGAAAAATCAGCATCCTGAGCAAGAGTCGGGTAGACAGAGGTTTTGATCAATGCCGACAAAAAGACATTACAAAATACTGGTCATTTGTTATACCATTATCCTGCTTTCTAGCACTCTCTCTGGTTGCTTGAGTGATTCTGAAGAATCAAATAATCAAACAAGAACTCCCATTGTTCTGGCATTCGAAGTGTCCGAAGGTATGCTTGAGTCAGAAACTAATCCTGAGATGCTGGCAGAAATTCTTACCCAAAACAGTAGATTTGATTTTACAATATATGCCGTTGATTCAGAAGCAGCGATACTCGAGGCACTAAGGTTTGGAAATGCCGACATCGCTCTAATGGATAGCGGTGCTGCTTGGATTGGGTGGAATCAATACGGTTTGCAGGCTTTTGCAGCGGACCAAAAATCAGACGGCAGGACATACTACAATTCTCTCGCTTGGGTTCTCGACGATAGCGATATCGCAGAAGCATATTTTGACGATGATCCGCTAACAAATCCATTCTCACTGATGCAAGGCAAAACTTCCTGCCATACGGGTTGGTTACACTCAACAGGAATGATGGTTCCAATGGGATTCTTCCTTGGATTGGGGTATGCAAATGTAATTGGCGATCCAAATGATATCGAATCTCTAAGAAATACAATTTTTCAATTCTTTAACGAAAACTCATCAATTCCGGAACCTGGCACACAGTACTATGGATTTTCAGGGGCTCTAAGATGTCTTTCAGATGGTTCCGGTGAGGTTGCATTTGCGAAGGATAACACGGTCTCTCAATACTGCACCACAGAAAATGGAAATAATGTCGAAGAATGGTGTTTGGATGCCTCGAGATATGTTTCTCTCGAACCATTCGCTAAGACCCCCAGTGATGTTTTCATGACTCATTCTAATTTTGATGATGATTTAGTAATCAGTGAACTTACGGATTTTCTAATTGACTTTAGTTCAAACGAGGATTACAGCGAAATTCTCTACAACACACTAGGGACAAAGGGTGTAGTTTCTACAGATTCTGAATCTCATCTTGGTATATACACGCCTCTGGTTTCGAATATCCCTGGGATTTCAGCTTATTATACCGATAATGGAAGTCAATCAATAACAATAACAATAGAAGAATTAATTGTTGCATTTGAACTAGATGAATCAAAATTAGAAACCAATAGTGACCCGATCCATTTAGCCGAATTTTTATCCATAGAATTAGGAATTAATGTTTCAATTCACTATGTTAATTCTCAATCAGAAATGATTGAATCAATTGAAACAGGCGAGGCTCATATTGGATTTCTTCCTTCATCTTCTTCGTTAATTGGATGGAAATTACATAATCTATCAGTTCTAGGAGCCATACAAAACAAAGATCAATTGACTCAGCGGTATTCTATGGCCTTAGTCTCAAATTTAGGAGAATTGGCTACCGCAAGTTCAGACAATGAATCTAGCACCGATCCATTTGCAATGATGCAGGGAAGAGTGTCTTGCTTCACCGGTTCTCAATCTCCAATTCACACAATTCTTCCTATTCATTATCTAATTGAAAATGAGTATTATTCGCCTAATCAAGAAAATGTCGAGATTATCGAAACAATACGCGGCTATTTTGGAAATCAATCATCTCTTCTTTCATCTTCAAGCACCCCTGCGGGAGAGGTAGGTGCGATTAGCTGCCTATCCGAAAATGTAAGTGAAATAGCATTCGTCGGAGAAGATGCACTAGAAGAAAATTGTAATCAAGAAGAACAAGAAAATCAAGATTGGTGCATGGAAATTGACCAGTACCTATCTTTGGGTCAAGTCGGTGTGTCTCCAAGTGAATCTGTAATGTACAACCCTTCGACTCTTGATTCTAGAAGTAGAGCCGCTATTCTCAACGCCTTAGTTACTTTGAATTATCAGATGTATCTAGAGAATTATTCTAGACCCGGATTTGGAACATATACTGGTTGTTACGATATTTCTACACACAAGGTAAATTCAGATAATAATAGGGAAATCTGTGGTGATGAAATTCTAAACAATATACTCGATGGTACAGGGATTGTTAGAACAAATTCACAAGAACATCTTGGCTTGCTATCTGAGGTGGTAAGTGTTGTACCCGGAGCCTATTCATTCTTGCAAGAATCGATATAAGTTATCTGATTCGTAAGATATTTTGTTATCACTAAACCCATCAATACCATATATTGGTTTAGGGCCGCCTAAATTACAAGGGGGCTTTGGAGTTGTCCGAGGGTATGGGTTCAGAAAATCCGATTGTCTCCCTCGAAGATGTAGTAATCGGATATGAAACTGAATCACCCTTAGTCAGTATTCCCAATCTCGAAATATTCCCTGGTGAAATAGTGGCCATAGCGGGCCCTTCTGGTATCGGGAAGTCCACTTTACTTGGTACAATTGCGGGACTAATACGTCCAATTTCCGGTTCGATCACAGTGTGTGGTGCAGAAATTCCCTCGAAACCTCTCCGTGGCGCACTAGGGTATATTCCACAAAAATTGGGTTTAGTTCGTCATGCAAGTGTTAGGCACAATGTAATGTTGGGTGCTCGAGCTGGAACTAATGATAGGAAGGAAAGAAAGGAACGAGTTACCAATGCAATTCAACAAATGGGGCTTAAGGAAAAGTCAAGAGAACCAATTAGGAGATTGTCCGGTGGCCAACAGAGAAGAGTCGCAACGGCCAGAACATTGGCTCAGCGACCAAGATTAATTCTAGCAGATGAATTTTTGAGTGAATTAGACGAAGAAACATTGGCTATGGTTTTGGAAAGCGTGACAAGCTACGTGAGAGATAATAATTCAGCATTAATCGTTGTCGAGCATGATATTTCTAGAGCCAAGTCAATGGCAAATCGCCTCCTAGTTATTGATGATGGAAGAGTGAATCCATTCATTACCAAACCAAAAGCTGTGGTGTTGAATTCATGAAGAAGATAGCAGTAGATGGCGAAAAGATGGCTCTGGTGCTATGGATTCTCCTTTTGCTTGCAATTGTAATTCTAAACGGAATGGTTGGCGACTGGGGTAGATTAGCAGGTGGCCCAGATAATCTTGTCAGATTCTTCTTTCAGTCTCTTTGGCCACCAGATATGAGCGTTCTAGAGCCTCAAACATACCCTGTTTGTACTGCCCAACCAATTTTCGATTTCACTTGCTCAACCGCTTGGAAGGGAGTTATTGAGACGCTAAAGATTGCGTTTGTTGCAACTGTATTTGGTATGGTTGTAACATTACCTTTGTCAATCATGGCTTCAAGAAATTTAAGCCCGCGATGGATATCTTACCCTACCCGCTTTCTTATCTCAGCATGCAGGAGTCTTCCAGCATTGATTTGGGCTATTTTCTTGGTTATTCTAGTCGGCTTAGGTCCATTAGCTGGCGTTCTGGCAATGACAATTTACACCGTAGGATATCTTGGAAAATTACAGTATGAATCAATTGAGGGTCTGACAAAAACTCCTTTGGATGCGGCGAATGCAATAGGCTTGAGTCGTTGGGAAGTAGCAGTTAACGTAGTTATTCCTGAAGCCGCAAATGATCTAATTTCTCACTCGATATTCATGTTTGAATATAATTTCCGTTCTGGTACTGTAATCGGCATTGTCGGTGCAGGAGGAATTGGATATTACATCGATCTGTATCTTAGATTTTTACAATATGACAAGGTATTTGCATACCTGATTATTATCTACATTGTTGTTCTAATTATCGACTTTATTTCGATTTATGCAAGGTCATTCTTTACCGAGGAAGAATATCTTGCAACTCCGAATTGGAGAGATGTATTCATTCCATCTTGGACTCGAAATTGAACTTGGAAATTATACACCATAAGCTTCGACCATTCGTCGAACAGCAGTTGAAACTTCTTCCTCTCCATCAAGGAGGTTACCCAAGGCTGAAAGGAAAGGTACCTCAATTTCTAATCTCTCTGCTCGGTTAAGGAACATCCTAGTCGCTCTAACTCCTTCAGCCACCATATGCATCTCTGCGAGAGCCTGTTCGAGAGATTTTCCAGAACCAAGTTTTTCTCCTAGCGTTCGGTTTCTTGAGCGTGGACTAGTTGCAGTCACGTACAAGTCTCCGATTCCAGCGGGTCCAAAGGCTGTTCCGGAATTTGCACCCATTGCGTCTAGGAGAGTAATCCCTTCTGAGAATCCTGCGAGAACCAGGGCTGCTTTGAGATTGTCACCGCCTATTCCGTCTCTTAGACCATCGACTAAACCACAAGCAAGGGCAACCGTGTTCTTGTAAGCGCCCCATAATTCTGCACCTTCAACATCATTCGTTGCGGTAAGAACCAGTGATTCAGTCGAAAGTCGCTCTGCGATTCTATCGGCAACCGATCTATCATGGCAGGCAACTAGGGCAGTCGTCATTACTCCTCGAGCTACTTCGGGAGCGATTGTAGGGCCAGTTAGTACAACCACAGGATTGGATTTACCTGCAGCGGAAAGTCGGTCTTCAATCTCACGAGAAATCATACCAGATTCACTCTCCGATGTTGGAGCTAATCCTTTCGCCAGATCAATCAAAACATGAGAAGGGCGAAGTAAAGGAATCAGTTCATTAACAACTGAGAGAATTACACCACTGGGTAGTGCTAAGACAAGAATCTCGCAAGTATCTGTAACATCGGACAATTCCATGGTGGAGTCTAGACTCTGAATCTCGTGTCCTGGTAGGTACTTTTCGTTGATATTGCTGGTCATCAAGGACTCGTATACTTCTGCTTCGATTGTCCAACCCATCACATTGTGCCCGTCTTCACACCAGACCTTTGCTAGTGCAGTACCCCAATTGCCCAGTCCAAGAACACCTATGCGTGACATGTGCACCCCTGAATCGCATCGCCCAATGCTCCCGTTATCACCTCTTTGGGGTAAGAACTGGCTACCGTTGGATTCTTGACCTTGAGTTTACGGCCGGATGTTAAGCAGGGGTTCCCGAGCGGTCAAAGGGGCTGGGTTTAGGTCCCAGTGCGTAGTGCTTCGCAGGTTCAAATCCTGTCCCCTGCACCATTTTTCATCTAATACGCCGACATTGTGTTGATAAGGGGGGTTTTCCTGCAATCGTTCAATGAATCGCGCGTATGCCTTACTCGCTAGCCTAATTTTGATAGCCACTCCAATGGCAGGTTGCCTTTCTGGTGAAGATTTGGAAGAACTTGTTGACGATGTCTTAGGATGTATGGACGAGAATGCAGCCAATTACGAAGAAAACGCCACGGCCGAGTTAGTTGGAGACTGTATTTACATAGCCACCACGGAGACTTTCATCGAGGCCATGACTGATATGGGAAGTATCGAAGATATGCTAGAAGAGAGTCCGAAGGCAGGATACTCTCAGTCGATTTCATCGAGCGAGTGGAACCAAGATTTGGGGATGCAGATGGATGTCGAGATAGAGGACATTGTAATGGCGGATCTTGACAATGACTCAGTCTATGTTCACAACTCAATTTCAATTGCAGGGTTATTGCAAATGGAATATACTCATGTGCAGGTCGGCGAGGTTGTCAATGTCCACCTGTTGGTGGGCGGAATGATGGTTCAAGGAGAGGCAACAACCGGCTCCTACCAAACTCGAGATGCAACTCCCAATGTTTTGGAGGTAATCGCAGAACAGGGCGGACTCTTCAATGAAGGCGGACTCTTCAATGACGGAGGTGATGATGATGGGGATGATGATGATGATGGTGGCTTACCAGAAGACGCAGTAATTACAATCACTATGAGTGATGATATGGAAACCCAGACAATGACAATGGAGTATACGGAGGGTGGAGCAGAGATTACTATGACCATTCACATAGATCAGAATCAAGACCTTATGTCCATGAGCATTGAAACCGAAAACGGCTCTGCGACCTCATCAATAACTTACGAAGTGATGTGGGGAGATGCAATAGTCATCGAGGTGGATGAGACTCTTCCAAAAACCTCGATTCCAGTTTGGTTAGATTTCGCAGGTGAGGATGAATTTGTCTGTGGATCAGGGGAGACAATTCCGATGGATTGGGTCGACGATGGATACGCTGATTGTGAAGACGGCTCCGATGAGCCTGAACCAGAGATGGTCTGCTGGAATTCCTACGGAGATTACATTACAGATGCGGACCAGGACACTTGCTACTCATGGATGTATCTAGAGGACTACGATTCACCCCACTCTGACGAGCCATTCACTGGCTGTTACAATAGTCATACTCACGTTCAGTTAGAGGGGATGTCCGAGGAGGAATGCACCACATTCATGTGGGTAGATTCTGAGATGTTCGATGATGACGACCACGACGACCACGGTGACGACGACCACCATGATGATGGCAATCATATCAGTTGGAACAGTTATTATGACGGCTACTGTGAATGGGAAGGCGATCCAGATGGTGATGATACTAGATGGTGGTGTAAGGAATCTCAGGACGATGAGTACTGGGACACATGGTGGTATTACTGTGAGCACCATGACTCAGACTGGCACTGCACTGACGACTTCGGACAGAGCGAGGAATTCGAGTACTCTGCGGACGGAGACGAGTGGTCAGGTTCGGAGGATGGAGAAGATGGACACGACGATGACGATGGACCACCATCACCTGAGGATGCAATGTATATGGCTGACTCAGATGGAGATGGCAACATGTCTCAAGAAGAGTTTGTTACATACTGGAACAATGAAAATCCGGACGCGCCGATAGACTCAGACCAATCCTTCCTAACAACTGAGGACGTAGAGGATTTGATTGAGTTGTGCGACTACGATGCTCCCTCAGATCTCATTGATATCAATGAAATGCAGTGCTTCATCGATAACCTAGTCGGAATGATGCCTAATGATGAAAACACTCCGAGTCTGGATGACTTTTTCAATCACTTTGATACCGATGGTGACGGGCATCTTACAGCAACCGAATTCATAGATGCTCACGATGGTGAAATTCCTGATGAAGATCAGGATGGTGTTCATGACATGTTTGACATGTATGACAATGATGAAAGCGGCGGTCTGGATTATTATGAATTCGAGCCTCTTTACGATATGATGGTAGACAGTGATGATGGCGACGATGGTGATGATGATGGCCATGGTATGGAGCGAAATGACGCTACCGGATTTGTCGCAGAGAATCAGACACTTAATGCTCCAATCACCGACTTTGAAGTTCACTTCCTCAGCGACTGTGAGGAGGAGTACGATGAGGAAGAGGATCAAATGATTCAGCCAGATCTAAGCACCTGCACAAACGAATTCAGCATTCCACTAAACGGTGGAGAAGCGGAAGGTGTTACGATTACTTACACTGATCACGATGGTGACGGACTTGTCTCACCTGGAGATGAGATGTCGGTTGAATGGGGCGATTATGATGGTGAAGAGATTGACAAGATGGAAATTTACGACACCTATGCGTCCCAGTATTCATCAGAATCAGCAGCTATGCCACCTGTATTGCCCGGGTTTGGTGCAATACTTGGCGCTCTGGCTCTTCTAGGTGCAGCTATAGCTAGTCGAAGAGACTGAATTCACAATTAGTCACTTATGACGAGTTCCGTAGGAACTCGGATTGCAAGACCGGCGGGTTGATGACCCGCCCCTTGTCTTTTCGCACCGTGACTGAGGCGGGGCTACCCGAGGAGACTGAGAAGGGCAGTCTCGACAGAGAGCTAGACTTGATTCGTGCTCGGCGTGAAGGTGACAAGAGATTCTTTCGTGGAGCCTTCGAAGACTACACTCTACTTACTGGGATAATTATCGGGGCCGTATTCTTTGGTGGGGTCTTCGTCATGTCATCAGGTTGGGTTGCATCTGACTCAATTGTAATTGACAAGACCCTTTCAGCCACACCTCTAGACCCAGGGGATGAATGTGTTGACAAGAGAGGTGAAGTTTGGTTCAATGTCTTCTACGATGTTGAAGGACACGTAATCAAGGTAATTTCTCATAATGTCGATCCTGAAATTCAAACAGTAATCGGGATTGTAATTGTGATTTCGGAAGCTGAATCGATTACTTTACTCCAAGGTGGCTTTGGCGACCAAGAACTGGAATACGATCCAGATGATTTAGAAAAAGGTCATTACAACGCATCTGTATCAATTTGGCAAGTTACTACTGAGTCTAGTTTAGAAGATATGAGCCAGGAAGAATTACTGTTATTGGTGGACTCTTCCGGAGTTAACCTAGAAAGCAAATCATTCGAAATAGAAAATTCCGCTCATGTAGAAATTATCGATGACGACCCTCGCTCCTGTTGGACGATTCAAGGTTTGGGTAATTGGGGATGGATAATGATGGGCGCCGAATGGGTAGGTGGTCGTGAGGCAGCTATGCTAACGGGTGGAAGTGCCGGTATCCCAGCATGGTGGATGGCAATGGTATCTCTTGGAATGTCGCTGTTTTTCCTCTGTGTACAATATCCTCTGATGCACAAGATGTATCATCGTGATACAGATGATATATTGAATGACAAACAACTTACTAGACTGATCAGTCGAACTTTACGACAGTCTACAGAAAAGTTGCATATTGACATCGATGTTGATAAACTAAAGATGCAATTGAGAACAATTTCGATAGATGTCATCGTACCCTACACTACTCGCTCTACTACAATTGAACAACCATCAGATATCCGCGCTGTATTAACAAAGAGTCTGCTTGAGGAGTTCGCCGTATTTGGAGAAATGAAACCACTTCAGATGAAAATTGTCTGTGTAGATGAAGGAACTCATGAATCTCACGAAGGAAATAGACGTTCATTGGCCTTAGGAGAAATACCTGTTTTAATGGAAGATTATTCTGATTTCTTCGTCAATATGAGTGCATATGGCTGGTTAGAGGTGGCTGCGAACAACAGCCTAAATCGCTGGTTCAAGAAACATGATTTGGTAGATTATGGGACTGCTGTGTTGTCTGATGAAGATGCAGTATTTGTTAGAGTAATTTACAAACCAGTTACACGGTTTACCTATTTCCTATTCAAGCCTACATATCAGGATATGCAAGAGGATCTACATGCTCACTTAAGCAATGATTTACAGAAGTATCTTGACGGGAAGGTGTTGATTGTAAGCGCTCGAAATGAGAAGGCTACACTTTCGGATAGGGCGATGGCAGGTAGAGTAGAAGATCCAACATTGGGCGCCTATGGAATAGCACGCAAGGGCGCACTATCGGATGGCGTCATTGGAGGTCTTATTCCCGCAGCCGTAGTACCAAATGACGGAAAAGAAGAATTGGTTGGTGAGGCACTTGTTGCACGACAGGGCGGAATAACTGGAACGTTACTACAAAATCCATTCATGGGAGATATTCTATCTGGTGTAGAATATATTGCAAATAAGAATCAGGATAGAATTGAGAAGTATGGATTCTGGTTCCTTATCGTCTTCGTTTGGATACCCTTCATGGCAAGCGGAGTCCTAGTTGGTGCTATGTTAGGACTTGTTGCTAGAATGCGCTTCCAAAGGGTATTGGCGGCTTGTTTGATGGGAGGTACTGCAGCATCTCTCACTTGGGCATATACCGCCAAGGGGATTATAGAATTCATGGAAAGATACCACGCAGAAGCATTCATTCCATTTGTGATTTTACTCGCAATTGGATTTACATTGATGCATCTGCGTCGCAACAAGAAGAAGCGTAGAGAAGAATTGTTCCGTGAGTCTATGGCATTCTTCGCTGGCTCATCTGATTCAATTTAAGATACCAAAAATAGGTTAAACTTGGTGAAGAATATGATAGATAATCTAGTAGAAATTGAAGGAATGAAACGATATTATGAGATGGTTTCTGGCACCGTAAAGGCCCTCGATGGAGTTGATTTACAAGTCAAGGAAGGCGAACGAATTATCCTTCTAGGCCCTTCGGGTTCCGGAAAAACAACCCTACTAAATTGCATAGCTGCATTAGACAGTCCGACTGCTGGACAATACAGTTTTGCAGGCAAAGATGTACCTCGAACTCCAGAAATTATACCAAGATGGTGGAACCCCATTCCTCCTCTCAAAGGCTTGGGTAGATTCAACAGAATCGCAGAAATATTCCGTTATTTCAACAATGTTCCTCTGCGCTTGCTTTTCTATCCGTTACATTATTTCACTTACTCTAAGCCTCTAGCTAAGGCTAGTGAAGAAGCCACCTCTTTCCGAAGAGAAAATATTGGTTATGTATTCCAATTTTTTAACCTGTTACAAGACCTAACCGTGCTTGAAAACATTCTGTTGATTCAGGAATTGGCTGGAGGACGAGATGAGAATCGTGCGAGAGAATTACTGGCCCTCGTTGGTTTAGAAGAAGAAGTAGATCGTTTCCCTACAGAGATTAGTGGAGGGCAACAACAACGTGTTGCTATTGCTAGAAGTTTAGCAAAGAGGCCTAAGTTATTACTGGGAGACGAATTAACTGGCAACCTAGATACAAAGACCTCTTCGATGGTCATGGAAGTACTAGTCAAAGCCTGTGAAGCAGAGAATATCACTACTGTTTTTGTTACTCATGATGAATCGCTTACAAAATATGCAACAAGAATAATCAGACTCGACAGTGGAGTCGTTATTTCCGACGAAATCGTTTGAGGTGATAGCATGAAAGCACTGTTGACAAAGAGGCTTTTTCGAAGCCTTTGGCGTAGTAAAATACGATTGGTTGCGGTAGTCCTTATCATAATGGTAGGAGTGATGTCGGGTATAGCATTCGGTCATTACGCACACATGACAACAAACATGTATTCCGAAATCTATGAAGATTCTGAAAATGGAGTGAATTTGGCCGATATATGGGTTGAAAATCCAAGGGATATTTGGGATTTAGAAGAATCTGAAAATCTATGTGAAGAAATTTCACTTCAATGGACAAATTCTCAACTACCTATGGTAGAATGTGAATCCCGTTTAGTTCTCGAAGGCTTATTGATAGCTACAGAAGATGATGGTTCAGAGCGGCTGGTGCCAGGTGTTTGGCACGGTATTGATGAGGGCTATGTCAATCGAGTTTGGATGCCTGATGATTCATGTTGCGAGGGCCGTCTTGCTGAGTCCCATGATGAAATAGTGCTCGATGCCCATGTAGTTGAGGGATTAGGTGTCGAGTTGGGTGATACCATTACAATTGGTGCAGGTCAGGGAACCTTGAATTTCACAATAGTAGGATTTGGGTATCACCCAATGCATCTTTATTTCGCAGCACCAGGGTCAATAGTTCCCGCTGAATCTGGTACTTTTGCAGCAGGATACCTAACTTCATCAGGATTAGAAGCATTGGCAAACGTATCTGCAGGGACTGCAAATATGCTGTTGATTGATGTTTTGGATACTCCGGAATATGATTTAGAATCGACAGATGAGAAAGAAGGCGAAGAACTCTCTGCAATTATTGATTCGATGACAATTACAGTTACTGACATCGACCAATCGGCAATCATCTATGACCGTTCAGGGGTAGAATCGGTTGAATTACTTAGGGCTGATGCTGAAGGTGCAATGAAAACATATCCAGTAATTACAGCAATGCTGGTACTAGTTGCTGGAATTACAATATTCTTGAGTCTACAAAGATTAATTCAATCTCAAGCAAGAGAAATTGCGATTCTCAGAACGTTAGGAATCCCTCGTTCAGCTATTATGCCCTCTTACGTTTTAGCGCCTATGGGGATAGGTTTGTTTGGAATAATTCTTGGAATTATTGGTGGTATTTTCGTGGGTTCCCCTGCGATGGAATTAGTTTATGAAGAAATTATGGGTATCCCAATTATAGGCGACAATTATTCATTTATGCAGGTCTTTGAAATTTCGATAATCACAATGCTTCTTGTAATGTTTTCAGGGATTAGACCTGCATGGCAAGCTGCTAATTTAGACCCCTTGAAAGTCCTCAGGGGGCAAGTCGAAGTCAAGTTATCATCGAAAGCAATTCAACAATTCACCTCGAAACTTCCAACCACAATTGGACTCACAATCAGATCAAGTACCCGTAAACCAATTCGTTTGGCTTTCACTTTCTTTGCAGTTGGATTATCGATGCTAATTCTCGGCTCAATGCTATTTATGATGGATTCAATGGAGAATGTTTTCATCGGCAATGCTGATGAGAGCTCCAACTGGGATCAACAGGCAATAGTATATCCTGGAATGGAAGTAGAGATTGTTGAATGGGCTGAAGAAAACTCAATCGATTACGAATTATTGCTTACCCTACCTGCAAATCCTGATGGAGATTCCCGACAATTAGTAGCAATGGGTTTGGATGTATTTTCAACTTCAGGAAATCAAGCTATGCAGACATTGAGTCTGATTGAAGGAGATTTGCCGAATCAGGGCAGTGACCCTCCAGAGGCATTAGTTGACGAAGGAATTCAACACTTCCTTGGATGGGAAGTTGGAGAAGTGCAGGCAATCAGATTTGGTTCACAACTTGTTGAGTTCAAGATCACCGGAATAACGGAGGGGGAGATTGCTAGAACGGTTTACTTTAATCGAGCAGATTTGGCTTCCGAAGTTGACCTAGAGACTACCTCAGTATTCTTGACCTATCCTGAGGAGTTTAACAGAACAAATGAGTTAGGAGATATGTCGATTGGAATTATCGATAAACAACAAACTATTGATGCGATGGAATCACTGATGGAACAGCAACAAGGTTTCTTCATTTCGATTCAATTATTAGGAATCGTAGTTGCAATTGTGGTGTTGTTTAACACTCTAATTATCAACTTAGCAGAGCGAGATTTGGAATTAGCAACACTCAGAGTTCTAGGCGCACCGATTAGTAGAATTGGTTCAATGATGCTTGGTGAACACTTTGCTATTGGCTTGATTGGCGGAGTTTTGGGCGCTATATTTTCAATTCTTGGAACTCAATGGATGATTAGCAGTTTAGTACAATGGTCGTTCTATTTCAAAGTCGATGCTGATCCTTTGATTTCTTCATATCTGGTTGGAATTGTATTATTTATCTCGGTCGCATTAACTCCGGTAGGTATGTGGAGAGTACACAGAATGGATCTTGTAGAAAAGGTCAAGGAATTTTCAAATTGATGTTGGTGATTTGATGCGAGTAGTGACTTGGAATGTTAATGGAATCCGGGCCGCTATCCGAAAAGGCATGGATGATTGGATGGCAAAAATAGATGCAGATGTTTGGCTTTTACAAGAGGTAAGGGCATTGCCTGAACAATTACCTAAGGATTGGGAATTACCTTCTGGGCATGAAGTCGTTTGGCATCCTGCGGAGAAAAAGGGTTACTCGGGAGTGGCCTCCTTTTCGCGTTTGGGGATAGAAGAAATTGCAAGAGGGATTGATACTGATTTAGATCCTGATGATTTGGAAGGAAGAGTTCTAACGACCAAATCTGGAGGATTGACTTGCATCAATATCTACCTGCCTAATGGGGGTTCAGGTCCAGCGAGACAGGCCTACAAAGATCAGTGGTTGGAAGATTTGTTGATTTGGTCTAAACAGTATCTGAATTCGCCTGAGCCTGTTGTTTTGGTTGGAGATTTGAACATTGCACACACGGAGAATGACATATGGAATCCTAGTGGAAACCGCATGACATCTGGTTTCCTTGACCATGAGAGAGAATGGTTCAGCCGCTTCCTTGACAGTGGCTGGCATGATTTGCATAGAATTCACTTCGGGGACAGAAAAGGACCCTACACTTGGTGGTCGAATAGAGGTCAAGCCAGGGCTCTCGACAGAGGCTGGCGTATCGATTATGTGTTGGCTAATGATGCCGCTTTGTCAAATTTTGAATACGCAGAGGTCAATCGACGAGCCGGCTTGGAATGCTCGGATCATGCACCACTAATAATAGACTTCAGTTTGTAGTAAATAAGAGGCATTTAGCATGCAAGGGTCTCCCAATGTTGTGATTCTTGAATCTAACAAATCCATCCGCCGATATGACATAGATTGGCTAAGAGTAATTTTGTTTGGATTACTGATTTGGTTTCATTTTGCAGTATTCTATTTCAAACAACCAGAGGGGATTTTTGGCCTACCATATTTCTTCGTAGTTTCTGTAATGCATCAGTGGAGATTAGCGGCTCTGTTTGTGATTTCAGGTATGGGAACTGCTTTTGCGCTAAGAAAAAGAACTTGGAAACAATATGTCAAGGAGAGACTTACTAGGCTTGGATTGCCTCTTCTTTTCACAGTGTACATTCTTTTTTTCGGAATACTTGATTTTGCAGAAAATACCGTACTATTGTTCTCTATTTTTCCAGGTTCAGAAAATATGCCGTATGGTCACCTTTGGTTTGTTTACAACTTACTGATTTACTCAATTGTACTTACTCCTATTTTCTATCATGTAAAGACTAATCCCAATGGTTCAATAATGCGTTTAATGCGCCGAATCCTTCGAATGAAATCTGGCCTCGGAATTCTTATTTTACCTCCTGTCATACTATCAATAAATGGAATTTTATTGAAACCATGGGAATTTGGAGAGGTTGGTATGTGGTGGGAATTTCCTAGATATATGATTTATTTTTTAATTGGTTTTCTTCTCATATCTGCGAAAAATGACTACTTCCAATCATTGGAAAAAATACGTATCCCTATCACAATAATCACACCCTTATTAGCCATATTCTGGTTCATTTTCATTATCTTAATCGATGTACCGTATGTTATGGAAGGTGGATGGGTAAACGAAGGTTATTCTCCATTCTCGTTGAAGGTAATAATTGCCTCAATTCTGCAATCTTTTCATGCCTGGTTCTGGTGCCTGCTTATTTTTACCTGGGCCTCTAAAGTACTAAACAAACCCGGTAAATATGTCTCTTACCTAAATGAATCAGTTTATGCAACCTATATCCTACACATGCACCTTACTATTATTTTGATAGTGATTTTAGCAATTATTGGCATAGGATTTCTACCCGCGATGATCATAGGAACCCCTGTTTTGATTTTTGGAGTATTAGCTTGTTTTGAGTTGGTCAAGCGTGCTTCATTACTAAGGCCTCTTTTTGGAATTAAAGGAGGCCGTGAGAAGGTGTTGGAATTGTTTCCGTACAATTATACCGATGACAAATCCTTGCATATTCTCTTTAATCTAATATTCCATACATTTGCATTGGGATTAATTGTAGTGTTAACTTTGCTTATGATTGGTATAGATAATTTGGAATGATTAAGAATATCTAGTAATTATTCCAATAATACCAAACGCATCCTTTCAAGTGAGGCAGTGTAGACGGAATTCCATGGCCGAGACCCTATTCGAGAGGTTGAATCGCTTACTCCCAGGTGGGAAGGGTGTTTGGATTCCTATGGATCACGGTATATCGGGATATCCAGAAAGGGGACTTGAAAGGATGGACGAGGTAGTCGATTCTTGTATAGAAGCAGGTGCTGATGCAATAGTTCTCCAGAAAGGAACCTTGACTCATCACGTCGAAAGAACCGGATGGAATCGTTTTGTTTGTCATGTGTCAGTTTCTACCAAACATGCTGGTGAACGTGCTGGATACAAAGTACGAGTGGCAACCGCAGAAGAATGCCTATTCCGAGGAGCAACAGGATGTTCCGCTCAGATTAATCTTGGTGATGAGTACGAACCGGAAATGATTGTCGAAATGGGCGCTTTGACCGGCGAGGCAATAGCCCTAGGGATACCTGTGCTTGGTATGGTATATCCCCGAGGAGCAAATCTAATTGTCTCCGATGATGACAAAACAGGAGGAATTGCCCACGCTGCAAGAGTTGCGTGGGAACTTGGTTGCGATGTTGTCAAAGTTCCATGGACTGGAGATGCAGAATCTTTTGCCGAAGTATGCTCGGCAGTTCCGATTCCAGTTCTAATTGCAGGCGGATCACGTGGAACATCATTCACAGAATTACTCAGAATTGTCGAGCAGTCAATTTCAGCGGGCGGCGCTGGAGTCTGCATGGGTAGACAGGTGTTTGGAGCAGATGATCCAGCCTCTCATATTCGCGCTCTGAAATCAGTGATTCACGAAGGAATGAGTGCTGCTGAAGCCGCAGAACATTTGAGGTGATTGTTTGCAATTGTGGCTTGAGGGCGAGGAATCCTCTGATTTTGCCAAGAGAGCAGACAGAGTATGGAAAACCTCAGACCATGATGTAGCAGTAGTGCAATTAGATGATTTTCACGGTCAAGACGAGGCGATCTCACTAGTTGGTATGATTGATTGGATTTTGGTTCGATGTTCGGATTGGACAATGATTCCTCTTGAGAACATCGTAGCCGCAGCCGCAGGGAGTGGCACTAGAATCGCGGCTGCAATTTCACAAATCGTAGACCTTAGTGGAGCAGCCTTTGCATTGCAACATGGTGTTGATGCATTACTACTTCCTGCTGATGAAAAATTGTGGGGTGCTGCAGAGGAGATTTCTGGAGAGAGGGCTTCTGTCCAACTGGAAGAAAGAAAGGCCGTTCCATCATTGGTTATGGCAAATGTCACCAATGTCGAATCAGGGGGTGTAGGTGAACGAATCTGTGTTGATTTGACAGAGAGACTTTCTGAAGGAGAAGGTATGCTAATCGGTTCTTCTGCAAATGCATTAGTTTTGATTCATGGAGAAACTATTCCCTCTGAATTTGTTCCATCAAGACCATTTCGGGTTAATGCAGGGGCGGTACACGCTTACTGCTTAATGGCCGATGGCTCAACAAAATATCTAAGTGAATTAACTGCAGGCGACCAAGTTGCAATCGCAAATCACTCTAATGAAATTCGTAGCGCTACTATCGGTCGCCTGAAAATTGAGAGGAGGCCATTTCTTTTGGTTCATTTTGAATGGAATAATCAATCGGCACAAGTGCTTGTACAACAGGCCGAAACTGTACGCTTCATCAATGAAGAAGGAAACATCAGCGTTACCTCAATCCAGAACCGAGATAAAATCGCTGTATTATTTTCCTCGGGTATGCGACACATAGGTCGAGAACTAGCAGGGGAGATGAATGAGAGATGAAGGTCTACGGGTCAGGTAGGGCTCATGCTGGAATCAGTCTTCTCCACGCTCTTGGTTGTGGCAATGGTTGCTCGACTCCAATCGAACTTTGGACCTATGTTGGTTTAGTGGAAGGTCCTTCGATTCCCGAGGGAGATGAACACAATTTGCTTCAATCACTGCTTGAAGCTTGGAAAGAACGAGATTTACCGCTTCCTTCAGGTGAACTTGGATGGCTCGTCAAGTCGGACATACCAACAGGGATGGGGCTGAAATCCAGTTCAGCATTATTGATGGCTGCAGTAAATGCATTATCCACAGGTAATTCAGTAATTCTCAGTGATACTGACATATTCAATCTAATTTCAGCGATTCAAACAAAGGCCGGTTGTAGTATCTCAGGAGGTAGAGATGATATCGCATGCTCTTACTTTCCTGCTACTTGGATCGTAGATGCAAATGCGGCAGGAACCGGAATAATTGAACAAATTGAATTTCCAGAAAAGGAAGTGATAATTGTCCTTAGAGAGATGCAGAAGGGGGCTGTAGACGCACAATCATTTGAGAATCTCCGGCCAAGGTTTGAACAAATTGTTTTGAAATTAAGAAATGGCTCTCCGATTGATGCCTTCAGGATGAACGGGCAAGCGGTTGCTGAGGCAATGGGAGATGAAGAGGCATTGAGTATATGCGAAGATATCGAACTTCGATTTGGTTGCCCTGCTGCGATTTCGGGTTCTGGTCCAGCAATCGCCATTATCTGTGAGCCTGAGCAGACAGAACCCGTTAAGCAACATATCAAATCTGAAGGCTTAGAATTTGTCCACACACGAACTCATCATGGTGTTGAACTTCATTGGGAGAGAGAAGAATGGGAATGAGGCTAGGAGACTCTGTCCGCGTGACTCTCTTTGGAGAAAGTCACGGAAAATGTGTAGGCGCTCTGGTAGAGGGAATTCCAGCTGGAACAGAGATTGATTTACAGGCATTGAACGAAGATATTGCGAGAAGAAAGCCTGGAAGAAAAGGTCTCAGTATGCGTTCCGAATCCGACGAATGCGAGATTCTTTCGGGAGTCCATGAAGGGAAGGCAACAGGTTGGCCTATTCTTCTGCTTACTTGGAATTCCAATGCTAAATCGAAGGATTACAGTTTCCTTCCTGATCAACCTCGTCCCGGACATGCTGACCTTCCTGAAATGGTCCGTACAGATGGTGCAGCCGACTTGCGAGGAGGAGGCTCTCAATCGGCTAGATTGACCTACGGATTGGTGACTGCAGCCAGCCAATTACGAGGATTGTTGGATCAGGCTGGCTGGAGAGCTGATGCTCATTTACACAGTGTTGGTGATTTACATTCTAAACCATTGTTCCAACTAGATAGAGATACAGAGCCTCCCGAAGGTTCGACAATGGCCCGGTTGAATTGCCTAGATTCACAGGCTGCTGAATCATTCTCGAACTTTATCGAAGAAGTTAGGATGGATCAAGACTCGGTCGGATCGAGTGTTGAGTGTATCATTGAAGGATTACCAATAGGTGTAGGTGAGCCTTGGTTTGATGGCTTAGAACCGGCTCTAGCGAGAGGCATGATGGCAATTCCTGGTGCTCGTGCTGTTGAATTCTCTAGAGGAGTTCAAGCATCAAAGATGCGAGGTTCCGATCATAATGATGCATGGTATTTTGATGGCGATAAACCCGAGTTGGAAGGGTCAGAATCAGCTCAAGCAGATGGCGCACTCGGTGGTAGGTCAACCGGCGCTCCGATTCGAGTGGTTGTCCACTTCAAACCACCAAGTAGTATATCCCGTGAACAATCGACTTTGCACCTCCCTAGTGGAGAAAAACGTCCACTACAAGTCGGTGGAAGACATGACCCTGTATTGGGTCCTCGGGCGGTTCCAGTTGTCGGAGCTATCGCTAGGCTAGTTGTAGCAGACTTGGGGATGATTGGTGGATTCCTAAATCCAGAGTAGATTAGGCGCTTACTTGTTTGCTCGGCCTTCTTGCATTTGCTGTAGGCGTAGAGGTAGGTTTACTGCAAATGCGGCTGCGATAACCGTGAACACCATGGCTGTTCCGAGCGCTACACCGTATACCGAAGTTAATTCCACTGACTCTCTCAATCTGTCTGCTTGCACGCTATCGAATATACCGACCATTGCAGGAATAATTAGGTTGATGAGAAGGGTTAGCAAGGCTACAATTCCTGCAACCACTGGAGTGATTCCAATCGCTCTGTAATATTGCCTGATGATTTTACCTTCTCCCATTACGTAGACTTCTCCAGTTCTAATTGAAGTGTCTAACATTGAAAATCGAATAATTCCGTTAGTTAATTCGAAGTACATGACCAAGAAAACCGCGTAGGCAATTAGTAACACCTTCTGTAGAATCTCTTGCTCAGGTAGTAGGTCGAATCCGAATTCTACTTTGCTTCCTGCGAACCTTAGGGTTACGAGTAGCATTGCAACGTATGAGACCAACAATGCCCTCTGGTCACGCTGGAAGATACCATATGCCCCTCCAATAGCACCAATAATCATGATGAGGATGTGAATAACTCCTCCAATTATTGGCATTCCAATTAAATTTGCGATAGCAAACCAAGCGGTTCCAGATACCGGAGTGAATAGTAGGGTAAGTGCGGTTAGAAGTACTAGACATCCCGCCGAACTTACCTGTAAATTAGTAACAGTTCGGTTAGCTGGGAGGAACTTCATCGAAGATACAATTGGTCCTCCGAAGAAAGACTCAATCCAAGATGGCACATGTACTTCCGGAATTGCATCTTTGGGGATATCAGTACTCGACTTTAGTCGGCCTGCAGCCTTTTTCCTGCTTGGCGCGGATGACCTAACGGTCTTCCCATCGTAAAGGTGGGAGGTGTCTGATGGTCCATCTGTTTTGACATCGTCCGCGATAATTTCACCTCCTAGAATCCTCTTGCTCCGGCTAATGCAGTTACGAGCATCATGTCTGGTTCCCAATCCATAACATTAGCACCTAATCCACGTAATTCACTGATTAGGATATCTCGCTCAGTCTTGAGAACTTCATATCCAGTACGATCAAGTCTTCTGGCGTCGAACTCGAATTCAAGGCTAGACGGAGATAGTATGGTTACGTCGAAGTTCCTAGCTCTGAGGTCTCTTACTGCGTCAATTACAGTTGGATCATCTTCTAATGGACTTAGAATAATAATTGGGCTTCCACGATTGATGTGAGGAAGAATACGATTTGTCACCACTTTCAGAGGTGTGTTGCCCTTTGCCATGGCGCCGGCTAACTTAGTCAAAATAACGTACAATTGTTTCTTCCCAGTATCTCGGTCAACTGATACGATTTCGTCACCATAAGTCACCAAACCAACTGAGTCTCTTCGAGACAAGAAATACTGTGCAAGGCTTGCAGCAGCTCTTGTACTGTATACCAAGGAATTCCGACTTACTGGACCAGTTTCAGATACAGATCGACTATCGATGATTAGAATTATGTCGCTAACCGCGTCACGTTCAAACTCGTTTACCATCATCTTTCCAGACCTAGCCCAAGCCTTCCAGTTTACCTTCTTCATTGGATCTCCTGGGATGTACTCGCGCAAGTTGTAGAAATTCGTACCTTCACCAGGGTTACGAATATTCACGGCACCTGTGAAGATTTTTGGAACTCTACTCTTGATCAACGCATCCTTGATATCTTCCATCTTGGGGAATACAAGGAAATCGTCGTAGAGTTGAATTTCCCTTTCATTGTGGAATAATCCGAAGGCATCCTGTACTCTGACACAAACGGGACCAATTGTATAGAATCCTCTTAGAGGGGCCTCAATTGTATAGGAGATTTCAGTTTCTTTCCTTCCACCTAATTCCATCAGAACATAATTTGCTCCTTTCTTTATTCGCATAACTTCAGGGACTCTGTCTCGGACCTCTAGAACCTTGGAGAGAGTAGATCGGTTCTGAATCCTAAGGATAACATCAATTTCACCGTCCTCGAAAACTCTCGCAGAGGATAGTTTTCGCATTGCGACAATTGACTGAAGAGCAACTCCTGAATCAGCGTCTGCATCATCCAAGCGACGTCCACTAGAAGCAACGTCGGCATGGGTTGTTCGGAATGCAGCATAGGTAAGGAAAGATAGTAGCACAACGGCGACCGTGACCAGTTGCTGATTTCTCAACACTAATCCGAGCAGATACATGGCTACCGCAAGAGCGGCAAACATGGCTGATTTTCTGCTCCATGCCATCGGCTAACACCTCCTTTTGCTAAATTTAATCAATGTCCTCAAACTGTTGGTACAGGTACCTGACGTAGGATGTCCGAGATTACTTCATCAGTCTCGAGACCCTTAATCTGGTGCTCAGGTTTGAGGATTAATCGGTGAGCTACCGCGAGGGTTGCAACCGACTTCACGTCATCAGGTGTAACAAAGTCACGTCCACGCATAGCAGCAGCGGACCGACTTGTCTTCAGAAGAGCCTGTGAACCACGTGGTGATGAACCGACGAGAACTCTTGGGTCTTCACGGGTTCGAGATACAATCTCAACCATGTACATTCGAACTGCAGGGTCGACAAAGACATCTTCAATTGCAGTCTGCATAGCAACCACACGAGCAGGATCGGTAATTGTCTCTACTTCTACATCGTCCTTCTTTCGAGCAATACGTCGTGCGAGAATTTCATCCTCGTCTGCACGGTCTGGGTACCCAACACTCATCTTGAACATAAATCGGTCAAGTTGAGCCTCTGGTAGAGGGTAAGTTCCTTCCTGTTCCACTGGATTTTGTGTCGCCATTGTTAGGAACGGTGCTGGAAGTTTGTGAGTTACAGTTCCGATAGTAACCTGCTTTTCTTGCATCGCTTCTAGAAGCGCCGCTTGCGTCTTTGGAGGCGCACGGTTAATCTCGTCAGACAATAGTAGGTTACAGAAAATCGGTCCCGGCTTGAAGGAGAACTCTCCTTTCTTTGCATCGTAGATGTTCGTTCCTGTGATGTCGGCTGGTAGAAGATCAGGTGTAAATTGTACACGCTTGAAATCACAGCCGAGTGCATCGGCGAACGTATTCGTCATCAGGGTCTTTGCAAGTCCAGGGTAATCCTCGAACAAGAGGTTACCATTGGACAGGATGTTAACCAACACATTGTCGATAACATGGCTCTTTCCAATGATTACTTTCTGCACCTCGGTGGCAATCGCTTGTCCGATTGCACCGACGGCTTCGAGTTTATCACTCATCTTTTTTGAGCCGCCCTTAGGCTTCTTTTTGGTTGCAGCTTTTTCTTCAGTCATTTTTCTCTCTCCATTTTCTGTTTGTTTCAGTTTTTACCCCATCGTCTTATCGCCACCATTAGTTGGCGTAATTCTTGGGGAGTGTATTTTCTGCTCTGGCTATATGCCAGTTCAACGAGTCTTGGATCGCCAATCATCGTCTGAACCTCGGCTGGCGGTTTAATTGCCATCTGATCTCTAGTTAGGTCGTGATGAACTCTAACTTTCGTGAATAGTGCTTTTTGCACCCTTTCCCGATAGGAGCCAGGATCTAATTTATTCGGCCTTTCTTTGAATCGTGTAAGATCGAAAATATGGCGCCAGTTTTCTTTTTCAGGAACTACCATCATCGCAACAAGCAATAGTAATCCAACATTCAGAACCACCAGCCACTTGAGGAATGTATTGGAAGTCAGGAGTACAACCGTCCCCATGGTTTCCACGAATGGAGCAGATATGATTCCGGTAACGTGTCGGCTTTCGTCAAAGACAACCTGGAATTGGCTTTTATCGTCACGAATAGATTTAGCCATCTTCTTGTTATCATGTTCCATCATGTCGTCAATAAGAAGCGAAAAGTATTCTTCGTTACCTTGCCAATATGTTTCTCTGACTGTGTTTAACCAGCAGTTGTTAGCTTGCTGTTCGCAGGAAGAACTCATGTCGTTTTCTATCGCCACATCGAGACTCCACAATCGGTTTGAGAAAGCTTCTTCATCGGACACAAATACAATGCTGCCTGTAACCTGCAGTTCTCTGGTATTTCCTCCAACCAATCCTCCAGAACCAGCGCTAACCTTGTCGAAGGTAGTAATTCCGGGATAGTCGATTCTGACGATTAAGGCTAGATCACCAGGTGCTGGATTTCTCTGGTCGTCTGCAAGACCGTTCCCCTGTACATCGATAAATGCAGATGGAGAAGCGGTAGCCAGGATTTTTACTTGCCTTTGATTCTCTGTTACTTGGCTCGGGTCATCTTCTGGTAGAGGCTCGAATTTCATTCCAGTGGGGGAACGGAACATGACCGGAAGCCTACAATTTAGTCGATTTTCTTGTAAGACGTCTGTATCAACGCATCCTTGCCTTAGGTAAGAACTTGGCATATCGTTGACATCTTCTGAAACAGCTGCAAGGCCCCATACGTTTAGCCAGGATCCGTCGGTTGGTTGCCCATCTTCATATTCCATCCAAAACTGATTCTCATCATTTAGAGGGGAATCAAAGAAAGTTATACCAAATTTCTCAGCCAATCGATTTGCATTTGTTCCATCAGCGGCGACGATTACTTTACCTCCTCTGTTGGTTACAAAGTCGTAAATCGCATCAGCTTCAGTTTCAGCAATTGGCTTCTCTGGTCCAATTATCATCAATGCCGTTCGATGAGGATCTCTCCAATCATTTACCAACATTGGAGTAGACATTGTGTTTGCAATAAAATAGCCTTCATCAGTAGCCATTGTTTCTCTCATGTCAGTGACTTGGGCGAGAGAACTAATCTCTCCTCCTTCACCTTCTGTGTAGGCAGAATAGTAGGTTGCTTTTCCTGCAACGAAAATCATGGGGAGAATCAAAAGAAGTACCATTGTGATGGCTAAAGAGCCAACCACCATTCTGGTGAAATTTTCCTCTTCTGATTTATCTTCAGCCATGTAAATTCCATTCCATTCAAAGATTTAGCCTAGGCTAGGGACACCTACGCTTCCACGCGAGCCTCATTTCACAGATATATGTTGTTGATTACAGGGCACCACAATTGGGGGAATTACCCACGGTCCGATATGCATATTGCACCATCTCAGTGTATTGATTTAGGAATTCAAATTAGAATAAAAAAACCCAATTATTGTCTTCTTTCAGGGTTCAAAAATAAGGCGCCAATTAACGAACTAAGTATCACGATTATTCCGGGTGCTGGGAGATTTGATGTGACCACTTCTACAGGGTCTTCTGGATCATCAGGATCATCGGGGTCTTGGGTATTTGTTGGTGGTTGTTCAACGGTTATTCGTGTAAAGTCAGTTGAGAGCTGGCTTCCATCTGCACCATCGGATGCAACCGTCACCTCAACGCGACAATTTCTTTGTGGATGACTTTCCGATGCTGTTACTTTGAGGTCTGCGGTAGTACTTCCTCCTTTCTCTATGTTTCTTGTTAGTAATGCATCAAGCCCGGAGTCAGTGGTCATCAATGGACAATCGTCAGTAACTTCTAACTCGCGAACTTTGTCTCTAGAATTCCCATCGTTTGTTACAGTGACTTTGAGTATTGTATCAGTTCCCGAGTTCATCGGCCCAACCGGGTCAGCAATCTCAACATTTAGCATGAAAATTTCTGGGATTTCAAGGTCTCCAATCTTTTCTTGACTTTCAGGAATAAATACTGGCATTCCATTCCTCTCTTCTAAATTCGCTGTAATTGAGAAGCTTTCCTTCTTTCCAGCATCTATTTGGTAGACATCGATACCACGAATCATAATCGTGAATGAGTCGTTATTTCCTGGCTCTATGGTTGCGTCTTCAGGTGCACCCATAACTTCCGCTTCAAATGGGAAATCATACTCAAAAGCGACTTTTACCGAAAGAAGACCTTGGTTATCGACAAACATCGTAATCGAAGCCATGCCTGCTTCAGAGACTATGAATGGGTTGCTTTCATCTTCATCTGGATATTCTATTCCCAATTCCCAATTTCCTAGAGATGGTTCCGGTTGAGCCATGGAGTTTGGGATTATTGCAATTATCATTGCTGTGATGAGGAAAATCGGTAAAATCTCTCGCCTCAAGAGTCTCCCTCCACCAATCCGGCGCAAGCTCGCCGTGTTAACACCTTCACCATTTTTCTTCTGTAGGAAGGTGAGAACCATGTGTTTTGAACGGGCTTCACAGATTTTCTAATAGATTCGGCTAACTCGTTAATTGATTCTGCACCGGACCAACCATTTAGGCAGGAGTCAACCTCTTTTGTATGAAGCATTGGAATAGATTCCAGTCCAGTTGTTGCCACCTTGAGTTCGGTTGGTTTTGTGGTTCCATTTTTCTTCCAAACAGCGGCGACTCCAGCCTCTGGGAAATCCCAAGATTCACGTTGCCGTAATTTCTGGTAATCTCCATGCCATTCAGCAACATCTTCTGGAAGTGTGAGGTGTGTGACTAATTCTCCGGGTTGGAGTACATTACGAGTCATTCCATCAAGTTGGAAAAATTCGCTAAGCGGCATCGAGCGGATACCGTTTGATCCAGCGAGGTGTATTACTGCTCCGAGACACATTAGAACTGGGGCGAGATCTGCTTGATAGGTAGCCACACAGAGTGTATTTTGATTTGGAATCACTCTACAATCTGCTTCTGTTCCACAATCACATTTGTGACACCAATCGATGGATTCTCTCCATTGTTCGGTTTGATTGAACCAATAACATCGAGTATCAAGGCAAATATTACCCCCCACCGTTCCAGAACGTCTGACCATAACACTGGCAATCGTATCAGCCGCTTTGGCAAGAACTGGGTGTGTAGCGCTTGATTGAACTAGGTCATGAAGCCTGACCATGGCTCCAATATGAGTCTCATTGAGTTCTGTTAATTCACTTATCTTTGCAAGAGAAATCACGTTAGGTTTGACGTTGAGGTGCCATTTATAATTTGGAAGCAAGTCAGTTCCCCCAGCCACCCAGTCAAATTCTTGATTTTCGGATACCAACTCTTCAGAAATGGAAATTGCCTCATCCAAACTGGTTGGAGTGTGTAATTGGAATGGAGGCATACGCATCAAGAATCACCCCTGTGTCTTCTTTCTGTATGCTTCCAAGCACTACCAGCTAAACGAGGATCAGACAGATATTCTTCAGAGGGAATTACATTGACTGCCCATTTTTGATCCACTTCATCAGGAGGAGTTGTGGGGTCTAATCCGAACAATGCTCCATTGTGGTATGGTTGTCTATTATCATTCAAGCGTCGTTCTAGATCGCGCTTTGCATGTTCTTCTGCTCTCTTCGATAGCACTGCTTGTAGCTCAGAGTACTCAAGTCGTGGGCTTGGTAATTTTATTGGGTCATCTACACCTTCAGCCTTACATTTTCTTTCAATAATTCTCAGTAATCTTTCAGGAGTAATTGGTAATTCCGCGGTCCTAACTCCTACTGCATCGTAAACCGCGTTACAAACAGCGGGTAGTATAGGGAGAAGTGGCCCTTCTCCTGCTTCCTTTGCTCCGAATGGACCTTCAGGGTCATTAGATTCGACTATAATTGGAACAACTTCGGGCATTTCGTGAACACTTGGAATCTTGTAATCTAGTAAATCTGGATTCATCAGGTGACCACTCCTGCCATATTTCATTTCCTCACTCAAAACCTGACCCATCCCCATATGGCAAGAGCCGATTATCTGTCCTTTGACTGCTAATGGATTCAGTGCTTTACCACAATCATGGGCCGCCCATACTTTCTCGACTTTTGTTTGGCCAGTTTCAACGTCTACAGAAACTTCAGCAACATAGGCTGAGAATGAATATGCAGGGGCCAATCCGGCGGCTGCACCCTTGTGAGTACGGCCCATTGGAGGGGTTCTGTATGCTCCTGATGCGACAAGTGCTCCTCGGTCTTCTTGTGCTTTGTGCAGAGCTTCGAGGTATGAGACTCCAACTGCAGGGTCATTTTTGGCAAATATTCGACGGTCACCAATGACTAACTTTTCTCGCTTCGCACCGGTAATTTCAGCTGTAGCATCAAGTAATTCGTCGCGAATTTGCATTGCGGCAGAAATCGCAGCATTTGCATTCATGAATGTCACTCTGGACGAATATGAACCTAAGTCGACCGGCGAAGTGTCCGATTCCTTTGACCTAATTCTAATCAAGTCTAGAGGTAGACCCAAGACCTCTGCTACAGACTGTGCAACAACGGTGTCAGAACCTTGCCCGATTTCAGCAGCACCAGTGTGAACAGTAACTCCACCATCCATATCGATTTTCAGATGGACTGTTGCATGTGGGAATTTATTCGGGTCCCAATGAATAGGTAATCCAGAACCAGAGATAAAGAATCCACAGCCTATTCCAATCCCTTTACCCAAAGGCATCTTTCGGAATTTTTCATCCCAACCGCTTTCTTTTTTCACACGTTCTAAACATTCACGCATTCCGATACTGGTTACCCTGAATCCAGTAATTGTAGCGGAATGAGGAGGTAGTAAATTGGCTAGTCTGAGGTCTATTGGGTCAACCGATAGTTTCTCCGCTAAGTCATCCAATCCAGTTTCTACCGCACAGCGAGAATTCACTGCCCCGTGTCCACGCATAGCTCCGCTAGCTGGTTTATTCGTCCATACCCTGGCGCCGGTGTAATGGAATGCTCCAATTTCATAGGGTGCTGTGTGCAGAACTCCGTTGTAGTAAGTGGTTACATGCCCGAATGAGGCAAAACCACCGCCGTCAATTAGTGCGTCTGTTTCTATTCCACAAATACGACCTTGGCTATCTGCATGTAGATTCATTTCGATTCTAGAAGGATGGCGGCCACGATTGATCCAGTATACTTCCTCACGGTCGAATGTAATCCTAACTGGTCTACCGGACTTTCTTGCTAAAATCGCAGAGCACATCTCGTGAGGGAATGGATCTGATTTGCCCCCAAACCCTCCACCAACAAATGTTCTGTGAACGTTGATTTGATGCATGGGGATTTCTAGTACATCAGCTAGGGCTCGATGTACATAATGAGGGACCTGTTGGGGTGTGTAGAGGGTCAATCTACCGGCTGGGTCCCAATTTGCAACCACAGCATGAGGTTCTGTTGCAGCATGATTGACTCCAGCGAATAACCAGTTTTCCTTGTGACTCGCAATTGCATTTTCTTCAATACCATCAACATCGCCAAATTCCTGGAAAACACGCTTCTGAACATTAGCTTCACCGATGTGATACTTACCTCTGTCGTGAATAGGAAGATCACTATCTTGCAAACCATCACGCATGTCGTGAATTGAATCCAAGATTTCGTATTCGACTTCGATTAAACGTTCGGCTTCACGCGCAGTCGCCTCATCTTCTGCTGCAACACATGCGACAAGATCACCTACGTGGCGGACTTTTTCCACAGCCATTGCATGTTCATCTTTAGTTACCGGCAAAACCCCGAACTTGTTTTCTGCATCAGCGCCAGTTGCAATTGCGACAACTCCAGGAACTTCAAGTGCCTTTGAAAAATCGACAGAAAGTACCCGTGCATAATGGTGCGGCGAGCGAATAATTCTTCCAATTAGTTCTCCGGGTAATCTGATATCATCCCCATACTGAGCCTGACCTGTTACCTTCCATCTCCCATCTACCAATGCGGTTGCCTTACCAATAACTTGTCCACTTACTAAATTGTCATGACGATGCGAACCCCATGGTTGGGCTAATTCTCCACCTTGAGATTCCGGAATCATCTCTTGGTCTGTGGGACGAGAGAATCGGTCTTTCCCTCCAGAACCTGGTTTGGCAAAAGGCAGCTTACCCGGCTGTTGTCGGTAACCGACCATCTCATCCTCATTTTCATCTTTTGACATTGAATCACTCTCCAGAGAATCCGGGGTGTGGGTCGCTCTTTGGCGAGGTTGAATCTTCGACCGATTCTCCTGAGGTTAGTATTGCAGATGCGGCCCGAACTGAGTCGACAATCTGTTGATAACCTGTGCATCTGCATAGATTTCCTTCGATCGCAGTTTTGATTTCTTCATCACTTGGGCTAGGGTTTTCTTCGAGCAATGCCGAAGAGACCACAAGGAATCCAGGGGTGCAAAAGCCACACTGAGAGCCGCCACATTCAGCAAACATCTCCTGAATTGGGTGTAGATGGTGTCCGTCTGCAAGACCTTCAACTGTAGTAATCTCATAACCTTCTGCTTCTGCGGCAAGAGTTAAGCAGGAGAGTCTTGGCTCTCCATTAATCAATACAGAACAACAGCCACATGTGCCCATGTCACAGCCCCTTTTGGTGCCAAGACTTCCTGCTTTATCCCTCAATACATCGAGCAAGATTGCATTATTTTCGATGTTCAATTGTTTCTTGACACCATTAATTGATGCAACCCAAGATACTTCTCCAGCTGAGGGTATCATCGGTAGCCGGTGTTGCACCATGGAGAGAATCCACTGAGGATTATCCTATTACGCTTCGGTCTGAGTCCTACGGACTCAATTCAAGTCTGAACCAGCCTTATGCATCACTGCTCTTTCCGCATCTTGTAGGTGACCGCCAAAAGTGGAACGAGAAATCCCCATTTCTTCTGCCAAATCCTTGATTGTAATTGATGTACCTTCTTCGTAGTAACCTCTCTCGACAGCAAATGTTAGCACTTCTTGCTGTCTTTTTGTCAGTACTTTGTCCCAGCCATTTACCATTTCTCCCCGCATAGTTATGACACTAACTTTGTCTGGAGGTAAAACCACTCTAAGAAGAGCGAGAAACCTTCGCATTGCTCCAGTTAACCCGGTTACTCGCATTTCCATTCCAACTGCCGCATCCAAACTATAGGGAGGTTGGAGGTGTAGATTGGATAGGTCGATAGCAGACTTTGCCAAACTGTGTGAACATAGGATGCTGGCCAGTATTCCATCCTCCGATTCCTCGTGTATTTCCATTACCTGAAAACTATCTAAATCGTTTAGTTCATTGATATCTTTTCCATCTTGTAATACAATCTCTGCTAATTGAACGATTCCAACTGGAGAAACCCCCAAATGGGCCAATACCTCAAATCTCTGACAGATTTGCAGGATACTCCCCAATTCCTTAGCGCCCTGAATGGTTGTGAGATTCCATCTCAACACAACCTTTCGCATACATTGCACCTTACAGTAGCGCTATTCAACTCTATGCTTTGGTACTCAGGGGGGATTTATTCCATATTATTCCTGAACACCTTTCTCAATCGCTAAAATTTCCGCGCATACGGCAATCGCAATCTCTTCGGGAGTTTCCGCACCGATTTCAATACCGATAGGACAACGAACGGAATCGATCACATTTTCGGGCACCCCAGCAGAGATTGCTTCCTCTCTGAAAACCTTCCATTTTGCCCGAGACCCAATTGCTCCAATACGTGGTCTTTCACCTTCGCCCCGATTCAATAAAAGACCAATCAGTAAGTCTTGGTCTACCGACCAATCATGACCTAACAATAGAACGTCTGAAAATCGCATAAATCCATTATCCGAAATACTGGCAATAAATACCTCAACATCGCTAGAATGATGTTCTACCGCATTAGGATATAATTCCAGATCAGCGAACTCGTTTCGAACATCGAAAACACTGTGCGACCAACCTAGATTATCACATGCTGCGGCGACGGCTAGACCACAATGGCCCCCACCGGCGATTAGTATGTGTGGCACGGGTTCCAATACCTCCAGAGAGACGGTTACGCGACCGCCGCATAGACTGTTAAGGGCCACCGACTCTTGGCTCTTCGCATCTCGATGTAAGACGTAAGTCTCTACCCTACTAGTGCTGGATCCATTGGCCAACATCTGCCCAAGATGTTTCTCTACCTTCAGTTCTAAACCAGCACCTCCGATAGTACCGTGTCTTTTTCTCAAATTGGTTAGTGCCATTCTCGCTCCGGGTTTTCCAGGTACGCTTCCACTAGCTTCAACCACAGACGCAAGGGCAACCCTTTCACCGTGATTTAAACGGTCCAAAACCCATGCTAGCGTGGCGCTGGTCATAGACGTCCGGAAACGACTCAAGGTATTGGATTTGCTCGCTGGGGAATAGCGATTTACACAAGAAATTCAAGAGTTAGCCTCGACTAACTTTCAAATGAATGAGCGCCTCGGGGAGTCGTATGTCATCGAACATCAGCGCGGCTCAAGCGCTGGAAATTCTAGTTGTCTCAATGAGAGATGCTTTCCTTGCAGTTACAGTTTTTGTCGCTGCAATGATTCTGCTGTTCAGTTGGTTACAATTCATCACAGCAGGTCGATTTGTAATTTGGATTCGTGAAAATAGGAGCCTTCAGCCAGTAATTGGTGCAATGATGGGGCTAACTCCAGGTTGTGGTGGTGCAATAATTGTCATGCCTATGTATGCTAGAGGGTATGTCACTTATGGAACAGTTATTGCGACTTTAATCGCAACCCTCGGCGATGCCGCTTTCGTGCTAATTGGGGCTATTTTCCAAGATTCTTCATACCTGACTCCAGTAATTGTTGTTCACATAACATCCTTTGTTGTCGGTGTTTTATGGGGGTACGGTGTTGATTCAATAGGGGTTACACCAACTACTCCGCTAGGTGGCTTCGGCCCTAAGTTTGGTAATGATGAGCCATTAGGGGAAGAAGTTGCAAAGGCAATGGAAAGTAAAGATTCACTAATCGAAAATCTACCCAGAGAGGTTCCAGAGGGATGGGGGTATCGTGTCCTACATCAAGGTTACAGAATTTGGTGGTTGGTAACCGCAGTGGGTTTGTGTCTTGCAATCTTGCTTCTCGGTTGGTATGCACAGGATCCAGAATACTCACCTGAGTTAGTTTGGGACCCAACAACTCGAGATGGAATAGTCACTTGGATAGGATTCATTGGGACCTCTTTGTCAATTATTCTCTATGTATCTTCTAAGAATTTCTTTGCCGATGATACCGAGGCTACTATTGGAGATAAACTCAATTCGCTTGACGAAACTCTGGTTCATGCGGCCTCGGAAACAGCATTCGTTACTTTTTGGGTTTTGATTGCTTACCTCATATTTGAGTTCGGTATGTTATTTTCTGGAATTAAAGAATCAGATATGTCTGAATATGGTTCCGGCGCAGGTGCAGTTTTGGTTGCGGCGACTATTGGACTAATCCCTGGATGTGGGCCTCAAATCATCGCAATTACGGCATATATCGAGGGAATCATCTCTTTTCCAGCTTTAGTTGCAAATGCCATTTCTCAAGATGGAGACGCCCTTTTCCCTTTATTGGTTAGGCACAAGGTTGCATCCATTTGGGCAACAATACATACCACCCTTCCAGCAATTATTGTGGGTTTGGTATTCCTTTGGGCGATGGGCCAATATCCCTCTATTACAGATGCTTTGCAACCTTGATTAGTTGGTTAACATCTTCTTTAGTGTCTATGTTTAGGTGTAGATGAGGGTCTTCTACCTGCATCTTTTCAGGACTGATTAGTTCACGTAATGGAATATCAGGTTCTGCTTGCAAAATATTCTCACAATCCTGAGAAGTTATTGCAATCGGATGACCGCCTTTTTCTTTGTAGGTTGGAATGGTTGTGGTGTTTGTTTCACAGAGTAAATTGATGGTTTCTAGGCTAAATCCGGGTCGATCTACTGGTGCAATCAGTAGGGGTCCGGCACCAATTGATTCAATTCCGCGTTGAATAGTTCCTGTTCTACCTAATTCAGGATTTGGATTCACTACGGTACTAACATTGGGAAGTAAATTCTCAATTTTTTGTTCTAGAGAATTACGGGTAACTACGGTTACAGAAAGGCCTGCACTTTGCAATTTACTACAAACTAACTGGACAAGAGTTTCCCCTTCGACTTCTATCAATGCCTTGTGGCTACCAAGGCGCTTACTGGCCCCTGCAGCTAGTACAATCCCTCTGTCAATCCTCATCGGAAGTTGCACTCCAAATCGAGATGCGATTGAAGTAAATCGCAACTCCAATAACAGGGACCAAGAAAATCAACGCGCCAAATAATACAATCAATAGCGATTCTTCATTCAATCCCTTTTCCTGATTTGTGGCTACTTCATCAATTAGGATTACTCTTTTAGCATCAATAGGTGATATGTGATCGTCATCAAGGTATAATCTTGCAAAGATTGTAGTATTACCTGAATTATTGTGAGGTTCTAGTACTATACTCCAACTTGTCCAATCCCCATCGTTTGACTCATCTTTTGCTTCGCTCCATTCTGCACCGCCCACTCTTACCTCCACTCTGCCCTCTGAGCCCGAAGGTAATCCACTTGCAATCCCTGTAATTTGGCTTTGATTTTGAATTACCTGCAGGGTATCAATATCCATTGAAACATTAAGTGAACGATCAATGCTTCCTGCTACTTCAACAAATACAATTGGATCCGCTTGTCCATATCCAAACTCATTATCCGGCCGAGTTTCAGCAACACTACAGTCATTGAACCCTGGATCATCTAAGAGAACAATTTCTCTTTCGATTGAATAGGCTGCAATGATATCTTTGAATTCAGAGGGGGTGATGTCTGGATTTGCTTGTACCATTAAAGCGGCAATTCCAGCCATCAATGGGGTTGCCATACTAGTTCCAGATTTACTTGTGTATCCATCATTTGTTGCCGCATCAGGGGCCATTATGCTAGATCCTATGGTTGCTACATCCGGCTTTACTCGCAAGTCAGAAGTGTATCCTCTACTACTGTAAATTGCTAGCCCTAGATCCTTATCGAGACTGGCTACGGTTACGGGTAAAGCGGCATCCCCCGGACTATCGATTGTATTACAGCCAGCAAAAGTTGCTCCTCCGAATTCGTTTCCGGCAGAGAGAGTCGTGATGATTCCTGCCTCTACAACGGCATCCATTTGGCGACTCCAAGCAGAACTACCGTCATTATCGACATGAATCTCAAATTGCTGCTCTCCCAGCGAGGAAGTCAAGATATTGATACCATATTTTTCCTTGTTATCTATTGCCCATTGGGCGCCCTGCATTATGTCTTCAATATCTCCATCACAACATGCTAAGATGTTGATTAACCATGCACCGGGTGCTGCTCCTACATATTTCTCTCCAGTTGTAGGGTCTACTTGTCCCCCTCCACTACCAGCTGCAATACCTGCAACATGAGTTCCGTGAGTTCCTGAGTCATAAGATTCTGAAGGATCTAGTTCTTGATCAGTAAATACAGCATCGAAAAATGCTATGATTTTTGGATCACAGTCCGCGGGAATCGGCTCTGGATTTGGATCTAAGGGGTCAGGTGGTTCGTCTATACAGGTAAAGGGGTCATCATCCATATCATTGAGTCCTTCATGATCCCCTCTCACTCCCGTATCGAGCACAGCAATCACCGCTCCAGTTCCATCTAAACCTAGGTCATTCCATACGGTATCAACTCCCATGTTTGGAACTGCTTGATGCATGTTTGGTTCCGCAAGCCCTAGATCTTCAATCATCACCACACCAGGTAAAGAAAGGATTCCATCAGGCCCTAGTATTGAGTCGAAAGGAGCGGAAGCCGCCACAGTATCCAGATAACTAAATCTGAAAGTAACCTCAACTTTCAGTTCTTCAAGTGCTGAAATATCTGCATCTGTTGGGTGATGATCGTAGTCTATGAAAACTCTAGCATTTCCAGACGATGCTCGTTTCCACCATTGATTTTGTATTTCGCTGGGTTGTACAATCAACCATTCTAGCCGGTCGTCAATAGAATTACCATCCTTGTCTCTACTCCAGTCGAGCCACCATTCAAAATGAATTTCAGGTTCAACTGAGGCGACCCAATCTCCATTGAAATCTAGACCACCTCTGCGGGAAGAATCAACACTAATGGAAGAGGAAACTAACGGGGCCATTAGCATAATCAGAACAATTGAGACATAGATGCCCCTAGTCTGACTCATAATTAGTCGAATAAGCACCCATGTTTGAGCATTAGGACGAGGTGACTTGAGACTATCCGGATTCGGATTGAGAGATTTCTGCTTCAGAGAAGATTTCTTCCACTAATTCATCATCTTGGAAAAATTCATCATCTTTTTCGAAGAATCCTCTGTCACGGAGTTGAATGCCAGCAAAAATTAGTGCACTGAGAAGCACTAGAACCAGTAGAGCCAAAATTCCAACTACAATTCCCATGAAGGAACTTTCAGAATCGGATTGAGTTATTTTTTCTTCACCCATAATCTGAATTCCTATTGCAAGATTGGTTGAGGCTTGGTCACCGGATATTGCTCGTACGAGAATAACTTGTTCGCCTTCTACCGTATTGTTGGGAAGGAATCGAAGTCGATCTACCAGTAGGTCATGAGTCACCTCAAAGCGCTCGTCACCAATAGTAAATTCAGCCAAATCCATCCAATTGTCTCTCATATCCCAAGTTCGCCATTGTACTCTTTGAACTCCTCCTTCCAAATTGAATTCAATCGATTCACCTTGTCCAATGTGAACGCGGTTATCTTGTCCATATTCGCTTTCCAAAGTAACGTTCAATGACATGCTCAATTCGTAGAAGTAATTGGCAGCTTCCTCGACTGCTGGCTGAGCATTCACATGACCATGGCCATAGACGTTATTCTGCCTGTTCTTCGGTATGAGGTCCTCTGCACACGGCTCGTTCGCGAGCATGTAGTGGCATTGTCTGTATGTTGAGGTCTCTTGCATTATGTTGCGCACATCGAAGGGACTCAAGTCGGGATTAGCCTGATACATCAAAACAGCAACACCAGCCGCACCAGGCGTTGCCATGCTAGTACCAGACAATGCGACGTATCCATCTCCGGTGTTGGCATCGGGTGCGTTGACGCTGCTCCCAACAAACGCTAGGTTGGGCTTGACCCTGCCTTCCTCTGTTGGCCCTTGGCTTGAGTAGACTGCAATTGCAGTATCTTTGTCCAGCGAGCCGACGGTTATGACATCCTCAGCACTCCCCGGCGTCCCTATCGTTCCGGTTCCTCCGCTGTTTCCAGCTGCGATGAATAGAGTGACCCCTGCTCTCATCATCTCATTTGCCATTCTGTTCACTGACTCTTCCTCTGAGGATGTCCATTCGATTGCTCCAGTGAGGGCTCCGAGGCTCATACTGGCTGCCCTGATGTTGAACTCATGCCTTTTCTCTACGGTCCATTCCATTCCCGCCATGACTGCAGCGAAAGATCCACTGCCGCCTCCGTCTAGAACCTTGACGCCCACAAGGTTTGCTTTTGGGGCCACACCTATGTGCTGATAGTCGGGGGCCCCGGTGCCAGCAGTGATGCCTGCACAATGGGTGCCATGACCATTGTCATCATAGGGGAATATCTCAGTTCCATTAGTTGCCCCAGGGTTGTTAATTGCATCATAAAAGGCCACTATTTTTGGGTCGTTTGTGGTGTTGTCATCATCCAGATCGTCCAAGGCCGTGTGATTTCCATCGATTCCGGTATCAATTATTGCCATGGTAACTCCAGCGCCAGTATAGCCAGTATCCTGCCAAACTAAATCGACACCATGAGCAGGAACTACATCCTCCATCTGAACCTCTAATCTTCCATCTAATTCAATGAATACAACTCCTGGCAGTTCAACTAATTCGTATATTCTATCCAATTCAACTGTGCCGGCAATCGAATCAACTAACCAATATCTGAATTGGGTCTGAAAATCTAATTCACTTTCAAGCATCTTTTGATCGGCTTCAGTTGGTTTGTGGTCAAAGTCAACAATTACTGAAATTCGACCATTTTCATCGAGGTATTGGTAGTGGTTGTTTTTTGCAGCAATCCAGATTGCATCGTGAATATAATCTCTATCTTTGTCCATGTTTGTATTTTCCCACCAATCACCGATTTGCTCAGAATATGTTGGTGTTTGAGATGGATCCGACACAGTGGGAGCTGCAGCCGCAAGAGCGGGAACAAGCATCATAGCGAGTACTGTGAATGCAATTAACCGACCTCGAATTTCATCAGATACAAGCATGTGAACCAACCCCTCGGTACAGAGAAGGTGATTTCAATAAAGCGGTCCGTTGACTATTCAGCCCTTAGGGCTGATTCACAGGTCTCTGAGCATTTCTCTTCCAATAATCATCCGTTGAACTTGACTACTTCCTTCGTAAATTTGCAGAACCTTCGCGGCGCGCATTAATCGCGCTACTGGATACTCTTCTGAGTAACCATAGCCTCCGAAGACTTGCACCGCATCAGTAGTGATTTCCATACATGAATCAGCAGTAAAACGCTTTGCGTGAGCAGCACTTTCTGTATTCCTGATTCCATTATCAACTTCCCATGAAGTTCGCCAAGTCAGCAATCTACCAGCCTCAATTTTTGTTTTCATATCAGCCAGCATGAATTGAATTGCCTGATGTTCATGTAATTTCTTGCCGAAGGTCTGGCGTTCATCGGCATATTGTAGAGCATATTCGTAGGCGGCTCGAGAACATCCAACTGCTTGAGCTGCCACATTAGGTCGTGACAGGTCAAATGCCTTCATTGCGTTGAACCAACCCGCTCCTTCAACTCCACCAATTAGATTCTCAACAGGGACATGAACATCTTCGAAGATTACAGCTCTGGTATCTGAAGCTCTTTGTCCCATGTTAGTTTCTTTCTTTCCAAGGGAAACTCCATCCCATGAACTCTCGACAATGAATGCACTCATTCCTTTGTATCCTGCTGACTTGTCTGTGTATGCCAAAACGAAGAACCAATCGGCTTGCCCTGCACCTGTAATCCACATCTTCTGGCCATTTAGGATATAATGATCACCATCTCGAACAGCGGTAGTTTGTATGCTTGCAACGTCACTCCCTGCACCGGGTTCGGTCACGCAATAGGATGCTATCAATGGCTCTTTCACCAATCGTCCGAGATATTCAGCTTTCTGTTCCTCAGTGCCGCCAGTAATTACTGGCCCAACCGTCAATCCATTGGAATATGCGGCTGTGCCAAATCCAGGATCACCCCAAGAAAATTCCTCAGAGACTAATACTTCGTCAAGAATCCCCATTCCCATCCCTCCGTATTCAGCAGGGATGTGTAGGTTGGTGAGACCTAATGCATGAGCCTCTGCAATTGCTTCAGTAGGGAATTCTGATTTATCATCCCAGTGCTCTGCATTCGGCCGAACAATATCCCTTGCAAATTCGTGAGCCAACTCACGAAGCATCTCTTGCTCCTCGGACAATGCGAACTCAACCATGATGCCGCCACAGGCCTTCCAGCCTTAGCCGTTAGGGCAAGGATATCGTACAAAATCCGCTCCTCAACCTAGTGTTGTGCTGTAATAGAGGAATGACATGTAGGCGAGATATCCGATTACCATAGTGGCACCTACTCTTGGTCCAATTTCTCTATCGTCGAGTAACATAGCTGCAACTAAACTAGATGTTAGGATAACCACCCATATATCTCGCCCTTCAAACTTCGAGGCAATTTCGATTCCTCCCCCTATTACGGAAGCCGTACCCAAGATTCCAAGGATATTCATTACATTAGAGCCCAATACGTTGCCTACCGCGACGCCACCTTGATTTCTCATAGCCGCAATTAGAGTGACTGCTAACTCTGGTAAAGAAGTCCCTAAGGCTACTAATGAAAGTCCAACAATCGCAGTAGGTATGTCGTATGTATCCGCTAGACCAGTAGCTCCATCAAGAAGGAAAATGGCTCCCTGCCAAATCATTACACCGCCTGCGATTGTTGCGAATACAGCAAGTAGTATATTTTCCGGAAGCCAGGTTTCTTCTGGCTCCTCTGCATCAGCTTTGCCTTTAGAAGAACGATATGCATAGGCGTAGTAACTCACCAGTAAAATCAGCATGAATGCTCCTCCTTCAACAGGTATCGAGCCATAATAAACGAAGGCTGTTAGCAGAATAGTCGCCAAGATTACAGCGACTGAATCTCGTCGTATTCCTACCCCTGCCTCATCACCTGATCCAAGCATGCAAGCGGTACCAAGAACCAACATAACGTTGGCAACATTAGACCCTAAGACTCCTCCAACAGCAATATCGGGCTCATTTTGAGCAATTGCCTCAATTGCTACGGCTAATTCAGGGAGAGAAGTCCCGATTGCAACGATGGTGAATCCAACCAATAATGGAGGGACTCGTAGTCGGTATGCTATTTGCACCGCTCCCTGGACAATTCCTTCACCGCCGGCCATCAATAAGACGAATCCAATCAGGACCAGAATCGGATCGGAGTCTAGCATCTCTACCACGCTCAGCGGACCCCGCTCATGATGTTTGAGTCCATCTCTCTCATTCGCACATCCTCCTGATGTGTCTGGTCACTAGCTCGGATGTAGGAATAGTGTGGTCTTCCAACGGGGGAGAGAATGGAACAGGAGTGTCTAATGCTCCGATTACCACTGGTGCATTTTCCAGGTTCCAGAATGCTTCCTCTAGGATTCTACTACTAACTGTGTGCCCAAGCCCTCCGGTGTATTGAGACTCTTGCAAAACGATTAGACGCCCGGTTCTTCGGACTGACTCGATACAGGTTTTTGCATCGAAGGGCAATATTGTCCGCAAATCAACAATTTCTACCTCAATGCCACGTTTTGCAGCCACTTCAGCCGCTTCCAATGCAACATGGATCATAGCTCCCCAAGTTACAATCGTGACATCCTTACCGCCCCGCACAACTCTAGCCTCGCCTATGCTATTATCGCCATTGGCAAGGCGTTGATGAACTGAATCGGTGTCAACAATCTGGTTAATTGAATGTCCCCAACCTGTATTTCCTCCTCGTAATCCATAGAGTCCTATGTGCTCAAGGTATACTACGGGGTCATTCAAGGCATGCGACTCAACCAAAAGGTCGTAAGCGTCTTGTGGCGTAGACGGAAATACGATTATCAAACCAGGGTCATTTGCAAACCATGATTCAATCATATTTGCATGGAAAGGCCCACTCCGAGTTTTTCCCCCTAGTGGTATTCGAACAGTCAGTGGAACTTCAGCTCCCCATCTCCATCTGAGTTGGGCTGCATTATTGATTAGTGGATTCATCGCTAAAGCGGCGAAGCCTCCAAACTGGATTTCTGCTAAAGGTCGCATACCACCTAGAGCTGCTCCTGTTGCTGAATGTATGATAATCGCCTCAGACAAAGGCATGTCGAGTAATTTGTTCGAATGGCCTCTTGCTTTCAATGGTAGATTCATTCCAAAGGCTCCGGCTACTTCCATATCTTCTCCCATGAAGACAATAGAATCTCCATATTTGTCAGCAAGGCTTACCATCCCATTCTGTATTGCCTTGCTATATGTCCAAGAGTTCGCAGCATCCGAGAATTCGATATCTACCTCCCCGATAAGGACCGGACCCTCTCCTCCGGAAAGGCTCACTCCAAAGCGGTCGAACTGTTCAGAATGAGTTGAGGCATCGTGAAGCGAAGTCACACCCTTAGTCACCGAATTTCCTTCCGGCCATGCCGTTTCTTCCATTTCTTTTCGAGCGGCATCTACCAATGCTTGCTCCTCTGCTTCCATTTTGCTAAGTTTACTTTCACTTACCCCTAATCTAACCAATAAATCACGATGGTTAGGAAGTGGGTCTTTGTTTGACCAATAAGTTAGCAACTCCCTATCTACGTATCCAGGAGGGTTCCCACTTGCTGCCCCTAAGTAGAGGTCATCATGATGATGTGCGTGGCCACAACCTCGCATCGTCTCAACGTGAATTAGAGTCGGACCACCTCCCTCTAGGGCGAATTCACGAGCAACAGCGGTCGATGTGTGAAATTCTGCGGGGTCAGAACCATCTATGCTCCAGGTGGGTATACCCATTGAATGACCCTTGTCTCCGAAGGTTTCAGCGCCGGATTGCCCGGTCGTGAAAGTATCAAGTGCGATCTGGTTATTTTGAATCATAAAGGAAATTGGTAGACCTCTGGCACCAGCTAGATTCATGGCTTCCCAAAATTCTCCACTACTACTGCAACCTTCACCAACTGGTGCTAGATGAAAACGAGGTCTTGCAAGCCTATTTGCCGCAAGTGCAACACCGGTAGCAGTAGCGCTTGCTATTGGTAGTGGAGCAGTAGGAGGTAGTACTCTTTTGTGCCAATTACCGACATGCAAATCCCTCCCTCCTGCTGAATCAACTCCTCCATCCATGTAGGAATTCGACTTACCCATTTGGGCGTTGAAAATTTCTAGAGGCGTCTGACCCATCGAGAGTGCTAGACCTACATCTCTGATCATTGGGGCAACCACATCAGCATAAGCAATCGAATCTTCGCTGAGATCAATAGCTCTACTCATTGAGGTCGCGCATGCCACTACGCCTTCTTGCCAAGTAGAGCGGAATCCCTTGCCCCCAAACTGACTTCCATCAGGAGTTTTTACTCCATCCATGAACAAGTCTTTCAGATGCTCATCTAAAGCGCGAGTTCTGTGCATCCATCTTTGCCATTGAAATCTATCTTCAACACTTATTGAGGCAGTATGTGCTATTCTACGTAGACATAGGGCAACATCCCTCATCATGCGTATTGCTCGTCTATCGAGATAGGAACTACCTGTTCTGCGAGGGATGATTTCTCGTTTCGCAAGAGTCGCCAATCCTGGTTCGTATACTCTTTCAGCTAAACTTCTTTCAAACGAGTTACAAAACGATTCACTAAATTCATGAAAACTTGTTCCATTAAATCGTTCAGGTGGATTGAGTGAATTCCAACATTCAAAAGCTGACTCTGTGTACCCGTCGTGCCTTTCAACAAGAAATCTCATCAATTCTGATCTAGCAGTTTCTTGCGGTAAAGGTGAGGAGAACTCCAAAGGTCGCTTCGGCCTCCACCCGCCACCCCAAAGAGGAGGTAAGTCCTGTTGACTCACAGAGCCAGTGCTCTTGCCCTCTGAGTCTAGTTCAACTCCCTCTGAATTTCGAAGATCCGCTTCATCTTGTAACTCCTGCATCGAAGTATCAAATGACCTCTCCCATACCTCTGCTTGTTGCTTCCTCCCTCTGCCACTATCGGAACGATCTAGGGTTACTCTTATCCTAGTATTGCAGGATGTACACTTACGGTCTAATCTTGTTGTTCCTCGATCACGCGATTTCCAAGTCTGGTGTGTATTGCAAGAAGGGCAACGCCATATCCCTCGTCGCCCTGTCATGCTTACTCCTAGTGTCAACTAGTACAACAAACAATCGCTGTATGGCTCAGTATTACACCACTATAGGCTGAGGTGTCTATCTCACAGGCCATTATTTCCGTCAAAATTAATCATAAATAACCACAATTAAAAGCAATACTGGTAATAATAGCACCATAATTACAAAAAAATATTGTGTATTTTTGGGTAAAATAACAATTTTATTCCCTAATACCACAATTAAACGACTTACAGAGCGTATTTATACCACAATATAAGGGAATTCAATACTTTGGGACTGCAGAATCTACCTGATCCGCCCAAAGGTGAATGCCACCAACCATATTCCAAACCCTAGCTCTGTCCCATCCAGACTGGCCTAACCATCTAGCGACGGCATCCGAACGACCTCCGCTTCTACAGTAAACGACCAAATCACAATCCTTTGGCAAATCTTCTGCTTTTGCAGGAACGGTAATATGTTCAATCCGTAAATCAGTTCCCGGCAAACTGACGATTGCTGCCTCATTTTCCCTTCTAACATCCAAAAGGAAAGGATTCCAACCCTGAGAACGCCTTTCGACAAATTCTGCAGGAGTTATCTCTAGTACATGTCCAATAGGAGGTTCTTCCCTAACCTCTTGACTTTGGCAAGCCTGCATTATCAATTGTTCAGACATTTCTGTAATTTTCTCTCTTTCAGGTATTTTGTCAAATTGCAATGAACGGGTCTTCATAGATTTAGCATCAATCACCATTAGTTGACCAGATAACAGGTCACCAATGCCTAGTATTAATTTGATTGCTTCAGCAGATTGAACGCTACCCACTATTCCTGGCAAAACCCCCAATACTCCTGCCTCAGCGCAATTTGGAGCCAATTCAGAGGGGGGTGCATTAGGAAACAAATCTCGATAATTTGGTCCGCCGTTAAAATTGAAGACAGTAACCTGACCTTCGAATCGATGAATGCTTCCAAAAATCCATGGTTTTCCTAGAATTTCACATGCATCATTGATTGTATATCTTGTTGGGAAGTTGTCAGTACCATCGATTACTACGTCCCAATCAGAAAGTAACTCCAAGGCGTTACTGACATCTAACCTGATGTTATGTTCAACAATCTCAATTTCAGGATTTAATTCTCTAATACGATTACCGGCGGACTCAACTTTTAGCGAACCAACAGCCGCTGTAGAATGAATAACCTGTCTTTGAAGATTAGTTATGTCGACTTTATCATCGTCGATTATTCCAATCTTACCAACACCTGCCGCTGCCAAATATAGCAAAGTAGGAGATCCTAATCCACCGGCTCCAACAACGATTACAGAGGATTTTTTCAATTTCTTTTGGCCCTCTTCACCCATCTCTGGAAGAATCAGATGACGCGCATATCTAGCCCTCTCCTCTTGGCTCAGTTGCTCGCCCATGTTCTTGAGAGTACACCACTCATTCATTTTGCCTTCGGCCTGCAAGGCTGACTCAAAAGACACCTGATGAATAGAGTCTGACCAATGCAACAGTCAAACCAATTCGGCCCCATATCCGAGTCAAAACCTGTGCCTTTTCGGATGAAATATCCCTTCGGAACAATAGATTCCAAAGTCTTCGAACAAAATTTTGGTCTAATGGGTCATCAGGTCTCGGGATTCCTTTGAAGTGTCTTTCCAAATCTGAAAGTATACAGAATCGACCTCGGAAAAACCAGAGTATTTCTGTGGCAGAATACAGAATGACAACTCCCCACCACATCCACTGATACGGACCTAACCACAGTACAGCACACCAAATTGTGACAGCGGTGTGAGAGAGATAGAACAAATCTCCTACCCGGTGTGATAGCCAACTTCTTTCCTTCCAGTTTTCTCGATTACTGAAAACCCCGAATTCAACCATTCCGCCACTTCAGTGTTGATCTTCTAACCATCGCTCAGCATCGATTGCCGCCTGACAACCCATTCCAGCGGCGGTGATAGCCTGCCTGTATCTTGTATCTACTACATCACCTGCCGCGAATACCCCTGGGGTGCTAGTCATTGTATGCTCCTTAGGAACTATGTAACCAGAATCATCGGTTTCAATTTGATCCTCTAGGAAGGTTGTAATTGGTTTGTGACCAATTGCTATGAAAGCTCCAGTGCATGAAATCTCTTCTGTTGAACCGTCACGAGGATCTTCCAATACAGCTCCAGCGAGGCCTTTTTCATCAGAGAGCCACTTTTTTACGGAACGAAATGTCTTGATCTCAATCTTTGGATGATTTGCCGCTCGGTCATACATCACTTTTGAGGCTCTGAAGACCTCTCTTCTGTGGATTATTGTAACCTTGCTAGCGAATCTAGTCAGGAAAGTAGCTTCTTCCATTGCTGAGTCACCACCTCCTACGACGATAATTTCTTCATCACGGAAAAATGCTCCATCACAGGTTGCGCAGGTGCTGATTCCACGACCTTTCTGTGCATCTTCCCCTTCTGCACCCAACCAAATTGCCTCCGCACCTGTACAGATGATTAAGGTCTGAGCGAGATATTCTTCTCCTTCAACCCAGACTTTGAAAGGCCTGTTACTGACATCAACCTTCTCGACATTTTTATCATGAACTTCAAGGCCAAATCTTTCGGCTTGTTCTCTAAGTTGAACCATCATTTCGGGGCCGCCGATTCCCTGTGGATAACCGGGGAAATTTTCGATATCAGAAGTCAGCATGAGCTGACCCCCTGATGCATATCCTGCGAACATCAAAGGTTCCAACATTGCTCTAGCGGAATATAGGCCAGCGGTGTATCCAGCGGGGCCTGAACCGATGATGATTGTATTGCGGACCTCGTCGGACATGAGTTCTCCCAATGTCCGGCATTCTTTGAACATTGACTCTCAAACTTGACTGATATTTATCCGAATAACATCAGTTTTTCATCGAAACAACGGCTCCCACTGCCGCACGAGCATGAGGTTCTAGCCTCGGTTCAATATGCTCCGGCTCGGCTCCCGGTCCAATAATCCCCAAACCTATCGGTTTGTCATGCTTGATTTGTAGGTCGATTATTGCACGGGTAACAGATTGCCCCATCACCAGTCCATGCTGGGTCTGTCCTCGCTCGATAATCCCCAATGTAATCGCTGCATCGACATCCTCACGGATGAGTAGTCTTTCCAAAGCCAGAGGTACTTCCATAGACCCTGGAACCCAAACAATATCCGTTAGTTGTGAGTTCATAGTGCCCGCTTCATCTCGAGCATATTCTAGCATTTTCTCGACTTCTTCCTTATGGAAAGAACCACACACTGCAACTATCCTCATTTCTCTACCTCCATACTTCGAATTGTGTCTACAACCGCTTGGGTTCGTGAATCCACTTCAATATTCACAAAATCGCCTTCAGACTTTTCTCCGATGGTGGTAATCCTCAGAGTTTCTGGAATGATATGTAGATTGAAACCCTCCGAATGCACTTCNCCAACCGTCAACGACATACCATCAACNGCGACATATCCTTTCTCCAGAATGTATGGTTTGGTATCGTCTTGATGTTCAATCAATAGGTCGATTCCTTCACCTTTCTCAGTCCTTTGTAGAATCCTAGCAGTCGACATAACATGGCCGGAGAGAATATGACCTCCCAATTCATCACCCATCCTTAGAGATCTCTCAATATTGACTCTACTTCCCTGCTGAATAAAGCCAATCGTAGTACGCTCCAAGGTCTCAGGAATCGCCTCAAATTTAACTCGTCCATCTTGTGAAGACACGACGGTCATACAAACGCCATCTATCGCCACGCTAGCGCCTATTTCTAGGTCTTCGTCATGGCCGCTGAGGTTTACAAGAATGGAACGTACTTCTTCTCCTTGCTCTGTTGCCACAACCTCGCAAGCTGCGGCTACAATCCCGGTGAACATTCTCAATCCTCCTCGTAAGGGCCACCAGTTTCACCAGACCAGAGTTCGATAATCCGAGCGATGATTTTCCTTGTCCCGTCGAGGTCGTCAGCTAATCCTTCGACCCTTTGTACCTCGACATTTCCCCACCCGTTATCTTCCAATCCTTTCTTGATAGAGTCGCGTGAGTGCTTCTGATCGTAACCTAAAGCGATTACATCAGGTTTCACTACTTCTAGAATCTCGAAAATTGGAACAGTCGGAGGATTGCCAATTATAGCATCATCTACAGGCTTCAAACCTAGTACCATACGCCTGCGTAAGTCCTGATTAGTCACTGGTTCGTGTTTTTGTTTTCTCACAGTATCGTCGTGGGCGACTACTACAATCAACTCATCACCTAGGGTCTTTGCCTGCTCGACATAATGCAGGTGACCTGCGTGCAGTAGGTCGAAAACTCCGACTGCCATGACCCTAACCATCAATATCTCCTCTCGGTCAAATACCCTCAATGCTTCGGTCAATCTTCAATCCCTAGTGCGTTCAATAAATCAGCACCCGTTATCATTGGTATATCGTGCAATTCTGCGTACTGTCTTGCTGCCTCAACACTCAGAGCTTTATCTCCATCTGGTTGTAACATCTCTGCTCCTATGGTGGCTGGAACATGTCCAGAAAGTCTTGCTATTGCAACAGCCAATTCAGTGTGCCCCTGTCTAGTTTCCAGTCCACCTGGTGATTCCCTGCAGACTGGAATATGGCCAGGGGTTCTAAACTCAATACCGAGTGCTTCCTGTGCTTTTTCCTCAGATGCATTTGCCACCATCATTTCACCTGCTAATTCCCCAAACCTTCGTGTGGTTAGGGCACGATCTCTGTCGGTAATTCCGGTGTACGTTTCTCTATGATTCAAAGAAAGCGTGAAGGCGGAGCGCGAATCATATTGTAAGTCGTCAGTGATTAGTCTACCAAGAACTGGGTTTTCAGCTACGAGTGCCGGATGGGTATGAATATCCTGTAACCAAGGAAGACCGAATAGGCTGCCTATTTCATCACCGACTGCCAAGAATAGAAGCCCTCCACAGTCCTGTCTCAATCTTCGCATAACCGCTGGACTGGCTGCTGTTGCAGGCCATAGAAGGTCGGTTTCGCATTCTCTGAAATCAGAGTCGAAAACCATCACTGGCTGGCCTTGCGAGAAGGCTTGGATTGCATTTTCAACATTCGACTGCATGTTTCTTCCGACCCGGTGTTAATACCCGTTATTTTTGGTCCTTTGTTCTCACCGTAGAGTTATCATCACCAAGTCATCAGGCCATTCATGGGTGGATATCGAGCCCCGCTAAGGATCGACCTTGCAGGTGGTTGGACCGACTTAGCACCATACACTCACGATCATGGAGGTGAAGTGGTCAACTTCACAATAGACAAGTGGGTTACAGCAACTCCCGCTGGAGATGGAAATGTCGATTTTCAATTTGATGTTGCTGCAGGTTCAGGACTTGGGACTAGCGGTGCTTTGAATGTAGCAAAAATTGCCGCCCTAGGAGTTGATGATTTAACTGACCTAGATACAATTGCAGAATCAGCCTTTGAGATAGAAAATAAGGAAGGAAATCGTTGTGGCCGTCAAGACCAATGGGCATCTGCATACGGTGGATTCAATCGTTTTTTATTCATAGGAGATGGAGTTGAACATCTACCATTTGAACCAGCTCCATCTGCTAGGAAATGGCTGCACAAGCATCTGATTATTGCCCATAGCGGAATACAGCATAAATCGGGAGATATACAAGAATTAGTTTGGTCTCGATATAATGCAGGTGATCGAGCCGTAATTAATGGCCTACACACTATTCGCTTGGCTACGAAAAAGATGGCTGATGCCCTCCAAAGAGATCAACGGCAGTTAGTTGTAGATGCCTTGAATGAAATCTGCGAGGGAGTCGATTCACTGGATCCTTCAATACATCAACCATTTCGTTCTACAATCGATCCAATGATTACTGATGGTTCGGTGATGGCTTGGAAAGCACTGGGTGCAGGTGGGGGTGGCTGTGCTGCTCTTCTTTGCAACCCAATGGCGGTAAAATTTGTCCGTTCAAGATTGTCTGAGCAAGACTGGCAAATAATCGATTGGGAGTATGATAATTCCGGCTTGGCAGCAATTTGAACCGAACCTTGTTTAGGGAAGCCTCAAACGCTACTTTCTGCCCCCAATCTCATGCGCTATGCAAGTAGAGGGCTTTCTTTAGCAGTAGTCTTACTTTTCTCCGTAAGTATCCTCTCTGTATTTGTTGCGGCGCAAGATGGAGAAAATAATCACCCAACAGATGAACAGCCCTACATGTACTTCTGGGGCGAGGAAGATTTATTCGAATGTTGGAATAATTTCGATTCCAACGCTTCTGTAGGTTCATCCAGTACTGGTTATGGAGAGATTGAATTCCCCGAAGGACAGGATGTAAGCGTGGACTTTTCCTGTAACATGCAAATGGGTTTTTCTGAAGATTTCCTCCTAGAAATTAACGAAACTATCTCAGTCCGAATGAAATTCGCAATCGAATCTGGAAATTGTGGTGGGGATTGTACAGACCTAACTCTAACAATGACTAGAGGTCAAGAGGAAATTTCTCAATACATTCAATCAGCAAACGCAGTAAATAATGGTAATGATTTCACAACACAATGGGATATTTTAGTCAATGATTCACTCAGAAATTGGGCCAAGGATACCCAAATCACAATTCGGGTGCAATACGAAACCCCTGCAGAAAGCGGACCCCAATGCGCAGTCCCAGGCCCATTTCCAGTACCTGGGTCAGATTGCTCAGGTAGTTTCAGGATGTACTACTCCAATGAAGGCGGAAGTCCAGGAGATGTTTATGCAGAGTTCCCAATTTATGTGTCCTTGACGGATGCTAGCAATAACATCGGAAAGACCTCGGTTGGACCTATTGCATTCTTCATACCGTTCCTAGCAATCACTGCTCTTCTCGGTGTAGTTGCTGTGAGAGAAGGCTGGAAGTCAGAATCGGAAGAGCCCTTTTATTCAAATGCGTTTGATGTAGAACGTTACAAATCGATGCCTTCAACTGCAATATCATCCACAAAAGCAGGATTTTCTGAATGGAGAGAAGGTGGGCCTCTTACTGAAAACAAAACCCGGAGAGTGATTACTCTCTGTATTCTTTACTTCGCTCAGGGATTACCATGGGGATTCGCCAGCGTCGCCTTTGCAGCTTATCTTGTGGAGAACGGCACAGAAGTGAAGGATATTGCAATTCTATTCGCGACTGTAGCATTACCTTGGACATTCAAGTGGATTTGGGGTCCTGTTGTTGACGCTGTATTTATCGAGAGATTTGGCCCACGTCGACAATGGGTGTTATTCGCTCAAACTGGTATGGCTGTGAGTCTGGGTGGTTTGTTGGTTATTGACTCGACAATTGGTGATTTGAATACTGAAATTGATTTGGTGACGAGAGTATTGTTCATTCACAACATATTCGCTTCTCTTCAAGATGTGGCTACTGACGCTCTAGCGGTTGAAATTCTTCAACCAGATGAAGTTGCAAAGGTCAATGGTTTCATGTTCGCTGCAAAGAGACTTGGAATTATTATCGGTGGTGCTGCACTGGGAGTTCTTGTCACTAAGATTGGCATTATTGGAGTAATAGTAGCATCGATGGTGCTTCTGCTGATGGTCGCGTGGTTCCCATTAACCATGATCGAAAAGCCTGGAGTGCAATTGTTCCCATGGTCAAAGAAGGCGGAAGTTATCGAAGCTGAAATCGTTAGTTCAGAAACAGAAGAAGTCGAGGATTTTGACGATGAAGAGACTCCATGGGTAGATGAAGTAGACTTCCGAGTAGCGAAAACAGTAGGTTATGCAGTATCCGAAAGCAGAATCTCAATACCTGCGTTGTTTGCAATCCTTGGTCTCACACTTTGGTTTGTTGGCTTTGCAATTGATGTATTCACTATTGATTGGAGCCGCGGAGCGGATCTTCGAGAATATACAAATCCTGCTTCATACTTGTTCATCTCTCTCGGAATAATCACATTATTAATTTCAAAATTAATGAATCAAATAGAAGATGCGAAAGAATTACCTAGGGTTCCAAATCCATTCTTGGTATTACCAACCGGCACTAGAACTACTGTTGCAAGAACTTCGTTTTATCTTGTCAAAGCCTTTTCAGTAAGGTCCGCATTCTTACTGATTTTCCTATGTTTGTTATCAGAATTGTATTACTTCGTGGGACCGATTGTCATTGATATTTTCATCAACGAAGCCGGTTGGTCACAGGCTAAGTACAATGCTATTGTTGGTGGAGTTGTAGTATTTGGAGCAATGTTTGGTCAAATCTTCGGAGGACTTCTCGGGGACAAGTTCGGAACAAGAAGAGTTGCTATGGTTGGATTCCTTACACTTTCGTTGGCTAATGCAGCACTTGCAATGCTAGAACCTCTTTGGACGAACACTACTGTAATGACAATATTCCTGATTATTCAGGCATTCGTGGCAGGAATTGCTTGGATTTGTATCATTTCACTTGCAATGAGGCTAACTTGGAGCAAGGTTGGTGGAACCCAATTTACTGCTTACATGTCTCTGTTTAATTTGTCAGGAGTAACCGCTTACTTGCTAACGGAGAGAATGATTGAGATATTCGATTATTCATCTGCAATTTATGTTGGTGCCACATTAACTATGATTTCAGCAATAATGTTGATTTTCATTGATGAGGATGAAACAGATCGAGTCTTAGAAGGTCGTTTGGGCGATGACGATGAAGACGAAGATGAATGGTGGACTGAAGAGGGTGAATCAATGGAGGGTGCAGAGCTTGGCGAGCATGCAACAGTGGCTTGATTCTTGTGAGACAGATTTCCTTATGTTTTCACAAACTGTGTGCTATTACTGCACTCGAGCGAAAAATGTTCTGGACGCAAAAGGGCTAACATACACAGAGGTAAACTTCGACCATGAAGGGGACCTTCGATGGGAGGTAGTCGATGCAACAGGTCATCGTACGGTTCCGGTGTGCTTCGACGTTAGGGGCGAACAACCAATCTTCATTGGTGGCTCAGATCATTTGATGGATTACCTTGCCTGATTCCATTAAACCGAATCAGCCATTCTTTGAATTGATTTTTTCATTTGGTCTATTTGGTTCAAGTTGACCATGTGGCCTTTCTCATGTTCAAGGCGAGTAACCGGCCACCCTGCTGATTCGAAGATTTCGGCGTGTTCTATCGCTACCTCTAGAGGAACAAGATGATCCCTTAATCCATGCATCCAAACAACCTCTCGTGGCTTCAGGAAGGGGAGTGATTCGATTAATGAATCAGGCCTAACAGTTTTTGTTCCAATTAGAACAAGACCAACTATTCTTTCCTGTAAATCAGTTTCCAAAAGTGCAGAGGCAATCGCCCCACCTTGAGAAAATCCCCCGATGATTACGGGCCCATCTGAAATCTCTTCAATCACCCTCTGCATCGACTCTTCGACCTGCATTTGAGATTCTGAGTCCAATGGTAGAGTTGGGTCTTCAGCGCGTAACCACCAAGCAAATCCACCCCTTGTGGGGTGTTCGATTTTTGCTTGTGGGCAGAGTACATTCCAACCATGAGGTGCTAATCTCTTGGCAAGTGGTTGCATTTTCTCCGTAGTTCCGGTCATGCCGTGTAGCATGACGAGAGTTCCAGAGGTCATTTTGACACCTCAGAGTGTCCAAGAATAGGTAATTGCACCGGCGATTATTAGTCGAAGATCTGAATCGCCAGTAAAGGTCAGAGTTAGTGTGTATTCTTCACTCGGGTAGGGGATTGTTCCGAGAGTTCCGTATTCCTCTGCTCCCGGTCCCCAAGTACGTTGTAGAGCCGATACCGAGGTGTGGTCTCGAAGAGTCAAGCTAATGCTTGAACCTCCACTTCCACAGGCAGCGTCTAGGTAGTACACCATCTCGTCCCACTCTCCATCGCTAGGGTGATCACTGACGAGGAATGTATCTCGTATCTCAAAATCAGTTCCCGCATTTTCCCAAGTATCTGAATAGAGGTCGCCACCACGAATGAAGAAGACTTCGCCATTATGACCCCCTCCATCTTCTGTATGTCCATTCGTTGCCAGCATCATTCGTAATTGCTCTATCCCTTCAGCGTCTGTCCAGATGAATGATGAGAAGAAGCCAATATCTGTGTTGAAGGTGTAGTCAAGTCTAGCACCATCGGCTGCTTGTGCGGACATTGTTGCATGTTTGCTACCTACATCTAGGGCTGTAGTCGTCCAATCATTGGTAAATAGGGAAAATGTCCAAGAGTCTCCTTCTGAAATTGGGAAGGTCAGAACGGGTTGAGGGATGCCATTCTCATATGCACTGAGATTGTCATGAGTAATTCTTCCAAGGAACGGGTTGTGGTTGAGAACAGCGTGCCTTCTTGCCTCTCCTATAGACGAGATTGCTAGCATATAGGCAGTACCTTCTTCTTCACTATCCGAGGCTACTACTAGTCGGGCAGTATCGTCGGTGTATTCTGGTGTTGAGAATGTGTATAGCCACCAATCTCCGATGTGCCAAGTTGGCACATCAATTGTGTTATCTGAACCTCCACCTCCTCCTGAACCAGTAAGACCAGTACAGCCAGTTATACCTGCCATAATCAATAGCATGGTCAGACCAATGGCACCGCTCCGCATGGTCGACCCTAGAGCCAGACTCTCAAGAGTCTGACGCTTCAGCGTCCAAACCTGTTTGGGCAGATTATGCGATTAGACTGGCGATAACAACCGATACGATTGACATCAACTTGATCAGGATGTTTAGTGAAGGTCCACTGGTGTCCTTGAATGGGTCACCAATGGTGTCTCCGACTACAGCAGCAGAGTGAGCATCGTCACCCTTTTCTGCACCAGGAATCTCTCCTTGCTCGATAGCTTTCTTTGCATTGTCCCATGCTCCTCCGGCGTTTGCCATGAATAGAGCCATCAGTACACCAGTAGCGGTTGCACCAGCCAAAGTTCCTCCGAGAGCCTCAGGCCCTAGTACTAGTCCAATTACAACAGGGCTTGCTATTGCAACTATTCCTGGCATAATCATCTCGCGGAGAGCCGCTTGTGTGGAAATATCGACACAAGTTGCGCTGTCTGGTTCGACCCCTTCACGACCTTCCAATAATCCGTCAATTTCTCTGAATTGTCTGCGAATTTCTGTAATCATATCTTCAGCTGCTCGTCCCACAGACTTCATTGTCATAGCAGCGACTAGGAATGGAAGCGCACCACCGATTAGTAGACCGATTACAACATCTGGATTGGTTAAGGAAAGATCTAGAGTTTCACCTGCCCCCAAGGCTTCTTCTGCCCTAGTCTTGTATGCGGCGAATAATGCCAAAGCAGTTAGTGCAGCGCTACCTATTGCGAATCCTTTTCCGATTGCAGCAGTTGAGTTTCCAATTGAGTCTAGGCCATCTGTGATTTCTCTCACTTCTTTTCCTAGTCCTGACATCTCTGCAATTCCACCAGCATTATCTGCTACAGGTCCGTAAGCATCGACTGTCATGGTAACACCAACAGTTCCTAGCATTCCCATAGCGGCCATTGCTATTCCGTAAAGCCCGGCATCTCCGCCGCCCATTACATCGTTAGCAAAGTAAATTCCACCGGCCATTAGAAGAACAGGGAGGAATACAGATTGCATACCTACAGCAAGACCTGCAATCGCATTCGTTGCACTGCCAGTCTTGGAAGCCTCTCCGATGTATGGAATAGCTTGTACCTTGATTCCGAATACAGGTTCAATTCCTGTGTAGTATTCGGTAACCAGTCCTATTAGAATACCTACTAGTGATCCAATTGCCACTGCCTGAATTACGGTTGTGTCTAGTTCTAGATAATCAAGAGCGAAGTATCCTCCACCGATGAATAGAGCAGCCCCAATGAATGTAGTGTTACGTAGCGCAGCACCAGGGTGCATGTTTTTCATTCCAGCAATTGAGAAAACCCCAATAATGGATGAAATATATCCTACAACAGCCAGAGCGATTGGAATCATGAGGTAATCTGCGCCCAAATCTTCACTGGCTTGAGCGATGACCATAGCAGCAATGATTGAACCTACGAACGACTCGAAAATATCAGCACCCATTCCAGCAACGTCACCAACATTGTCTCCAACGTTATCAGCGATTACACCAGGGTTACGTGGGTCATCCTCAGGAATACCCGCTTCTACTTTACCAACAAGGTCAGCTCCTACATCCGCAGCCTTGGTGTAAATTCCTCCACCAACACGAGCGAATAGTGCGATGGAAGAAGCACCCATTCCGAATCCAGCGACGTTCTCAACAGAAAGGAATCCGTCTCCGCCAACTGGGTCTGTCATGTAATACATCAGGGAGATTCCGAATAGACCGAGTCCGCCTACTGCGAGTCCCATTACTGCTCCACCATTGTACGATGTTGTGAGAGCCGCAGCTTGGCCACCGTTTGCCGCTGCTTGCGCTGTGCGACCATTAGCACTAGTAGCGGATTGCATTCCACTAAATCCAGCTGCTACACTACAAAGAGCACCGATGATGAAAGCGACCATGGTTTCCATACCAAGGCCATTATCCTCACCGCCGACGAATAATAGCGCAGCGACAACAACGATGAAAATCGCCAACATTCGATATTCTGCCATCAGGAAAGCCATTGCGCCATCCTGAATTCTTCCTGTGATAGTTGCTACAGTTTTGTTTTCAATTTCTATTGCATCTACCTTTCGATATAACATGAAAGCAATGAGCAGACCTAGTATTCCTGCTCCCATTCCCATCATTCCAATTTGTTCTCCGTCCATAATATCACCAATTAGGTTGAGACGCCGACCTAGGGTCCCTATTTAATCCGAATCCACAATAATCGCCCCTGTGGGGCGGAGATTATGCTTGATAGCGATATACGACAGTGGAGAATGAAGACAATATGCTAGATCCGTCATGCTCGCCCTTGAAAGATGCTAATTCTTCATCGGTTATGTGACCCCATTCATGAGCTCGCTCAATTCTCGCTCTTGCAGCCTCTGGATGGAATTGTATTCCCCAAGCAGGTAAAGGCTCGCCATTTTCGGAAAGAACTCGCACTGCAGTAACTCCGTTATGATTGGTCGAGCATAGAAGAGAACAGGACTCTGGCACCGTCATAACATGATCTTGGTGGGTGAATAATCCTGCTACAATTGAATCATCCGAGACGTGTGAGGTAAGCAATTCATCATCTCCTCCATCGTCTGTCAAATTCAAATCCCAAATTCCGCTTGATAGTGATTCGGCACGTTCGATAGTGGCACCTAGAGCGTGGCAGAGTAATTGGTGACCAAAGCAAATTCCTAATGTTGGCTTTCCAGCATTTGCAGAGGCTCGAACCAAGGACGCTGCAGGAGCCATCCAATCCTCCCACATGCTAACATTGCGACGGGAGCCACTACAAACTACGGCATCGACAGCAATCGAATCTAGCCAATTTGACATCTCTGTATCATTTTCTATCATCGGCATTACAATTCTACGGAAGGAAACCGTTCTGCCTTCTAATTCAACGGTGGTTGATTGCCAGAAAGGAAAATCATCATCCCAGTGAGGAACATCTTCTTGAGAAAGTGACACTTCTCCCGATTCGGCTTTTTTTCCGGACTCAAATGATTGCATTTGAGGGGTTACAAGAAGCAACTCTACATCTCCACGAGCTGCAAATGGTCTCACAACCTCTTGATTTCCCCCATGTCCGAAAGTCTCGCGCTCGACCAGCAGGTCGACCATCAGAACCCTCACCATGTCTGCCACATTGACTGTCAGCCCACCAATGGTTCAAAGCACCTCGCCCGATAGGGGGTTTAGAGGAATTGACATGGCAGAGGTGGATAAGCAGTTAATTTTGCAATCCGTCGGTCCAGTCCAAGCAATTTTGGACGCCCATGATGGTATCGTCAATGTAGTCGACACCACAGATGGAATAATCATGATTTCACTTGAGGGGGGTTGTACAGGATGTAGTTCAACTCCAATGACAGCCATGCAGATTTATTATTCATTGATGAAACTCGATCAAGTAAACGATGTAATCTTTGTTAATGGGGAACTCCCGGCTTACATGCGCGCCTTTATCGATGACAAATTGGGCGTTGAAAGGACTGAAGAATAGATTCAGTCTTCATCTCTTTCACGCTTTCTCATCCTCATTATTTCGTGAGGGTTAATCTCACCTTGCACATCTTGGCCCTTGATGTTTAGAGATCCTGCAGCAGCAACAATTAGAGCAGTCAAAGCAAATGGCAATGCAACATTACGAGAACCCCATAATTCTCCTCCCAAATGATGTAGAAGAACTAACAAAAATGCAGAGGTCACACACAAGACAAAGATTGTTTTCTGAGCGAATGCTTCTCCCCACTCTGCTCGAGTAAAAGTGCCAATACTCATCCAGAGCAACATAGCGATACCACAGAGGGTAATCGAGGCTGTTTCGAGAGTCGCAAGTAACTCCACATCTTTCCGATTGGGTGTGCATTTGTGAGTCTTGGGTTCAACAGTGCTGATGGACAGCCTCAAGGGCTGAGAAGCCTCGTTCAGTACATGGTGAAGGTCAAGGGTTGGAGTTTACCCAAACCTCGAAGCACAGGCCCTCCTTTCCAAACCAAGTCTTCTGTGGTTGCTGTAATGGAACAAGTAGGAGTACTTCTGGAACTAGATGGAGCCAATGTGTTTAGGGTCAGAGCATACCAAAATGCCAGCCGAGCCCTTGCATCCATGGAGGAAGATCTGCTCACTGTTGTAAAAGAAGGAAGGCTGGTTGAGGTCAAAGGAATTGGCAAAGGTATCAGCGGCTTAGTTACCGAGGCTGTAATGGAGGGTACTTGGGGGGATTTGAATAAACTATATGCGAAAATCCCACCGGGCCTAATCGAGATTGTAGGAATACCTGGATTAGGGCCAAAACGCGCCCGCTTGATGTATGAGGAACTCGGAGTAGATTCGGTTGACTCTCTAAAGATAGCGTGTGAATTGGGTCATGTTGCACCTCTCTCGGGTTTTGGTGAAAAAAGTCAACAAAAATATCTCGAAGGAATCGAGTTACTCCGTAGATACCAAGGCCGTTCTAGAATGGATGTAGGTTTGATGTTTGGTCGGGCTTTGGAGGCTAGGGTTGCTTCGATTCCTGGAGTTTCTCGCGCGCAACTTGCAGGTAGTGCACGGCGGCGTAGAGAAACTATTGGAGACCTAGATATTGTCGCTGCGGCAGAACCCGAAGATCATGATTCTGTAGTGAAGGCTATACTTTCTCTTCCCGGAATTGCTGAGGTAAAGGGTTCTGGTGAGTCAAAGGTTAGCCTAATTCTAGAACAAGATATGTTATCCGATTCTGGTACAACAGGAAGTCTTGATGCACAACTTGCAGAGTCAATGATGGAGCGAAGCGGGGATGCAACAATCGATGCTCAGGTCAGAATAGTTCCACCTGCTACTTTTCCATTCACTCTGGCTTACTTCACAGGTTCCAAAGAACACAACATCAGAATGCGTCAGTTAGCCATAGACCGTGGCCTTAGATTGAATGAATTCGGCCTCTTCTCGGATAAAGAGGCGGGTGATGCAATTGGTATGGAGGCGGCTAAATACACTCTAGAATGCGCTAATGAGGAAGATATCTATCGTCATCTCGGACTTGCTTGGGTTCCTCCTGAAATGCGTGAAGATACAGGAGAAATAGAAGCGGCTCAATCTTCTTCTCTTCCAAATCTAATCCAACCAGAGAATATTCGTGGAGCACTTCACAACCACACTGTGGCATCTGACGGGGTAAACACGTTGGAAGAGATGGCCACAGCGGCACAGGAGTTGGGTTGGCAGTATCTCGGTATTGCCGACCACTCTGAGATCCTCAATATCGGTGGTCGACAAATTGGTATTCCCGCAGATGGAATACCAGCACAAGCTGAAATGATTCGTGCACTCAACGAAGGATGGGCCGACTCAGGTGAGGATTTCCGAATTTTCCATGGTTCTGAGTGCGACATCCTAGTTGACGGTGGTCTAGATTATCCAGATGCAACTCGCCAGTCCATGAGTCACATTGTAGGCTCAGTACACGCTTTGGGAAGTTGGAGAAATCGAGATGAAATAGAGAACACTGAAGCCCTGATTCAAGCTATTGAGAATCCGACTTTCACTATTTTAGGTCATCCAACTGGAAGAATATTACAGGGTCGAGAAGGTTTCCCTGTTGATATGCATGCAGTATTACGAAGGATGGGGGAACTTAACTCAGAAGGTGAATTGAAAGCGGTTGAAATCAATGCCTCCCCCTATCGACTAGATCTAGATTGGAGACTTTGTCATTTTGCCAAGCAACAAGGCGTCCCAGTTTGTATCAATCCAGATGCTCATGGGACAGAGGGTTTGGCTGATGTTTGGTACGGAGTTCAAATTGCCCGAAAGGGTTGGCTAGAAGCAGCAGATGTGCTAAACACAAAGACTGGTTTAGAGATGGAACAACTACTTGGGCTCTGACGAAGGTTGATGACTATTGGAGTCTAGCCACATTCATGCGGCTAATGAGGGGGCTGGTGTTTGGATTGGTTTCCCTGTTACCTGCATTTATGTTGGGAGCATTTGCTTACATTGTCTTGGGTGGTGAAATCCAAACACCAAGTAGTGATGATTTCATGTTTGGCCCATGTTACCTGATTCCTGGATTAATTGTGGGCGGTTCACTATTCCTCGGACTTCGGGATGAGGGGGAAATTAAGCAATGAAAAGAGCCGATAAGGCTGACAAAATCGGGGCGCAATTAGACGAATTATACCCCGAAACTCCAATTCCTTTGGACCACACAGACCCATACACTTTGTTGGTGGCAGTTATGCTTTCTGCGCAGACAACTGACAAGAAAGTAAACGAGGTGACTCCGGCTTTATTTGCAAGAGCCGACAATCCAGAAAAGATGACCTCTTTGGAAGTTGATGAGATTCAGAATTTAATCCGAGAAATCGGACTCGCACCAACCAAAGCCAAGAATCTGAAGTTAATGGCAGAACAAATATTGCAAGGAGGTGGAGAAATCATTCCGGATTGGAAATTCTTAGAATCACTTGCGGGCGTTGGGCATAAGACTGCTAGCGTCGTTATGGCGCAAGCATTCGGTGTTCCAGCGTTTCCTGTGGATACACACATACACCGTTTAGCAAGTCGCTGGGGCCTCTCGAAGGCGCGTAATGTAGATCAAACAGAACGGGATTTGAAGGCTGTTTTCCCTATGGAAACTTGGAATCGTCGTCATCTACAAATTATTTTCTTTGGTCGCGAATATTGCCCAGCACGCAATCACAATCTATCAGATTGTCCTATCTGCAGCTGGGCGGCGAGTAAAAAACGAATTCGAGAAGAATCAAAGCGATAGAAAATCAATATCTAACTAACATAAAGACACCCGTGCTAGATAGTGCCACTCCACCAAGTAGCAATGAATATTGTAATGAAGAAAGAAGGTCCCGTGAATCTCTTCCATCCTGACACTGTCCCTCATCCCAGCCGGTAATTTGTCCAATTTGTCCGCTCGTGCTATCGCAATTTTCTTCTAACTGATTGTCGATGTAATCAATCCCCATACCTGCTCCAAACCAACCAATCAGAAATAATACTCCAAGAATTACAAAAATGGTTCCTCCAAACGTTCCTACTTTACCCATACTTCTATTCAGACAGCCTTGTTTCTTCAATGCTCCCAATACGAGCATTCATCACCCCCGTTTATTTGGAGAAATTATGAGCGACGAGTTGGTGAATTTTGAGGCCGGCCAAAACGCCCCAGATTTTGAAGCCGAATTGACAGACGGAACCAGGATTAGGCTAAGTAAAATCCTTGAAGGAGGGGAGAAAGTAATTCTCTACTTTTATCCTAAAGATTCGACGCCTGGCTGTACTAAACAAGCCTGTGATTTTAGAGATAATTTTGACAGATTAAAAGCAGTAGGGTACCGAGTTATTGGGGTTTCAAAAGATTCCCAAAAATCTCATTCTAATTTCATAAATAAGCATAATCTCAACTTTGAATTAATCGTCGATCAAGACATCGAATTGCATAACCTCTACGGTGTATGGAGGGAGAAGATGAATTACGGAAAGACATACTTAGGCGTCTCTCGATCTACTTTTGTGATTGGATTAGACGGTAATTTCGAATTTGTTGGCTATAATGTAAGGGCTACCGGTCATGTTGAAAGGCTGATGAATGAACTCGGAGTTGAGAGTTAATGGATATCGACGAACGACGAAAAGTGGTTTCGCGATACCTTCGTCGTTGCGTCACATACTCCGATGCATCAATTGCCCGTAAACAATCTAGAGAGGAGGATCCTTCGGAGATTGCTCGTTGGCAAGCATTCCGTGAATTTACCGCATTTTCTGCGAGCGAGATGGAATCGGGTGCACTAGACACATGGCTCACCGATGAAGAAGGCGACCCTCCACCCCCTCCAAAGATAGGAGATGGTTCATACAAAATCGATGTAGATTCTCTCGGATTCAGAGATAGGAGGGCTTGGCTTGCATCCCTACTAATGCCGAAACCCGTGGTTCTTGTGGGTACTAAATCTAAATCAGGAGTAGAAAATATAGCACCTATGTCTTCAATCAGTATTGTTTCAAATCACCCACCACTTCTCGCCCTCTCATTATCGACAAATAGAGAGGGGAGGCCTAGAGATACACTGGTAAATTTACAGGAAGAAGGAATAGGTTCCAAAGCCTCGATTTTTGTATTGAATGCTGATTTGGAATCAGCCAGTGCCGTGAACAAAACGGTAAAACTCGTGGCAAGAGAAAAATCAGAATGGGATTTCTTACCAGAATCACCGCCGAATTATGATTCAGCATTATGTGCAATTAATTGTAGAGTAGTGGATTTCTATTCATTGCCGGAAGAGGCTGTTGGAACTCTAGTAATACTCAGAGTGGAAGATATCGAGGCGCCAGAAGGAGTAGATTCTGATTCCATACCGGTGAAACTTTTCCAGATAGGCTTCGACAAACTCGGGCCAGGCCCTAGTGAATCGGATTGGCGTAGTCAAATCGACTATGCTTAGTCATCAGATAATTGGCTCCACTGAGCCACACCTAACTTGTGTTTTTCCGTATCAACTCGCATATTACGACCGGCAATCATCAGCAGGGTATCCGCCTCGTTTAGAGCAAACACTGGAAGTCCGGTTTGTTGCGCAAGATCCTGAATTCTTCGTCGACAAACGTCTTGTTGACTAGGCATATGAGTAAGTGAGCCAAGATCGACAATCACAAGATTCCCCTGTGCTAAATTATGGCCCATTCCGTCTAGATTCAATCGATGTAAATCATCGGGTTTAATGTAGTGAACAAAACGTTCAGCTTCGCCAATCAATTTTTGAGTCCTCTCTGCCCATATTTCCTTACCCAAATCGTGGAATGAATCGTTGTCCTGAGGGCCTGGATCGGCTGATCGAGGCGACCTCTTAACCGATTCGACCGACTTAGAGGGGTCGGGTAAGCCAAGTAATCTGAATAGATTAACCACGGCTATTGGAGTTCCTCTTCCTCAATGAGTGCTTCGCTAAAAACGAGCAACAAAGAACGGTTATTGAGAGTCTTGACGACAGCGGTCACTCTTCTTCGCTAGAAGACTCAGAGTCATCCAACAAGTCATTGAACACCTCATCATTAACCACTTCTGAAGACCTTGCTTGTTCGTACTCTTCGTCGAGCTCACTCATCTGAATCACGGGTACTTCTTCGGATACAATTGACTCAGGAACTTTAGGCCCCGTCTTCTCTTTTGATTCCATCAATTCGCCCTCATCGTTTCTTTTTTGTTCTTGCACTCGTCTCTTGGCCTTGTTCTCACTGAAAGGGTCAAATTCAGGGTCGTCAAAGGCATCATCCATGGACACTTTACGACCTCGCTTTACCTCTGCAGGTGCTTGTACTAAATCGTCGGGTTTACGCATCTGCACATATGCAAAGCCTCCACCGCCGGCCAAAATTANCAGAATTACAATAATCACGATTGGTGAAGAAACTAAGTCTCCAAAGCTAAAAGGTGCTTCTTCGATATTCAAGGTAATTAGCATTGAATCAGAGAGTTCCTCATCTGTCACGGTTAGTTTCACAGATATTGTTCCAGATTTATCGGTTTCCCACGCAAACCACTGTCCTATGTAATCCTCATCATCTGAGGGATTACCATTTCCGTCACTGTCGGTTGTTACATCCAAATCCCATACATATCTCAGAGTTTCAAGGTCATAACTTGAGTCGGTTGTTAGGTTAGCACTTAGAACTACAAAATCTCCTATTGTTGGATTTTGGTTGCTCACCATCGCATATGCATCCGGCTTTACGTTGTTGATACTTATTGGAATCTCTACAGATGCGGTTTCTCCATCATCATCAGTGGTGTGGAAAATTATGGTCGATGGTGCCTGTTGTGCATCTGGCCATGAACCAATAAATCGATTTCCCTCGAAATCGCAGTCATCGGTTGAATCTCCTATTTCATCGCTATTCTCTTCTGGATTAAGATCGAAACAATTGACTAGAGTTTCTATATCTCCTACTGTGTCCCAAACACTGGCAGTGATGGTGATTTCTCCATCTTCTGGAGCTGGTAGTGGGGTACTAATAGGGTCTATCTTTGGAGCGATATTAACAACCTCAATTGCTACAACTAAAGTTTCAGAACTAGCACCATCATCGTCAGTGACTTCGAGTGTCGCTAGATGTAATCCTGAGGTGGTATATGTATGCTCAATAATCGAATTTTGTCCAATACTTTCTAACTTTATCTCGGGATGGTGTTCAGCGTCTGGTGACCATAGGTGGAATAAATCTTCAATATCATTTGGTGAGTCCGATGCAGAGCCTCTAATCTCAATCAAATCACCTTCGTTAATTGTGTAAACTCCTCTGGAGTCTGGAGTTAATCTAGTACTTGAAAGCCAAATCTCTGCCTCTAACTCTGACGGGGCGATATTCGTAACTTCTACGGTTAATTCTTCGGTAACAGTAGCTCCATCATCATCCAATGCAATTACCTCGATTGTATAATTTCCTTCTTGAGTTGGAGTTACTGTGCATCTGGCGCTAACCGTACTACCTTCCTCACAAGCGGTCTGCCAAGATATATCGACAGGGGAGATTGGATTATTCGTATCCATATCTTCACGATGGGTGACTTCGAATGTCACAGAGGAAAGAACTGGGATAGAATATGCTGAAGCCTCTACAATAATTTCAGGTGGGCGATTTAGGATCGTAAAGGTCTCCTCAATTGTATCTGTATCGCTCTCCCCATCTGTAATCGTCAAGCGTACCATATATTCCCCATCATCTTCCCAAACAAAGTCATGAATACAATCATCATCTTGTATAATTTCCATATTTCCAGAAGTAGATTCAATCTCAAACACACATTCGACGATTCCACCATCGGGGTCGATTGAATTCATTGCATCAAGGGTAGCAGTTTCATACGTCTGCAGAGGAGAATTTATCGATAGTTCTGCAACTGGTAATCTTCCAATATAGAGACTAAAAAAACCTACATTATTGCTTCGATTTCCATCATTTGTTATCGCTTCTAATTCATCGACTATGAATTCTAACGAGGAATAACCTATCGGTTGACCAGCGGGTACTTCCCAATCCAATTCTACACGCTGTTCTTCCAAACTCCCCAATGCAGGAACATAGCTTGTGGATTGGACTCCATCTGGACCAGTTACTCGTAGATCAGTTTCTGGAGAAGTTAGTATGCCTCTGTTTACTACTGGTACACTGAAAGTTAGTACATCTCCAGGAACTGCGTTAAATCCGATTGCTGGATTTAGGCTAACTGTTCTGTCCCCCCTAGTTCTCTCTACGGTCACTCCCGCAGCATTTGCTATCAGATCCACAGGGTGGACATTCTGATCAATAATTACCGTAGTAGTTCCAACTTGGGGGAAATTACCATCAATCCAAGCAATCACTCCATGAGATCCATGTTCACTTCCTCCATCGGATTGATCCGGACTATTTCCTGTGTTGAAATTAACAATAAACTGCCCATAGGAATCGGTTGTAAAAGTCCTGATATCTCCATCTATCTCAAAACGGAATTCTACATTTTGGTTTGATACAGCGTTCCCAGTATTATCCGTCACTGTTACAGTCGCGTCAATTTGCATGTCTAGAGGAGATAATTGGAATTCGACATCAACATCTATTTCGTTGATTCTTGTAGATTTTTGGTACCAGCTTAACTCATGGGTAGCGATGAAACCTATACTTTCTGTTGTTGAACTTTTGATATCATTACTAATCGCAGGACAATACCATTTGTAGCCGGTGTCATCGCCATTAGAGTTACGTGTTGTTATATTGTACGATTGAGCACATCCGCTGTAGGTAACGCCAGAACTTCCTCGTGAAACAACTTCCCATGATGTGGTATTGGATGTGCTGGTATCGGATGGAATATCTACGTAATCGCTACTTCCACTATAGGTTGTATCTTGTGAGTAAGTGGTTTCCCAATACTCTCCAACACTAATTGGGAAATCATATCCCTCCAAAGCAGGGTCATATTCGTTGGTCACCACTAATTCTGCCACATGAATAGTGTAGGTCCAAAACCAAATTTGGTAATCAAAATCAATGTCTATTGTTGCCTCTTGTTCAATTGATGCCAAATCTGAGGCTCGGATTATTTCGACAGTATCTATCTCTATGATTAGGTCACCATCGTAGCCGGATAATTCTACATTTTGTGCTTCATATTCACCCTCTGATTCAACCTTGTAAACCAGCGTGGAAACACCCTCAACAGTTGTAGTATAGATATCGGTAACTTGAGTATCGAGATTTCCATTCAAGGTCTCTACATTAGTGGCTACGCCACTATCTGCAACAAAGTCTCGAACATCCAGAAAGCCACTGTAATACCAACGATCTCCAATTCTCCAATCGGGAACATCAACAAGACTTACAGGATTACGATTTACGTCACTTTCTTCTAATTCTTCAGCCAGTTTCGGGTTTTGCTGAACTTCTCCGATAAAACCCATTGCAGGTACTAGAATCAACATCAAGACAACGATGAATCCACTAAATCTAATGCGAGACACGAAAATGTGCAGACGTAGTCTGCACATGAATCTCACCCAAAGACGTTTAGACAATCTGAAGGGTAAACTTCTGGCTATTTTCACAACAAGTCTGCTAACTCATCTTGGATGAATTGTACAGCTTCAAGAATCTCTGACTTGTCTCGAGCACCTGTAATTACCATCTTTCCGGAACCGAAAATCAGACAAACTACTCGAGGGTAATCGAGTCTGTAAATTAGACCTGGGAACTGCTCTGGTTCGTATTCTACCTTGTCGAAAGGCAGGTGGAAGGTCAAATTATTCAGGTTCAATCTACGTGGCATTGTTGCTAGTGGTTCGCCTTCTCGAATTCCTCGGATTCGTGGGTCCTCTGCCTCTACTTCTTCGTCTGTAGCAGCACGAATTCCGCCTTCTACGTCGATGACTTTGGTGTGGTTATCATCCATTCTTGCGGTTCCGTAGTAATCCTCTGGGTAGTGTAGCGCATAAGTTGCAACCATATTTTGCACCTCAATTTCTACATCATCTAATTCCCATGTTTCGATACCAGCGGCCCTTAGGTCACCAATCATTCTCTCAATTCCAGTGTGGATGTTATCCTTGTTCTTTCCACCTGTACAAACCGCTCGGCCGGAGCGGAACATTAGGATGGCGAGTTTTGGATCTACAACACGGTAGACGACACCAGGAAATTGTTCTGGTTCATACTCGCAGTTCAGTTGGATGGCAATATCAGGTAGGTCAAGTTCCTCCGCCACTCGGGTGGAGGCGACCACGTTTACGACAGTTAGTCGTTCTTCGTCGCTCTTCATAGGGGCTCGCACTTATGAACTCCTTATAAAGAATCGTCGTGATAAAGAAGCCTGATAATGCCGAATGATTAGGCTTAGTGACCCTATTTATCACAATATTCTGACGCCGTCAGCACCAAGCCGTGAAATCAATGGTGTACCACCAGCGACTTCGATGGCTTCAGCAACCCTCTGCGGGTGCTGTGTAAGAGCTACCATACACCCACCTCCGCCAGCTCCCGTCAATTTGGCTCCGAGAGAGTGAGGGCGAACCGCCTCCACTAGAGAATCCAGTTCAGGACTACTAACACCGATATTTTGCAATTTCTCATGGCAAGCATCCATTGCAATACCTACCGCCTCTAGATTTCCAGCACCTAGAGCGGTTAATCCTGCTTGAGTTATCATTGCAATAGCATCCATTTCTTGGTACTTGGAGGAGTCTTCTTCCAGCAATTTTGCAACTCCAGCAACCATCTCTCCTGTCGGAGAACCAATACCTGTGAATCCAAGTACCAACCATGCATCCAAATCCACAGGCAATTCTACCTCGCAGACGGACCATTTTCTCTCACCTTCAGGTGTAACCATCGACGCATCGAATACGTGCTTTGTACCTCTGACTTGGTTGCCGGCTACAACAACACATCCTCCCAAGGCACTGGTTGCTGTATCTGTAGGACTTGCTCGACCAGATTGAGCCTTTGCCTCGGCCGCATGCCCGATTCTAGCCAATTTTATCGAATCCAATTCTGCATTGGAATCCATGATTCGAAGTACAGCCGCCCCCATAGCATTCGATAGGGCAGCAGAAGATCCCAATCCAGCGGCTGAAAATAACCCACTTTCGATTTTAATTTTCAATGGACTTCCACCATAATCGAAAACATCATTCAAGATATGTGAAATGTGAGGATGTTTCTCACTCTCAAAAGGCATACCTTCAATCGTCCATGAGTCTGATTCAGACAATTCTATCTCGACTCCTGCGTCGATGGCAACAGCAACCGCGGGATGACCATAGACTACCGCGTGCTCCCCGAAAAGGATGCACTTTCCTGGTGCGAAGGCCCTCACCATGTCTTTCGCTAGGGTGTTCGGGAAATGAGGGTTGGGGAGATGGCTCGTGTTGTAATCAGCAAGCGGTTGATTGAAGGCCCGGCCACACTTGGGAGTACCATTCAGGCCTAAGGCCTGCAGGTGATTCATGATGGAGCACCCACTTCTTCAGACCTATGGTTCACTGGATGGGTGGATGATTCTCCTAGTGATAGGAGGGCTATCCATAGGCTTCTTCCTATACCAAGTACAATTGGCAATTCGGCTGGTAATGATTGGCTCCAGCGACGATCGCTTTGACTCATGGGGAAAGAGAGTCATGGAAGTCATCACCGGCTGGCTGGGTCAGAAAAGAGTACTCGAAGACAGAGTTATTGGAATTATGCATGTGCTGATGTTTTGGGGCTTTTTGATGCTCTCAACCGACATGTTTGACTTGGCCACTGCAAATTGGTTCTCTGGTGAAGTATTACCTAGTGCCCTTGTAGGGCCTTGGAATGGAATAGTAGAACTTGGTTACACAATCGCTCTAATAGGATGTGTCGCAGCACTTACGCGCAGGGTTGTATTCACTCCTGAGAAACTAAAGGGTAAATCGCAATTGGAAGGTAACTTCATTCTCTTCCTAATCATGACAATTACAACTACTTCTTTCGTCGTAGAATCTGGCGAATCACCCTCTTCGACCTGGGAGCCATTAGGTTATTGGTTTGCTGAACAAGGCGTCACAGAAGGGCAGGTAGTTGTAGCCTATTGGGCTCATATGTTAGCGATTTGTACATTCTTTGTACTAATTCCAATGTCTAAGCACATGCACTTGGTTATGGCATTCCCTAACGTCTTCTTCTACGATACGGAGCCAATGGCCAAGATGCAGCCGCTAGCAGTGAATGACAGCGGCCAAGCTGTTCCCTTGGAAGACTTGGACATTGAGGCATTTGGAGTTGCGAGTTACGAACAATTCTCATGGAGGCAGTTGATTGATGGTTGGGCTTGTACTACTTGTGCACGATGCCAAGACGTTTGTCCAGCCTATGAATCGGGGAAGGCATTGAACCCAATGCAAATTGTTCATGATGTACGTGATTATGCAAATGATCACGCTCCAATTCTACTGAAGGGCGAAACTCCGGATGAGAGTATTCTCGACCGTATGAGTGCAGACGCAGTTTGGGCATGTACTACCTGTCATGCCTGTGTTGATGCTTGTCCTGTGTACATCGAGCACGTCCCCAAACTCACAGATCTGCGTCGAAATGCAATGATGGAGACGATGGAATATCCAGAGGAATTGAATGTCGCAATGGGTAACCTTGAGTCTGCTTCAAATCCATACGGATTCGGTATGCACGAGCGTGGCAACTGGGCAGAAGGACTTGACATCAAAATCGGTGAACCGGCGGAATACATCTACTTCGTAGGTTGCGCCGCGAGTTTTGACGAGAGGAATCAGAAAGTAGCTAGAGCGACTATTGGATTGCTAAAGGAAGCCGGATTGGATGTTGGAATACTTGGAATGCAAGAAGGATGCTCCGGCGATCCTGCTCGTCGAGCAGGCAATGAATACCTATTCCAAATGCTTGCAGAGACCAATATGACGACTTTCCAAGAATTAGGAGTAAAGAGAATAGTCGCTTCTTGTCCTCATTGTTTCCATACTTTAGGGAAGGAATACGCAGACTATGGTGGTGCCGAATTAGAGGTATTCCACCACTCTGAAATACTTGCTAAATTACAAGAGGAAGGAAAACTTCCAGATGTATCAACTGAAGAATCAGTCACTTTCCATGACCCCTGTTACCTTGGTCGAATAGGAGGTATTGTCGACGAACCTAGAGACATTATTGGTGGAGTCGATAAGGAAGTTGAGAGGCATGGAACCGACTCATTCTGTTGTGGAGCGGGAGGCGCTCAAATGTGGATGGAGGAAGATGCCGACAAGCGCGTCAATCAAATTCGAGCGAAAGAAATTGCTGAGACTGGTTGTGATACGGTTGCTGTTGGATGCCCCTTCTGTTCAATCATGGTCAAAGATGGATTAGATTCAGTTGGTGCTGAAATGGATGTCAAAGACGTAGCCGAGATTCTTTGGGAACAAATAGTCGCCAGAGACGAAGAGATTCAAGCTGCTGCTGCCGCAAATGCTCCTGAGTGATGCATAAATAGCACCGAATGCACGAGTAACCATGAGTGATGAGTTCACAGTCTCAGGCTTGACCATTCCAAGAATCGCAATTTACGAAGGAGCAATACTTGTTTTGTGGGGTATCGCGGCATACATAATATCGGGCCAATCCTCTATTACAGCAATGATTCCTTCATTCATGGGTGCTCCTTTGATGATTCTCGGAATCTTATCCGAAAAGATCCCAGACATGCGTCATCACCTGATGCACGCATCAATGGTGCTGGCACTATTGATGGTGCTTGGGGGCGCGAGAGTTTTTGCTGATTTTTCAGATATGTCTAATCTTGCAATTTCCTCTCACATTATCCTAATTTTAGTTGGGGTGACATTCATGGTTTGTGGCATTATGTCATTCCGCGCTGCTCGTCTTGCTAGAGAAGCGGAGTGATAGTTTGTCATCTCCTATAATCGGGGTTACTGCCTGTAAAAGAGACTCTACTTTCGGCCCTTGGAATATCGAAGCTGTAATCCTTCCCTCAACATACACTAACGCTATCGAAGAAGCAGGCGGACAACCAATTCTTTTACCACCTGGTTGTTGCACTTCAAACCTAGATTTTCTTGATGGATTAGTCGTAGCGGGAGGCCCTGACATTCATCCTTCCTTGTATGGGCAGGAACCTGGGGAACACATTTACCTCGCCCATCCCGACCAAGACGATTCTGAGGCATCGTTAATCAGAGCCGCAATAGAAAGAGACATACCACTTCTAGGGATTTGTAGAGGGATGCAATTGATGTGTGTAATCCACGGTGGTTCAATGCACCAACATCTGCCCGAAACCCTTGGATTTGAGGAGCATGGGGGCTGGGATGGAGAGGTGACTGAACATGGGGTGTCGATTATTGGCGGCAGTCGTCTAAATGCAATAATGGGTGACGAAGTTATTGTAAACTCTACTCATCATCAAGGAATATCTGATCCAGGAAGTTTGCAAATCAGTGCCTATTCAGTACATGATAAATTGATTGAGGGTGTAGAGCGAACTGACAAGACATTTTGCATAGGAGTTCAATGGCACCCAGAGCGCATTGGACATATCGGATTGTATCGCGCGCTTGTGGAAGCGGCGCGAGGTTCTTGACCGATAAGCCACGCAGAGCAATCAGAATGACTCTCAGGGTCTATGACACACGTACTCGCGAGAAGAGAGAATTCTCGCCCCTTAACGAGGGTAGAGTTAGCATGTATGTCTGTGGGATTACACCATACTCTCCTAGTCATCTAGGGCATGCTCGCTGCTACTTGGCCTTCGACCTAGTGCACCGTTGGCTAGAAGCCAGTGGCTACGAGGTTGATTATGTTCAGAACTTCACAGATATAGATGATAAGATACTCAATATTTCCGAATCAGAGGGTGTTGATTTTTCTGTGGTTTCTAATAGAAATATCGATGATTATTTCGAAGTAATGGATGCGATGAACGTCCTTAGGGCTGACCACTACCCCAGAGTGACTGAGACCATATCAGAAATCATCGATATGATTTCTAAGTTACAAGAAAAGGGACACGCCTATGTTGGCGGCGATGGCGTATACTTTGAGATAGACACAGCACCCGAAAAATATGGACAATTAACTGGTCAAACCCTAGAGATGGTCAGAGCAGGTGCAGGAGGTAGGGTTACAGACACCGGCTCAGGTAAGAGAGATCATCGTGACTTCGCCCTTTGGAAGCTAGCAAAGCCAGGTGAACCATTTTGGGAGAGCCCATGGGGAGATGGTAGACCTGGTTGGCACATTGAGTGTTCAGCCATGTCCCTCAATCACTTTGGAGAACAATTCGACATACATGGTGGTGGACATGACCTTAGATTCCCTCATCACGAGGCTGAGATTTTCCAATCCGAGTGTTGTACAGGATGTGAGCCGGTTGTAGGATATTGGATGCATAACGGCTTTGTAAATGTCGATGGTGAAAAGATGAGTAAGAGTTTGGGTAACTTTTGGACGGTTAGAGAAGCCTTCGAGAACTACACTCCACTTGCTCTTCGCTATGCATTACTGAGTATCCCATATCGAAATCCAATTGACTTATCTCCAGAATTCTTAGAGGATGCCAGAATGAATTACGAGAGGTTGATTGAAGCATACGGCGTATCTCTTTCTTCAGATTCAGATTCAGGTACAGACCTATCTGAAGCCAGTCAACGTATCACGGATGCAATGAATGACGACTTCAATTCTAGAGCTGCTATTATTGCGATTCAAGAGGTTGTTTCTCAATATTCAGGCAGAGATATTGCAACTTGGTTAGAGCATTATGCAGGTGAAGTTTTGGGACTTCTACCAAGTTCAGAAGAGATGTTAGCAGGACGAGCTAGGGCAGACTCTGCTAGAGCCAAGGTTACCGATAAAGTAGAGGCTCTACTGAACGAAAGGGAAATTGCCAGACAATCAAAGGACTGGAATCGCGCAGATGAGATTCGTGACGAACTCACTTCGATGGATGTTATTGTCGAAGATGGCCCTGATGGGCCAACTTGGCGATTAGCTTAATCATTCATCTTCATCTGAACTTCGAAGGTTCTGATTGATAGTCACAATCGAAGCGACTAGAAGCCCAATCAATGAAATCACTGCGACCCAATACAATGGCCCTTCCAATAGTGAGTCTTCTTCGCTTTCTGGTAAGTCTGGCTCTGGTTCAGGTTCAGTCTCCTCCTCTATATCCAAGTATGACCAAGCATCCCTGCAAGTCACATCAGTAGGCAAAGAGCCAGTGTCTTCACACAGCTTACTAGGTACTGCAAAAGCATCCCCTACCTCTAATTGACAGTACCATCCTTCCAATTCAATACAATCATCGGTAGGTTGCATAACAACTAATATCGAACCACAGAGTAATTCTTTGTCCTCGGGCGTTGTTTGTCCGTTATCAGAGATACAACTTTCGAGATGTATTCCTTCATCTATAGTCGTAGGATGAGAAAGAGTCGCTCCTCTAGGCCCATATGTTGCGAACACGTTTGGCAAATCAGGTTCTGGAACAGTTGCGGCTCCATTATTTCCATTACCGCCGTTATTCGGTTCGATTGTTGTGTTGATGGGATTTGCCCCTCCAACAGTACCTCCTACTCTGTGGCCATCTTCATCTAAATCAATATCATAATATTCAGACCATAGGTCAATACTTCTTCCATTTTGGAAAGTCTGTGAACGGTTCAGGACATCGAAGTATCTCTCATCTCCGAGAGTGAATAGATACTCTAGGGGGACTTGTGCACCTTGGTTACAATTTGCTAAGAAAGCCATTAGCTCATCCACAGTTTGTGTTGCCTCAGGAACTCCATCGTAGGTTATGTCAGCGGCCTTGGTGAATCCCTCTCCTTGGATAATCTGAATTTCATCGTCCATGGCTTGCATTATGTCGACATCACCGAATACGGCTAGTCCTCCTACTACGACAAGACGTACATCAGGATCGATTGCCTCTACTACGTTACGGTAAGGGTCGGCATGGAAGGTATCGAGGACAACAAGATCAGCGGCAAGGCCTGGTTGAATTCGACCCGTAAAATCAGCCCAACCAATCGCATCTACAATATTGGTAGTAATCGTTTGAACCAATTCATAATCGGTGAAAATATCTCCAAGTACGTTCTGATCCCACCAATCTGCAGTCTTCAATTCGTGCATCGAACTCTTCGAACCTGAAGGGGCCCAATCGGGTCCAATCATTATGTTCACACCTTCAGCTTTAGCAGTTGCAATATCCGTAGTTTCTCCGTAAAGAATTAGGTTAGAAGTAGGCGACCAAGCGAGACTTCCTCCTACATTTCCGAGTGCGTCGAATTCTGCTTGGGTTAATCCAGTTCCATGAATCACAACCAATTCTCCAACGAGTAAATCATTTTGCACCAAGATATCGAATTCTGCTCTACTGGATTCATCAATTCCTTCTGCTAGGTGTAAGAACCAAGCATCTAATTCACCGGATGCGTTTCCGTCTTTGATATGATTTCCTTGATAATCAGAAGATAATTCTGAGACCTTTGTGTGTATGTAATCCTTGCCAAAATTGTAGAGTTCTATATTTCTTGCAAGCATTGTTTCGAATGTGTCAGTATAGGATGTAGAACTTCCCTGTAGTGCAGTATTTCCCCCCGCGATTGCCCTTAATTCCGCAAATCTTTGTGCAGTAGGATCGGTTAGGGAGCAACCAACTTCCTTCGCATCTCTGTATGAATCCTCAGCCTGCCATTGGTAGCGATTATCCCAGCCATCTGTTCCGTGATCCCATAGTGGAATTATGTTGTATTTCGCATGATTATGTGGGTCGATGAAACCCGGATATATTGTTCCACTGGTAGGAATTGATACAACTCCCTCTGCAGCCGATGGAGTTGACTCAGAGGCACTCCAAACAGCCTCAATCATTCCATCGATTACGAGAATACGACCATCATCGATGACAGAATTTTGCGATTCCATTGTAACAACTCGACCTTCTAGGATATATTCGCCTCTATGGATATGATCTTGAGGAGGGTAGCAGTTACCTTGCACTACGTTTGCTACACCTACCCATTCCTGATCATTAAGTCCTCCTGGAGTTGGAGCACCATCCGAAAGTTTCGTCCAATTTCCAGTTGAATCGTATCCGTACGGGATATCCCAATCGGAGTCTTCTCCTTGGTAACTCACAGCATCGATTTCATTCATATTACCATCGAGTATTCTAATTGTGTCTCCATCCCAATAGTCGAATTCAATTTGTGTCCAAGATCGAAAGAATGTGATATAGCCGCCCGGTTCAAGAATTGTATTCCACTTGATACTGCAAGCAGGTGAACCTCCATCTGCAATATCGTCTAGGTACCATCCGCCAATATCTATTGCTTCTGATGTTGGGTTGTACAACTCAACATACTGATCGCTGTACGAACCCATCGAACCATCCCCATTCCAGTCAGTTCCTCCGTAGTTTGCATTGTTAACAGATACTAGAATTTCATTGATTACAATTGAATTTCCAGTGCCCTGTGCCGAAGCAGGCATCGGTGTAATCGTCATCATTAACATCAGCAGGGCCAAGGCTAGTGCTCTACGCATCGAATAGTACACGAGTCAATACTCCCCTTCAATCCAACCCCGATTAGTTCAAGCATTTGATTTGCCAATTTTACATCAGAATCTTTCATATCGAGAAAGCGAAGCACCGAAATACTGACCGAGTGCAAAGTACTAGCGTTAGTCATGCAGGGTAGCGGAAGAGTGGCCTGTGCGGCCCTAATGGTCATCACCATGTCCTTCGCCGGATGTCTTTCCAGTGGGTCTTCTTCTAGCCCTAGTGATTCAATCCCAGACTGGGATAAAGACATGATTTACGTCGATGATCCAATGGGTCATTCGGATGCTAGATACTTCGAAGTAAGCTCACCATTTAGTAATCAGTCTTGGGGTAATTCTAGTTGGGCGGTCTTCGGAAATGAAGAAGGGGGTAATTGCTGTGAACACTATCTTGCGGCTACCAAAGAAGGCTGGATTCTCAATTTTGGTGGCGAGTATCCAACCTGGTCAGAAGATAGAGGGCACACTTGGCAGGAATATCGCCCAAGTGTACTATCTCAGATAGGATGTAGGGAGCCGAAGCCAACAGTTCCGGGGCAAGAAGGTCTTGGCGAAGGTAGTATCGTTCAGGCTACGAATGGAGATTTGATATCCATGGGTTGGTTCCCATATCCAAGTAGTAGTGGGGCCGACCAATTCTATGCTTTTCTGTACGATGCAGATGACGAGGAATGGAGTTGGTGTTTCAATCGCACTCCCGAACCATTCTATGATCGCTCTTGGCAGGTTGAGATCGTAGGCCCAATTAATGGTGGAATCTATGGTAATGGTGAATATGCAACTTTGGTAATCTCAAATTTCTGGCATCAAGTTGCAAATCTCGGCGGTCAGATTTCCACTGATGGATTGAATTATGATTACTTTGATTTCCCCGATAGAGACGCTAACCTCGATTCAATCGAGGTGGATTTAACTGCGGAAGGATTGGGTCCCGAATGGGATTTCACAAAACCGCATAAAGAGATGCGAGCGTTTCCCGTGCCTTCAGGCGGGTTATATTTTCCCGACTACTTCACCGATGGAACCGACGCATTCGTCGACACTTCTCTAAATTGGTGGTCTGCTACAACACTGAATGGTTCATCACTTCCTACTCAGTACTGTGCTTTTGATTCTTCATCGGCTCTACATTGCTTTGGCGGGTTGTCAGACGGTGTTGGGATTACACACTACATGTCCTGGGATGGTGGAGAAACTTGGGATTTGCAGAATTACAACATAAGCGGAGTCGCCACTGAAATTGAAGAATGGGAATGGCATTCAAGTGGAGTTCACGATTTAATGGTTGTAAATATCAGATACCAGAGTGCAGAAGGTCCAGATGTTGATGTTGCCTGGCATGTTAGAGGCTTCTCGGAATCTCTTGAACCCGATTCAATGACCTATCTTGGTCAAGGCGACCTAGATTCAACATCTGGTGCAGGAAATGACATTCGGTTTGACTTTGCGAGTATGGGAATTCTACCAGATGGTGGTTCATTTATCGCTTATCATGATTCAACAGACCCCGACCCATTGTTCGGCCTAGAGTTACTTTTGCCAGCTAAATATGGCCCTTCAATAGCGATTTGAATCTAAGATTCTACATCAAAGGTCACCGAGACACCATCCACTTCGAAGTTGTCTCCCTTTGCAATGCCTTGGTTCAGGCTTGCTGAACCCGCTCTGACTTCAGATTGAAGGTGATCCCAGTCGGAGTCCGACAAGTCAAGTCCATCAATCCAGACGGACAGATTAATTGTGGCTTCAACATCAAGATCGAGGTCCTTACGCTTTGATTGTACCCTACGAATAATATCACGAGCTAGACCTTTGGATAGCAAGTCTTGGTCCAAAACCATGTCGAGTACTAAAGAGACATCTCCTATTTCCTCGTCAGAGATTGTTGCTGCAGCATAACCTTCTTGTTCGACTCTCCGAATTTCTATGTCTTCCATTGTTATGTCATATCCTTCAAGGATACAGATTCCTGCGTCAATTTCGAGTAGTAGGTTCTCAGGATCTGCTTCTGCGAGTAATGCTAGAACCGCGGGCAAATCTTGACGGCACTTTGCACCAAGTGACTTTCTATTCGGTTCGATAACGATTCTTTGGAAGCGCTCGAGGTCATCTTCCGTAGTCAGTGATTCAACATTCAACTCTTCAGATAATAAATCATGGAATTGTGAAATGTCCGGGCCACCAACTATCCATCCAGACTTGCATGGTAGTCGCTGTCTACGATCCGCTTCAACCCGAATTCGACGTCCGGTTTCTGCCAACGTTCGAACCAAGGCCATCTCTTGCTCCAATGCCCAGTCCTGAGGTGGTAGGGTTGAATCTACTAATTTCGAGCCAACCGGCCAATCAGCAAGATGTACGGATACTCCAGTCAGGTCTCGGTGAATCTGATCTGGCATGAATGGAGCCACCGGTGCCATCAGGCGGCAAACTGTGAGAAGTACCTCGTG